>JANODL010000115.1:0-30896 GCA_031412675.1 Acidobacteriota bacterium | reverse complement strand
ATCTTTGAACAAGCGCAAATTGCCCGCGCCGTCGAATTAGGCTTGGGCGCGGCTTCGGCAAAACAAATCGAATTTGTCACAAACGACGCAGAAAGCACGAAATACGCCAAGGAAATTCAGAAGATTTTGAGTGAATAAAAGAGCTTGTAAGACTAAAGAAATAGTTATTGAACGTCAGTTCGGGATAAGAATGGAGCGCGGGCTGCCAGCCTGCAAGCGTTTGAAAAACGCTCAAAACGTCTGAGTTTATTCAACCTTGCCGAAAATCGAAGTTTGTGACACCGCTTTGCAAGCGGCGTGGCAGGCTGGCAGCCTGTGATCCAATCGGCAAATTCCTTATCTCGAACTCACGTTATTGAGCTAAATAGTCCGTATTTGGGTGAAAAACTTGGGACTGTCGGATAATCATATTACACAAAATTCCTGACAGCCCTCCAGAAACCTTTTATAAAAGCGAATATCTGCGCGCAGAACTCGAAATCGGCAAGGAAATGGCGGATTTTTCATTTGTTGGTTTCGAGAACAAAAAACGCTTCAGCTTATTTTTTGCTCAATATAATAATCTGCTTTGTGCTTCAGGCGCAAATCTTTTTATTTCAACCGCTTTTTTTTTACAATTTTTAAGGTAAAAACGCAGCCGGAACGGGTTTATCGCCCGCGAGTCCGAATTGAAAGGCGGAAACTCCATTGTTTGAACTTTGCAGAATATACCAAATTCCGTTGCGATAAACCGCGACATCCGTTTTGCCGTCGCCGTCATAATCCGCCGCGACGGGAATATCGCTTGCCAAGCCGAATCGGGCGAACGAATAATTTTGGAAATTCGACAAAATATGCCATTCGCCGTTGCGATAGACGGCTAGATCGGCTTTGCCATCGCCGTCGTAATCTGAAACGACAGGTTTATCGTTCGCCAGTCCGAATTGAATTACACCGAAACCGAGCGTCGAGCGTTGCAGATACCAAGTTCCGCCGCGATAAACGGCTAAATCCGTCTTGCCGTCGCCGTCGTAATCCGCCGCGACGGGTTTATCGTCCGCCAATCCGAATGGAGTCGTCGTTGTCTGGTTGTTGACAAGATTTAAAGAATACCAAACTCCGCTGCGGAAAACCGCGAGTTCGGCGCGTCCGTCGCCGTCGAAATCCGAAGGAACGGGAACGTCGCCCGCGATTCCGAATTGAACGGCGAAAAATTGATTGTTCGAGCTTTGCAGAACATACCAAACGCCATCGCGAAAAACGGCGATGTCGGTTTTGCCGTCGCCGTCAAAATCGGCAGGCGTGATTTTATCGGTTGCCAGACCAAATTGCGCGATTGCCGTGCCGTTCGTGCTTTGCTGTAAATACCAAGTTCCGTTTCGATAGACTGAAATATCGCTCCTGCCGTCGCCGTCGAAATCGAATTTCGGCGCGGAAATTCCGGCTTGATTGACGGTCAAAGTTCGTGCGCCGATGGTCACAATCGCACTTCGGGAGTTGCGCGTCGAATTCGGCAAAACATTAAATGTTGCCGCGCCGCTGCCTGTTTGCTGGACGGAAGTTACGACGATCCAATCAGCCGCCGTCACTGCTTGCCACGGACAACCTGCGCCCGCCGTCACCGCAACATTTCCGCTTCCGCCCGAAGCCGTGAAACTCAAAGTTGTTTGCGCGAGCGAGGTCGGACAACCCGAACCTTGCTGAACCTGAAAAGTCCGCGAATTAACGCCGTCAGTAATTGTTATCAAACCCGTCCGCGCTCCGCCCGTGTTTGCCGCGACCGTAAAATTCACGGTCGAATTGCTGACACCGCTCGTCGGCGAATTAATCGTGATAAAAGAATTGTTCGTCGAAACTGTCCAGCCGCAACTCGTCGGCAGAGTTATCTGAAAATTTCCGCTTCCGCCGTTTGATGAAAATGCTTGCACGGTCGGTGAAATGCTGAAAAGACACGCATTAATCGAAGTTTGAATATCGAGATTCCAACCGCTCGCAATCGTTCCCGCATTGTCGCCGTTGTCGTCCACGACATAAAGCGACCAAGTGCCGTTCGGATTTGTCCCGTAAAACGCGCCGAGCGTCGAACCCGTCAAATTCCCTTGCGGCGCGGGCGACGGAAAGGTGTCCGTTTCGTCGAAATTCGTCGGTTTAAAAATCCCCGAAGTCAACGCCGAATTATCGGGCAAAGCCGCCGCCGCCGAATCGGTAAAGGTCATCGAAAGATTGTTGACCACTGCGTTTCCGCCGACATCCGACATCAAAACAATCTTTCTGCCGTTCGGCGCAACCAGTAAAATATCAACATCGTCGGGCGCGGTGTGCGAAAAGTTTTCGAGATTGACGCTGACACCCGTCACCAAACCCGTCAAACCCGCAATCTGAATACTGCCCGGATACGGATTTGCCGTACCTGAACTGGCGATGCTGATTGAATTTGTGTTCGCGCCCGTCGCAATGTTTTCGAGCGTGACCGAATCAATCCACCAGCCGAGACTCGCAAAACTATCGTTTGAACCGAGCCGCCAGCGAAATTGGACGTTTTGCCCGAATGTGCTGACGGGAAGCTGAACCGAAGTCAGCAAAAAATCAACCTGCGTTGCGCCGCTCCACGCCAACCGTCCGGCAAGCGGATTGGGCGAAGTATTCAAAGTCGAAGTATAACCACCCGCCAGAAACGTGCCGCCCGCGACCAGAATATCCTGAAACTGCCCGTTGCCGATTTTTATTTCCAAAACGCCGCCGTCCCAGGTGTTTTCAACCGAATATTTATGCCGAAAATTCAGAATGGTTCGCGTGCTTGTTACCAAAACCGGCGGCGAAGTTATTTCCGACAAACCTGCCGCAGAAGTGTTCGGCGAAAAAATCGCGTTCGGCGCGGTGTGATTAAAATTCGTGACGGTAACAAAATTGACACCCGCGCCCGACGATGAAACCGTCCAGCCGTTCGGAATCTGCGGAGCCGTCACACCGTCGAAATTTTCGCTGTAGCGGATAACGCCCTGAAGAGATTCGGTTTGGCTGACATCTGCCGAAATTCTACCTGAAAATATCGTAGATAAAAGCGTTGCAAACAGAACAAAAGAAACGGCAAACCAAAATTTCGCGTTATTTAAAATGGACATTTTCGACATTGATTTTCTCGATTCAGACTCGGAATGTTTATTAGCAATGACTTCAAAGTTAAAATCATAATGCCCGGGTTGTCAATAAAAATGAGTATAAATATTGCTTTTCAAGTGAAAAATAATATAAAATTGCAAACTATTCCTGCAGTTGCGTAAATTCTATAACAGTTTGTAAATTTGTTTGTTCAAAGTTTTTGAGGAAAATTCGATGAAAAGATTTTCTTTCCCTTTTATTCTTTCGCAAATATTTTGTATTTGCTTCTGCATTTTTTCCGCGTCAATCATAATTTCCGCCCAAGTTTTGCCCGAAGATGCGCCGATTTTAATCAGTCAGCCTGATTCGACCCGTGCTTTAACGGCAAAATCAACACGCAAAGGTTATGATTTTTCGCCGCAGCTTTTTCAAGCCGGCAAAAATACGCGGATCACGGTTTTTGTGACGAATCTCAGTCTTTTGCCCGACGAAGGCGCAAATGCTTTTCGCGTTGACGCACAAGACGCAAGAGGTTATCGTTATCCTTTGCAAATCGTTTCGTTTGAGCCGACTGCCGAACGCCCTTGGGTTTATGCTTTGACGGTCAAACTTCACAACGCGATGGAAAACGTCGGCGATGTGTTGGTCAGAGCAAACTGGCGCGGAGTTTCGAGCAATCGCGTACGCGTGTCCGTCGGTTTTGAAAGTCAGAAACCGAATGACGACGCTGGAAGCGTTCCAACGCCGATGCCCGAAAAACCGCCGACGACCGGCGAAGTGCAGAATTTCGGAAGTTTGCCGTGGGCAGGCGACCGCGTGCGCTTTATGGAACAGGCGACGTTCGGCGCGAACCCGACGCTTGAAATGCGTCTGCGGCGCGTCGGAATTTCGACGTGGATTAACGAGCAGACGGAAGAAAAACGCGATGCCGGCGGCGCGATTCGTTATTCGACATTTCCCTATCCGAATCTGCCTCCGCAACCGACGAACATCCCGACTACCTGCACGGGAAACTGTCTGCGCGACAATTATTCGATGTATCCGCTGCAAAATTGGTTTTTCCGCGAAGCACTCTATGGTGAAGATCAACAGCTTCGCCGCCGCGTTTCGTGGGCTTTGAGTCAAATCTGGGTTGTTTCGGGACGCGAAACGGTGCAGCCTTCGGGAATGCTGCCGTATATCCGGACTTTAGACCGCAACGCCTTCAGCAATTACCGCGATTTGATGCGCGAAATGACACTCAATCCGGCAATGGGAAATTATCTCGATATGGCAATTTCGACGCGTCAGAATCCGAACGAAAATTATGCCCGCGAGATTTTACAGCTATTCAGCATCGGGCTTTATATGCTCGATCAGGACGGCACGATTCAGCGCGACGGACAAGGCAATCCGCTCGCAACCTACACGCAAGCGGAAGTCAACGGATTTACGAAAGTCTTTACCGGCTGGACGTTTTGCGGTCAGGGCTGTCCGAATTCGCAATCGGGAATTCGCAATTTGCGTGACCCGATGGTGTTAAATGCGGCAAATCACGACACGACGGAGAAACAAATTCTGAATTATCCGGGAGCGGTTTCGATAATTCCCGCCGGATTAACTCCGGAACAAGATTTGGAAATGGCTCTGGACAATGTTTTTTATCATCCGAATGTCGCGCCGTTTATCGGTAAAATTTTGATTCAACAGCTTGTTACGAGCAATCCGACACCGGCTTATGTCGGTCGCATTTCGGCTGTTTTTAACGATAACGGTCAAGGTATTCGCGGCGATTTGAAAGCGGTTGTGCGGGCAATTTTGACCGATCCCGAAGCGCGTGGAAATCTGAAAACCGATCCCGATTACGGTCATTTGCGCGAACCCGTGTTGTTTGTCACGAATATTTTGCGTCCTGCAAATCCGACGGCAAATTTGAATGCTTCGGGAACTTGCAACAACCAGAGCGACGGCGTTTTAAATGGCTCAACTCTCGTTCTCGATCAGGACGTTTTCAATCCGCCGAGCGTTTTCAACTATTATCCGCTGGATTACACACTGCAAAATACAAATTTGCACGCGCCGGAATTCGGAATTTTTTCGACCGGAACGGCTTTGAAGCGTCCGAATTTTGTCAATCAGATGATTTTCGGAGCAGGCATCGCCAGAACGGGCGACGCGCCGTGCGGAACAAAAATAGACCTTTCGCGGTGGCAGTCGCTGGCTTCGTCGGATGCCAGCGGTGCGCTTCTGGTTAATACGATCAACACGGAAATTCTGCACGGCTCGATGTCGCCGCAAGTGCGCGGTCATATTTTGACGGCAGTTCAGGCGGTTGCGCCGACAGATTCGTTAAAACGGGCGCGAACCGCGCTTTATTTGGTTGCCACATCGGCTCAATTTCAGGTGCAAAGATAAGTTTTTGAGAGTAAAAAGATGAAAAAATCAAGAAGAGAATTTATCGGAAAATCTTGTCGGGCTTTGACGATGGCGGCGGTTGCCACGCAAATGTCGCATTTCGGACTGGTCAGCGCGTTGGCGCAGAAAAAAGACGAAACGGAAAACGGAAGCGCGGATTATAAGGCTTTGGTTTGCGTTTTTCTGAGCGGCGGCAACGACAGCAACAATACGATTGTGCCGAAATACAACGCAGGTTATGCAGAATACAGCGCGGCGCGTTCGGCGCAGGGTTTGGCAATTCCGCAAGCTGATCTTTTGTCAATGATGCCGCCGTCTTTGGGTCTGGAATTCGGCTTGCATCCGAGGCTCGCGGAACTTCATCAGCTTTGGGGACAGAATAAACTTGCGGTCGTTTCCAATGTCGGAACACTCGTTCAACCGCTGACCAAAGCGCAATATTTATCGGGTGCGCCGCGTCCCGACCAACTTTTTTCGCATTCCGATCAGGTTGCCCAATTCCGCACGGCGATTTCCAATAATACTTCGACGACCGGCTGGGGCGGACGGCTTGCCGACCGAACTGCCGGAATCAACGGCGGTGCGGCAATTCCGATGGTTACATCGGTCGCGGGCGTAACGGTTTTCAGCAATGGCGTGACAAGTTCGCCGCTGATCGTCGAACCTTCGCCGACACCTTTAAATTTGGTTCTAACGCTCAACGGCTTCGGCACAACGAGCGACGAATTGGCGCGAAAGACTGCGATGCGGCACATTCGGACTGAAGATTTGGACAAAACATTAATTCAAAGCACCGCATTTTTAACCCAGCAAGCCGTTAACGTCAGTGAACAACTCAGCACCGATCCGACTCTGACGGTTACTTTTCCGAATACAACGCTCGGCAATCAATTGAAACAGGTGGCGAAAATAATGAAATTCCGCGCACCGCTCAATATGAGCCGTCAAATCTTTTTCGTTCAGCTTCCCGGATTTGATACGCACAGTGGTCAAATTAACGGTCAAGGCAATTTATTTATGCAGTTGAGTCAGGCACTCAAGGCATTTTATGATGAAACGGTCGCGCAGGGCGTTTCGGGACAAGTGACGACCTTTACGATGTCCGATTTCAACCGCACGCTGAATCCGGCAGGAACGGGCGGAAATGTCGGCACAGACCACGCTTGGGCTGGACATCATCTCGTGATGGGCGATGCCGTTCTGGGTGGAAATTTCTACGGCAGACCAACCGCGAACGGTTCGATTTTCCCGACGCTCGTTAATAACGGACCCGACGATGTCAGCAATCGCGGACGCTTTGTGCCGACGGTTTCGGTCGAAATGTACGCGGCGACACTGGCGCGTTGGTTTGGATTAAACGATGCCGAGATGTCGCTCGTTTTTCCGTTTATTAATAATTTCCCGACCTCGAACTTAGGATTTATGAACTAACTAACAAATATCGGTATAGTGCGCGATGGCGAACACTTTTCCTTTTGAAAATTTTGGGCGAACAAATGCTCACTACCGTTCGCTATACTGATTTAAGTATTAAAATCTCCAATGATAGGACAAAAAATTTCCCAGTATCTGATTCTCGAAAAACTCGGTGAAGGCGGTATGGGCGTGGTTTATCTCGCCGAAGATACCGTTCTGGGCAGACGTGTCGCCTTTAAATCTCTGAAAAATTCCGCCACGCCCGAATACACTCAATATAAAACGCGATTCTTGCGCGAAGCGCGGCTCGCTTCGACCTTGAATCATCCGAATATCGTTTCGGTTTATGATTACGGCGAAACCTTGGGCGGCTTGCCGTATCTCGTGATGGAATACGTCAAGGGCAATGATCTTTCCGATGTTTTGCGGCAAAATAAACTGACCGTCACGGAATGCGTCGAGATTATCAAACAAATTGCCCGCGCGCTTTCCGAAGCGCACGAACACGGCATCGTTCACCGCGATTTAAAGCCGTCGAACATTTTTATCAATGAACGCCGCGAAGTCAAAGTTCTCGATTTCGGTCTGGCAAAACTGCTCGATGCCGACAGCTACAACAGCAAAAGTCTTTCGTCGGCATCTTCCGAATTATTTACGCAAACCCGCGAAGGCGTTTTTATGGGAACGCCTTCGTATTCGTCGCCCGAACAACTGCTCGGCTCGTCGGTTGACCGCCGGAGCGATATTTTCTCGCTCGGCGCGGTTTTTTACGAATGTCTTTCGGGTCAGCCGGCTTTTGCAGGCAAAAATTTCGCGGAAATCTGCGCTCAGGTGATTAAAGACGATCCGTTGCCGCCGTCACAGGTCAATCTTTCGATTTCGCCCGAATTTGACGAAGTTGCGCTCAAAGCTCTCTCCAAAAAAGCCGAAAACCGGTATCAAACCATTCAGGAATTAATCAGAGATTTGGAAACTGTCCCGATTGATTCGCCGACGCAGATATTTTCCGTAAAGTCGAAGGAAGTTTCCGTTGATTCAAAACCCGCTTCCGTCATATCACTTTCGGCAATCCCGCATTTTCTTAAACGAAACCGTATTTTCGCGGCGGTTTTTGTCGTTCTGACAATTGCCGCCGTGCTGTTTGCGACAAACGGCACTTTGCGAAAAGTTTTTTCGTGGCGAACCGCCGCCGAAGCGCCGACGAGTTTTAACGAAGGACTGACGGCACTTCGCAACGGCAATTATTACAAAGCGAAAAAACTGCTCGAAAACGCGGTTCGGCAAAACGACCAATTTCCGCTCGCCCACGCACGGCTTGCCGAAGCATTAACCGAATTGGGCTATGAAGACAAAGCGACGAAGGAAATTCTCAAAGTTACGGAACTCGCGCCGACTTTTTCAAATCTGTCGGAAACAGATCAATTAAATCTGCAAGCCGTTGCCGCGACCGTCAGCCGAAATTATACGGGCGCGATTGAAAATTATCGTCAAATTGTCGAAAAAACTGCCGAAAATGATAAAAAGCACGCTTATTTCGATTTAGCCCGCGCTTTTGAAATAAGCGACCAAACGGATTCGGCAATTGAAAATTACGCCGAAGCAGGCACACGCGATGCTCAATTTGCCGCCGCATTTTTAAGACTCGGAATGCTTTACGGACGAAAGCAGGAAACCGATAAGGCAAACGAAAATTTTGCGAAAGCGGAAAATCTTTATAACGCGCAGAGCGACTACGACGGCGTGGCGGAAGTTTTCTATCAACGCGGTTATCTTTTAAATATTCAGGAGAAATTTCCCGAAGCCAGTGAAAAGATGAAACGCGCCAACGAGATTGCGACGGTAACAAAAAACGCTTCGCTTCAAGTCAAATCTCTGCTTAATTTGAGCAGTATCACAGAAGGATCGGGTGACAAATCATCGGCTCAAAAATACGCCGACCAAGCCATCGAAATTGCGCGTAACGAACAGCTCGACAATTTGGCGACCGTCGGTTTGATTGATGTCGGGAACATTTATTTCTCACGCGGGAAGCTCGACGAAGCGGAAAGTAAATTCAAACTGGCACTCGGACGCGCCAAAACGAACGAATGGCAAAAAGTCGAAGCCCGCGCAAGTTTATCGCTCGGAAGTCTGTATCTGCAACAAACCAAAGCGGCTGAAGCGATTAAATTTATCGAACCCGCGCTCGAATTTTATCAAAAAAACAATTTTCGCAAAGAAACTCTGCAAGCCCAACTCGTGAGCGGTTATGCGAACGACCAAATCGGTAATTACGATGCGGCAATCAAAGCATTTTCAGAACAGATGCAAATTGCCAAAGAATTGGACGATAAATCTTTGATATATTACACGCACACAGCTATTGGTCTGGCGTTGATTCATCAGGAAAAATTTACGGACGCGCTCACACATTATGACGAGAGCCTTAAAATCAGCAAATCACTCGGGCTGGAATCAAAAACAGGTTACAGTTTGTTAAATCGCGGTCAGGCATTGTGGCAACTCGGACGCTATGCGGAATCGCGTGAACCGCTTGAATCGGCGGCGGCAATTGCCGGAAAACCCGAAAGCGGCGATAAACAATTATTGGCGTGGACGCATCTCGTTAAGGCGCAAAGCGATTTAAGCGTACAAAATTACAAATCCGCGCTCGCGGAAAGTCAAAAAGCAATTGATTTAAGCGGCGCCCAATCAGGCGAAATTTTCGTGCAGGCGACTTTTATAAAAGGATTGGCAAATTCGCGTTCGGGCGCAAAAAAAATTGGCAAGGAATTATGTCAAAAAGCGGTCGAAGAAGCAGCAAAGACAGGAATGGCGCATTTGCTTTTAAAATCTAAACTCGCGCTTGCCGAAACGCTTTTAGCAAACAGCGAAACACAAGAATCATTAAATATTTTTCTCGAATTACAAAAAAGTTTTGTAAATTCGGGTAACATTTCGACACAATGGCAAAGTTTGGCGGTTGCCGCTCAAGCAATTTATACTCTTGGCGACAAAGCAAAAGCGAACGATTGTGCGCTGCAAGGAAAACAGCTTTTACTAGAAACAGAGAAAATACTCGGCGCGAAAAACTATCAAACTTATCTTGCCAGACGCGATGTTCAAGTTTATCTGAATCAATTGGAAATACTCTCCAAATCGTAAAATTTTATAAAAATACAGAGGAAAAAAACTATGTCAATAAATAAGGTGCAACAATCTGTTCCGGTCATTATCAGAGGCGGAAGAAGCGGAATTATTGCAAAGGAAATCGAAATCCAGGCAGACAGCCTTTTTCAAGTTACAGAACAATATCAATCTCAGCCGAACCAATGGATTGAGTCTGATTCCGCTTTTACCGTCAGTTATATTGAATCAATCGCGGTCGGCGAAATGGGCGCGGGGCTTCAATTTTGTCAAACTTCTTCGATGGCGCATCCTTTAACTTTCGCTTTTAAGGATTCCGGCAAGAATAATATTTTCACCATTCAGGAAGTTGCCGACGGCAATAATTATAAACTGCAAATTTCGGTTGATTTGACCAATGATTATTTTCAGATAACCGAGGAAGAAAATTCAGTCAGCGGCGGTTGGACGGTCAGCACTTTTAACACGACCGCAGCAATAGTTTACGAAGTTGAAGTCACGGATGCCAACAACATTCCCGTTTGCCAGCTGCTCAGAACCGAGGAAGAAGATATTTTTCTTAATCTCGAGCCGTCTGTCTAACATAAATATAACCCGAACTTTTTACTAATACCGATTCAAATGAAGTTGTGCGTATTCAACAGGTCAGAACCGCCTGCGGTAGCGGGCGGGTAAATGTTGTGCGACAAACCTGCCCGCTACCGCAGGCGGTTCTGACAATACGCACTATTCAACTTGATTTCGTATAATTTTCGGGTTGGCACAAAAATTACTTAAAACGCACCACAGTTCGGGACAAAAAGAACTTGAATAGGCGTGAGGATGAAAGACAATGAACTTCTGAAATAGCTTTGCACAAAAACTAAGGAATCAGGCTCGTTTGAACCGAACATTATCAATTATACATTGTGCATTTTACATTATTTGACAGGTATTTATTGATTAATAATGCAGAATGTAAAATGATTTCATCAAAATACAGTTTTTAAGTAGTTTTTGTGCAAAGCCCTTCTGAAATAATGAATAATTGATAAATCAGGTTGAGCGATCATCAGCTTTCAATCTGCAATTATTTCAAAGGTTTTCTGATTCCGCGCCTGACGTTAAATTAATCAACGCCGAGCAAAACTTCCATTGTCAATTGGTCGAGCCGTTCGTATTTCAAGCCTTTTGAAGCCATTTCCACGCGGTCGAATTCTTCGGCTAACAGATTTGCCGAACCTTCCGCGCTGAATTTTCCGACTTTATTGTCCTTGTTGGTTTCTTCGATTTCCGCGAGGATTGACTGAATTTCTTCGTGATTGTTCCAACGCTCGGCTTTGTCTTTGAAAATCAGATAAGTCCGCATACAGCCGCGTGCAAACTCTTTGACACCTTCGTAATCTTCCGTGCGATAGGCGTGCGCGTCGAAATGGCGCATTCCGTCATAGCCGACATCTTCGAGAAATTTGACGAGCCAGAAAGATTGTTTCGGGCTGACCGAACCGAAACGCAAATCTTGGTCATAGCGTCCCGGATATTGGTCGTTCAAATCAATATGAAAAAGTTTTCCGGCTTCCCAAGCCTGCGCGACGGCGTGCATCATCGAAAGTCCGGGCATTTGTTCGTGCGCGACTTCGGGATTTACGCCGACCATTTCCTTGTGGTCGAGCGTTTCGATAAAAGCGAGATATGCGCCCGTTGTCGGAAAATAAATATCGGCGCGCGGTTCGTTCGGTTTCGCTTCGAGCGCGAATTTGTAGCCGTAGTTTTGCGCCTTGTTGTATTCGCAAAGATAGTTCAAACATTCACGAAAACGCTTGATGGCTTCGTCGGTGCGGCGGCAGGCATCGGTTTCAACGCCTTCGCGTCCGCCCCAAAGAACAAAAGTTTCCGCATCGAATTCCGCGCCTAAATCCATCGCCCGCATCGTCTTTTGAACAGCGTAAGCGCGAACCCGCGCATCGTTTGCCGTAAACGCGCCATCGCGGAAAACAGGTTCATAAAAAAGATTGACCGTTGCCATCGGAACTTTTATTCCATTATCGTCGCAAGCCTTGTGAAAATCTTTGACGATTGCGTCGCGTTCGGCGGCAGTTGCGTCAATCGGAACTAAATCGTTATCGTGAAAATTCACGCCAAACGCGCCGACTTCGGCGAGCAATTCAACAAGCTCGACGGGCGATTTTTTTTCCCTGACTTGCGTTCCGAACGGGTCTGCGCCGCGATTGCCGACCGTCCAGAGTCCGAAAGTAAATTTATGTTCGGGTTTTGGCGTGTATCTGCCGTTGTTCATCTTTAATTCTCCGTTTGATCCAGTTTAGATTTTTATTATTCTACGATTTGTGAATTAATTTTACCTTATAGTTAATTCAAAACCATAACTAAACATCCAATACTCTTCAAAATTATTTTTCTTTATTGTTTGGTTTTCGGTTTGATCTGCAGATTTAAAAAGGGGAAATGTTGAGTTTAGTCACATTTGGCGAATAAGACTTTACCCAACATTTCTTGGAGAAGGTGAGGCGAACTTCCGGTTTCAAGCTGAACGTAAGCACAATTAACGAACAGTCATGAGTTGAGCGATTTTTCGGGGGTTAGTTTTGACTGAACTTTGGTTGCCTGTCCTTTGAATCAGCCATCTCGCAATTTCTATATTGCGACTCGCGTGCCAAATCGGTCTTTTTCGTCACTTTCCAATAAATACCTCATCTAAATTGAATCGTAGAAAATCGCTTTACCCGTTTATGAGTTAAATCAGTATCAGAATTGACACACTGGAAATGTCAGTTTTGATATTCAAAAAGTTTAGTTTGAGTTCAATAATCGAAAAGATGTGATAAATTATTCGTGTTAAGTAAAAAGACTGAATTATTTTATAAATGCCGAACGAGTCAGAACCGTCTGCGGTAGCGGGCGGTTTAAGCCAAATATTGTAATAGCTAAAGTTAAACCATTCCGTAGGCGCAAATGGTTCTGACCTGTTTAAATTTATATCTATAAATTGTTTCGATCTCTCTACTTAAACAATCTCTTTAATTAAACCGATATATGATGAATCCCAGACTGATTGCTATTTCAGGCTCTTTTGAAGGCTCTGTTTTTGCTTTAAAAGAGAGCGAAACGAGCGTCGGGCGCGATAAAACCAATGATATACGGATTCCCGATCGTTCAATTTCGCGTCAGCATTGTTTGATTAAACGCGACGGCGAAACCTTTACGATAATTGATTTTGAGAGTTTTAACGGAACTTTTGTCAATGGCGCGGCGGTTAAGGAACAAACGATCACGCACGGCGACCGCATCACGCTCGGCGATGTTTTATTCATCTTTTTTCAATACGAAACGGAAAATGATTTGATCCCGAATTTGGTTGAGTTCGGAAGCGAGATGAACGCCGGTTCGACGATTCGGCTTGAGAAAAAAGACGCACTTTATTTGAATTCCGCGCAGGTTTTGGCATCGCTCGCGACGAACGACAAAGCGGCGCGTAATTTGAGTGCGTTACTGAATTTAAATATCGAACTCGGCAAACTGCACAATTTGAATACTCTGCAAAAAGCCGTTTTCGATGCCATCTTCGACGCACTTCCGGCAATGCGCGGCGCGATTCTTTTGCTGGAAGAAAATCTCGAAAACATCACGGCTACTTTCAGCCGCAACAAATCGGGCGAAACAAATCAGCCGATCAGAATCAGCCAAACGGTCGCCGAACAGGTTATCGTCGAAAAAGCGGCGATTTTATGCCGTAATGTCGGCACAAACGAAACTTATAACCGAGCGGAAAGTTTGCTTGCGTCGCAGACCGATTCGCTGCTTTGTGCGCCGCTCACGATTCAAGAAAAAATCGCGGGAATTATTTATCTCGACACGAGCAATCCGGCAAACGGTTTTGACGAAAATCATCTGCAATTTTTGATTGCCGTCGCGGGGATTGTTTCGGTCATTCTGGAAAACATCAAACATCTCGAATGGCTCGGCAGCGAAAACCGGAGGCTTCGTGAGGAGATCAATCTCGAACATAATATGATTGGCGAAAGTGCGCCGATGCAGAAGGTTTTCCGCTTTATCGAGAAGGTTGCGCGAACGGACGCGACCGTTCTGATTCGCGGCGAGAGCGGCACGGGCAAAGAGCTTGTCGCGGGCGCGATTCACGAAAACAGCGAGCGCGATTCCAAACCTTTTGTCGCCATAAACTGCGCCGTCTTGTCGGAAAATCTGCTTGAATCGGATCTTTTCGGACACGAGCGCGGCGCGTTCACAACCGCTATTCAGCAGAAGAAAGGCAAGATCGAAATCGCCGACGGCGGCACACTTTTTCTCGATGAAATCGGTGAAATGTCGCCGACCACACAAGCAAAACTCCTGCGCGTGCTTCAGGAACGCGAATTCGAGCGCGTCGGCGGAACGCGGACGATCAAAGTTGACGTGCGCGTGATTGCCGCGACCAATCGTGATTTGGAAAACGAAATCAAACGCGGGAATTTCCGCGAGGATTTATATTATCGTCTGAATGTCGTCGCGCTCGTGATGCCGCCGCTTCGCAATCGCCGCGAAGATATTCCGCTGCTCGCAGATTATTTCGTCACGAAATACAGCCAGAAATGCAAACGAAGGGTCGCGGGAATCTCCAGAGAAGCGCGAACTTTATTGACGCATTACGATTTCCCCGGCAACGTCCGCGAACTCGAAAACGCGATTGAACGCGCTGTCGTTCTCGGCAATACCGAACTGATTTTGCCCGAAGATTTGCCCGAATCAATTCTCGAAACCGAAAGCGCGGAAGTGCCTGTCATGGAATATCAAAAAGCGGTCAACGAAATGAAGAAAAATCTAATCGTCAAAACGCTCGAACAGACGGACGGCAACTACACCGAAGCCGCCAAATTGCTCGGACTTCACCCGACGAACCTGCATCGTTTGATTAGAACGCTGAATATAAAAAAATCAGTAGAGTGAGCGGTAGCGAACATCTTTACGAGGGGAATTTTTGAATAAAAAGCGGACTCGCTACCGCTCGCTTTACTGATGACAATTTAAAGCGCGAGATTCTGAAAGGCTTCGTCGGAGAATTTGAAATGTCTTTCGTCGTCGTTGCGCTCTGCGCCCAAGCGTTCGTAAAAGCCGATGGCGGGCGCGTTCCATTCCAAAACCTGAAAATCAATCCGTTCAAACCCGCGTTGTTTGGCGATTTTGGCGATATATTTGAGCATCATTTCGCCGACACCGCGCCCGCGCACCCGTTTTGTAATAAAAATATCTTCGAGATAAATTCCGCGCTGACCGCGAAAAGTCGCAAAATAAGGAAAGAAAACCGCGTAGCCGATAACCGTTTCGCCGTCCAAAGCAATAATCGCCTCGGCAACTTTTCCATCACCGAAAAGTGCGATTTCGAGGCGTTCCTCCGTCACTTCAAGATATTCCAGAAGTTTTTCATATTCAGCAAACTCACGCATCAGCGCGATGATTTGCGGAATATTTTCTTCAACGGCTTTTTGAATTTGAAAATCAGACATCTTCTATCAATCTTTTGAAATCGTTACAAACATATTTTTGAAATTGTGGTTTAATGGGTTCTTCAATTTTTCCTGTCGTCTTATTTTTCTTTTTGCCATTGAAGCATAGAATTCGTTTTCCGACATTCTTACCTGTTTTATTTTGATAAGATTCAGTGATAAATTCTTCGGAACTTAAAATCCACATCGTTTCAAGTCTTTCAGAATAAAATACGAACCAATAATTTTCCCGCAGTTCGTGCGGAATCGCGGCAAAAAGTGCGGCATCGCCTTCAACAACATCTTTTGAACGCGCCTTTATTTGAACTTCGACGAAAGAACCATCAGGTCGGCGAACAACCGCGTCAATTGCATTATCGTCAACCAAAGGAATGTAAACATCTAAACCTTCCTTCAGCATTTGCCCGATAATCCAAAACTCAATTCGCTTGCCAAATCCGGCTGAATGTCGAAATCTCATAACTTACACAAATCAAGATAAATTGGCAACAAAATCAGTATAGTGAGCGGTAGCGAACACCTCGTCGCTCAATCTTGATTAAAGTGAAACTTGTTCGCTACCGCTCACTATACTGATTTTTAACTATGCCGACTCTGAATTTCTTCCTCACAAAGTGGACAAATAAAATCACCTTTTGGAAAAGGTTTGCCAAATTCTTCTCTTTCGTCTTCCGAATTAAAATCTATGACGCGATTTACAAACAAACCTGTCCCAAACTTGACGGACTCTCCACATTCATTACAAATTTCATTACTTGTTTCGTTATTCATCTACAAATTCCAAGCGATTTGGCTTTTGAGTCTTAAAATCGAGCGTTCCTTACCGATTGTTTCAAAAACCGCGAGCATCGAAGGTCCGACCGCGAGACCTGTCAGAAGTGCGCGTGCGCCGTTCATGATGACACCGGTTTTCGTGCCTTTTTCTTCGGCGAATTTGGAAACCGTTTCATAAAGCGGATCGTGCGTGAAATCTTCGACCGATTCAAAACGCGTCGCAAGTTCGGGCAACCACGTTTGAAGGTCGGGAAATTTCTTCAAGTTTTTATCAATCGCGGTTTGGTCAAAGTCGAAATCTTCCGAAAAATATGCGCGTCCTTGCGACGAAAAATCCTTGAGCGTGAAAAATCTTTCGCGGATTAAATCAACCGTCTTTTCAAACCACGCTTTATCGTCGTCTTCGTATTCATCGCGCCAGAGTTTGGCGGATTTCAGCTCGGCTTTGACGAACGGCAGAAGCTCGGCGAGCGGCATTGTGCGGACATATTCGGCGTTCATCCAGATTGCCTTGTCGTCCGTCCAGCGTTTCGGGTTGTTCGGCTCGAAATTAAAAATCGCGTTGTTGCGGTGAATTCCTTCGAGCGAAAATATTTGAACCAGTTCATCCAAAGTCATAATTTCCTGCTCGTTTTTCGGCGACCATCCGAGAAGTGCGAGAAAATTACGAAACGCAGCGGCTAAGAATCCCGCGTCACGATAAGTCGTCATCGAAACGATTTCGCCGTGAATTCTTTTTGAAAGTTTCTTTCCGCCGGGAGCGAGAATCAGCGGAAGATGCGCGAATTTCGGCGGCGTTTTGCCCAGGGCTTCGTAAATCAAAATCTGTTTATGCGTGTTCGTCAGATGGTCTTGACCGCGAATAACGTCGGTGATTTCCATTTCGATGTCGTCGCAGACAACCGCCAGATTATAAAGCGGATGACCGTCGGAACGCAAAAGAACGAGGTCTTCGATTTCCGCATAATCGCGTTCGTTCAAACCGTAAACCGCGTCTTCAAAACTCGTTTTTCCGCTTTCGGCAACTTTCAAACGAATCGCAAAAGGCTCGCCCGCGTCGGCTTTCGCGTCGGATTCTTCTTTGGACAAATCACGAAACGGATTATCGCGCATAGATTTTACGCCTTGATTCTGACGCGCACGGTCGGCAATCGTATCCTTGATATTTTTGTCGGTCGGTTCGGCTTTCGGCGTAAAATCACGATACGCTTTGCCTTCTTCCAATAACTTCAGCGCGGCAACGCGATGTTTGTCGGCGTTATTTGACTGAAAAACGATTTCTTCGTCAGGCGCGAAACCGAGCCATTCCAAGCCTTCCAAAATTGAGCGCGTTGATTCGTCAGTCGAACGCGCCATATCGGTATCTTCGATCCGCAAAAGAAATTTTCCGCCGACATTTCGAGCGTAAAGATAATTAAAAAGCGCGGTTCGCGCTGAACCGATATGTAAATAACCCGTCGGGCTTGGAGCAAATCTAACTCTTGTTGTCATAAAAGAATTTTCACGCAAAGACGCAAAGAGCGCAAAGCGTTGAATAAAATACTGTAAAAACACGAAAAGCTATCAAACCAAAAATTTGATAGCCATCGAAAATTCCGAAATCCGAAATCGCAAATCCCAAATAAAAAATGGCGGAGATGACAGGATTCGAACCTGTGGAGGACTTTTGATCCTCAACAATTTAGCAAACTGCCGCTTTCAGCCGCTCAGCCACATCTCCGCGTGCTTTTGCAAGAAAAGCAAGTTTTTATTCTAGCTGTTAGGCAGACTTTGTCAAGTTGATTGCCCAAACAAAGGAAGAAATTTTTGCCCGCAAAGCAAACTAAAACGCGTGAAGCGCATCATAGAGGTCAAACTGTTCTTGTCTTTGCAGGCTTGACACATTCGATTTTACGAAAGAAAATACCAAGGTGTTTGTTTTAGCACTCCTGTAATAAGTTTTCCCCGTAACTTGTTTTTTAAGCGGAGGTTGCTTTTTTAGATGAGTTTTTCCGAAGCCCCGAAATTTGTTCTAAAAACTTTGTTTGTTGCGCTGACTATCTTTTCCGCGTTTTTTACTTCCGCGTTTGAAACACGCGGCGCGGTTATCGAAAAGAAAGGAATTCTCGGAATCATCAAAGGAACGGTGCGCGACGAAGCGGGCAATCCGATTTCCGATGCGTATGTTTCTTTCTTCAAAGTCGGCACATCACAGCTTCTAAAACAGGTGCGCTCGTCGGCAAACGGAAGTTTTCTGGCAAAAATTTTACCCGGAACTTACACGGTTCTCGCAGTCGCCCAAGGATTTAATCCAATCACTTATAAATCGGTTGAGGTTAATCGTTCAACCGAATTAAACTACAAATTCAATCTCGAACGCGCCGGAAGCGGCAACACTCTGCCCGAAAAACGCACCGACCGGAGCAGTTCAAAATGGCGAATCCGCGCCGCGCAAATCCGCAGTTCGATCTATCAAAATCAGGAAGGCGAAACTCCGGTTGATGAAACCGTCACGGATGAAAATGCGACAATCGCCGAAAATCAGCCTGAAGAAACTACCGACATTTCGGATACCGAAGAAAAATTAAATCGGCGAGGGCAAACCGTTATCGAAACTTTTGCCGCGAGTTCAAACGGCGAAACTTTCGTAGGCGCAAATTTTGCAACGCTTTTGCCTGTCACCGAAAATACACAAATCGTTTTGGCGGGACAAACCGCGACGAGTCCGAACGCGCCGCAGAGATTTGAGGCAAATGTAAAAACCCGTTTCAACGACGAGCATCTCGTTAGAATTAATACTTCGATTGCCAAACTCGGCAAAGTTAAAATCGAAAATCAGGAAAAACCGCTCGGACAATTTTCCGTGCAGGCTTTGGACGAATGGCGCGTCAGGGACAATGTAGTTTTAGTTTTCGGCTTTGATTATTCGCGCTTTATCGGCGCGGGAAGCGATTTTTCGCTGAGTCCGCGCCTCGGTTTACAATTTGATTTGAATTCGAGAACACGGCTGCGAACTTCTTACACCACGCAAACCGAAGAAAAAAACTGGTCGCAGGCAATCGAACTCGAAGGCACACAGGTTCTTTTCCGCGACCCCGTTGCGGTGCAGGATTTTGTCGTCGAAAATGACAAGCCGCAGATGAACAAAAGCAGTCGGTTTGAATTCGGTGTTGAAAGAATTTTAGACGGCAGTTCATCCATCGAAGCAAACGTATTTTTCGATTTAACAAGCGGTCGCGGAGTCGGCTTGATAAATATGCCGATTGATTTTTTAGGCAGCGAAGCGGATAAGTTTGTTGCCAATCAACAAGGCAAAGCACAAGGCTTTAGATTAGTTTATGCACGCCGCCTGAACGGAATTTTCAGCACTTCGACTGGTTACGCATTCGGCAACGGTCAAAAACTTTCCGGGCAAGCAATTTCAAATCCGTCCAATGTATTTGAAAACGATTATTTCCAAACATTTTACGGTCAATTTGATGCCGATTTGCGAACCGGCACACAGGTTAAAACGATTTTCCGTTTTTCGCCGCAAGCGACTGTTTTTGCGATTGACCCGTTTCAGGGCAGAATGACGATTTATGATCCGGGTTTGAGCATTTTTGTTACGCAATCCCTGCCGACTTTGGGTTTGCCGATTCGCGCCGAAGCGATAATTGATGCGCGGAATCTGTTCGACAATCAAACCGGTGTCAACACCGAAGAAGGAAGTTTGAAACTTTCATCGCAACGGCGCATTTTGCGTGGCGGTATTTTGGTCAGATTTTAAGTAATGCAATCGCCAAAAATTTATTGTCCAAAGTCAATTGTTTTTGGCTTTGGATTTTTTTGTTTCCAAATTCTCGGATGCCAAGCAAAAAACTGAATGAATTTGCCGGTTATTAATCGTTTATATTTTTGGAAACACCTGATTTGACAAAGTTTAAGTCTTTTTCTTGAAAAGAAATAAATGGAACGTAGTTTGCATCGAAAATTTTTGGAGAAGTTTGCCTTGCGACGATGACAGGTAAAGTGCTGACAAGTTGGAGTTTAGTTTGGCTTTTGGCAACAGTTTTGTTTGTTGTCGGCGGCGCACTTAATTTGTCGCAACGCGCCACGCACAAACTACCGCCAACCGACGGCGTTGATTGGCAATTAAGAGCCGACAACGGAATTTACGCCGATAAGGTTTTGCCCGGATTTGCCGCCTCCCGCGCCGGTATTTCGACCGGCGACAAACTCATCGGAATCGGTTTGGACGGCGACAAAACCGATGAAATCACTTCGCCCGCCGATGTTCAAATGTATCTCGAAGCGGCAGGCGTTAACGGCAATCTGACATATTTCTACCAAAGACCTTCTTATTCTTTCGCCAACAACTATTATTTTGCAGATTTACGGAATATTGATACGCAGCCGCGTTGGACTGCGCCGATAATTTTTCTGACGTTAGTCGGAATTGTCTGGCTCGGGGTCGGAATTTTCGTGCTTTTCAAACAAGGCGGACACGCGCCTTTTGTCCTGCATTTTGCGATAATTTGTCTGGCGGCGTTTGTTTTTCACGCCTATAAATCGCTCTATCTCGGCGAAGATTTTGATTTGGCAATCAATCTTTTGGACAATCTCGCCTTTGCATTTTTCGCGCCGCTGTTTCTGCATTTTTGTTTGCGTTATCCGGTCAGAAGCGAGGTTTTCGCCAATTCGCGCTGGCAGACTTTTCTGCTTTACATTCCCGCAAGCCTCATTACATTCGCCATTTTTGCCTTCTCGATTATTCCGCAAATCGCGCTCAAATTGGATTTGATTGATTCGATTGCGCCGCTGCTTGATAAATACAATTTACTCCCGAATCTTTATCAGGCAAATTTTTATCATTTTGTTATTTTTGTTGCCGCCGGCACGGGCGTTTTGATTCGACGCTTTTGGCGCAATAAACAAACGATTGTTCGCCAGCGTTTGAAATGGGCGATGTGGGGAACGCTTGCCGCGATTGTTCCGATTGTCATTTTCCAGATTGCGCGGCGCTTTATTTATCTGCCCGAAGACGGTTACAGTACGGCAATGACGACTTTACCGCTCGCTTTGATTCCTTTGAGCTTCGGTCATTCGGTTGTTCGCTACCGCTTGATGGACGTTGATGTCGTTGTCCGCCGTGCGCTCGTTTACGCGCTGACAACCGTCGCAATTGCGATGATGATCGGCACGGTCGCGCTCGGACTCGTTTTCCTTGCCATCGGCAATAATCTTTCGACAACGGAAATTACGCTGCGCGCTCTGATTGCGATTATTGCAATGGCTGGAATCGTACTTTTGAGCGAGCCTTTGAAGAAATTTTTACAGGAACGCGCCGACCGATTTTTCTACGGCGAACGCTACGATTTACGCCACAGTTTGATGGATTTCGGCAGAACTCTTTCGGCGACAACCGCGCTCGAACCGCTTTTAAACGCGCTGACCGAAAGATTGCGTCAGGTTCTCGATGTCGAAAAAGTTGCCGTTTTTGTCGAAGACGAAAATTCGCCTGAATTTTATAAACTCGCCAAATCCATCGGTCTCAGCGAAGAATTTAATGTTCCGAGCGATTTTCGCCAGATGATTCGGCAAAAAAGCGCGGCAAAAGGAATTGTCCGCGCCGACGAACTCGAATTTTTTGAATCGGAAATCAATTCGGACGAAGAAGATAATTCAAACGAAGTTAACGGCAAGCTCGAAAAATTCAGCGGCAACGGAAAAAATATCGTTCGTCAGGAACTTCATTATTATGTTCCGTGCGTCGTGCGCGGACGAATGATTGCCGTGATCGGTTTGGGACGCGCTTCGGACGGTTCGCTGCTTTCGAGCGAAGATTTGGAAATTTTGCGGACGGTTTCGGGTTATGTCGCGGTCGCGGTCGAAAATTCTCTGCTTTATCAGGAACAGGAAACACGCGCCGAAGAACTCGCGCTTTTGAAGGAATTTAACGAATCAATCGTCGAATCGGTCAATGTCGGACTGCTCGCAGTTGACGAAAACGGAAAAATCACGCGCTGTAATTCGACGTTTGAAGAAATGCTCGGTTTGAGCCGCCAAGAAACAATCGGAAAAGTTGTCGAAGATATTTTTGACCGCGCTTTCGCCGTGAATCTTGAAAATATCCTCGGCAAATCGCGCTGGCATCTGACCGAAATTCGTCACGCCTACAAACTTTATACAAAATCATCGGACGGAAAAGCCTTAATTCTCAATGTGGCGATTGCGCCGCTTCGTTCGGTTTCTCAAAATCAAAAGGGTGCGATTATCGTTCTCGAAAACGTCACTTCGCGGGTCAAGCTCGAAGAAACGCTCCAACAAAGCGAGAAACTTTCAAGCATCGGACTGCTTGCCGCCGGTGTCGCACACGAAGTCAACACGCCTCTGACGGGCGTTTCGAGCTATACACAGATGCTTCTCGGAATGATTCCCGACACCGACCCGAAACACGCGCTTTTGCTCAAAGTTCAAAAGCAAACCGAACGTGCGACAAATATTGCGGGCAATCTGCTGAATTTTTCACGCGGCGGAAATTCGACCGAATTTACCGCAATCGACATTAATAAATTGCTCGACGATACTCTGCAATTACTCGAACCGCAGATGCGGAAATCGCAGATTGAGGTCGTCAAAAATTATTCAAAAACCGTCCCGAAAGTTCTCGGCAACGCCGGAAAATTGCAGCAGGTTTTCACGAATCTGATTCTCAATGCGCGTGATGCAATGTTCGGCGGCGGAAAAATCACTTTGATGACCTCATCAGACGAAAACGGCGAAGTCGTCATCGAGGTTTCCGATACTGGTGAAGGCATTTCCCCCGAAAATCTGAGCAAAATCTACGACCCGTTTTTCACGACGAAAGGTGTCGGAAGCGGAACGGGCTTGGGTTTGGCGGTTTCCTACGGCATCGTGCAGGAACACGCCGGAAGCATCGAAGCGCACAGTAAAATCGGCGAAGGCACGACATTTCATCTCGTTTTCCCGCAATTTCAGGAACAACGCCAACGCGCCGTCAGCTAATTCAAACCGCGATTTTGAATTATGCATAAATCCGTTTCATTCAATCTTCAAATTCAACAGGCAGAAAAAACTTCTATCTCCGCGCTTTCGTCCGCCGCGCTTTACGGCAAAGGCGTTTTTACTTCGCTGGCAATTTACGATTCAAAACCTTTTTTATGGGAAAAACATTGGCGCAGATTGCGGGAAAATTCTGTAAAACTCGGGATTGATTTGCGAGATTTCGATGAAGAAACGGTCAAAGCCGCGCTTCTACAATTAATTCTTCAAAACAATCTCGAAACAGGTCGTGCGCGTCTGACATTTTTTGCCGAATCTCCAGGCAAAATCTGGAATTTCGATTCAAAAACCACAACAAATCTTTTAATTACGACCGCCGATTTTCAGACAACAAAGACTGAATTTACCTTGACTGTTTCGCCTTTTCCAATCAATTCAAAATCACCGCTGGCAAACGTCAAATCGTGTAATTACATGGAAAATCTACTTGCACTCGAAGAAGCCCGAAAGCGCGGGTTTGACGAAGCAATTCTGTTAAACGAAAAAGATGAAATAGTTTCGGCTTCGATGGCAAATATTTTTTGGGTAACGGACGGCGAAATTTTCACGCCGAGCATTGAAACCGGCTGTTTGGCGGGAACAACGCGGGAGTTTTTGCTGGAAAACTTTCCGGTTTCGGAAACGAATTCAAGGATTGACGCGCTCGCAAAAACCGACGAAATTTTCCTGACTTCCGCCGGAATCGGCATCCGTCCGGCAAGTTTTGGAAACGGCGTAAAAAAAACATTCCCGACAGTTTCAAAAACAACAAAACTCCTTGACTTATATAGGTTTAAGGCATAGGCTTTTCGTCATACCGAACAGAATCCGAGGAAAACTCCACGCAATGAAGAAAAACAGGGAAATAAATCCCGAAGCGTTTGAAAAAATGCTCTTATGGTTAGATAAAAACCGCGAAATTGCCGGAAGCAAATACGAGGCAATCCGGCTTCGTTTGATAAAAATTTTCAATTATCGCCAATGCCTTCACGCCGAAGAACTGACCGACAAAACGATTGACCGTGTCGTCCAAAAAGTTGCCGAGATTGCCGAAACCTACGAAGGCGATCCGGCTTTATATTTTTTAAGCGTTGCCGACTATATCCATCGTGAAAATCTAAGAAAACCGATTGCCGTCGAATTACCCGACGATATTATTGCTCAGGTTGAAGACGAAGAAGGTTTTCGACCGCATTACGAATGTTTGAAACAATGCCTAAAAACTCTTTCTAACGAAAAACGAAAGTTTATTGTCGGTTACTATGAAGAAGAAAAACAGGCAAAAATAGAATTCCACAAAAAAATCGCGCAAAGTCTCGGAATTAAACTTAAAAAACTGCATTCACGGGCATTTCGTATTCGGACAGATTTGCAAAAATGTGTGCTGAAATGTGTAGCAAAAAACGGCTGGTAAAAAAAAGTTCATTTTTTTTCAAAAAAAAACGAACTTTTTGAAAAAAAAAGTCATTACCAATAGCCGAACTAAAAGAGGTGACGGTTTGGAACAGTTAGATGAACAATCAAAACTTAGAAAATATATTCTAAACGACATCAGTGACGAAGCGCGTTCGGAGATAGAAGAACGCTTGCTGACGGACGACGAATATTTTGAGGAAGTCTCGATGGCGGAAGAAAATTTGATTCAGGATTATGCTGACGGAAATCTCGACGCAAAAGAACGCGAAAGATTCGAGAACTGTTTTCTGTCCTCCGAAGAAAATCGCCAAAAGGTCAAATTCGCTCGCGCTTTGAGAAAATACGTGAACGAAGCCGAAAACTCATCTCAACCCGAAAAAAAACAGGGCTTTTTCGATTCGCTGAAAGCCTTTTTCTCCGCGCCCGTGCCAATTGCCTTTGCGGTTTTGATTATCGCCGGAATCGTCGGTTTTTTTATTTGGAAAAATTATTCAAACAATTCCGAAGTTTTAATTGCACTTAACGAAGCCTATAAAACCGAGCGTCCCATTGAATCACGCATTAGCGATTTTGACTACGCACCAGCAAAAAACACTCGTGGCGCGAACGACAAGACAGATAAAACCCAATTAGAATTAGCAAAAACTCTTGCACTCCGAGCGGTCACTAAAAACCCGGCGGCAGAAAGTCATCATGCTCTCGGTCGCGTATATTTAACGGAAAAAGAATTTGATAAAGCCATTGAACAATTTAACCAAGCCATTAAACTTACCCCAAATAACGCAAAACTTCACAACGATTTAGGCATTGCCATAATGGAAAAAGCCAGAAGCCATACTGAAGGTAATCTCGAAAATTTCGGCAGAGCCAACAAAGAATTTGCCAAAGCCATCGAGCTTGATAAAAACTTGCTTGAAGCTTATTTCAACCAAGCGTTGTGTATCCAGACATATTTACCTAATCAAGCCAAAGAAGCATGGCAAAAATACCTCGAACTTGATTCAACTTCCCGGTGGGCGGAAGAGGCTCGAAAAAATTCAGAAGCTATAGAAATAACCAAACCAATCAGCAAAACAAGAGAAGAGGTTTTGCAGAGTTTCTTTGAAGCAAAACAAAACGATGATCGTGAAAAAGTCTGGCAGACCCTGAGCAGAAATCGCGGGATGGTTACAGGCAAACTAATACCACAACAACTTGCCTTTTTATTTGCTGATGCAAAATCGAATAATGACCAAACTAAAGCCAATGAATATCTCGAAGCACTTGTTTATATCGGAAAACTGGAAGAGGAAAAATCAGGCGATTTATTTTGGAAAGACATGGCTCAATTTTATTCAACTGTCTCGAAAGACAAAATTCCCGTTTTGAAACAAGCACAAGATGCGGTCAGAGAAGGTTATCAATTACTTTTGATTCAAGAGTATAGAAAATCGCTTGATAAGTTTTCTTCAGCAAAATTAGCCTTTTCCAACTTAACAAATACGACGGAAGAAAAACTTTGCGACCATTGGATTGCTTTCAATCTATTTCATCAAAGCCATCTTGAAGAGAGCAATAAAATTTTTGAAGAGCTGGCAGTGCTTGGAAAAACAAGACACTACAAATGGCTTGCCACGCAAGGACATATCCGGTTGGCTTATAATCAAATTTCGGAAAATGAGTACACTAAAGCAATCGGAAACAGTGAGAAGGTGCTAGATTACGTTGAGAAAACCGAAGACTTTTTCAGTCAAAATACCGCTTTAACAACAATTGCTTTTATTTATAAAGACCTCGGACGATATGAAATTTCACTTAAATTCTCTGAAAAAAGTTTGAAAATGGGACAATTTCCTGAAGCAAGTCGTAATCAAAAATGGACGGATTATCTTTCAATAACAGAATCACTTCAAGAATTAAAGTTCTACGATTCGGCTTTATTCTTCCAGAAGGAAGCATTAAAAATAGCCCAAGACCTTAATGATAAATACAACGAGCAGGTTTCAAATCTTTATTTAGCACGCATTTATATACTTCAAAAAAGATATGACGAGGCGGAAAATCATATTCAAGAAAGTATGAGAATTGCAAAAACTTTTTCTGATGAAGGATCACGGCAGAAATCTCTGGCGCACGCCCAAATTCAATATGGAAACTTAAAAAGACTAAGAGAAGAATATCAAGAAGCAATAGACATTTTAAATGAATCCGGTACTTTTCACGATAATTCGGAGTTTCAATTATTAAAATACAGCCTACACAAAGAAAAACTCTTGGCATACTTAAAAATCAAAAATGACGATGAAATACGCTCTGAATTACAAGTTATTTTGGGTATTTTTCGTACTCACCGTATTAAAATATTAGAAGAACAAAACAGAACCAGTTTCTTTGAAAACAAACAGAGTATTTATGACATTGCCGTTGACTATGAATTCGGCAAAGGAAATTATGCCGCAGCTTTTGATTATTTGGAAGAATCCCGTTCTCGCTCGTTATTGGATTTACAGAACTCAATAATCAAGGTTTCAGTCAGAGAAAAGGAGCCTGAAGTCAGGTTTTCACCTAATGTTTTCGAGCCTTTGAAACTTTCACAAATTCAAACGGAAATGCCTGAAAATGTTCAACTTTTGGAATATACGATATTAGACGATAAAGTTCTAATCTGGTTAATTTCCAAAAGTAGTTTGAGCGTCGCCAAATATGAGATTTCCTCGGAAATCTTGCAGAAAAAGATTCTAGCTTACCTTAATTTAATTTCAAAAAACATCGAGTCAGACGAACAACGAAATTTAGCCTCCGAACTTTACGGGATTTTAATCAGTCCGATTAAGGATAAACTTGATGCAGATAAAGAAACCTGTTTAATCCCCGACAAGATTTTATTTCGGGTGCCCTACGCCCCCCTTTTTGACAAAAGATATTTTATCGAAGAATACAAAATATTTTATGCTCCGAGTGCGAATGTTTTTTTGATTTGCTCGAAAAAAGCAAAAGAAATGGAAACAAACACTTCCGAGATTTTATTAAGCATCGGAAATCCGACATTTAATCAAGACGCTTTTGCAAATTTACAACCACTTCCATCCGCTAAAAAAGAGTCTCAACAAATTAGGGAATATTATAATAATTCGATTATTTTTACGGAGGAAAACGCAACCAAAGAAAATATTAAGAAAAATCTGACCAAAGTTGAGGTTTTTCATTTTGCCGGACATTACGTTAATGATGTACATTCGCCTTTGTTTTCAAGTTTCATTTTAGCAGGAAAGGATAAAACTGAGGCAAGTTTGGCAAATTACGAAATTATCGGTGAAAAACTTTCACATCTGCGTTTGATTGTGCTTTCGGCGTGTCAAACTCAAATTGAAAAATATTATAACGGTGAAGGAATGATTGGTGCTTCACGGACATTTCTCGCTACAGGGGTTCCGCTGGTGGTAGCAAGTCAATGGGAAGTTGATTCGGACGCGACCGCACAGCTAATGAACGATTTTCACCGTCGCCGGAAAATGGAAAAACTTTCAACAGCTGAGGCTTTACGTCAAGCTCAAATTGAAATGTTGAAAAATGAAAAATATCGGCAACCGTATTATTGGGCGGCTTTTATTACGCTCGGCGGTTATTCAAAGTTTTAGTTTTATTAAAAAAATAAGGAGAAAATTTATGACTTTAACAAATTTTATGTCAGTAATTGAAGAAGCTACACCCGAGAAAAACCTGAAAATTATAATTAGAGGACTTGCGCTTGGTCATTTTGATGAGAAGAGCGGTCAATGGAAAATATTATTTCCAAAAGCACCGAACCACGATTTTAAGATGATTGTTAGAAAGAGAAATGTGGAAAACGAAGTGGTCGAAGAAAACATTTTTGAGCTGTTTAATGCTAAGGAAGATTTATTTAAGGCAGGCAAAATCGAGGTTATTACCGATCAGAAGAGTGGCGGCGGCGATTTTAACGCGGAGTTATTGGAAAAAACGCTTGATTTTTCCGAGCTGCACGGTGAACCGCTCCCGCTGACAAGCGATAAAAGCCGATACGCCGGTTTTCTTTTGCTGAATCAAGCTGTCTTGGAAGCGAAAACCACTTCTGACTCTTCAGAGTTGGAAATTTGGAAAGTTTTCCCTTTTCCGAATCCTGAATCCAAGTCACTTATTGAAAAAAGACTTGCCGGAACGATTTTTGATAGTGAATTTGTCTTCGAGCCAAATTCAAAAACAGAAATTCGGGTTGAATCAGAAATGGGATTTAGTGTTATTTTAACTCATCAGGAAAATATCAGTTACCAAATTATTTTTGATAATGATTGCCATGTTGAAAAAACGCCTTGTGAAGAGTCGGACTTTAAGTTTTACTACAGAATCATTGATGAAGAGAAGCTTAAAGTTAAGCAGAGGTTTGAATTGATTCCGGTTCAGGGAAAAGACGATAAAGCTCCGCTCGGAAGCTGTATTAATGGAAAAGTCGGGGAAGTAATAATCCCTGATGGTCTTTTCTAATTTATTTATACTCCCACAATATGACACTCCCTCTCAAAAAGAGAAATTACAAAATTCTACAATCTTTGGAGAAAATAATTATGTCAAGAGGCTTTTCAATTCATGTTGGAGTAAACAATCTTTCGGACCATTACGACGCGAATCGGTTCGGTACTCTCAAATCGTGTATCAAAGACGCAGGCGATATGCAGCAAATAGCAATCGGTAGAAACTTTGAGAAAACGACTCTTTTACCGGATGCAACAATATCTCAATTTAACACTGCCGTCAGGGAAGCCGCCGCTGAGATAAAATCTTCTGATGATATATGTCTAATTACATTTTCCGGGCATGGCGCACAAAGTGATGACGGTGATGATCTGGATGAAACAGATGATGAACAGATGGATGAAACGTGGTGCTTTCACGACAGGCAGTTGATAGATGACGAGATATTAGATTTATTGACTGAGTTTAAGGAAGGAGTTCGTGTTTTAGTAATTTCTGATAGCTGTCACAGTGGAACTATCATTGACCGCCTTAGATTGTTTCGGACAAATGCCAATAGATTTTCATTGATGAGTGAAGGTTTTGATTTCAGAGCTATGGAAAATCAGATACTTCACGAAAACGGCTTAAAGTTTATAAAGTTGGATGAGACTGGTTTGGAAAAAAACCTTGCGATACTTAAAAAGACAAAAAGTATAGACTTGGTCTTTTCTGACACGCCAAAATTTAACCTTTTTGAGCCAACAGTTAAAAATCTACCGCCAATTTTGGTCCGGAAAATATTTTCTGATCATAAAAAAATTTATGACGAAGCACGATTAGAAGCCAGAGAAAATCTACGTAAAAAATTAAGAAACTGTTTGAAAAGTCATAAAGGTTGAAGTCGGCGAAGCATCAGCCGTGTCATTGCGATTAAAATAAAAGTTTCGCTCGTTTTTGGAAAAACTTCATAATCTTTACTCAAACGCCGATGATGGTTAAGCCACGCGAAGGTTCTTTCTACAACCCACCGACGCGGCAGCACGACAAAACCTTTTTGCTCGTCCGAGCGCAAAACCACGCTCAAGACAAACTTGAAATTCGCCTTCACCCAATCAAGCAGTTCTCCGCGATAACCGCCATCAACCCAAATCCGCCGCAACTTTTTACAACTGCCCGATAGTTTTCTCAATAACCATTTTGCTCCGTCGCGGTCTTGCGTATCGGCAACCGTCACCATCACGACCAGCAGCAAACCTAATGTATCTACCAGAATGTGCCGCTTTCTGCCTTTCACACGTTTGCCCGCATCATACCCAAAGCAAGAACTGACACCGACGGTTTTGACCGACTGCGAATCAAGGCAGCCAGCCGTCGGATGCTTATGTTTGCCGCTCTTTCGCCGCACTTGCGAACGCAACTGCTCGTGAACTCGCGCCCACGTTCCATCGCGCTCAAATTTGCGAAAATAATAATAAACCGACTGCCATTTCGGATAGCAAACCGGCAAATACCGCCATTGACAGCCCGTTGCCAACAGATAAAGAATGGCGTTGATGACTTTTCTTAAATCCAGTTCACGCGGTCGCCCAAAACTATTTTCAATTTCAAACAACTCTTTGATATGATGCCATTGGCTATCGGTCAAATCACTCGGATATATTTTCTTTTTCACACATTAAAATCTACCCGAACTTTTGACCATAGCCTACTTTTCAAACAGTCTCT
>JANODL010000114.1:0-99288 GCA_031412675.1 Acidobacteriota bacterium | reverse complement strand
TTGGCTTCAAACGTCAGTTTCCATCCCGTGATGGTCGCAACGTCGCCGCTGACATCGTCAACGCCATACAAGCTCCACGTTCCGTTCATCGCCGCGCCATCTGTTCCGAAAACGGAAGCGAATGTTGCCGTGCCGCCCGGTTCTGCATTTTCATACGGAGCCGCCGGTGCCGGTGCCGCAAAAGCATCGTTTGCACCGTGATTGGTCGGTCGCCATTCACCCGCCATATTCGCTAACGCGCCGGTCGGAAGTGCCGCCGCTGCACCGTCTTTAAGAATAACGGTCGCATTGGTTTGGGTTGAAAACGCGCTGACCGCATCGGACAAAACGATATATTTCTGTCCGCCCGGTCCAACCAGAAGCCAATCCATATCACCCGGGAAGGTGGTGTTCAGATTGGTGAATTCCAAAGCGATTGTCTTGTTACCGCTCAATCCCGCAACATTGATTGTTCCCGGATACGGAGCCGCTACGCCGACTGTTCCCGTTCCCGGATTAGCAATCGCCGCGCCGGTAAAGGAAACAGGTGCGCCGCCGACCGGTGCGCCGAGACGGAAGGTAAGTGTCCGCGGATTCAAAGCACCGAGCGCACTGGTTCCCGTAATGGTAATCGTATGCAAACTTCCGCAAGCAGCTCCGGCAGGAACAGTATAGGAAATTTGTCTGACAACCGTTGCGCCGTCTGCGATGTTGCCGTAGCTGGCAGTACCGCCGCCGGTAACCGCGCCGTTGACGTTGTTAATCGTGCCGCCGCCCGAATTATTGCTAATCGGAACGGTGACGGACAAAACTTCGCCCGGTTCGGGGAATCCGTCGTTGTCGCCCGTCGAATCACTAACCGTAATCGGGTTGGCGATAATTGCGTTCGGAACGTCGAATGCCTCGGTAACTGCTGCCGGCGACTCCGTTTGAATGCTGGCGCTAAAGCCCATACCGCGAACGCGGAAACCTTCGCGAACGTCGAAAACGTCAGCCGACGCTTCGGGAATTGCCGGTAATGCCGCCGCTGCCGCAATAATCGCGTCGCGTTCCTGCAACAAGGTCGGACCAACCGGAGCAAGCTTCATACCGTCGGTGACGACCTGCAAAACGCGGGTCGTGCCGGGAGTGAAACCGAGACGTGTAACCATCCGGTTACGAACTTCCCACAAAGCCGATGACCAGACTTCGCCGATGTTATGAACCTGGTCGCATTGCGTAACACCGAACGGACCACGCGGAAACGCGCTGTTCGGCGGCGGATTCGACGTTGTCGTGCCGATCAAAGTATTACAGTCGCTGTTGATATATCTAAACGTAAATGGATTATGCGGTTTTCCGTTCGGACCGAGGAATGTAATCGGCGCACGCGGGAAGCGACGGATACCGTAATAATAGTTGCCGGTAAATCCGGCTGTCGCCTGAAAGGTTGCATAACCGCCGGTGGTGTAGATACCGTTAACCGGGTCAGACGGTTCGGCAAGCATCGTGTAGGCATACCAATCCGACCAGCCTTCGCCCATACCGCGCGCCATATTGGTCGAAAGACCCGCGGCATTGCCGTGCAGACGGTTTGAAAGCCCGTGCGTGACTTCGTGAATCAGAACTTCGCCATCAGCCGTTCCGTCATAATCGGGAGTCGGTCCCGTCCAGAGGAACATCTGCATACGCGGACGTGTGCCGTCTGCCTGCGTTGACATATTAGCGTTGTTGGTTCCCGATGAATCCTGACCTTCAGCTCTCAGACGGTCGTTGCCGGTGCCTTGTCCGCTAAAGTTTGTCGTTTGGAAGTTACGCGCCGCTTCGGTAAATCCGAGGCGATACATCGAATCGTGGTACCGATTCATAATATAGAACATCTGGATAACGGCACCGCGTTGGGCTTGTGCGGTCAGTGGGTCGTCGCCCGGCGCAGGGCTTCCCGGCGGCGGGTTCCACGTCGAACTAAAGACACGGCATCCGGCACCCGGACAAGTTCCGTCGCCCGGCAGCGGAGCGTCAACACCGTCCGGCGCGACGCGATCAAGACCGGCTTCGACAGCATTACCGTCGCTAATATTCGTGCCGTTGGTAATCCAGCCGTTGTTGTTGAATGTATTGGGTGCTTCGTTACCGATCAAGGTCACGTTGGTTCTCGCGGCAAGTGATCCTTGCGTGCCGGTTGTCGGGTCGGTCGGTCCCGGTGATAATGGTGCCGGACTGTCCGCGCCGTTCATAAAGGCGTTGATGTTGTTATAAACATTAAAAGTAGCGGTTTCAGTCTGGTCTTCGGTCGTATTTTTACGCCAGAGCATTCTGCCGCTTTCGGCATCAACGATGATGTAATAAACATTGATCGGCTGCCAGATCAAAATTCGCCATGCCGGAACGGCAATGCCGGGTTCGGTCGGGAAGTACATTTTTTCAGCCGTCGTTGCCGAATCGCCTTCGCCGAAAACAACTTTCAAGTCCGTCGAAACCGCATCATTGCGTGTCACGTCGGCTGGTTTTACTTCATAGTTGATATGACGGGCGGCGGCTCTGACCGCATCAACCGGATTGCGAAAATCGGTCGAAAGCGATTCATAATCGAGTCCCGGCGCGAGATTGTTAATCACGCGGATAATACTGCCGTCTTTTTTGAAACCGGCTTTGACTTCGCCGCGAAATACGGGAACGCCGCCGATAAATTGCTCGAGGTGAGCATACGACAAATTGCCATCGGGGTTCGTGTAATCAGCCGTCACTTTCAAGCCGTCGGCTTGCGAATCCGTCACGCCGATCAGGGAATTGTTTTCTTTAACGAAATTACGGAGAATATCCGAACGCTTCATTGTCGAAGGCGAAGACAGCCATTCAATTTGGTCTTTCCAAACATCAGGCGTAATCACTTCCGGTGTCCGAATGTCCGAATTATATTCAAACTTAACGGTTGGAATTCGTGATTTGAGTTCCTCTTCGCCGCGCACAAAATTGCCGCGAATGTCGGCAACCATTGCCGAATCTTTACCGACTCTTTCACGGTATTTCGCAAAAGCGTCCGCGACTTCTTCGCTTTTTGCATCATTACGAATATCGTAATTTTCTAATCCTTCTTCGTGGCTTTTGGTTTGTTGGAAAAGTCCTTTTTTGACTTGTTTTCCGCCAGCCGATGAACTGAATTGATTCGGCAAAATAAACAATGCCGCCATCAATCCAAAAATAACTAAACACAGCAGAAGTCTCCGACGATCTTCCGCTTTCCAATTTTTCTGCATTTATAAGCCCTCCTCAAAGCTAAAAACGGGTAAATTACTACTTTACGGGAAGTAGTTTTATGATTTGATACCTTAAAAATAAGGACGAAGAAAAGAATTTCCGGTGATTATAAAAAAATATCAACAAAAAGAATTTGTCACCGGATAGTTTTAAAAAGTATTTAATTATTTCAGACAGCATAGACCAGTCAATGTATAAACATAGCTATTTCATATAAAAACCACGGATTGATAAGTGCAATGCTGCAAGATGAACATTTTTGACGTTAGCAACTATTTTTAGCAGAAAATAGTTTTGGAGTCAATCAATTTCCGACATTTCCCGATTAAAAAAATAGATTTCATCCGAATATTATCTTTGTCGTGTCCTTTACAGAGCCTTCGGAAGTAATTATTCCGCAGTAGAAATCAAAGAAAAACGGCTTTTCTTGAATCAAGAAAAGCCGTTCTCAAGACTGATACGAAAATTCGTTTCCGCATCGAGTTTTTTTTATGTTTACGGAATATAACGCGTCGGAATTGCCGTATCGGTCGAGAGTCCGAAGGCTGCCGAAGCAACTCCCGCCGTCGAACGATTGAGCCACCATGTGCCGTTTCTGTAAATCGCCGTGTCATCTTTACCGTCGCCGTCGTAATCGCCCGGAACGGGAATATCGGTCGAGAGACCGAAGGTGATGAAATCAACCGCGCCGTTTGATGAGCGCAGAATATACCATTTTCCTTCTGACGGACGATAAACCGCGACATCATCTTTGTTGTCGCCGTCATAATCCGCCGGAACCGCTTTGTCCGTTCCGTTTCCGAAGTTGGTCACGGTGACACCGCCCGTGCTGCGGGCAATCCACCATGCGCCGGCACGATAGATGGCGATGTCGGTTTTACCGTCGCCGTCATAATCGCCGCGAACCGGAATATCTCCCGATGCGCCGAATGACGTGACGGTCGAACCGCCGCTGCTGTTGGCGATATACCAAGTATTATTTGACGGACGGAAAACCGCCAAATCGGCTTTCCCGTCGCCGTCATAATCGCCTTGGACGGGAATATCACCCGACGCGCCGAAGGTCGGTGCGCTGAAACCGCCGTCTGACGAACGCAGAACAAACCATTGTCCGGTTGAAGGACGGAAGATTGCCAGATCGGCTTTGCCGTCGCCGTCATAATCACCCGGCACGAGCAAATCGGTCGAAACGCCCCAACCCGCAACCGTAAATCCGGCAGTCGAACGATTCAAATACCAGTTGCCTTCACTCGGACGGAAGACCGACAAATCGGTTTTGCCGTCGCCGTCAAAGTCTGCCCGCGATTTAATTGATCCCGGGACGAATGAACAGGCATAACTGCCGTTGACTCTGATCGTATCAACATACCAGCCCGGATTCGGACCTTGACCGACTGTGTTGTCGTCCGCGCCGAAACGCCACTTGAGTTGGACGTTCTGACCCGCCGCCGAAGCCGGAAGCCGAACGGTCGAGGTGATATAACCGCCCGAAAGTCCGTTCCAAGCCGCACGGTTTGCCAACGGATTATTTGCTCCCGCGCCAAGTGTGCCGTTGTATCCGTTTTCGACAAAACTGCCGCCTGCCGTGATGATATCCGCGAATGCGCCGCCGTTAATGCTGATTTCCAAAACGCCGCCGTCCCATCCCGGTTCCGTATCATAACGATTGCGGAATGAAACGGTCGCCGCCTGTGCGGTGATCGGCATCGAAGGCGATGTCAAATCCGTTCCGCCGCCGACCGTTGCCGGGTTAAGCGCGAAGGCTGAATTAGCGGGCGTGTCGGGATTTATGACCGTCGAAATGAAATTTATTCCACCGCTGACCGCAACTGCCGTCCAACCAGCCGGAAACGCCGGAGCAGTAACGCCGTCGAAGTTTTCGGTAAAGGTCGTGACGGGAACACCGACATTAATTGTCCGCGTGAAACTCGTCGCACCCAGATTGCTATTGACGTTAAAGGTCAAAGTAATCGTGCTTCCGCACGGTGTGCCAGCCGGAATTGTATAAGTAACCGTTTGGCTGACAGTTGCGCCGTTCGCAATTGAGCCGTAATTAGCCGAACCGCCGCCGACAACCTGCAAAGTAACGCCGGTCGCCGTATTTCCGGTGTTGTTTGTGAGCGGAATCGTCAAAGTTATGGTTTCACCCGGTTCGGGGAATCCGTCGTTGTCGCCCGTCGAATCGCTCACCGTGAAGGTCGGCGTTTGCAGTAAATTCGGTAAATCAAACGCTTCGACGACCACGGCGGGAGTTCCGGCAGCGGTTACTCTCGAACTGAATCCCATACCGCGAATTGCAAAACCTGCCCAGAGATCTGCAACATCTGCGCCCGTGCCGGTTGCCAGCGCACTGGCAATAATCGCATCACGCGATTGCAGGAACGTCGGACCAAGCGGTGAAAGTTTCATACCGTCGGTCACGTATTGAAGAACTTTGCGATTTCCAACCGCCCAGCTCAGGCGTTGAACAAACTTTGCCCGAACTTCCCACAAAGCACTGCTCCAGATTTCACCTGCGTTGTGAACCGCATCGCATTGTGCCGCACCGAACGGACCGCGCCCGAAAGCACCATCGGTCAGCACACAACCGGCGTTCAAATCGGCGAAAGTCAGAGGGTTATGCGGACGGTTGTTCGGACCACCCGTAAATGCCATCACCGCTTTCGGGAAACGGCGAATACCATAGTAATAGTTTCCGGTATAACCGGCTGTCCCCAGATAAGTTGCGTAACCGCCCGTCGTGTAAATACCGTTAATCGGGTCGGACGGTTCGGATAACATAGCATGTGCGTAAAAGTCAGACCAACCTTCGCCCATACCGCGTGCCATATTGGTTGAAAGTCCCGAAGAATTGCCGTGCAAACGATTCGAGGTGCCGTGCGTAACTTCGTGGATAATAATATCCGAATCCACCGTTCCGTCGTAATCAGGTGTCGGACCTGTCCAGATATACATCTGCATCCGTCCGCGACCACCGTCTGCCGGTGTCGAGAAGTTTGCGTTATTCGAGCCGGATGAATCTTGTCCTTCAGCTGAAACACGGTCAAGACCAATGCCGCCGCGTCCGAAGTTATCTTGTTGGAAGTTAACCGCCTGCTCGGTAAATCCTAAACGATAAAGTTCATCGTGATAGAGATTCATCAGATAGAACATATGAATAACCGAGCCGCGTTGGGCTTGGGTCGTCAGCGGATCGTCACCCGGTCCGGGATTTCCCGGCGGCGGATTCCAGGTCGAATCAAAGACACGGTTCGGTGCGCCGACTTGTGTTGCATCAACGCCGTTCGGTGCGACGCGGTCAATTCCGGCTTCGACGTTGTTGCCGTCGGTCACGTTTGCGCCGTCGGTAATCCAACCGTTGTTGTTGAATGTATAAGGGGCTTCATTTCCGATGCGCGTAACATTTGAACGGGCGATAACCGGAGCTTGCGTGCCGAGCGTCGGGCTGATCGGTCCCGGTGTCAGCGGCGCAGGGCTATCCGCCGAATTTATCATCGCATTCGGGTTTGCGTAAATTTGATAAGTTGCCGATTGAGTTTGGTCTTCGGTAATGTTTTTACGCCATAACAGCGCGCCTGTTTCGGCATCAACAATGACGTAATAAGCGTTAACCGGCTGCCAGATCAAAACTCTCCAAGCCGTCACAGCCACGCCCGGTTCGGTCGGGAAATACATTTTCTCGGCGGTCGTTGCCCAATCGCCTTCACCAAAAACGGTTTTCAAATCATTTGAAGTTGCCGCATTCAGAGTCGTGTCCGTTGAGGTTAATTCGTAATTGATATGACGAGCCGCCGCGCTCACCGCGTCAGCCGGATTGCGGAAATCGTTTGAAAGCGATTCGTAATCGAGTCCCGGCGCGAGATTGTTGATAACGCGAATCATTTCACCGCTTTTGGTGAACCCGGCTTTGACCTCGCCGCGAAAAACGGGAATGCCGTTGATGCGTTGTTCGAGATGCGCGAACGACAGTTTGCCGTCGGGATTCGTGTAATCAGCCGTCACCTTCAAGCCGTCGGCTTGCGCGTCCGAAACACCGATCAAAGAATTGTTTTCTTTAACAAAACTGCGGAGAATTTCCGAGCGTTTCGCGCCGGAATCGCCCGTCAGAAAATTGCGACCCTGTTTGACATCGGGCGCAATAACTTCCGGTGTGCGGATGTCCTCGTTGTATTCGACCTTCAACGTCGGAACTTTTGTTCGCAAAAGCTCCTCGCCCGAAACGAATTCACTGCGGATGTCGGCAATGACTGCCGCATCTCTGTTTTGTGTCTGCCGGAATCCGGCAATTTTTTCGTGCGCCGATTTGTCGGCGCGAATATCGTAATTTTCCAGTCCTTCTTCGTGGCTCTCGGTTCGTTGAAAAATTCCTTTTGTGACCTTGTTACTGCTTGCCGACGAATTGAAGTAATAAGGCACATAAACGAGTGCCGTCATCAATCCCAGAATAGCCGCGCATAGCAAAAGCGGATTATGAACTCCTGCCCTTGAATTTTTTTGCATTTAGTAAAGCCCTCCTCAAAGCTTAGGGGAAATTTGTTTGCTACCGAAGTAGTTTATGATTTGTAACCTTAAAAATAAGGACGAATGAATAATTATGATGCTAAGTTATTTAGCGTTATTTTCGGCTTAAAAAGCTCAAAATAGATTTACAAAGAATTCCTTACTGCGAATCCGAGAAAGAATAAAAATTATTTGTTACGATTATTACAGAACTGAGTATTTATCCAAAAAACGGGTTTTCGTTGATAAATTTGAATGAAAGATAATGTTCGCAATAATACCCGTTGACTGTCAACAGAAAACCGATTAAAAACAACAATTCAGGACAAAAAATAAATTAAAGTGGAAGAAATTTTCGGAAACGGCGGTCTCATCGCCAAATATCACAAAGAATACGAATATCGCGGCGGACAGATAAAAATGGCTGAAGCCGTTCTGCGGGCGTTTGAAGAAAAGAAACATTTAATCGTCGAAGCCGGCACGGGAACGGGCAAAACGATGGCTTATCTCGTTCCGGCAATCGCCGCCGCACTCGCCAAAAAACAGCGCGTCATTATCTCGACCGGAACAAAAAATTTGCAGGAACAATTGATGGAAAAAGACATTCCGTTTCTGCAAAAAGTAATGCCCAAAAAATTTACTGCCGCCTATATGAAAGGTCGCTCGAATTACGCCTGTCTGTATAAAATCAAAAAGGCGGAAAATCAGCCGATTCTCGAAGGTTTGGACGAAATGGATTATTTCGACGAAGTTCGCCATTGGTCGCGTGAAACCGAAACGGGCGACCGCGCCGAACTCGTTAATCTGCCCGAAAACATTTCATTTTGGAGTCGCATCAACGCCAAATCGGAAACCTGTCTCGGACAAAAATGTCCTGATTTCGAGCCGTGTTTTATCACGCGAATGCGCCAACGAGCCGACGAAGCCGACATCGTGATCGTCAATCATCACCTGTTTTTTGCGGATTTGAACGTGCGCGGCAATCAATACGGCAAAGTTTTGCCCGATTACGGCGCGGTCATTTTCGACGAAGCGCATTTAATCGAAGACATCGCCGCCGATTATTTCGGCTTTCAGATTTCGAGTTTTCAGATTGATGAACTTGTCCGCGATGCCGACTCACTTCCGATCACGGATGCGGTTGCGACCCGCGATTTGACCAAACTGTGCGCGAAAATCATCGGCTTGGCTGACCAATTCTGGGTTCGTTTTATCCAAACTCGCGGACAAGACGGCAGATTTCCGCTCGTGCCGAACGCTTTTGCCGAACGCGACCAGAAAGGCGACGTTCAGCCGACACCGCTCGGCGAAGCCTATTTCGCGCTCGATAACGCGCTTGAAAGACTGGAAACGGCGGTTGACGTTCACGCCGAAGAATTGACCGAAGCCGAAAGTTTGCTCAAACGCGTGCGCCAAACGCGGTTCGATTTGGAATTTATCGTTACGCAATCGGAGAAAAATTACGTTTACTGGCTCGAAAAACGCGGTCGCGGAATGTTTCTGCGCGCTTCGCCGATTGACGTTTCCAAACTTTTGCAGGAAAAACTTTTCGAGAAAACCGAAACCGTCATCTTAACGAGCGCGACGCTTTCGGCAAACGGCAAATTCAATTTCATCAAAGACCGTCTCGGTTTGGAAGAAGAAAAAACCGAAACGCTGCTCGCGCCGTCCGCCTTTAATTACGAAAAACAGGCGATTATCTACATCCCGAAAGCGATGCCCGACCCGCGTGCGCCCGAATACAACCAAATGGCGGCGGCGGAAATCGTCAAAATCCTCGGCATCACACAAGGACACGCCTTCGTTCTCTGCACGAGCAATTTTTCGATGAACACGCTCTACGAATTAGTCTCGATGCGCGTCAATTATCCGTGTCTCGTCCAGGGTTCGATGTCGAAAGCCGGACTTCTCGACCGATTCAGAAAAACATCAAACGCCGTTCTTTTTGCGACATCGAGTTTCTGGCAAGGCGTTGACGTACGCGGCGAACAACTTTCCTGCGTCATCATTGACAAACTCCCGTTCGCCGTCCCGAGCGACCCAATTGTCGCCGCCAGAACAAGATTTATTGACGAAAACGGCGGCAAATCATTCTTCGATTACAGCGTTCCGCAAGCCGTCATCACCTTAAAACAGGGAATCGGACGTTTAATCAGAAGCAAAACCGACAAAGGCGTGATCGCTTTATTAGACACCAGACTTCGCACAAAATCCTACGGCAGAGATTTTCTAAACTCTTTACCCAGAATGAAAATTACGTCAGAATTAAAAGACGTGGCGAATATTTTTAATGATTAAAGTATGAATTTGGAACAAAAAGTAGAAAGGCGATTTAATCAACTTAAAACCGCTGGTTTTAATAGCTTTGGTGAATTGCTCCAAGATTTTTGGAGATTTTTTGATAGTGAGCCGATTCTTTACGAAATCGGAAAAAGGTTACATGAGAGTCATTCATCTATAAATGATTATGTTAGAGTTTTCTTACAATCTCGACTAATATTTAAACCTAAAACATCAGAAGAAAGCGTAGCTAAGGCATATGAGATTTTGCGTTGGCTGTCAGTATATGCCTCAGATGGTATGTTTAGAGGTGGTTTAGCCGCAAGTGTTTATCCTACTGAATTTAGAATTATTGACTACAATAACAGTCAATCAGAGGTCGATAAAAACTTGCTTTCAACTTTTAAAGAAACATATCTGGAAACATTTTGTCATTATATTGAAGAACAACTTGAGAAGTATGAAATGATAAATAAAACAGAAGATAATTTAGAAAATAAAAACTCAACCGTTATTCAAAATTTCAACGCGCCAGTCGCTTCAGTTCAAACCGGAAATCACATGATTGCAAATGTAAATCAAAACATCGGACAAAACCTTTCGGAGATTTTAGAACTATTGGCAACTCTAAAAAGAGAGTTTCGATCTTTGCCGGACGGCGATAGGGAAAAAGCAATCGAAGTTGTTGATGCTTTGGCGGTTGAAGTTCAAAGCGAAAATCCGAGTAAAGGGAAAGTTAAAGCCTTTCTTTCGTCAGTAAAAGACTTTGCCGTTAAAACAGGAACTGACGCAACCTCGAAAGTTGTTGTAGAATTGATTAAAGGTCAGATAGGAATTGGCTGAGGTGAAAATATGTCAACCGCTATTTTAGATGAAATAGTTGAAAAAACCGCGCAAATTTCCGATGAGGAGCGTGACAAATTGATTCAGGTTTTGCAGGAACAGAAAGAAAGAGCAAAGCAGAACGGCAAAAAAGGTTCGGTTCATCCGAATACGATTTGGGTTAAAGAACATCATGCGGAATATGCCGGAAAGCATGTTGCCTTAAAAGACGGTGAGTTAATCGCGGTTGGCGAAACCATCAAAGAAGTTGATTTGAAAGCGAAAGAGAAAGGCATCGAAAATCCGTTGTTGACCTTTCTCTTTCCTTTAGATAGCGAACCTTTCGGAGGTTGGTAATGCACAGTTTGGATTTTGAAAACCTCATTTTATACGATGCCGGAAAAGCCGGAATATCGCTTGACGTAGAAATTCAACTCGGAAACTCAATCGCAAATTTTGAGGCGAAAATTGATACGGGCGCAGAGGCTTGTATTTTTCAGCGGGCTTACGGCGAGCAAATCGGCATTGAAATCGAAAGCGGCGAACTTCAGAATTTCAGCACGGCGACAGGCTCTTTTAAGACTTACGGGCATTCCTTAACTTTGATTACCGCCGAATTTCGCTTTGATTCTTACGTTTTTTTCGCCGCTGATGAAAGTTTTCGGAAAAATGTTTTAGGCAGATATGGTTGGTTAAATCGGTTGATAGTCTGTATCAATGATTATGACGGCAAACTTTATCTGAACCGTTACGAAAGCGAATAACTTAAAAGACATTTTGTTTTGAATCAAGCCTTTTTCCGCACTATACTTGATATAAGTAATGGACACCCAGCTAATAATTACTTTCGCAATTCTCGTCATCGCTTTAATTCTCTTTCTGACTGAAAAATTGCCCGCTGATTTGGTCGCGCTGCTGGTCGCTGTCGCGCTCGGCGTGAGCGGTGTTTTGACTCCGCAGGAAACATTTTCGGGCTTTTCGCGTTCCGCCGTGATTACGATTATGGCGATTTTTATTCTGACCGAAGCCTTGCAAAGAACGGGCGTTGCCGAACAGGTTGGCAATATTCTGCAAAAGGTCGGCGGCAAAAGCGAATTCCGGCTGGTCGTTGCGGTGATGGTTTCGGGTGCGTTTTTGTCGCTGTTTATGAATAACATCGCAGCGGCTGCCGTCCTGCTTCCGGCGGCTTCGGGCGCGGCGAAAAAGGCTGACGTTAATACTTCAAGGCTTTTGATGCCGCTTGCTTTCGGGACGATTTTGGGCGGAATGGCAACGCTTTTGACGACCTCGAACATCGTCGTCAGTTCGATATTGATAGACAATAAACTCGAAGGCTTCAGCCTTTATGATTTTGCGCCGGTCGGTATCCCGATGACCGTCGCGGGAATTTTGTATGTCGCGTTTATCGGGCGCAAACAGCTTCCCGGCGAATCGCCGCTCGAACGCACACTCGCGCCGAACAAGGAAGACCGGCACGATTTGATTGCCGCTTATCACTTGGGCGAAAATCTTTTTCGCGCCCGTGTTCCCGAAAACTCTTCGCTGATTAACAAACCGCTTTCCGACAGCCACCTGCGCGAAGATTTCGGCGTGAGCGTCGTCGCCATCGAACGCAAAAACAAAAAGCTGTTCGCGCTTTCGCCCGAAACTGAAATCAAAGACGGCGACACTCTGGTTCTCGAAGGCGACGAAGAAGATTTCCGAAAACGCGATGTTCAGCCCTTTATGGAGTTTTTGCCCGCGTCGGAATGGCACGATAGCGATCTCGAATCACGCGCCGTCGAGGTCGTCGAGGCGATGCTCACGCCGCGTTCGCGTCTGATTGGCGAAACCTTGCGTTCGGCGCATTTCCGCGAAAAATATGGAATGAGCGTTTTGGCAATCTGGCGCGGCGAACAGGAAATTATTACTGATTTAGCCGACATTCCGTTTGCTTTCGGGGACGCGCTTCTTTTGCAAGGCACACGCGAAAAGCTCGCCGTTTTGTCGGACGACGCGGATTTGATTTTGCTGATGTCAAAGGAAGAAACGGCAATCACCGTCCCGAATAAAGGTCGCGTTGCGCTGATGATTTTTGTTGCAACGCTCATTTTAGCCGTGATTTTGCCCGATTTGACGGCGGCAATTATGCTCGGCGGCGCGTTGGCGATGATGCTCACGGGGATTTTGACGACTCAACAAGCCTACGCCTCAATCAGTTGGAAAACCATCTTTCTCGTCGCCGGAATGCTGCCGATGGGAATTGCTCTCACAAAAACGAACGCCGCCGAACTGCTGGCAAACGGCGTGGTTGCGACGCTCGGCACATTCGGTGCAATCGGCTTGCTCGCCGGACTTTTTATCGTGACTACTCTTTTGGTGCAAGCCGTCAGCGGCGCAGTCGTTGCCGCCATCATTGCGCCCGTCGCCATCAACGTCGCCCAACAAACAAATACGAGTCCGCGCACAATGGCGATGGGCGTGGCAATCGCTACCTCGATGGCGTTTATCACACCGCTCGGTCACGCCGTCAATATTTTAGTAATGAGTCCGGGCGGCTACGGCTTCCGCGATTACGTCCGCATCGGCACGCCTTTGACGATTATTTTATTTATCGTGGCGATGATTTTTTTGCCCCTTTTTTGGAGTTTATGATAAAACTAAAGACAGCAACAATATTTTAATAAAGAAGTTTTTATGATGAAAAAGCAAATATTTATGTTTTTTGCCGCCGGTTTTCTTTCTTTCGCGGCGGCGGTTTCAACCAACGCTCAAACAGATACCCAAACGAACCAATCGGTCGTCAAACCTGTAAAAATAAAAAAGAAGCCGAAGGTTCAACTCGTTACCTGCGGTCAGTCGGTGGGACTTGTCCAACTCAGAGTAACCTTTGATAAATCGGCGAAAATCACGGAAATAGAATTAGTTAAGTCGTCCGGTTGTGAAGGGTTTGACCAAAACGCCATCAGAGCCGCCCGCGGGATCAGATTCGAGCCTGCCATTAAAGACGGCGAAGCAATCACCGTTACAAAGCCGGTTGAATACCGCTTCAACATTTATTAAATCAAAAATTAATAGTATAACGTCAGTTCGGGATAAGAATGGAGCGCGGGCTGCCAGCCTGCAAGCGTTTGAAAAACGCTCAAAACGTCTGAGTTTATTCAACCTTGCCGAAAATCGAAGTTTGTGACACCGCTTTGCAAGCGGCGTTGCAGGCTGGCAGCCTGCGCTCCAATCGGCAAATTGCTTATCCTGACCTCACGTTAGTATAAAAAGATAGTTTATGAAATCCAGCCGCCGATTGTTCTGCCCGTGAATTTGCCCGAATTTTTGCGGAAGATATAATTTGTTCCACCGCCGCTGAGATAGAATTTAGTCGAATTTTTGCCGACCGCCCACGAATTGGTGATTGTCACCGCAACGCATTCGCCCTTGACCTTTAGTTCGGACAGCGAAATATATAAAAAATCGCCTTCGGTGTCGGCTTTTTGCTGTATTTCTTCGTCGCTCATAAATTTGAGATTGATGTTTTCGAGCGGTTTTAGCCATCCGGCTTCAATGTTTTTGGTCGAAAGGATGAACGTGTTTTTCCGGTTCGGCAACAAACCGTAAGAGGGAAGTTTCTTTTTGACAAGCGATTCTTCGAGGATTTGATTAACGATTTCGGCTTTGTTCGCGTCGCTCAGTTTGAGCGGTTCGACATCCGCCTTTTCGCAGTCGCTGCCGTATTCGAGCGGTGTATTGAGCTTGGTTGCGACACCTGCTTCGATGGTTAAACCGCGTCTTTTATAAGTTAATCCGGTCGCTGATTTGACGAGAATTTCATAAAGTCCGGGCGCGAGCATCGAAATTTTATATTCGCCCGACGCGTTGCTGACGCTCGTCTTAATTATTCCGTTCGTTTCGGATTTAACGATGACCTGTGCATTCGTGACCGCCGCGCCGTCATAATCTGTAACAATTCCGCCGATGCTTCCCGTCCGCTGTGCCGAAACATTATTGATGAATAACAAAAAGATGCCAAATGTGATGATTAGTAACTTTTTCACGCTCATAAATGCTTTGATGCACCACACTAAACTTCAATTGCTCGACCGCCGATTTATTTTTTGTTTAAGGACGGGTAAAATTTTAACATAACTGTTATGGCATCTTTTTACGAAGTAATGATTGAACGCAATTTCTCGTCGGCGCACCAACTGCGCGGCTACAAAGGGAAATGCGAAAACCTGCACGGGCATAATTACAAAATCGAGATTTACGCAAAAGGCGAAGAACTCAATAATATCGGTCTGCTGATTGATTTCGGCGATTTGAAAAAAGCGGCAGACGAGATTGTCACCTATCTCGACCATCGAAATTTAAACGAATTGCCACCGTTTGACGAAGAATTAAATCCGTCGGCGGAAAATCTGGCGTGCTACATCTGCGAATATCTAAACTCGCGGGTCGGCGATGAACGTGTTCAAGTTTATAAAGTTCGCTGTTACGAAACGCCGACGAGCATTGCGACCTACCAAATAAGTTAGATAAATTTACAAAACCTTTTCCAGCACAAAATTTATTCCGACCGATTCGCCGTATGGAAAAGTGATTTCACCGACGCGTTTGAAGTCGTGTTTCGCGTAAAATTTTTGTGCGCGTTCGTTTTCTTCCCAAACGCCGAGCCAGAGCGTTTCAAAACCTCGCGCTTTGGCGGTTTCGAGACAAGATTTCAGCAGATACTCGCCGATTCCTTTGCCGTAAACGCGCTCGATTATATAAATTCTCTGAAGCTCGATAGAATTTTCGTTTTTGATGCAGTCAACCTTTGAATCTTCGCGCATTTTGGCGTAACCGACCGCCTTTTCGTTCAGGTAAATGATGAAAAATGCGACGTTTTTATCCGTAATTTCCGAAAGGATTTTTTCCGATTCAAATGATTCGTGAATATAATTCGCCAAATCGTGCGCGTCGTCCTGTTCAAAATACGCCTCGTAAAACGACACCGTGCCGAGAATGCTGATCAGCTTTGCGTCCGTCGCGCCTGCCTTGCGAATTTCTATTTTGTCGGTAAAATCACTCATCGGTTTATTTTACAAAATAACGGTGCGGGAAAAAACTTTCCCGCAGAAGCAGATACTTTGCCGACAAATATCGTTTCATAAAAAACGACTCGATGCGTGTCTGTTTTTGTATTTTTACAAAAGAAAAAAGCGAACTCGAAAGTTCGCTTTTTTAATTGGTCGGGGCGAGATGATTTGAACATCCGACCTCACGGTCCCGAACCGTGCGCTCTACCAGGCTGAGCCACGCCCCGTTAAGTCAAGTTTTAGATTCTAAGCTACCGAACTCATTAAGTCAAATACCGGGCAAAACTAAATTTACGCGGGAGTTTCATCGCTTGCCGCTTCTTCTTTTTTGCCGTACCTATGTTTCAGATATTCAATAATAATCGGCAAAATCGAGAGAAAAACGATAACGATAACGACTTTGTCAATATGTTCTTCGAGTTTGAAATTAGGAATGCCAAACCAATATTGGACTAATTGTTCGACTAAACCGCCGAGAAAATAACCCGCGAAAAGCATACTCGAAACCCACGTTATACCGCCGATGACATTGTAAAAAACAAAATCGCGGTAACGCATATCCGCCGCGCCCGCGACAATCGGGGCAAATGTTCGGACAATCGGGACAAATCGCGCAATGATGATTGTTTTCCCGCCGTGTTTTTCATAGAACGCGTGGGCTTTTTTAAGATGTTTCGGATTGAAAAATCTCGATTTCGGGCGCGTGAAGATTGCTTGTCCGACTTTTTTCCCCGAATAATAACCGACCGCATCGCCGACAATCGCCGCAATTATCAGCGTAACAAGCATTATCCAAAGGTTTAATTTTCCTGCCGCCGCAAAAAGTCCCGCGACGACCAACAATGAATCGCCCGGCAGAAAAAAGCCGACAGCCAAACCCGTTTCGGCAAAAATAATAAAAATCAAACCGAAATAGACATAACCGCCAAGCCAATTAAGCAAAGTGTCAATGATTACTTTCGGGTTGAGAAATTCTTTTATCTGATATAAAAACTCTATAATCGAATCCATAATTCAACTTCGGATTTTGAGATTTTCAATCGTAAATTGCAAATCGTAAATCGCAAATTCTTTTATTTCCAGCCGTGTTCGCCAATCAATGGCACGAACGAACACGGACCGAAATCTTCGGTTTGAAAACCTTTGACGGTGCGCGTGACGCGAATCAGGTTTTGCGTTTTCGGGTCTTGTCCGATTGGAATGACGAGCTTTCCGCCGATTTTCAATTGTGCCAGAAGCGGCTGCGGAATTTCGGGACTGCCCGCCGCGACGAGAATTCCGTCAAACGGCGCATAGACTTCCCAACCGTTCGTGCCGTCCGCACAGCGCAGAGTGACATTGTGAAACCCGAGTTTCTGCAAGCGTTCCTGCGCCTGCGTCGTCAGATTCGGAATCCGTTCAATCGCAAAAATCTTTCCCGCGATGCTTGCTAAAACCGCCGTTTGATAACCCGAACCCGCGCCGATTTCCAAAATGCGCGCGCTTTGCGTGAGTTCCAGAAGCTCGGTCATCCGCGCCACGATAAACGGTTGTGAAATCGTCTGATTCGACGCAATCGGGAGTGCGTTGTCCTTGTAAGCCTGATGTTTGATGGCTTCGGGAACGAAAAAATGGCGCGGCAGACGATTCATCGCTTCCAGAACGCGTTCGTCCTGAATCTTGTAATGTTCGCGCAGGCGTTTGACCATACCGCCGCGCAGAATTTCATACCCGTCCGACATTACTGCTCCCATTTCTTTAATAAATCAATCGCCTGATGATTCGTCAAATCGCTGCGCATCGGCGTGACCGACACAAAACCTTCGTCAATCGCTTCAAAATCCGTGCCGCCTTCGGCGTGAAAACCTTTTCGTTCCTCGCTGATCCAATAATACAATTTTCCGCGCGGGTCAATGTGTTCGGAAATTACCGGGCGCGCGTCTTTAAAACCTTGTTTGGTAATGCGGAAGCCGCGCGGCACGCCTTTCGGAATATTGATGTTCAAAAGCGTATTTTCGGGTAAACCTTCGACAATCGCTTTTTGCGTGATTTGTTTGGCAATGCGGATTGATTCGGTAAAATCGTGAGTGCGGCTTGCGACAAGACTGAAGGCGAGTCCGGGAACGCCCAAAATCGTCGCTTCGAGCGCGCCCGCGACCGTTCCCGAATAGGTTGCGTCATCGCCGAGATTCGGACCGTGATTGATGCCCGAAGCGCAGATGTGCGGTCGTTCTTCGGGCGACAAAATTTGGTTCAGAGCAAGCGTCACGCAATCGGTCGGCGTGCCGTCAACCGTCCAGTGCCGTGCGTCAATCCGGCGAATCCGCAAAGGGCGCGAAAGCGTCAAACTGTGCGATGCGCCCGACATTTCCGAAGCCGGCGCGACCACATAAACGTCGCCGATTTCGCTCAAGGCATTTTCCAGCGCGATAATTCCGTCCGAATGATAACCGTCGTCGTTAGTGATCAGAATACGAATTTTTTCCGAAGTCATTTAAATAAAATAAGCGTGATGCAAACCGCTTTCAAGTGAAATCTGATTTACATCACGCATTCTAAAATGTCCAAAAACTATCTGTTGTAGTTGGGGTTTGGATTTGGGTTTGAATTTAGTCCTTGTCCCGGTCCTGAATTCATCGGACGCATCGGGCGCAGACGCTTACGATTACGCTTGCGGGCGTTTTGCGATTTCAATTTCGCTTTTTGTCCGGGCGGAACGAAATGCGCGTGTTTTTTCAAATCTTTGATGATTTCTTCGGTCATCACTTTACGTTTGAAACGACGCAATGCGCTTTCGATTGATTCGTTGTTGCTAATATTTACATAAGCCATACTTTTCTCACCCCCTTTTCGGCATAAAATCTGACCTCAAAGGCAAACCAATATTAAACACTTTTTTCGGTCAGATGGCAACTGTTCAATTTATTTGGTAGTGTCCTAATCTTGTGGTGCTGACAGGCTAGCTTGGTTTCGAGGCTATGATAATCTTTTCCTTTTCCTCTTTTTTTGATTTAAGTTCGGCAATTTCCAACTCCAGTTTTTCAATTTTCAGTTTAGTTTCGGTAGTATTTCTTATCTCATTTCGCCATCCTAAAATAAGCGTCGAAAATGTTCCGATTCCAGTAAATATCATTGTAAATAAGGCGATTGTTGGGATGTATTCTCGTAACTTTAAACTATCATCACCACGTGCGGTTTGCAAAACTACTAAACTGATAATGAATACTAAAGTGGAAACTGTGAATAGAGTTATGCAAATTGTTATTACAAAGATATATTTACGTCTGTCTTGTATGGTAGCGGCTAGCGTAATGTAAGTGACAATAGATATAATTAAAACAACGCATCCTACATTTTCCATATTTAACAGACCTCTATCGGTAAATAAGTAAATCCTTTAACGTCCAAACCGTTTTCGTCAAACCTGCTTCCATCGCAGGTGTGCAACGAATCGTTTTGTGTATTCTGCAAAAATTATAATAAGCGAAATGCAGAGCCAAAGCACATTAAGCCACCGCCATTTATTTTTGCGGAATCTGCAAAGGCGCGGCGAGCAGATGCCCGCTGTAAACGAAATAGACCTTGGCTTCTTTTTCGTCAACCCAAATATCCATACTGTCGAGTTCGATGTCGGGGAATTTCGTCACCGTCTGAAACGCGAAGGTTTTTGTATTGTAGCGTCCGATTGCGGTTTCCTTGGCTTTTTTGTCGTAAATCGCCGCCCAAAATTCATCGGGTGTGCTTGACGCTTGCAACGGACGATAGGTTAAATCTTCAAACGGACGAAATTCGCCTTTGACGAGTTGCGTTGCACCCGTCGCGGCATCGAGCAGATAATATTCGGGCGTTTGCGGACTCGGGTTTTTGTCGTCTTTCGCGGGCTGAACAACGGGTTTTACTTCTTCCTCGTCGTCGGTCTGATTTTGGCGATAGTTATATGGAATGCGTTTTGCCCGTTGAACTAAAACCTTGTTTTGCGAAGGAATAAAAGCAATCGCATTAAAGACATCGGCGGGCGGCAGATTTACGGGAAATTCTTTGCCGCTTTGCAGATTTATCCGCACCAGATTTTGCGGTTCGCGCCAATTTTCGCTGATCTTTGTAATAACTAACCAATTTTCGTCGGCGGTGACAATCGGCGAATTATAATTTCCTTCCTTAAGTTTGACAGGCGTTTGCGAACGGCTGACTTTGTATAATTCGGCTTCTTCATTGGACGTGCGGATTTCATAATTTCCGGCGCGAACCTGCCACGCACGCGGGTCTGACTCGAATCCGGCAGTTTCGGGAAATTGCGTTTCATCGTATAAATACGGGGCTTCGGGCGGTTGTGGCAGAATGCCGCCGAGACTGCCGTTTTCCAGACCGCGCCAGAAGAAATGCGCTTCTTTGCTTTCTCTGCGCCGTGTTTCCTGCGATTCGCGGCGTTTTTGGGCTTGCTCGTAGTCTTCGTCATCAATTTCGACCGAGTTTTCGGTTTCAAATTCCGCTCGCAGATTTTTTTCGATTTCTGCTTCTTTTTCTTTATCTTCAACCAAAACGCGTAAATCGTTGCCGTTTTTCCAAACAGCCCGTGCTTCCTGGCGTTCGTCGGCAAGCAAAACTTCCAAGCCTTTTATTTTATCCGCCAGACGATAATGAAGTTTGAGCTTGCCTTCATTAAATGACGTAAATCTTTCGACAATTTTTTTGACGGGCGAGTTTTCGGCTAAAGCATTAATGAAGAAAATGCGCCGTCCGCCGTTTTTTCCGAACATCACGAATTCGCTCGCTTCACAGTCGCCGCAATAGCCGAAAAACGGAATTGACGAATCAATTTTTTCGTCCAAAATGAGACGGTAAAAATCTTCGTATTCTTTGGCGGTCAAGGTTTTTTCGCGGTAACGTGCCGCGTCTTCATAGTTGGTGAAAACTATTTTGTCCTTGAAAACGCGGATGATTTGCTGTCCTTCAAGTTTGTTCGGCAAGATTCCGTAAATCGCCAGCAAATCGGGATTCGACTTGAGTTCTTCGCGCAGAGCGGCTTCATTTTTATCCATACCGGAGAAACTTGCGCCGTAGAATCCGCGTCCCGTCATAGTTTGAAAAATCTGCCGCAGCGGTTCGTTGTAATTTACATTTTTGGGATCGGGAACGAATGCGTGACGTGCGCCTAAAATGACGGCTTCGCCTTGGTGATGGGCGAGAACAATCGTTCGCGCCTCGACGCTGTCTTCGGATTCCAAATATCTTTCGGCGGCAAGCGCGAGAGTTTTGTTCGCGTTTTTCAAAAATGCGCCGACTTCTGAAACGGGCAGTTTGACGCGAAGAAGCCGCGCACAGCCGAACATCGCGGTTTGCGCGTCCGCGTCTTTTTGTCTGAGAACGCTCAGAAAATCAAAATTGTCCTCAGACAGACACGGCGCAATTCCGCGTCCGATTCCGTTTGCCGTCTTCATTGCAAAAATCTCATTCTCGATTTTTTCACGGATTTCTTTGCGCTGCGCGAGAGCCGTTAAAATCGTTTCGAGGTCGGCTTCGCCTGTCTTGATTTGGCGCAATCTTTCGATAAAAATAATGCGACCTTTCCATCTTTGCATAATTCCGGCAAGCACCACGGCAACCGCCGGTTTGGTTTTCCGCAATGTTTTCAGACGTTCGATGGCACGGCTTGCTAAACCGTCGCTCGGTTCGGTTTGTTCGGCGACAAAATTGCCGATGTTGAGGGCGATAGGCATCGGGGTTGGCGGTTTTTCTTGATTCTCATTGTATTGCCCGTATAAACTTCGATTAAACTCTGCCATGCCTTCGGCGGTCGAAACGGTTGTTGCATAAAGTTCGAGCGCGGACATTTTTTCGTCGTCGCTGATGCCGCCGCATTCGTCCAAAACTCTAATAAAAAGGCTGCGGCGATACACGTTTTTTTCGTTGGTAAGCGCATATTTCAGAGCGGGAACGGCACGCGGGTCTTTATATTTGCCGAGAGCCGCAGCGGCGGTTTGCCGATATTCTTCCTCGTTCATCAAAATCGTAATCAAACTCGGAACGCTTTCGGGAAAATCAACTTTGCCGATGGCGGCGATTAACATTCCGCGTCCGTTCGGAACATCGGTCGCCCAATTCGGATTTGAAAGCCACGGAAGCAATGCGCGCACCGCTTCGATATTGGCATCGTTCAGATAAGTCGTCAGATTTTTGATTGCCGCTCGCCGAATAACCGGATTTTTATTTTCGACCAGCGTTGCCATCGCCTTGATATATTTTTCGGGCGGCGAGTATAAAAGCAAGGTCGTCAAACCCGTATAACTTCGCCCGTTGACCTTCAAATCGTATAAAGTTTCGTCCGACAGAAGCGTTAAATACCAATCGTCGCGTCCGTCCCAATCTTTTTCGCTGACGAGCGCGTCAAACGCCAAATCGCGTGCGCCAGCGAGCAGAGTTTTGTCTTCGACAATATCTTGAAGCTGACGGCGGTATTTTGAAACGTCGTTTTCGTCTTTGGCTTTGAACGCGTTTTTGTAAAAAGCCCATTTGGCGAGCGTCGCGGAAACAGGCTGATTTTTATCGTTATTCAATCTTTCCAGAATCGGTAAGGCTTTGTCCCAATCAACCTGCGCCAATGCCAAAAGGTCTTTTTGATTGGTCACATATTCATCTTTATCCTTAACTTTTTCGGCTTTTTTGACTAATTCGTCAACATAAAAATTGCTGTTATAAGTGAGCCACTCTTTGATTCGATAAACATCGTATTGAGGGTTTTCGGACTCCGTTAGCTTGTCGTAAAACCTTTTGACGGTTTCGGCAATTTCAGGTTTTGTTGGTAAAACATTGAGGAAAAAAGAAACGTCTTCGGGTGTTTTCTCGCAAAATTCCAAAAGTCTTTCGATGGTTCTTTCGGAAGGCTTGACGTTATAGCGAAGCGGCACGTAAGTGCGGCTTTGATTTAACCAATATTCGATCAAATCTTCAATCGGCGCATCGTCGGACGGAATTTTGTTTTTGCTGTAAAAATCGGGTTCGCGTTTGACGGGATTGGCATTTAAAACCTTCGTCAAACTTTCATCAATTGGCGGCGGCGCGGGTAAATCCAGCATCTGCTTGAGCAAATTTGCCGTTGGAACGGTTTGCGCGTGGGCGGCGGTGAAAAAAATAAAACAAATACACGCGAGAAAAAATAGGCGCATTGGTGAAACTTCCTTTTGATAAAATCCGATAAAGCAATAACAAATCTTTGTTGCCGGAAAACGGCAAAAAAGTTGCATTGTCGGGTGAATAAAAACAGTAGTGAACTAAGTATAATACTTTGAAAATCGCTTCGCCGGGAGCGCACGCATCCCTGCGTGCTGCGTCGCTTACAAAGCGGCGTAAAAAGCGTTGCTCAATCTTACCTTTACTTTCAGCGCAATTTATTCGCGCCCTGCGCTCAGCACGCAGGGATGCGTGCGCTCCCGGCGAACAAGGCTTTTCTTTTCAATCACCGAATAAGAATTTCAAACAGTCTGACTTTCAGTTGACTAACGAAAAACTACCCGAAAATCAACGGTTTTTCGGCAAGGGAAGTGCGAGCAATTGACCTTCATAGACGAAATAAATCTTATTCTCGCGTTCGTCAACCCAAGTATCCAAACTACCGAAAATGATTTGCGGAATTGTCAGCAAAGACTTAAACGTAAGTGTCTTAGTGTTGTAAATACCGAATTGCGTTGCATTGTTTTCACGGTCGGGCAGAGCCGTCCAGAATAAATCGGGAGTTGCCGCGACGGGTTGAAGCGCACGAAAAGTTTGCTGAATCAATGGACGCGCTTCGCCTTTGAGCGGCTGAACAATTCCGGTTTCGGGATCGAGCAGATAGTATGCGCCCGACCTTTCGTTCATTTCCATATCGCCTTCGCCGTAACTGCTGAAAAGCAGAACTTTATTGAGCGCGGGAATAAATGCGGCGGCTTCGGCTGAACCGTATTCGGCTTCGACCTTAATCTTAAATTCCTTGTTGGTGAGCAAATTGACGCGCACGAGCGCATCGTCGTATTCATCTTCGCCGCGTGAGAATTTCGTCGCAATCGCCCAGCGACCGTTCGGCGTAACGAGCGGTTTGTAATAATAACCGTCGCGGATTTTGCTCAATTGTCCGCCGCGAATTTTATATAAACCATCGTCGGCGGCGCGAATTTCGATGCCGGCGGCGCGGGCTTTCCATTGCTGGGCGTTCGGCTGAACCGCGAAACCGTCAACGGGCGGAATAAATTCGACGAACGGCGGTTGGGCGATGGGTTCGAGAAGTTTTGTTTTGTCGAATTTATACCACGCATAACTGCCGAATTCCTTCTGCCGTGCAAGCCGGATATTTTCCTTGCGGAGTTTTTCGATTTCCGCTTTTCTTTCGGCGGTTATATCTTCGTCCGCTTCTTCCGAATCTTCCGTGTCATAAATTTCGGTTTCGTTTTCTTCGGCTTCTTTTTCAAACTGTTTGCGGAGCGTTTTGTCGTCAATCAGCAGGCGAAAATCGTCGCCGTCCTTCCAGAGCGTTTTCGCGCCTTGATTGTCGTCGGCAAAGAGAATTTCCAAACCCGGCACCGATTTTTCAAAGTAATAATGAATCTGCATCGGTTGTTTGCGGAATTCGGCAAAGATATTTTCGAGTTCAACGAAAAACTGCGGGAGCGGTTCGGCTTTGACAAAAATGCGCCGTCCGCCGTTTTTGCCGAGCATCAAAAGTTCTTTGGCTTCGCAACTCGGACACGCCGATAAAAACGGCGGAAGCTCGTCAACTCTGTGCGAAGCGAGAAAGTTTTTCAGATTCTCGAACTCTTCGACCGAGAGAATTCTCTCACGATAGCGCGCCGGATCGTCTTCATAACTGAAAACGACTTTGTCCTTGTAAATCCTCACAAAATTGTTGTTGTAAGCATAAACTCCATAGAGTTCTGCATTTTCGATGACTTCTTTTTGCAGTTTTTTCTCGGTCGAAGCGTCGCCCTGATAGCCGTAAAAGAAATACGGCGGAAATCGCTCGAATGACTTGTCAACGCTGACAAAAAGGTCGCGTGTGAATGGTGAAAAGATGCTCATCTGTTGGGGACTTTCAGGCACAAAAGCGATTCTCGCGCCGAGAATTTTGGCTTCGTTCGGGTGAAGTGCAAGGACAGTTTGTCGCGCTTCAGGCGAATCTTCGGATTCCAAATATCTTTCCGCCGCGAGCGCGAGAAGTTTGTTCGCGCTTTTCAGATTAGCCGCGACTTTTTGCACGGGCAAACCGGCACGAATGAGCCGCGCACAGGCGAGCATCGCGGTTTTGGCTTCGATGTTGTCGCCGTCCAAAATCGCGTCGTAATCGTTCGGCTGTTCCAATAAACACGCGGCGATTCCGAGCGCGGTCGGGCTTCCGGCGCGAATGTCCGTGACATCATTCAACTGTTTTTCACGCAAATCTTTCCGCAGAATAATCAGTTTCATAATCGCCGGCAGATTCGATTTGCCGTCCTTCAAATCTCTCAGCAAAAGCGCGTTGATCGCCGCGCCTTTCCAGTTTTGGATAATCTGGCGCAAGGCGAGCGCGAGCGGCGGATTTTTCTTTTCGTGAAAACTGATGCGGTCAATCACGGCTTTGACCAATTCTTCGCCCGGCTCTTCGATGTTGACGACTTGTCCGCCGAGAAGCATTTTCAGATTATTCGGGTCCGAGGTTTGCGCCTGATAAACCTGCACATTGGAAAGAGGCGGAGGAATTGAAGTATATTCCTCGTTTCTTTCGACATATACGCCGTTCATATTGCTCGACATGCTCGCTGTATTTGCGGGCATTATTTGTTGCCGATTGACATTTTGGGCGATTTCTTCGAGGGCTTCGACTTGTTCGGTGATCGAGAAACCGTTCGAGACGAGCAACGCCCGCACGACACCTTGCCGTTCCCAGTTTTCAACCAGAGGCAAAACCTGCCGCAACGCGCCCGCCGCCTGCGGACTTTTCTGCTTTTCCAGAGCCATTATCGCCCAACTGCGAAAAGGATAGGTTTCGACCGTTTGTGTCCGATAGACATTTGAGTTGACATTTGCGTACCTGATATTTGAATTAACGGATGGAATAGAGGGAATTGAAACATTTCCGTTTGTGCTTGGAACATATGCCGTCGTTTTTTCCTTCTCGTTGAGCATCGCAATCAAACCCGGCACGCTTTCGGGAATTGCCATTGTCCGCAGAGCCGTCAGAATTTTCATTCTTTCGCCCGCGACTTCCTTTGCCCATTTCGGGTTTTCAAGCCACGGCAGTAACGCTCGGATGACTTCGGGATTTTTGTTGCCGTCGAGTAAGGTCGAAAGATTTCTGACCGCCGCGTTGCGAATCGTCTGATTACTGCTTCCCGCAAGCTCGATCATCTTGGCGACATATTTATCGTCGGGCGAAAGATTGAGCAGCGTCGTCAAGCCCGTGTAAGTCTGTCCGTTGACCCGCAGATCATATAAGGTTTCGTCTTCGAGCAAGGAATAATACCAATCGTCGCGCCCCGCAAAATCGCCCGCTGCGACGAGCGCGTCCATCGCCAAATCGCGGTTGCCGGGTTGCAGAGATTTGTTTTCGACCGTTTCCTGCAATTCCTTGCGGTATTTTTCCGCATCGAACGAATCGTTCGTAAGCATCGCGTGTTTGTAGAAAGCCCAACGCGCCAGAGTTTGCGAAATCGGCTGGTTTGAATTACTCAACATTCTTTCGAGAATCGGTTTTGCCCTGTCCCAATCAACTCTTGCGAGCGCGAGAACTTCGTCTTGATTGGTGACATATTCCTTCGTGTCGGCGGCTTGGTTGGCAACTTGATAAAGCTCGTCCGAGAAATAATTGGTGTGATAGGTCAGCCATTTTTTGACTTCGGTGCGCCACGACGAATCCAAATCGCGCTTCGAGGATTCCGCGTCGTAAAGCCGTTTGACAAATTCCGCCGCGTCTTTTGTTTCGGGGAAAACGTCAACCAATTCGGAGAGCAGTTCGGGCTTTTTTTCGACTTCATCCATCATTCGTTCGAGCGATTTCCCCGACGGTTTGACGGTGTATGTAAATTTCGAGTCAAACTCGCCTTGATGTTTCCAGTAATCGAGCAAATCCTGAATCGGCGCATCGTCGGAAGGCGGATTTTTCTTGTCGAAAAAACTCTCGTCGCGGGTCGTCGAAGGAGCCGTGTAAAACGGATTCGGCGGCGGCGGCGCGGGCAGATTCAAAAGACCCGGCACGACATTATTCTGCGCCTCGCCCGCCGGCAAAAAGAAAAACAACCCGATAATCAACAGTGAAAAGCAGAGCGCGACCGACGACAAGAATCTTTTCATAAAAAACGAACCTCTGAATGTAAATGAATAAATAACTCATTTATAACGAAAAAGCAATAAATTTTTGCAGTTGAAAGACAAATCCGTCCTAGTAGTGTGGAAACCCACACGAGGTAAGGACGATTTCAGTATAGAATTTGTAGGGAACTAAAAGTAATGACGTTTAAAATTCCAAATTAGGTGGTTAGAAATAAGAATTATCATTGCCGGGAGCGCACGCATCCGTGCGTGCTAGGTCGCGCTTCGCGGCATAAAAAGCGTCCATCTAAAATCAACTTGAATTAACGACGGGGCTTTTTGAACGCTCGGCGTTCAGCACGCAGGGATGCGTGCGCTCCCGGCAATGAAGGTTTTTCCGTGAACTAATTATGTAGTCTTTTAGCGCATCAAATATTTTTTTTCTTGACAAAAAGGAATGTTTCGCATTATCTTGGCTTACATACTTTTTATTGATTCCAACTTTTTGAGGTAAAACCCGATGCCCGAAACGATTGAAAGTGAAGTTCCGACGACTTCCCAACCAACCAAAAAACGAAACGAGAGAACCGAAGCGAAATTTTTCGAGGCGGACAATTCAAAAACCTGCTAACAAAGCATGGGTTTTGGGGTTCAGTTTATCTCTGAAATCAGGAATATTTCTATATTTCAAACAATTCAGGAGAATTTATCTATGAACGAAGCGGGACACGCTAAAAACATCGCCAACTTTGCAAGTTATATTTCAATCGTAACCACTTTCGGAACGGTCTATAAACCGCCCATTCCACTAATCGAACTTACCGCGCTGCAAACCAAACTGACGAGCTTTGAAGCGGCAAAAGATTCTGTCACGCCGAAAGCCTCGACGGAAACCATCGCGCTCAACGAGCGTCAATCAGTTTTCGAGTTGCTTTCGCCGCTTGTCACACGCATTGTCAGTGCGGCGGCAGTCAGCGTCAACGACCAGCTTTTTTCCAACGATTTACGGACGATTGCCCGTAAACTGCAAGGCAGACGCGCCTCGAAAAAGGTTGCGGACGATCCGGCAACGCCCGGCATTGACGAATCCAAACAAAGCATATCGGCTTCGCAGATGAGTTTCGACAATCGCGTTGCCAACTTCGAGGAGCTGATTAACCTGCTCACCGCAAGCGGTTTATATAACCCGAATGAAATTGACCTGAAAATTTCCGCGCTCCAAACAATGCTTACCGATATGAAGGCAAAAAACACGGCGGCAGTCAACGCCGTCAACGAAGTCCGCGCCGCCCGCATCGCCCGCGACGAAACGCTCTACAACGACACCGACGGCATCATCGCACTCGCCAATCTCGTCAAAAAATACGTCAAATCCATCTTCGGCGCAAACAGCCCGCAATACAAACAACTAACGGCTCTCAAATTCAGAAAGCCGTAAAGCAGGGAATAATTTGCCATAAAGCAAAGCCAATCCGTCGATAATACTCAGAATTCTGAATATTATCGACGGTGCTGGTGTTAGTAACTGGTTCGGGTTGACAGTCCAAAGCGGCTTATGAGCGTGCAACGAGTCGCCACCATTTGACATATATGTTACGCTCGCAAACGACGCGCTTAACGCAAGTTGAAGCGGATCGTTTGCGAGCGTAACATAGTCTGACGATTGGCGTTCCCGTTTTTCGCTCGCAGCTTTGAACTGCAAACCGAACCATTCAATGGTCAGGATCGCAAAAGGCGCGACCTGACATCTCAATCGTTCGACAGCTACTCACAATTCAAGTTATTCTCCAATTTCAGTGTGGTTATATAACCAGCAATTTAATACACCTGCCTTAATGCTACTTATAATCTGTAGACTCAAAGACATCATTAACGAGAAAATTATATTCGATACGTTAGATGAAATCCTGTGTTTCCAATGTCAGAAAAAGAACTTCGCAAGCCAAGCAAACAAATTACAGAAACTCTTGCTGCAAATCTGATTGCTTTTCGACGAGAGAAGCATATTTCGCAAGAAGAGTTAGCTGAACTATGTAACTTACATAGAACTTATATAGGTTCTGTTGAGCGGGGTGAAAGAAATGTAACTCTTAGCACTTTGGAAGTGCTTGCACAGGCAGTAGGCGTGTCAATTCCATTTTTGCTTACGCCGACAAATCATGACAAAAAAACTGCCGAAAATTCCTAATCTTCCAAAACCGATTAAGGATAAAATTTACAAAACGGGACAAACGCGCGGTGCGGATGACGACGTAATTTTTCAAAATCGTGTTGGCAGAAATAGCACTGTTTTAATTCCTTATGCAATGTGGGAAAAGTGCCGCGTTCCGTCTGAAACTAAATTAGAATATGAAAATGGCTTTATAGTTTTAATCTCACCCGAAGAGTATTTTGGTGCTGATAATATCGAGGTGGAACTTAAAAAGAAACATCTGGCACTTAGTCAAAATACTTTGGTTTTTTACGAAACGCGAGCGCATTGGAACGCGCACAATCCTGAGATGCTTGGTTGGGTAACCGCTTCTCAACGAATCAATCCGCTTGGCGGTCAATATGTCGCAAGAGTGGCAGCAACTACGTCAGAAAATGGAGAGAAAATCAATCGCGGATTCACAACAACTGCTATGAAAGGCGCGGGCATTCGGGTTTACGAATATGCAGATAGAACTACTATTGCCGATTGTCGCTTACAACTTGAAGCCTTATTTTGGGATTGTGCAGATTCACACGAAGTCGCCGTATCCAATGGTATGACTGTTGAGGAAGCAATTTTGCGAAAAGCCGATAATTTACAAAAGTGCCAAGAGCAAGATTTAAATGACTTGAAACAATTGACCATCGCTCGTATGCTAAACGCGGCTGGCAATACCGTTTGTCCGCTTTGCCTGAGCGAACTATCGAGTCAAGGCTTTTTCAGCCGCTTAGAACAAGCCGAAGGGAGAATTGTCCATGACCTCACAGTAACGCAGCTTAATTTGTTTCACGTTCGAGAATTACGTTTTGGAGAACTTAATCATCGCCCTTACAATCTAGGTTGGGGGCATCATCACTGCAATGTCGTGGTCAAAGATTCTGGCATCATTGAAACATTGCATTGGATGAAAGAAGTTGTCGAGCGAAATTTAATTGACGGTCAATTGCCAATCATTTCTAGCAGTGTTGGCTGAAGCGTTCGGTTTTTGGACGGGCTGATGTAATTATTGCTTGGCTCATAACAAATACTTTCTGAAGCAGATTTTGATACAGCTTTAACGCTCTTTACGATTTTGCTCACCCACTGTGATTCAATTTCAATTGAAATAGTGCGCCTTCCCAATTTTAGCGCGGCAAAAGCTGTGCTACCCGACCCAGCGAAACAATCCAAAACTACGTCGTTTGGAAATGTTGTCGCTTCAATGGCGTGTTCTAAGAGCGATGCAGGTTTCTCAGCAGGATGTTTGCCTTTATAAGGTCTGACGGATGGGAAACTCCAAACATCGGTAAACTCTTTTGAGCCATTTATACGAAATACACGAATAATTTCTTCGTAAAGCGGCATAGACTCCACTTTGCCCGTTGCCAAAATCGCTGCACTTATTTTTTCGTATTGTTCGCGGCTTGGAGTATTGCGTCCAGCTTCCCAATTTGATACTGCGCCACCATGATTGACTTTACCATGTGCGCCAACGAGAGCGGTCAGTTGGTGCATGGAAAGTCCAGCCCTCTTTCGCGCCTCTTTCAGAAATTCAGCGAACGGCGAACGATACAAATTTCCTTCGACAGCGGGTTCAGCAAAAATTATGCGCTCTGAGTGTGGATACCATTGTCGCAAAGACTCTTTCTTCATCTTGCCTTTCCAACCGTCAAAACCCGGTTCGTTGGGTTTTGTCCAAACGACGTGCGACAGAATGTTAAAATTTTTGGAAAATAATACTTCTAAACGCGCCGCCATTTCAGAAGAACAAAAGCAAAAAAATGATCCGTTTTGACGCAAAACACGCCGCCACTCGGCAGCATGTTCCGCCATCCATTCAAGAAAATGCTCATCTTCTGCAAACGAAGTGTCCCCATAGATATTAACTTTTTTGGTAGTGTGATATGGCGGGTCAGTCAAGATGAGTGAAACTGAATTTGCGGGCATAGCGCGGAGCATCGTAAGAGAATCTCCATGCACTACGACAGCATTTTTGTCTGCATAGTTAGCATCTCTTTCCAATGCTGTTTTTATCCTATCAAGGTCTTGTTGCTTCGGCATTATTTATAGTTTATTCCATTTCTACTTTTTAACGATAAAGATTTTCTCTCTCGTTTACTAAAAGTGCTACTACTTATAGTCATCATTTTTTATCATTGTGTCAAGATATTGCAATAGCTGATTTACAAATTTCCACTTTTTGCTTAAGTTTTGATTTTTGTTTGTTGTATGTTAAATATAAATTGCTTTTTGTTAAATGCGTGGTGAAAATAACGGCTATCGAACAAATCAATAAAAGTAAGGGCGAAACAGCGACTTTCATTCGGCGTTGTCCGTTAATGTAAAATAAGTTTCCGCCGAAATGAAAAAGGCTTCCGCCAAGTTGCAACAGGTTTCCGCCAATGTAAAACTACCTTCCGCTAAGTTGCAGGAGTCTTCCGCCAGGTTGGGACGACCTTCCGCCAATGTGAAACAGGCTTCCGTCAAGTTGTAACAGGCTTCCGTCAGAGTGTTTTGACCTTCCGTCAAAGTGAAACGGGTTTCCGTCAGGTTGGAATGACCTTCCGTTAAAGTGTTTTAGGTTTCCGTCAAAGTAAAAAAGCCCTGCGATTTCTCGCAAGGCTTTTTGTTTAGTTTCGAGTTTGTTGCTTAGGCTTCGAGTCCCGAATCTTTTTGTTTCTTTTCGCGTTTGATGCCGCCGATTTGGACGAGGTTTTCGCCCTTGATGCTGTTTTTCTCTAAAACCATCTGGTTGTAGAGCTTCTTCATCATCTGCATTTCTTCGGCAGCGGTTTTCGGTCCTTCCATTTCGGGTTTGTTCGGACGCGAAAGGTCAACTTCATTCAGGTTGAGATTGTGCGATGCATCGCCCAACTCGACTGCTTTGCCTTTGGCGAAGACTTCGTGGCGACCGTGTTCTTTATACCATTGAGCAACCGTCGCATTTTGGTGCATATGCTCGATGATATTGCGCCAACCGATGCCGGTGTTATATGCACAGAACGAAATTTCGCCTTCTTGTGTGCCGTAGGGAATGATGCACATTTCGGTGCGGCGGAAATCGTAGTTGAAAAGGTCTTGGAACCACATTCCCGCAATAAACAGGAAGTTCCAAGGGTCTTGACGACGTTTTTCGATGTCTTCAATCGTGCGGTCGCCGCTGACTTTGCCGTAATCTTTACCCGACAAACCGAATGACTTATCGAACTTCTTCAAGATTCCGCCGAGCGTCAGACTTTTCGGTGCGCCGTAAGGGTTGTAGTTTTTCAGCAACGCCAAACCCATCATAATATTTGAAAACCATTTGCCGCGATTCGTGTCGGTAATGTGCTTCATATCCGTAACCAATCCCTGAATGCTCAAGAATTGCGGAACAGGTGCCATTTCCTTCGTTTCTTTGTTGACCATCACGGCAGTTCCGACACCGCAGTTCGGGTGACAGCCGCACGAAACTTGTCCCCAATCGGCATCTGCGCCGTGAACAACGTCCGCGAAATCGGCAAACGCGCCCATCAACGAAAGCGGAAACCAATCGCGTGTCGGTTCAGTAATGCCAACTTGTTTTTGAACGTCTTGCGCGAGATGCGACAAGGTATAGCGTTGTTGGAGTCTGCGCTGTTCGGTAATATGCTCGTCGCGTCCGGTGAACGAAACCGGCTGGAATGCGATGAACGAAATCTTCTTCGGATTTTCGAGCGCGAAACGAATAATCGTGCCGACTTGATCGTTATTAACGCCGTTGACAAGCGTTGTTACCAAGATAATGTCAACGCCTGCTTCGTGCAGATTGTTGATCGCGCGGAGTTTGACATCGAACAAGTTGCCGATCTGTCTGTGCGAGTTAGCATCGTTGCCGATACCGTCAAATTGCAGATAAACAAAGCGTAAACCTGCTTCAGCGGCTTCGCGGCAGAATTCTTTCGATTTCGCAAATTCGATTCCGTTGGTCGCGGCTTGCACCGAGTTGTAGCCAACCTTTCGGGCATAACGAACTGCTTCTAAAAAGTATGGTGAAAGCGTCGGCTCACCGCCCGAATACTGCACCGACATCTGACGGCGCGGTTTAATTTGAATCGCGTTGTCGAGAATTTCGCTCACGTCTTCCATCGAAAGCTCGTGAACGAATCCGACTTGGTTCGCGTCCATAAAACACGGGTCGCACATCATATTACAGCGGTTCGTCAAATCAACCGTCAGAACCGCGCCGCGTCCGTATTTGATCGAAGAAGTGCCGTGATTGTGAAGTTCTTCGTCATTGTGCGATTTCATATCGCGTCCCGGAAACAAGTCTTCGATGTGTTTCAAAAACTTTGAGTCAATCGCCATCAAATCTTCAAAATGTCCATGGTCGGGGCAATCCTTAATCATCCAGATTTGACCGTCACGTTCGATAATCTGGGCTTTGATTTCGCCGACTTTATCATTGATAAGTGTTGAAACGTCGCGTTTGCCGCTTAAGATTTCTTCGCGTGCCTCAATGACACAGTTCGGGCAGAGCGAATCCGTCGTGCGCGGAAAACCGAGCGTCGGTTTCGACTTCTCCCAAGATTTCAAAATCGGCTTGTCTGCCCATTTCGGCGTGAATGAAGGATTCGGTTTGTATTGATTAACCGATCTAATGGCGTTAAATAAGCCGCCTGCAATGTATGTCAGTCCCTTTTCAAAATGTTTTACGGGTCTCATAATTATTCTCCAATGATTACTTCTTTTATTATTATCTGAAAATGTTAAGCAATGAATTTTGTATTCGGATGATTCTATTCTAATTATTGACAAGCAAAAATCGTGCCTTGCCAGTAAGTGTTTATAAGTCCTTACTTATATTGAAGTTATGTGTGAAAAGCATGAAGTTCTGAGATTGATAGTTTTGTATCATAATGTCACAGATGTTAGTTGAAGTTAGGATGGAGGCAATTTTGATACAGAAAATAGACTTGATTTAATATTTTAGATACCGAATCCGGTTGAGAAATAATCGCAATAATTTAAACTATTGCTTAATAGTTTTGCACAGTTGTTGAAAAGGCTAGAACCGCTATATGTTGAAAAATACTGAAAAAGCCAGCATATTAAAGCAATCTGTGTTGAAAAGCATTATTTGCGGAATTTTGTTCACCTTTCGTTAGCTTTTAAGCACTTGATTTAACTCTTACTTGAGGAAAAAATTGTAATTAGCTGAAAATACGAGGTTTAATGATAATAGCAATATCTTTACACGGAAAATTTATTATGCTAAATTTTGTTTCACCTTCAAGGAATAACAGGGATTAAAAATTTAGTTGTTCAGAGTAGTAAGCAATTCAACAGCAATCTTGTTGATTAATAATTAGGAAAAATAAACGAATAGTTTTGAGGAATTTTCTTAGCCTATAAGTATGTCCATACGCTTCGGAACATCGGGTTGGAGAGCAATAATTGCCGATGATTTCACATATAAAAATGTTGAACTCGTCACCGAAGCGATATGCAGTTATTTGAAAGACAGTTTTAGCGAAGATGCAAAAACTATGATTGTCGGACACGATTCGCGCTTTATGGGCGAAAAATTCTCGCAAGTTGCGGCGGAAATTGCGAAACGAAAAGGTTTTCGCGTTTTGCTTTGCAATCATCCGACACCGACACCGACGATTTCGCACGCGATCCGAAACAATCGAGCCGTTGGCGGTATGAATTTTACGGCTTCACACAATCCGCCCGAATATCAGGGAATCAAGTTTTCGACTGCCGATGGTGCCCCGGCATTGCCTGAGATTACAAAGCGGATTGAAGAAACGATTGAAAACGTGCCTAATGTCGCAGATGCCGAAGGCGGTTCGATAGAAGAATTTGATCCGCGTTCGGAATATCTGGACGATTTGAAAACTAAAATAAATTTTGACGCAATCGCTCAAGCCAACGGTAAATTCGTTTACGATGCGCTTTATGGAACCGGTCGCGGTTATCTGGATAAAATCCTGCGTGACTATGGTTTAGAGGTTGAAACGCTGCACGATTGGCGTGACGTGACGTTCGGCGGGAAATCGCCTGAGCCGAGTGAAAAGCAGGTCGGTGAGTTGATCGAAGCGGTCAAAACGAAAGGTTACACGCTCGGGATTGCGACCGACGGCGACGGCGACCGGTTCGGAGTTATTGACAGCAACGGCGATTTTATTCAACCGAATCATCTGATCGCCATTTTGACAGATTATTTAGCGGAATCACGCGGCTGGACGCTCGGCGTGGCGAGAAGCGTCGCAACCTCGCACTTGGTTGACAGAGTTGCCAAAGAACGCGGTTTGAAATTGTATGAAACGCCGGTCGGATTCAAGTTTATCGGCGAATTGATAAATAAAGACGAGATTATCCTTGGCGGAGAAGAATCCGCCGGTCTTTCGATACGCGGACACTTTCCCGAAAAAGACGGAATTTTAGCCTGTCTTTTAGCGGTCGAAGCGGTCACTGTGAGAGGAAAGAGCTTGACGGAGCAGTTAAACGAGCTTTATGCGCGTGTCGGAAAGCTCGAATCGGGCAGAATCGGAGTTAAACTTAACGCGGAAGTCGCCGCGAAATTGAAAGAAAAATTATCGCAGGAGCCGTCGGAAATTGGCGGACGCAAGATTGAAAATATAAATCGAATGGACGGCGTGAAGTTTTTCTTCACAAACGGAAGCTGGATGTTGATGCGACCGTCGGGAACTGAGCCAATGGTCAGAATTTACGCCGAATCCGAAGACAAACAAGAACTGGAGGTGCTGCTTGAGCAAGGTCGCCGATACTTACTGGACTAATTCACAAACTATCTCGATGCCAACGAGGAATCGTATGAAGACGGCGCGATGCACTAAAAGTTCAACTCCACAATGGTTTCTGTTTGTTGTGGTTGTTTCGATAACATTTATGCTTTGTTTGGCAATTAATTTTCGGGCTTTTTCAGAAATGAACGCCGAAGCCCAACAAAATAATCAGTTAAGCACTGATGTTGAAATATTATCCGGTGAGAATCTCTCGATTCAAGAAGAGATTCATAACCTGAAGAACGATTCACGCACGATTGAACGCGAAGCGCGAAAAATCGGGATGAGTCGTCCGAATGAAAAGATTCTCGTGCCGACGAATTAAACTGACTGCGGAGAAGTTTAACCGTTAACACAGATAGCCCTGCCCGTTGACAATCCGCCTTTTGCCTGTCCGCTCCGCGTTGCCTACAGCTAAGCCATCCGCCTAAAATCGCGGCTTCGAGTACCCGAAACTCGAAGCCGCACTTCCTTTTTAAATCTCGGATTTGTGATTTCGGATTTCGGATTTGTTTGTTTAATATCTTATTTGAATGAGCAATTACCGCCTTTACTATTCACCTTACTATTACGCCGACATTGGCGAGGGACACGTTTTTCCGATTCGTAAGTTTGAATTGGTCAGAGATTTGTTGTTAAAAGAAGGAACTTTGCGCGAAGAGGAGATTTTTGAACCCGAACCCGCAAAGGTTGAAGATTTACTGCTCGTTCACACCGAAGATTACATTACGCGTCTTGTTGAAGGAACTTTGACGGCGAAAGAGGTTCGCAAACTCGGTCTGCCTTGGTCGCAATCTCTGGTCAGACGTTCTTTTCACGCGATTTCAGGAACGATAAACGCGGCGCGGTTTGCTTTGGAAAGCGGCATTGCTTCGAATCTCGCGGGCGGAACGCATCACGCTTTTCCCGACCGTGGCGAAGGCTTCTGCGTTTTGAACGATGTCGCGGTTGCTATCCGCGTTTTGCAAAGAGAAAAATTAGCTGAAAAGTTTTTAATCGTTGACTGCGACGTTCATCAAGGCAACGGTACGGCTTTTATCTTCAAAGATTCGCCCGAAGTCTTTACATTTTCGATGCACGGCGCGAAAAATTACCCGCTTTTCAAGGAAACATCGAATCTCGACATCGAGCTTGCCGACGGAACGGGCGACGATGAATTTCTGGAAACGCTCGAACAAGCCTTGCCGCGTATTTTTATGCATAATCCCGACATCATCTTTTACCTCGGCGGCGCAGACCCTTACGAAAAAGACAAACTCGGACGGCTCAAATTGACACAGACAGGTTTAATGCGCCGCGACGAACTCGTTCTCCAATTTGCCAAAGAACATCACACACCGATTGTCACAACAATGTCGGGCGGCTACGCTCTGGATATAAATGACACAGTTGAAATCCACGCTAACACAATTCGTGCCGTAAAAAAGGTGTTCTTCGGGCAGGAATTACCGAAAGCACAAAGCAAGGTTGTCAGTTAGCGTATTATTTCCTACAATTTCGGCTGTAATTATGATTGAACGCATCATCATCGAAAACTTTAAGTCAATTCGCAAACTTGATTTGGAACTCAAGCCGATAAACATATTAGTTGGTGCGAACGGTGCAGGCAAAAGTAATTTCATCTCTTTCTTTAGATTAACTAATAACATACAAAAACAAAGTTTACAGAAACACATAGGCGAGAATTTCGATAAATTTTTGCATTTTGGAAATAAGAAAAGCAATTATATTCACGGCTTAATTGATTTTAATAATAAACTTGTATTTAGTTTCACCTTAGAGCCTGAAAGGTCGGGTAATAGTGGGTTTATTTCAGAAACTGACTTTCGTGAGAACTCTCATAGTCAAAATAAAAATTATGATGAATGGCAAATCTTGTATGAAAGTCGCGGACATGCTTTGGAAAACAAAACAAATAGGAATGTAATATCACCCAAAGGAGTTGTTTTTACGGGATTCTATGTCCTTAATCATTATCTAAATTCATTTAACATTTATCACTTTCATGATACAGGTAATTTCTCACCGTTAAAACAAATCAATAAAATTGATGATAACGATTATTTGCGTGAAGACGGAGAAAATTTAGCGGCTTTTCTTTACTATATTCAAGAAAAACATCCGAAAGATTTTCAAAACATCGAAAGTCAGATTCGTTCGGTTGCACCGTTTTTTGACCGCTTTAATCTTTCGCCGCGAAAGCTGAATGAAGAAGAGATAAGACTTCGATGGTTTGAGAAATGTGCGGATACTTATTTTGATGCTTACGATCTTTCGGACGGGACTTTGCGGTTTATGGCTTTGACGACTTTGCTTTTACAGCCGGATTTGCCGAAGACGATTATTATTGACGAGCCGGAACTTGGTCTGCATCCGTTTGCGATTAACAAGCTGGCGGCGATGATGAAACAGGCGGCGGCGAAGGGAAGTCAGGTGATTGTTTCGACGCAATCGGTCGGGTTGATAGATAATTTCGAGCCGGAAGACATTATTACGGTTGACCGCGAAGATGACCAATCGGTTTTTCGGCGGCTTAGCTCGGAAGATTTGAAAGATTGGCTCGAAGATTACACGCTTGGCGAGCTTTGGAATAAAAACGTGATCGGAGCGCGACCGTGAAAATTCTCTACTTTGTTGTTGAAGGCGACACCGAAGAACAGTTTGTTAAAGATGTTCTGGCAGAACATTTTGACGGTAAGTGTTACATTCAACCGATCAAAATCACCACCAATCCCAATCTCGGCAAACGCGGCGGATTTACGACCTACAAGCAACTCAAAACAGATGTCGAAAACCTTTTAAGGCAAAAACGTGAAAAGGTCGTGACGAGTTTTGTTGATTTTTTCCGAATGCCTAAAGATATTCCGAATTACGACGCTTGCCAAAAAATTCAAAACATAGACGACCGAATTAAATGTTTGGAAGATGCGATAAAAAACGACATCGGCAATGCTGATTTTATTCCGTATATTCAAAAACACGAATTTGAAGCGTTGCTCTTTTCGTCGAACGTCGGATTTGAATCTTATTTTGAGACGAGAGAAGCGAAAGAAACGGCAAAAATTATTGATGCTTATCCGAATCCCGAAGAAATTAACGATAATCCTCATACTTCGCCGTCAAATCGTCTGAAAAATATCCGTCCGTTTTATAACAAAGTTTTGGAAGGCAACACGATTGCTTCAGAAGTCGGGTTAGCTAAGATGTTTGAGAAATGTCCGCGATTTAAGGCTTGGATTGCTGGTTTGGTTGAATTAGTTCAACACTAAACTCATTTCGCTTGTGTTTTACTTTCCCAAATTTTAATCTGTAACTTCTTATTAAATTCAAAAGAGCGATTCAAATATAAATGAAAATTGTAGTAATCGGCAGCGGGTTCGGCGGTTTATCGTGTGCGATACGTTTGCAGGCGCAAGGTCATCAAGTAACAATTATCGAAAAACGCGAGAAGCTCGGCGGACGCGCTTTTGTTTATGAGCAGGACGGCTTTAAGTTTGACGGCGGACCGACGATTATTACTGCGCCGTGGCTGATTGACGAGCTTTTTACATTGGCGGGAAAAAAGACCGGCGATTATGTCAAGCTCGTTAAAATAGACCCTTTTTACAATATCCGTTGGGAAGACGGGACGGTTTTTAATTATAACGACGACAAGCAGAATCTTTACGCGCAGATTGCCAAGATCAATCCGAAGGAGATCGAGAGCTACAAAAAGTTTGCCAAATCGCTGGACGAGATTTACCGCGTCGGATTTGAACTGATTGATAAACCCTTTACGACCATCTGGGATATGGTCAGAGTGATTCCGCAAATGGTCAAACTGCGCTCTGACCGTTCGGTTTACAAATTTGCCTCAAAATATTTTAAAGACGAAAAATTAAGGGAAGCATTCAGCTTTCATCCGCTTTTGATTGGCGGAAATCCGTTCACTTCGACTTCGATCTATGCGATGATTCACGAACTCGAACAAAAATTCGGTGTGTGGTTTGCGATGGGCGGCACGGGTGCGCTCGTCAAAGCTCTCGGCGATTTGTTCACGGACATCGGCGGCGAGATTTACACGGAAACCGAAGTCGAAGAAATCCGGATTGACGCAACAACGCGCAAGGCAAAAGGCGTGAAACTGAAATCGGGCGAAGTTTTAGAAGCCGATACGGTTGTTTCCAATGCCGATGTCGCGTTCACTTATCTGAATCTCGTGCCGAAAGAATTTCGTAAGAAAAATACCGACGAAAAGATTAAAAAGCTGAATTATTCGATGTCGCTGTTCGTTATTTATTTTGGAACTGACAAGAAATACGAGAATATGGCGCATCACGAGATTTTGTTGGGCAATCGTTACAGAGGTTTATTGGAAGATATTTTCGACCGCAAAATTCTAGCGGGCGATTTCTCGCTTTATCTGCATCGCCCGACGGCGACCGACCCGTCGCTCGCGCCCGAAGGCTGTGATTGCTGGTATGTGCTTTCGCCCGTGCCGCATTTGGGCGGCAACATTGATTGGAAAACCGAAGGGCAAAAATACCGCGATTTGATTATCGGCTATTTGGAAAAACATTATATGCCCGAACTCTCGAAGCATATTATTTCCGAACTTCGCATTGACCCGCTTCATTTTGAAGGAACTTTGAACAGTTATCTCGGAAGCGCGTTTTCGGTCGCGCCGACTTTGTTGCAGTCGGCTTACCTGCGTCCGCACAATGTTTCGGAAGATATTCAGAATCTCTATTTCGTCGGTGCGGGAACACATCCGGGCGCGGGAATGCCGGGCGTGATTTCAAGCGGAAAGATTGTCGGCAATATGATTGGAAGTCAGTAGATAATGTTTGAAAAGATGCGTATTTACTGATATTTTGATGTATAATTTCATTTCGGAGAGTTTTAATTAATGGCAGTAGAAAGTTTAATCTCAAAAGTTTCTTTATCTCGAGTCATTCACCAAATCAGTGGTTTACTGGAAAAATACGAATCTGAAGTTTCGCAAATCGAGGCACAATTTAATATGCTTGCCGAAACTTGGTATCGTGAAACGCTTCATTCTTCGGCGTATTTGGATAAAATTCTTCACCCTGCGTATCAACGGATTATCGGCTTGGGTAAAGACGTTATTCCTTTGATTTTGCGAGAATTACAAGATGCTCCTGCCGAATGGTTCTGGGCGTTGCGGGCTTTGACCGGGGAAGAGCCGACAACTCCTGAAATGGCAGGAAGACGCGACGAAATGGCAAAGGCTTGGTTAAATTGGGGAAAGGAAAACGGATATATCTAAATGTCATCAGTAATCGCAAAAATTCTCACCGAACACGCCGAAAAAAGAATAAAACAAGTATTTGAAAATCTTAGAGACAATGACTTTGAGATAACCAGTCCGTTTGACCCGAAATACAATTGCATTGCTCACGTTGCCGGAGATGACTCGAAATGGTGGTGGTCGGTTGATACGGCGATGGTCGGAAATGATGTATTTTGGTTCAATAATGTTCCAAGCCAAGAAACTTTAGAAAATTTTATCCTCGCTTTTGGCAAACTCGATTATGAGCCTTGTGTGCATTCTGAAATTGAAGAGAATTTTGAAAAAGTTGCGATTTACGTTACTGAACAAGAGAAATTATATATCCCAAAACGTACGCCGACACATATGGCACGGCAACTTCCAACAGGTATTTGGACGAGTAAATTAGGTCAAGATGTTGATATTTCTCATAATTCGTTACAAAACCTCGAAGGCAAAACATACGGCAAAGTTGGGCAAATTTTGAAACGTCCAATCAAGGAATGAGATTTTAATAGTTTGGAATCCGTTTGTGATTGGAACATAATTGTTGAGAGAGGCGTTTAATCTTAGGGAAATCCAAAATCCGAAATTGCTAATCTAAAATCGTATGTGGTATTGGACAAAAGTTTTATTTTTAGTTTTGGTCGGCGCGGTCGTTGTCTGGCTGGGGTATGAATTCTATACGTTTCCTTCGATTTCCAAGCTCCGCACGGAAAATCCGGCGACGAGTTCGATGATCGAATATCGGATCGCGGAAGCGCAAAAGGAAGGCAAAGAACCGCGCAAATATATGATTTGGCAGCCGATTGAACAAATTTCGCCGAATCTCCAACGCGCTGTGCTGGCGGGCGAAGATTCGCGCTTTTTCGAGCATAAAGGTTTTGATTGGGATGCCATCAACAAAGCGTGGGAAGAAGCGCAGAGAGAGGGCGAAAAGGAAGCAAAAGCCGAAGGCGATTACGATCCGGAAAGCTGGATTCCGCCGATGCCTTCGTTCAAACGCGGTGCTTCGACCGTTACCCAACAGCTTGCGAAAAACCTTTATTTATCGGAAGACCGCAACTTTCTGCGAAAAGGGCGCGAAGCCGTCTATACCTATTTTCTCGAAAGGGAACTGAACAAAAAGCGGATTCTCGAAATCTATCTCAACGTGATCGAATGGGGCGACGGCGTGTATGGCGCGGAAGCCGCATCGCGTGTCTATTTCAACAAATCCGCCTCACAACTCTCGCCGCAGGAAGCCGCCTATCTGTCGGCGATGATTCCCTCGCCACTCAATGTTTTCAACCCGAAAAAGAATCCCAAACGCGTTGTCCGCCGCCAAAAAGCGATTATGCGCGGGATGAGTTCGGTTAAGCTGGCTTATTAAAAAGAAGAGGAGAAGCTGGCTTATTAAAAAGAAGAGGAGAAAAGGAGAAAAGGAGAAAAGGAGATTTTATTTGTCTCCTCTTCTCCTCTTCTTCCTTTCTCAACTTCTTTTTTATCTCGCTCCGGCAGTTTTTGTTCTTGCCATACCGTTTTTGATGGTCATTTCGTCAACAATCCATTTGGCGTTGCCGAATTTTTCTGTAACGAAAAGAACGTATCGGATGTCAACGGCAATCGTCCGACCGTAATCGGCACTGAAAAAAACATCATTTCCCAATCCTTCGTAGTTGCCGTCGAAAACCAGACCGACCTGTTCGCCGTAAGCGTTCAGCACGGGACTGCCCGAATTTCCGCCGATGATGTCGGTCGTCGCGAGGAAATTGACAACTACGCTGTCGCCCGAACCGTATCTGCCGAAATCGCGGTTGCGCTGTAAATCCTTGAGCTTTTGCGGAACGTCGAACGGATTTACGCCCGTGTCTTTTTCGATCATTCCTTTGATGGTCGTAAACGGCGTGTAGCGGACAGCCTCACGCGGGGCGTAGCCTTTGATGTTGCCGTATGTGAAACGCAAAGTCGAATTCGCGTCAGGGTAAGGACGCACGTCCTTCATTTCCGCCATTCCTTGCTGGTAAAGCAGACGCAAACGGTCTATTTCCGAAGCGAATTTTCCGGTTCGCGCCGTAACATTCGCTTTTTCCTGAATAAAAGCGGACATAAATGTGTAAAGACCCGGATAATCCTTGCGTAAATCGGTGGCTGATTTGTCGTATAAATCAACAATTTCCTCGGGCGTGTCGAACTCCTTGTTTTCAGCGATGGAAACTGCAAAGGCTTCTTCCGCCGCGTGTCGCTGTTTGCCGCTTAGATTGCCAAAAAGGCTTTCTGCCGCCGCAAATTTTTGGCTGGCAGGAAGCTGTTCCATTTCTTCGAGGAAAAACTTGAGCAGCTCGCGCTCTAAAATCGGTTCGCGTGTTGCCCACGCCTTCTGCACGTCGGCGAGCTTTTGTTTTTCTTCCGCGTCGGTCAGTTTCTTGCCCGCAATGACGGATGAAAATGCATCGTAAAGCTGTCGGAAAGTAACGAGAGCGACCGGCGGCAAGGTTCTGATCAGCAAATCGCGCTGTGATGTCGTATAAAATTCACCGGAAACGCGGTTCAAATTTGACAAAACCTCGCCATATTTGGCGCGGCGCATCGGATTAGAATTAATCCAGGTCGCAAATCTTGCTTCTTCAGCGCGGCGGGCAGTAACCGTTTCGCTGCGGCGGACGGCTAGACTGCTGCCTTCGTAAACTTTGCGATAGTTGTCGAAATTGGCGATCTCCGACTGAAAGCGAATGCGTTTTTGTTCATCCGTTTCGCCGACCTTACGAAGTGCTTCGCTCCGCGCTTTGAGATATGCGGCGAGGAAAGGGAAGTTCACTTTTTCCAAAAAATCTATGGACTGGCTCTCGCGGTAGCGCGTCGTACCGCCCGGATAACCCATCACGAAAACGAAGTCGTTATCTTTAACTCCGCCGATGTTGATGGTCAGATGCTTTTTCGGCTTGAACGGCACATTGTTCGCTGAATAAGCGGCAGACGAACCGTCCGGCGCAACGTAAGCGCGTAAAAATGTAAAATCACCCGTGTGGCGCGTCCATTCAAAATTGTCCGGATCGCCGCCGAAAACGCCGATGTTGCGCGGCGGCGCGTAAGCAACGCGGACATCTTGAATCTGCGTTGTTTCGTAAAGGTAATAATAAAATCCGCTGTTCAAGCCCTGAATGCGAATTGCCGTGCCTTTCGGCGCTTTAGCCTGTTCGGCTTTCGTCAAATCGTCAACATTCTTCTTAATCGCTGCGGCAAAAGCCTCACCGCTCAGATTTTCCGTGCCGCGTGTGATTTGCGCCGTCACGTCTTCGACGCGGTTGGTGATAAAAATCGAATAATCTTTGGCGGGCATTTCTTCTGTCATCGAATCGGCTTTAAATCCGTTTTCGACATAATCCGTCTGCGGTGTCGAAGCCGAAACAAGCGCGTCGAAACCGCAGTGATGATTCGTTAAAATCAAACCTTTCGGCGAAACGAATTCAGCCGTACAGCCGACGCTCAAACGAATTACGGCATCCGATATATCTGCCCCTTTCGGGTTGTATAAATCCAACGGATTGATTTTTAAGCCTTTTTGTTTCAAAGGCAATTTGGCAATCTGGTCGGGCGTGAACATTCCTTCGTCGAACGCCGCGACAAATGAAAATGACGAAAGCAAAACGGCAATCGTCAAAATAAATGATGTCAAAGATTTGGTCTTTAAGCGCATATTTAAATTTCCTTGTTTGATAAGTGTATAGAACATAGTAATTAAAATGTAATATTTGATATTAACTCAAAGTTAAGAAAAAATCATAAAAAAAGCGAGCCGCTGGAATGACTCGCTTCATATTACGATAATTTAACCTTATTTTTACTGATTTGGCTGTTTAATTTCCGTCGGTTCTTGCGGCAAAAGCAAACGCGGATTGATTGATTTGTCGTTCAAACGCAATTCGTAGTGAAGATGCGGTCCGGTCGAACGTCCGGTTGAACCGACTAAACCGATCAGCTGTCCGCGAGTTATTACGTCGCCGACTTGAACTTCGATTTTGGAAAGATGACCATAACGTGTCGTTAAACCGTTGCCGTGGTCAATCTCGATCATATTTCCGTAGCCGCCTTGCCAGCCGGCTTTGAGAATCGTGCCGTTGGCAGGTGCCATTACCGAATCACCGCGTTCGCCGTCAATGTCCATTCCGGCGTGAAATTCATAACTGCGTCCGCCGAACGGATTGCGGCGAAAACCGAATTCGTTATTGATTTTGCCGAGATGCGCCCACATTATCGGCAGAAAAGAAGGATTCGATAGGGAAGCAATCGAGCGAATCTGATTTTGCACATCGCTGCTTTGTGCGTCATCTACTTCTTGTTTTGTTAATTGTAAATCTAAAACCGGTCCGCCGCTGTTCATCGCGAAATTTTCGCTCCCGGCAGGACGGCTGTAGTCTATTGATTTGGGTTCTGTGATTTGATTGTTTTGGGGAATGACGGCGACTGTTTCAGTGTTTGCGGGAGTTTCGGATTCAGCTAAAACATTTGTTTTAATCAAACCGACCGTTCCCAGTGAAACAATGCCCAAAGATAATATAAAAATTGCAATACTTGAATTAAGAAGGTTTTTGGAAACCTCAATTCGTCTGATATAAATTTTTGATTTTGTGGTATGCGATAATAAAAAACTGTATTTTTTGTTATTTTTCTGCATTACGCTTTAAAAGCTCCTTTTAATGATTACGCGCCGAAAGTCCAGCCTTTCAGCACACGGAATCACGCAAGAATAGCCGCGAGCGACTAACGCGAATCCTTATTTAGAATTTCATAATAAAATTCTCTTTAGGGGGGTTAAATTTGTAAATCTTGTTTTCTGTTATAAATAAACGGAAAGTAAAAACTAACATATACCTATCGCACAAATCAAACCGTTTAGGTGGTTTTATGCGATAGTAACTCGCTAAAAGACTTTATTTCAAGTGTTTAGCTTATTCCTTTGACTTGCGGTTTTCTCTGAAAGTTCTCAAAACCATTAAGCCGATAATGATGAAAACCGCGACGAATAATCCGATGACAGCTATTTTAATTGCCAACGTGATAAAACTGATAAGACCGAGTATTCCTTTCAAAACAGCAATCACCAAAGCGATAATTGCTAAAATACTTCCAATAATTCCTGCGGCGGCTTTAATTGCTATCGGCATAAAATTTATTTCCTTTTAAAACTTCTGAAATAACCACTCGGGACAGCTGAATTTATAAATGTCTAAAAACGTCCCATTTCCATAGTAACTGGTTTTTAACGATTTTTCCAACTCTTTGTTCTGACCTGAGTCGGATATTCGTTATTTGTATCAAAATTTTCGCCTCGATATTTCGCGTCGCTCATCGCGCTGATAAAGCTCGGCGAATCTGTCCGGCGCGGAAAATCATCGTAATCCGATGGATTTTCTTTCGACTTAAAAATGTGTTTTCTCAAAATATAAAGTCCTAAACCGATTAGAAAAAAAGGTAAAAGGAAATTCATAAATTGCGAAAAATCTCTTCCGAAAGCCATTCGCAACAAAAATGTTCCGCCAAGAATCGTTAGAAGAATGCCCCACAGCTTCGGGTTGCCCGAAAATCTTTGCACGAGAATATCTTCTGCTAAATCGGGTTTCGCACCCGAACGAATCAAGCGTGCCGACTTCCACGCATCAACCGCCGAATAAAGCCACATTCCGAGAACGCCGAATACCAGTAGAGGCATTCTTAAATTCATTGCCATCTGAAAAAGTCCGACCGAAACCGCGAAATGAATTAACGCTTTATGAGTTTGACCATTGTAAGCCGCGCCGAGTCCGGGACAGATGAACGATAAAATCAACGCCGCAAAAGGCGAAGTTTGCGCCTTTATGTATGAAGAATTCGATGATTGATTATGAGTGCGAAGTAAATCAACGCCGAGGACGATACAATCCTGACAATACGGGAAACCTTTAATGCGATGGTCGCAAGCGGCACAGAGCGGTTTTCCGCATCCGTTACAGCTGACTGACGTTGCATTGTGACTGTGATAAGCACAATTCATTATTTACTTTCCTCGTTATTTACGAATTTTCCTTCAATCGGCTGTCCGTTCGGAATTGTATTAGATGAAGCTTTATTTTCTTTGCCCAAAACGACATCCGCGCTTTGCTGATAAGTTTGTTCGGCTAAATCAAAAATCTTTTGCGTACCGTCAGCTGAAACCGTCTGGCTGAAAATAAATGCCGCGAAGATCAGCATCATCAGAACCGATGCAAATTGCGGAACATAAATCGGGAATCTGAATCCGCGAACCCATTCCGCGACTTGCGCCGTCAAAGAAGCCTTTACTGTTTTCGCTTCGGTCGTGCCGATTGTCGCCCGCAAAATTTTATCGTGTAGTCCAGCCGGAATCGGCAATTCATCCATTTTGTAGGTATAGCAAGCCGCGATTGTACGAACGACTGCGCCGGGTAAATCCGTGCAGCTATCGCATAAAACCGCGTGGCGTTCCCAACGGTGGAAAACCGTCGCGGGTAAAAATCCGTCCAGATAATCCGTTAAATGTTCTTCAAACTGTGTGCAGGACATCGCCGTTTCGGGCGTTGTCATCGAAAGAATTCGTGCTTCGAGATGCGTCATTGAATGTTTCGGCGCGGAAATTTCGTGGCAAACCGAAAGTGCGTCCTTAACTTCATTCAAAAGCGCGTGGCACAGCGGGCATTTCAGCGCGTGCGCCGCGACGGCTTTGTGCATCGGTCGTTCGAGCGTTCCGTCCAGATAATCGGTCAGAAGTTCTTCGAACTCGGCGCATTCTATAATTCTTTCATCCTTGTAATTCATAAAACCTAAAAACCCCTTGAATCAAAACTTTTCAAAATCTTTCTCGACAATGGCGTTAATATTCATAATTTTTTGCCTTATCAGCGACGCTTTCGCGTCAATTTGAAATTTCAAATTATTTTTATCAAATAGTTACGACTCTCATCCGACGCAATATCTTTGCCAGTTCGATGCGTCCGCGATTGATCCGCGATTTGACCGTCCCTTCGGGAATTTTCAAAACGTCAACGATTTCCTGATAACTCATCTCCTCGATGTCGCGCAGGATTACGCAGGTTCGCAAATCGCCCGGCAGTTTGTCAATTCCTTCCTGAACCTGCGCCGCCATCTCTTTGCGTTCGATCTCCTTCTGCGCCGACCCGCCGACCGAACGCAGATGAAACGTATGATCTTCCACATCGTCCGCCATCGAATCCTGCGGATTTCTCTGGCGATGCCGGTAATCGTCAATTATCAAATTTCGCGCCAGACGCATCAGCCAATTCGATAAATCACCCTGTTTCGCGTCGTATTGCTCGAGCGTTCGGTAAATTCGTATGAAAACTTCCTGCGTCAAATCTTCCGCCGCTTCGACGCTCGACGTAAAGCGATATGCGAGATTAAAAATCCGGCGCGAATAAAGCGACACGATTTCTTCCCACGCCGAACCGTCTCCGGCACGGCACCGCCGCACGAGTTCCGCCCCATTTTTTTCCGAAGCTACTTTTAATGCTTCCAACGCTCTTTCTCCAATCAGCAAATCCCTTTAGCTAAAAGCCACAAAGCTAAAATTCGCGCCTTGTCAAAGTCTTTCTACGAAGGCTTTCCGCGAAAAGTTCCGAAGTAAAAGTAAAAAGTAAAAAGTAAAAAATAACAATCAGTCTTTCGTTTTAATGATAATTTTTCCGATGATGTTGGAAAGTTCTAAAGATTCTGTTTCCAGTTCTTGAATTCCTTTAGCGATGTTTTCATCAAATTTTGATGTGGCGAGAATTAATCTTAACCAGTAATTCGATTCTCTCGCTTCTTTTAGCGAAATAGCATTTTTGTGAATAAAATCCACTTTGCTTTGTCCGGCGACGGATTCTTCCAGATTTGCTCCGACCGAAGTTCCGGCATCGAGTAATTGATTCAGAACCGATTTGCTCACGTCTGAGCGTTTCTCCAAAAACTTGCAAAGTTTGACAACCCTCACTGCAAAAGCAAAGGCTCTTTCACGAATATCAAATATTTTCTCGCCTGGTTTTTCAGCTTTGTTTGATTCTTCGTTAACCTTATTCATTTTTTTACTTTTTACTTTTTACTTTTTACTTGTAACCACTTTTTACTTTTTACTTGAAAATACTGTAATCTTTTGTCTTTGTTGCATATTTAACAAGACTGTCAAGTATGCACGATTTCATACAATCATTTTGGAACGAGAGAAATTTTACTTCAAGGTTGGAAACGAGTAGTTTGCGAAAATCCATCAAATTTATATTACTTTTTTTATTCGCCGCACTTATAATTTGGTTTTTCGGGCGAAATTTGAACTGGCAGGAAGTCAGCGCGAGCTTGCAGAAAGCGCGTGCCGTCTATATAACGTCGGCGGTTTTGATTATTTGTCTCGGTTATTTTCTGCGGGCAAAACGCTGGCAGGTTTTGCTCGAGCCGATTACGCCGTCGTCTTTGAAGGAACTTTTTGCGACGACGACGGTCGGTTTCGCGGCAGTTTTTTTTATTGGCAGAGCGGGTGAAATCGTCCGTCCGATGTGGCTTCCGATGCGCGATAAACGGGTTCGACCGTCAGCCGCGCTCGTTACGCTCGGGTTGGAACGGATTTTCGATTTAGCCTCGCTGATTTGTTTTTTCGCGTTTAATTTACTGTGGTTCAGTGCGCCGCCGGGACGCGAAAAAGAGTTTGAATATGTCGAGATTGCAGGCGGTTTGATGCTCGTCGGCGTATTTGTCGGCTTTGGTTTATTGATAATTTATCAGCGAATTTCGCCGCGTGTGATTGCCTGGACGGAGCGCGTAACTGACCGCAAATTTATTCCGAAGCGTGTTCGGGCAATTATTATCAGCATCTTGAATCAGCTGACGGCGGCATTGGGAATTTTACGGAGCTGGCGCGAAACTTCTTCGATTATTTTTTGGACTTTTACGCTCTGGCTGGCGATTGCCGTGCCGACGTGGCTTGTTTTGCTGGCGTTTGATTTGCCGTTCACCTTGAGCGATTCGATTTTCATCATGGGATTTGCGGCGGTCAGTTCGGTCGTGCCGACACCGGGCGGCGCGGCGGGCGCGTTTCATACGGCGACGGCGGCGAGCTTGATTTTTTTACGCAGCGACATTCGTCCCGAAGACGCGGCGGCGGTTTCGATTGCGATGCATCTGGTTTATTTCGCGCCGGCGGTGATTTTCGGACTTTATTATTTCTTTCACGGTGATATTTCGATTGCCCGAATCAGAAGTTTGCTGTCGAGCGAACACGCGGTTGAGGAAGTCGAACACGAAACCGATCCGGGAGCGGAGAGTAAAGAGTGGAGAGTGGAGAGTGGAGAGTCAACAATCGGCGTGAAGAATATATAGTTTTACTTTTTACTCTCCACTCTCTACTAATAAAAATTATGCGTTGTCCATTTTGCGGTCATCTTGAAGATAAAGTGGTTGATTCGAGGGAATCGAAAGACGGCGATTCGATTCGCCGCCGTCGCGAATGTATTTTGTGCGGTCGGCGTTTTACGTCTTACGAACGGATTGACGAAATTCCGTATATGGTCGTCAAAAAGGACGGCAAACGCGAGATTTTCGAGCGCAACAAAATAATGAACGGCTTGATGCGCGCCTGCGAAAAGCGTCCGATTTCCGCCACACAGCTCGAAGCCATCGTCAACGAAGTCGAAAAAGCCGTGCAGGAATCGTCCGACCGTGAGCTTTCGACCAACGACCTCGGAAAAATCATTATGCGCCGTCTGAAAGCTCTCGATAAAGTCGCGTATGTCCGCTTTGCTTCGGTCTATCTCGAATTTGAGGACGTTTCCGAATTTATGACCGAACTCAAATATCTGGTGCGCTCACGCGACAAATTACCCGACAAAAAAATTACAAAAAGAAAAAAGAAAAAAGTAAAAAGGCAAAAATAAAAAGCGTCCGAGTCGTTGAAAAAACGATTTCGGTATAGTCTTTTTTACTTTTCACTTTTTACTTTTTACTTTAAAGTTTTCTAACATAAATATATGGACGAAATTGAAGATTTCTCAGAGAAATTGGTTGAACCCGATATAAATGACCCACAGATGCAGATTCCGGCGATCTTGCCTGTCCTGCCTTTGCGCGACATCGTGATTTATCCGTTTATGATTGTTCCGCTTTTTGTTTCGCGTGACCGTTCGATCAAAGCGGTTGACGAGGCTTTGAGCCGGAATCGAATGATTATGCTCGTCTCGCAAAAAGACGTGGATAAGGAAGAGCCGGTGCAGGAGGATTTGTATAAAGTCGGCACGGTTGCCGTGATTATGCGAATGCTCAAATTGCCTGACGGACGAATTCGCATTTTGATTCAAGGGCTTTCGCGGGCGCGAATCGAATCGGTCGAATCGGGCGGCGATTACATCAAAGCGCATTTAACGCCGATTCCCGAACCGCTTCCGCCGGGGAATTCTTTAGAGGTCGAGGCACTTGTCCGAAACGTCCGCGCTTCGATGGAGCGCGCCGCGAACCTCGGCAAAAACATCTCGCCCGAAGTTTTGGCGATTATTGCGAATCTTGACGACGCAGGGCGTTTGGCTGATTTATCCGCGTCGAATCTCGAATTAAGAGTCGAAGACGCGCAAAGCGTCCTCGACAACTTCGACCCGATTTTGCGCTTGCGCCGCGTCAACGAACTTTTGAACAAAGAAATTGACGTTTTGACCGTGCAAGCCGAAATCAACACGCAAGCCCGCGCCGATATTGACCGCTCACAGCGCGAATATTTTCTGCGCCAACAGCTTAAAGCGATTCAATCGGAACTCGGCGAAGGCAACGAACTTTTCGAGGAAATCGAGCTTTACCGCGACAAAATTCTCAAATGTAAAATGCCTTCGCACGCCGAAGATGAATCTTTGCGCCAGCTTAAAAAGCTCGAACGGATGCATCCCGACACGGCTGAAACCGCGACTTTACGGAATTGGCTCGACATTATGACTGAGCTTCCTTGGTCGAAAGCATCGAAAGATAATCTGAATCTCAAAAAGGCTGAAAAAATCTTAGACGAAGACCATTACGGTTTGGAAAGAGTTAAAGAAAGAATCGTCGAAGCCTTGGCAGTTCGCAAACTGCGCGAAAAACCGAAAGGCTCGATTCTGTGTTTAGTCGGTCCGCCGGGAGTCGGTAAAACCAGCCTAGGACGTTCGATTGCGCGGGCTTTGAACCGCAAATTTGTTCGCATATCTTTGGGCGGTTTGCACGATGAAGCCGAAATTCGCGGTCATCGAAGAACATATGTCGGCGCGATGCCGGGCAGAATCGTGCAGGCGATTCAGCAAGCCGAGACGAATAATCCGCTGATTATGCTCGACGAAATTGATAAAGTCGGCGCAGATTTTCGCGGCGATCCGTCGTCTGCTTTGCTCGAAGTTCTCGACCCCGAACAAAACTTTTCGTTCCGCGACAACTATCTGAACGTGACGTTTGATTTGTCGAATGCGATGTTTATGACGACGGCGAATGTTTTGGATACGATTCAACCGGCGCTGCGCGACCGTATGGAAATAATTTCGCTGTCGGGCTACACGGAAGAAGAAAAACTCGAAATTGCGCGGCGGCATCTCGTGCCGAAACAGGTCGAAGAAAACGGCTTGGAAAAAGACGACGCGAAATTCGAGCGCAAGGCTCTCGCAAAAATTATCGGCGAATACACGCAGGAAGCCGGACTTCGCCAATTGGAGCGGGAAATCGGCAAAGTCTGCCGCAAAATTGCGCGGAAAAAAGCCGAGGAAGAAGGTAAATTTGAACCCGTCAAAGTAACGGCAAACGCCGTTAAAGATTATCTTCGCGCACCGAAGATTTTCCCCGAAGAAGCCTTGAAAAAAGATTCAATCGGCACGGTGACAGGTCTGGCGTGGACGGCGGTCGGCGGCGATATTTTGTTTATCGAAGCCTTGAAAACTCGCGGCAAAGGCAAGCTGAAACTGACCGGACAACTCGGCGAAGTGATGCAGGAATCGGCGCAAGCGGCGTATTCCTACGCGAAAGCGCGGGCAACCGAACTCGGAATTAATGAGGAAGATTTCGAGAATTTCGACATTCACATACACATTCCCGAAGGCGCGATTCCGAAAGATGGTCCGAGCGCGGGAATTACGCTGGCAACCGCGATGGTTTCCGTTCTTTCACAACGCCCGGTGCGTAAGGACGTGGCGATGACGGGCGAGATAACTTTAAGAGGCAACGTCCTGCCGATCGGCGGAGTCAAAGAGAAGATTCTCGCGGCAAGACGCGCACATATTAAAACGGTTATCATTCCCGCGCCGAATAAACGCGATTTGGAAGATTTACCACAGGAAGTTATAGACGATTTGACGTTTATATATGTAGAGAATGTGCGCGAAGTCTTTCGTGAAGCGTTACGCGAAAGGATAGTGCCGAACGTCAAAGCAAAGGCGCAAACAGCCAAGGCGAAACAATAAGAATCGCCGATGGAATCGGGAAGTGTGATAAGCAATTTGCGTGAAAGCCAATATTTATCGGCTTCCAAAGTTTTGACACAGCCGTTTTAGTGTGATAATTTTGAAGAGTTTTTAACTGTCATTTATAATATAGAGCGACAATAAAGAAACTTTTTGGATATACGGGCGTTAAGAATTTTAATGTTCAAGATTTTAGGTCGTTTCAGCGATTCGCCCTAACCCTGTTGTGAGTTGCAGTATTTTAGCATTTGATAAACTCTTGCAACACGCAAACTTTTATAAAAGGAGTATAGACGAACTGATGAAAACATACCTTTTTAAGGTTTTCAGTTTTACCGCAATTTTAACTTTTGTTCTTAATTCTTTCGTTTCGGCGCAGGTTACATCAACCACTTCGGACGGAAGAAATAACACTAAACCCGTGCAGGCTGAACAAGCTGAAGCGCGGATTCAGCAAGTAACTTCCGATTCGGGAAGATATTTCAAACAAGGTTTATTAAATCTGCAAGACAATCGCCGCCCGCAGGCGCGTGACGACTTCGACAAATCGGTCGAAGTTTTTCTGATGTCGGGCATCAATCTGACTTCAAACAACAACGCCAAATCGCGTGATTGCTACAATCAATTGATTGAAACGGTTTATCGGATGGAATTTCCGAACGATAAACAAATTCCGCAGATTCGTGCGCTGTCGGCAACTTGCGGTTGGACGATTGATAATGATTTGGCTGATAAAGTCGCCAAAATCGTTTTGACCGTTCCGACCCAAACGACGACGAACAACAATGCGTTGATTGCGTCGGTCTTGCCGAATATAAATCAATCAAATGACGCGACAAGCGGCTTTACCGAACAAAAATTCGAGCCGTCGCCGCTTGATGAATTGTCGAAACTCGAATTGACGCAGGACGAACAGCAAGTCGAAAACAATCCGTTAGCCCAACAACAATATCAATTAGTCCAAGTCGCCGTTGCCAATAAATCGCTCGGATTTACCTTTCAGGTTCATCCGATGATTCAGCAATACATCAATTATTATCAGGGACGCGGACGTAAGACGATGGAAACAGGCTTGTATCGTTCGGGAATGTTTATGCGGATGGCGCGGCGGATTTTCCGCGAAGAAGGCGTTCCCGAAAACGTCGCGTGGCTCGGACAAGTCGAAAGCGCGTGGAAACCGACGGCAATGAGTTGGGCGGCGGCTTCCGGTCTGTGGCAATTTATTCCCGGAACGGGCGCACGTTACGGTTTGCGAAAAACCGCCTACGTTGACGAACGCAACAGTTTTGAAGGCGCAACCCGCGCTTCGGCTCGTTATCTGAAATTCCTCGCCAACCGCTACGGCGGCAACTGGGAACTGGCGATGGCGGGTTACAACTGCGGCGAAGGCAATGTTGACAAGGCGATTGCCCGCGCCGGAACTCCGAATTTCTGGCTCGCTTATCCGTATCTGCCGAAGGAAACGCGCAATTATGTGCCGAACATTCTGGCGACGATTTTGATTGCGAATAATCCGCAGCAATACGGTTTCGGACAAGTTCGTCCCGCGCCGCAATTGGCTTATGACACGGTTCGCGTGCCTTCTTCGACGAGTTTGGCACTGGTTGCACAGGCATCGGATACAACAGTCGAATATATTCGTTATTTGAATCCCGAATTTCGTACTAATATGACACCGCCCGAACCTTATAACGTGCGTGTTCCGCCGGGTAAAGGCAACGAGGTTGTCGCAATTTTCAAACGGATGCCGAACACCAAAGTCGTTAATAACTCGGCTTTGGCGACCAGCGTGACGGGCGAAACTTGGCAGAATATTTCAAACCGCACCGGAATTCCGGTTGCCGATTTGATTGCGGCAAATCCGGGGATGAAAACTCCGACCGGCAAGGTCATCATTCCGTTCGGAAATCGTGTGAACAGCACTTCGTATCAGCGTCCGACCAATCAGCCGCAAACTGTTCCGACCACGGGCGGTGTGCGTGTTGTCAAAGCCGAATCGGGCGATACGGTCGCTAAAGTCGCGCAACGCTACGGAGCAAATCCGGTTGACGTTGCCAATCTTAACGGAATGACTTCGATTAGTGCTGCGCTTGCCGCTGGTCGTGAAGTCAAAATCCCCGTCAAATAAATTCGTTTGAATTAAAAGATAAAAGCGGACGACTGAATTTTCAGTCGTCCGCTTTTTTGTCAGAACCGTCTGCGGTAGCGGATGGGCAAATAGTTTTGTCAGAACCATCTGCGGTAGCGGATGGGTAAAGTTTGAAAAGAATTGGACGGCTCGGCGATGCGTCCGAAGCAAACGGCGCGATTTGCAGGTTTAATAAATAATTTCCGTCGGTAATTTCGTCTCCGATGTAAATGAGTTCGGTAATTGTGTTGTGAATCAAACTTTCGGCGGAAGTTTCAAACGCGCCTTGCTCGACATTCCAAAAGATTCGATGATTCGAGAGCTTTCCTTCGTCAAAAATGCGGTCAATCGAGGGCATATCAACAAGCAGATGTTTGACACCGCTGTCGCGGATAAACTCCATCGCTTCAGTCGAAAAAAACGGCGGAATTTCTTCTAAATAAGTGCGCGTCAGTTTGCTTTCATCGTTCGGCAGCGTGCGAATTATCAAGCCGTCAGAACCGCGAGCGGTAGCGACCGGGTGATTCTCGCCAATTTTCGACCCATCAAAATTTACCACGTCGCTACCGCTCTGTGTTCTGACAGATTGCAACGCATTTTCGATCGCTTTCTGCGTAATCAACAAATCATCGTCATTCAGTTCAACCGCGTAAGTTTCGTTCGTTTCCGACGCTTTTTCGGGCGTAACGGAAATCAAAGTTGCCAAAACGAACGCATCTTTCAAACAATCGTGAACGGAAATTCGTGCGTGTGTGATGTGTCCGACGCATTCGGTGTGCGTACCGTTGCAGTGCGGGATAAATTTGTATTGCTCGAAATTGACGCTTCCGCCGCGCCGCGTGTCGCCGACCATTTCACCCGCTTCACAAGGCTTTGACGTTGCCCGTTCAACGCCGTAAGCGTTCGGCTGTCCGCCGTCAAACTGCAAGGGAATTGCAATCGAAAGCGGTTTGTCCGCGTCAATATTATAAATTTGATCGTTTATCTGAATAGAAAGTTTCGTCATTTGAAAGATTTTAGTTTTTTGACCGCGAGCGAATAGACGAATTCCAACCCGTCAACTTCGTCAATCTGTTCGCCGATCTTTTGAAAGCCGAGTTTTTTGACGAGCGCGGTCGAAGGCAGATTGGTCGGCGAAACCGACGCGATAAAGTAGTCGAGCGGATGTTGTTTGATTGCCCAGTTGAGCATTGCGCCGATGGCTTCTTCGGCAAAACCCTGACGGCGATGCGGGAGAAAAATCGTGTAGCCGAGTTCGATCGCGTTCGGCGCGAGCGGATGTAAGTATTCGGGATTCGGGCGCGTATGAAAACCGATAAAACCGACCATTTCCAATGATTCGCGCAACCCGATGCCGTGTAATCCCCACGCGATATATTGAGCATCGTTCCGGTAATCGTTCATTCTGAGTCGCATCAGGTCTTTTTCGTCAATCCAATCCTGCGAAACCCGAAAGCCGATCAGCGCGTCGGTTTTCGGACGGTCTTCGAGCAGACAGGCTCTCAAAAAATCTTCGGTCATGAGCCGTAAAGATAAACGCGGTGTAATGATTTCCTGCAAACGATTTCTCCTGAATTTCTTAAATTGATTTCATATTCATTTTAATCAGCTTTGTTTTATTATGCCATAGATCATTTTGCCGGACGGCATTCGATAAAATCTCCGCCGTCTATCGTGTGATGAATCCCGATAAACTAGAGCGGTTCAATTTTGCATATACGTGTCAGAACCGCCTGCGGTAGCGGGTGGGTTTCCCGTTTAATTACGAGATTTGTTTGCCAACGCTTGACCCGCCCGCTACCGCAGGCGGTTCCGACAGATCGCGCAAACCCGTAGATTGATTCCATAACCGCTCTAAAGGCTTTTGAGAGTGTGGATTCACAAAACATTGCCGTCAACGAAAAACCACTTTCCTAATTCCTTGCGAAAGTTTGAAAGTTCGTGGTGCATTTGCAATTGATTATTTGCGTCCAGATAATACGCTTTAAATTCGACCGTGCCTTGTTTATCCGACGAGTTTCCGTTGGTCGTCGAAACGATTTCGAGCTTTTGCCAACGGCTCGATTTTGCCCATTGCTCGATTGATTCAGCGTCGTGAAATTTGCGCGTCGAAGGATGCGTCGTTCGCAAAATGTATTCAACCGCGACGGTCGCATAAGCCGTATAACGCGAACGCATCAATTCTTCCGCCGTCTGCGGTTTCGCCGCGCCTTCGATAAAAGGCTGACAGCAATCTGCAAATTCATTCCCCGAAGAGCAATAACAATTCATCGCTAAAGTTTTTCAATCTTCTTCAAAACTTCATTCAAATCCAATTTGCCGACATCATCAATTTTCGCGCAGATTTCCATCAGCAGTTTATCCTGTGCGTTGCCTTTTTGTTTGGCGACCGAATACGGCAAATCTTCGCGGAATGTAACCATCGAATATTTTGAAAAATATTCGGGAAAAGTTTGTTCGAGCCTGGTTTCGAGTTCGCGTTTTTTCTGAAAAACCGGATTGGCGACCGCGTCGCGCATTTCGTAAAAATTTTCTTCCGCCATTTGTCCGATTGCATCGGCATTCGGTTTGCGGATTTCGGTGAATTCGTTGAAAATTTCTTCCCAATCCGTGCCTTTTTGTTCGATCAACTGATTCAGAACGCGGCAGTCTTCAAACGAAGCATTCATTCCTTGCCCGTAAAAAGGCACGATGGCGTGCGCCGCATCGCCGATCAAAAGTGATTTGCCGCCGACATTCCACGGAAAACACTTGATTGTGCCTAAATTTCCGGTCGGATTAGTGAAAAAATCTTCAGCTAAATCCGGTATCAGCGGAATCGCATCGGCAAAATTAGTTTGGAAGAATTCAAGCAAACGGTCAGAACCGTCGGCGGTAGCGGGCGGTCTAAGTTGCTCATTCGTTTCTTTCAAATTACGGTTCAAGAGGTCGCTACCGCTCGCTGTTCCGACAATTGACTCAAAACTGTTTTCGCCTCTGTGTGCCAGAAACAAAGTGCAGGTAAAACTTCCGTCAAAATTCGGCAGAGCAATCATCATAAACGAACCGCGCGCCCAGATGTGCAGAGCGTTGAATTCAAGGTTAGAACAGCGAGCGGTAGCGACCTGTTGAACTTCAAGGTCAGAACAGCGAGCGGTAGCGACCTGTTGAACTTTAGCGTTTGAAAAAGACGAATTTAACAGGTCGCTGCTGCTCACTGTTCCGGCAGGAGGAATATGTAGTTCCTTGTAGCCGTGTTCGAGCCAAATTTGCGAATAATTGAACCGCGGAACACCGCCGTTCATCATCGAATTTCTGACAACCGAACCCGCGCCGTCGGTTGCAATTAAGGTATCGCCAATGACAATTTTGCCCGAATCGAATTTGGCTTCGCCCGATTTTGAATCAAATTCGACGCATTTTTCTTGAAAATAAAATTTAACGCCTTCATATTTTTCGGCTTCATTCATCAAAGCGATATTCAAACCGGCGCGTGAAACCGAGTTGATAAATTCGCCTTTTCTGCCGGAATACGGAAGAAGTTTCGTGCTTCCGTCGAGATTATGAATCATTCTTCCATACATCGGAACGGCTTGCGACAACATATATTCGTCCATTCCGACTTCTTTCAGCGCGGCAATTCCGCGATTTGAAAGCGCAAGGTTGATCGAGCGTCCGGCAGACATCGTTTCGTTTCGCATATCGCCCCGCGCTTCATAAATTTCACATTCGATGCCGCGTTTGGCGAGATAAATGGCGAGCAGCGAACCCGACAAACCCGCGCCGATGATGATTACTTTTTGTTTATCCATAGTGCGGAAACATTTTCTCAAAACATCTGAAACTAAGCAAAAAAACGATTCGTTTGTTTTGGAACGCGGCTTGCAAGATATGCGGCAGGACATCAAAAGATGTATTAAAAAAGAACAAGGGAGGAAATCAAAATGGGTTTATTAAGAGGTGGATTAGCAGCAGCAGGCGCGTGGAAATTGGGCGGAGGCTTAATCAGCACAATTTTAGTCTTTTTGCTTCTTTACTGGTTACTCGGATTCTTTATGCGCTAAAAACGCAAACAATTAATAAAATGTCCGTAAGAAATGATGCTGAATGTTGCATTGTTTCAGCGGACATTTTATTTGCGTTCGAAAATCTCATGAACATTTCCGAATGGGTCGGAAAATGCAGCGTAGCGTGAGAACTCGTTTTCAGCCGGAGTATTGTGAAGAAAATTTACGCCTTTGGTCAGCAAATCTTCAAAGACCTCTTCAACAGATTCGACTTCAAAGACAAAAACCGAACGCGCAATATTGCTATAATCGTTGATAACTGCATTTTTTTCACACTTGAAGGCAATAAAATCAACGCCTTCGTGAACGAAGTCAAGACGACTCGGGGTTTTCGTTTTAACTTGAAAACCCAAAATATCTTGATAAAATCCTTCGGCTTCTTCAAGATCGGAAACAAATATCATAATTTTCCCGAGTTTCATAAAAGGCAATTCTTCAAAATCTCTGCAAATTTATAAACATCCGTGAAAGTGTTGTAAAGCGGAACGGGCGCGACGCGAATCACGTCCGGTTCGCGCCAATCGGCAATCACGCCTTTTTCGGTGATCGCTTTGAAAAGTGTTTTGTCCGAATTTCGGACACGAATCGAAAGCTGACAGCCGCGTTCTTCGGGGTTGGTCGGCGTTATCACGGAAATTCGTTCGTCTTTGATTTCGCCGAGCAGAAATTCCAGATAATTCGTCAGTTTGACAGACTTTTCGCGTAAACGTTTCATTCCGGCTTCTTCAAAAATATCCAAAGATGCACGTAAAGATGCAAGCTGAAAAATCGGCGGATTCGACAATTGCCAGCCTTCCGCGCCGCGCATCGGAACGAACTTATCATCCATCAAAAAGCGCGTTTCTTTGTCGTGTCCCCACCAACCCGCAAAACGCGGCAAATCAAACGATTCGGCGTGGCGTTCGTGAACAAAAATACCCGCGATTCCGCCCGGACCCGAATTGAGATATTTATACGAACACCACGCCGCAAAATCCGCGTTCCAATCGTGTAAGTGAAGTTCGAGATTGCCCGCCGCGTGCGCCAGGTCGAAACCGACCACCGCGCCGGCTTTGTGTCCGGCTTCCGTGATGCGTTTCATATCAAAGGCTTGTCCGGTGTAATAATTCACGCCGCCGAGCAAAATCAGCGCGATTTCGTCGCCGTGTTCTTCAATCGTGTTTTCAATATCTTCGGTTCGCAGACAGTTTTCGCCCTCGCGCGGCGTTAATTCAATCAGCCGGTCAGAACCGCCTGCGGTAGCGGGCGGTTGAAGATTCATATTTGAAAAGTCTGAGTTAAAACTTAAACCATCCGCTACCGCAGATGGTTCTGACCTTTGTTGGTGAAATTTGATCTGCGACTGAACGGCATATTGGTCGGACGGAAAGGCATTTTTTTCGATGACGATTTTGTTGCGTTTTCCATTCGGGCGATAAAACGAAACCATCAAAAGATGCAGATTGACGGTCAGAGAATTCATCACGACAACTTCAGACGGCTTTGCGCCGACGACATTTGCCATTTGTTTGGTGAGAAATTCGTGATACGGCATCCACGGATTTTTCGCGTGAAAATGTCCTTCAACTCCAAAAGTTTCCCAATCTTTCAGCTCTTGTTCGATATATTCGCGGACGGTTTTCGGCTGAAGTCCGAGCGAATTTCCCGTGAAATACAACACTTCTGCGCCGTTCGTCTGTTTCGGAATATAGAACTTTTCGCGAAAATGTTTTAACGAATCTTGTTCGTCTAAATTTTGGGCAAACGATGCGGTTGATTCAAAAATATTTTGCGGCATAACGTGAAATTCTATTTTACGTTAATTTCTCGGAGCGCGAAAAATCGGTTTTGCATTCTTTTTCAAACGAATAATTTCACAACTTGGCTTTTTCAATCACCCGAATTATTATCATTAAACTACTGCGAAACGTAAATTTATGCTGAAACAATTTTTCTATAAATGTTTAATCTTAGCGATTATTTTCTCCGCTTTCGTTTGGACGGCAAACGCGCAAGCAAATTGGATGAGCGCAAATGCGGCGATTCTGGGAAAAAAACAGTTGAACGAAATTGCCTTGCCCGGAGCGCACGACGCAGGAACTTTTGCGATCACGGCATCAAAAAACACGGGCATCACGTTCGGCGACAGCGATGGGCTTTCTTCGCCCGACAACAAAAAAGTAAAACGCTTTCTGTCGGTTGGTTCGGTCTTTTCCGATTGGGCAAAAACGCAGGAACGCACGACGGCACAAATGCTAAACGATGGCATCCGCTATTTCGACATCCGCGTTTGTGTTGACGACAAAGGCGTTTTGATGACTTGCCACGGACTCTACGGCGCGTCGGTCGCTTCGATGCTCGACGACATAAAAGCCTTCACCGACAAAAATCCGCGCGAAGTCGTTCTGCTCGGCTTCAATCATTTTTGGGAACGCGCATATCAAATCGAACAAGGCAAAAAACAGGGCGAAATCGAAGGTTTGACGAAAGCAAATTGGACGCAGCTTATCAATCTCGTCAAAACAAAGCTCGACGGCAAATTAGTCAGCAGTAAGAATTTCAGCCCGAAAAGCAAATTGAACGAGCTTTGGCAGTTGAAAAAAGATAATCAAGTGATCGCGCTTTTTGATACGGACGACGCGCCCGACGATGATTTTATTTGGAAGCGGATGGAAGAAAATACTTGGGTCGAAGGTTCGGACATTGACCGATTCAAAAGCGGCACGTTAAAAGTTTTGGAAAACGCCAAAAACGGAAACTACGCCGATAAATTCTACGCGATTCGTTCATCGGTCACGCCCGACGACAACGGAAAATTAATCAGTATGGGATTTTTCTCGAGCGTTCATCCGAAATCGAACAGCGAACTGGCGGATATGACAAATCCGGTCGCGCTCGGCTGGATAAAAAACGAATGGGCAGGGAAATATCCGATAAATCTGATCTGGGCGGATTTTTACAACCGCGCCGATCTGGTCAAACTCGCCAAACATCTCAACGGCATCAAAGTTGATTTCAAAGGCACGAAAATCGGCACGGCGACAAATTGGACAAAGTGGAAACAATCGAAAGACGCGAAGAAATGAAGAAAACTTTAAGTTTTATCGTATTCTTTTTGATACAAAATTAAACAGTTCTTCGTTTAACCTGTCATTCGTAAGCATAGCATTTACAGTATGATTATTCGCTACGACTTCGTAAATAGAAAACCGATAAACGGGCTTATTATTAATTAAACCGTAAATGTCTTTTAAGAAGTCGTAAAATGCCCGTTGCTTCCATCTGGCAGAGCCATTTCCTAAGAAGTTGCCATTATCAGAGGACTTTCCAAACTGTTTTTCGCAACTTTTGTTCGTCCAAAAGTTCCCGTAAGTTCTTGCATTATCTTCTTTATTTTCACATAAGCGGCTGTAACATTCGACAGGAAAGCAATTATACTTTTTGTAAAAATCTGACTCCAAAGTAGTTTTGCGATAGCGCGTAAAATGTTGTTCTTCGTCCAACTCGATGTAACAGGTATCTAATTCAATATCAAAATTACCAAAATTAACGGGATATTCATCAAGTATTCCGCCAAGTTTTTTGTAAGTTTTATGAATCAAATCATTGTATTTAGATTCATAAAAAATCTTTTTTTGTGGAGGCAAGCAAATATCCTTACCATATTCAGCTAAAATGCTTGCAAGTTTGTCTTGTCTTTTTGCCATAAGTTTTGCATCTTGAAATTTTTGGCGACTTTACATAAATAAAGTTTCTTAAATCCCAACTTCCGCTTTTGCGTCGGCAAATTTTTCAACCGCAAACTGCAAATCTTCCCTTGAATGGGCGGCGGAAACCTGCGTGCGGATTCGCGCTTTGCCTTTTGGGACGACCGGAAACGAAAACGGAATTACATAAACGCCTTTTTTGAGCAGCGATTCAGCCATTTTGACGGCGGGTTGCGCTTCGCCGAACATTACGGGAACAATCGGATGTTCTCCCGGCAGAATCGTCAGTCCGGTTTTGGTTAATTCTTCGCGGAAAAAGCGTGTGTTTTCTTCTAATTTATCGCGCAGTTCGGTCGAATTTTGCAGCATATTAATTGCCGCGATGGACGCGCCGACAATAGACGGCGCAAGGGAATTTGAAAACAGATACGGACGCGAACGCTGGCGCAGGAGTTCGACGACTTCTTTTTTGCCCGAAGTATAACCGCCCATCGCGCCGCCCAACGCTTTGCCGAGCGTTCCCGTGATGATGTCAACTCTGCCCATCACGCCGCAGTGTTCGTGTGTGCCGCGACCTTGTTTGCCCATAAATCCGGCGGAATGACAATCGTCAATCATCACGAGCGCGTCATATTTTTCAGCCAGATCGCAGATTTCGCCGAGCTTGGCGATATAACCGTCCATCGAAAAAACGCCGTCCGTCGCTATGATTTTTCGCCGCGCCGCACTCGCTTCCTTGAGCTTCGATTCGAGATCGTCCATATCGTTATTTTTGTAACGGAAACGCGCCGCTTTGCTCAGGCGAATTCCGTCAATAATGCTCGCGTGATTGAGTTCGTCGGAGATAATCGCGTCTTCCGCCTCAAAAAGCGGTTCAAAAAGTCCGCCGTTCGCATCGAAACAAGCCGCGTAAAGAATCGTATCTTCCGTGCCTAAAAATGAACTAATTTTCGCTTCGAGTTCCTTATGAATCGCCTGCGTCCCGCAAATAAACCGCACGGATGACAGTCCGTAACCCCAATCATCCAGAGCCTTATGCGCCGCCGCAACAATCGCCGGATGATCGCTTAAACCAAGATAATTATTCGCGCACATATTCAAAACTTCGCTGTTTGCGACCTTGATATGCGCTTCCTGCGGGCTTTCAATCACGCGCTCGTTTTTATAAAGCCCCGCTTCTCTGATTTCGTTGATTGTATTTTCTAATTGATTTTGAATTTTTTTGCTATACATAAAATCTTTAAAATTAACTCTAACTATTTACTCACCAATTTTCTTTTCCCAGTAATAATTCGGAGCATCCTCAGTTGCTGCCGTAAAATAACTTAATCCAGAATTGGGATTGCTTTTATCTTCTACAAATTCTTCAGAACGTAAAGGATACCAAGAAGAAGCTCGAAAATATCCAGCGTGTTCCGAAACTTCGATTGGAATTTCTTTTATTATTTCCTGTTGATAATCAAACAAACTACCGCCATTTGCGCCGCCACGCATAAATGGGTGCTTTTAATCTATTCATAACTTTACGCGCTTTCGCGCACAGGTCAGAACCATCTGCGGTAGCGGATGGTTTAAGTTTAGCAATCTGATTCTCTAAAATTAAACGCTCAAGTTAATTATGTTCAACCGCCCGCTACCGCAGGCGGTTCTGACACGCTTGATAAGGCAGAACCATCTGCGGTAGCGGATGGTTTAAGTTTAGCAATTTGACTCCGTAAAATTAAACACTCAAGTTTATTACGTTCAACCGCCCGCTACCGCAGGCGGTTCTGACTTGTCAATCAAAGTCGGGCAAATCATCGCCCTGACCGTTGATAACGTAATCAATTGCCGCCGCGACGCTTTTTTCGTTCCACAAATATCTTTTACTGCCTTTGTCCGCCCACGGGCTTTTCTCGTTTTGCCAACAACCGTTCTGGCGCATTTCTCTCGTCGCGTTCGCTTTGAAAGCGTTGAGCGCGATTTCAGGTTTCTTTGCGCCGATTGCAACAATTGTGTGAACGTGATTTGTCCGCACATTTATCGCCTGCAAATGCCACCCGCGAACATCGCAAGTCTCCCGAATCGCTTTTTCAACTGCATTCCGTTGTTCTGCGTTTAGCGCAACAATTTCACCTTTCAATCTTTGCTGATTTGTTGCAATCCAATTTTCGTCAGACGGCAAACGATGTGTTTTATACTGATTCCGAAACCGATTAATCGAACCGCGCTCGTCGCCGTGAAGCCACGTTCCGTAACAACGAAACGTAATCAAATACGCCAACGGAATATCAGTATCATTCCACATAAAAAATCAGTCTTGCGGATGGTCAACAAGTCAGAACCATCTGCGGTAGCGGATGGTTTACGTTAGTTAACTCAAAACTCTAAATTAAAAGTTCAACATCATCATTATTCAATAAACCTCTCAATTGTCCAACTTAAACCACCCGCTACCGCAGATGGTTCTGACTTTTATGACGCAAAAATTCCTTTCACCGCCGAAAGTTTTTGGGCTTTGCGCCACGAAGATATTTGACCGCAATGATGTCCTTCGTGGAAGACGAGTATTTGCAGGTGATGCCCGATGGTCGGCTGTGTTCGCGCTAATGTTTCGTCGGGTGTCGGCTCGTCAAAATTTTTCATCTGACGAAGCGCAACGAGCCGGAGTGCGCCTGTTTCGGTCAATCTTTCGACGAGAAATTGTTTCGAGTCGTAATTTTCGCTAATTGAATTTGGTCCGTATTTACTTAATAAATCTGAAAAATCGGTTGAAAGTTCACGCGCTTTCAGCATTGATAAAAGATAAATATCTCCCAACAGCAAATGCCCGAGAATCCAAGCCGGATGATTTTCTTTGGCGAAAGTTTGCAGACACATCTGTTCATCGCGCAAATCTTCGACTAATGACAATGTTTGTTTTCGCGCCTGTTTGAGCGACCAAATTAACACTTCATTCATTAAACCTCACTCCAATCCAAAATCACTTTGCCGCTGTTGCCTTCTTTCATTACTTCAAAACCTTGCTTAAAATCTTTGTAAGAATAGCGGTGCGTGATGACGGGCGAGATGTCCAGACCGCCTTCGACGAGGACGTTCATTTGATACCACGTTTCATACATTTCGCGCCCGTAGATGCCTTTGACGGTGAGCATATTGAAGATGACGGTTTTCCAGTTAATCGCAAATTCATCGGGCGGAATGCCGAGAAAGGCGATGTTTCCGCCGTGCGTCATATTGTCGAGCATATCGCGGAACGCCGAAGCGTTGCCCGACATTTCCATTCCGACATCGAAGCCTTCCTTCATTCCGAGTTTTTTCTGATAATCGGCAATCGAAGTTTCCGTTACGTTAATCGCGTGTTCAATGCCGTTTGCGCGGGCGAGTTCGAGTCGTTTCGGATTTACATCCGTGATCACGATGTGTCTTGCTCCGGCGTGTTTGGCGACCGCCGCCGCCATAATTCCGATCGGTCCTGCGCCGGTAATTAAAACGTCTTCGCTGAAAACTTCAAACGCCAGCGCGGTGTGAACGGCGTTGCCGAACGGATCGAAAATCGCCGCAACTTCCAGATCAACGCCCGGATTATGTTTCCAAATATTCGTGTATGGAACTGCCATAAATTCGGCAAAACCGCCGTCCGTATTGACACCGTAGCCGAGCGTGTGAGCGCATTTAAACCGCCGTCCGGCAAGACAATTGCGGCAGCGTCCGCAAACCAGATGACCTTCGACCGAAACAATATCGCCGATGTCGAAATCGTTGACATTCGAGCCGATTTCGACGATTTCGCCGACAATTTCGTGTCCCAAAACCGTCGGAATTTTGATCGTGCTGTTTGCCCAAGCGTCCCAATTCCAGATGTGAACGTCAGTTCCGCAAATTCCCGTTTTCAAAACGCGAATCAAAACATCATTTATCCCGTGTTTCGGTTCGGGAACGTCTTCGAGCCACAAACCGACTTCCGCTTTGCTTTTTACAATTGCTTTCATATCAGTATTTTATAAATTTGAAACAATAATTTTCAAATCTCAGATAAACAAATTTTTCTCCAAATTCAGCCACTTCAAAGCCGCGCCGTGAAGCATTTCGGCTTTTGTTTCCGCGTCAAAATTTGAAGATTCGATTAATTTTCCGGGTTCGAGTTCGCCGAGCGGAAACGGATAATCCGTGCCGAGCGCGATTTTGTCCGCGCCGATTAATTTCACTAAATACTCAATCATCAATTCGTCATGAACGAGCGAATCAAGCCAGAATTTCCCCAAATATTCACGCGGATTAATATCATTATCTAACGCAACCAAATCGGGACGCACTTCAAAACCGTGTTCGATTCTCCCCAAAGTATAGGGAAACGAACCGCCGCCGTGTGCGAAACAAATTCGCAGATTTTTACATTTTTCCAAAACGCCCGAAAATATCAAACTGCAAATCGCCCGCGAAGTTTCCGCCGGCATTCCGACGAGCCACGGCAGCCAGTATTTCTGCATATCGCGTTCGCCCATCATTTCCCAAGGGTGAACAAAAACCGCCATTCCAAGTTCTTCACAGGCTTTGAAAAATTCAAAAAACTGCGGTTCGCCCAAGTTTAATTGATTGACGTTCGAGCCGATTTGGACACCGACCAAGCCGATTCGCTTGCATCGTTCAAGTTCTTTTATCGCTAAATCTGTGTTTTGGAGCGGAACTGTTCCAAGACCGATAAAACGCTTCGGGAATTTAGCGATGATTACGGCGATTCCGTCGTTCAAAAACTCGGAAATTTCCGCGCCGTCCGCAGGTTTTGACCAATACGAAAACATCACGGGAACAGTCGAAAGCACCTGCACATTTACGCCGAACGAATCGCATTCTTCGATCCGTTTTTCGGCTGACCAGCAATTGTCTTCGATCTCACGAAAAAAATGTCCGTCGTCCTTCAACATTCGCGCACAGCAAGGTTTGTGATGTTCGAGCGTGATAAATCCGCCGTAGCCGAATTTCTCTTTCCAGCCCGGAATATCTTTAGGCAAAATATGTGTGTGAATATCAATTTTCAGCATTGGATCACTTGAAAAATCTTAACGCAAAGGCGCGAAGACGCAAAGATGCAAAGATTTAAAGATTTAATAAAGCAATAAAAACTTTGCCGCTCCGCGTCTTCGCGCCTTTGCATTAAAAACCTTTTTTTAATAGATTCTATCGAGCATTTCCGCGCCCGTTTCAAACCGATTGAAATTTTCGAGAAAATGTTCGACGTGCCGCTGTCTTTCGAGCGAAAAACCGCCCGCTGAATGCGGCGTAATGTAACAATTCGGCGTTGTCCAAAGCGGATGATTCGCAGGCAAAGGTTCGGGATTTGTGACATCGAGATACGCGGCGGAAATTCTGCCCGTTTGCATTTCCTTGTTTAAAGCGTCTTGGTCGAGCGTCACGCCGCGCCCGATGTTGTAAATAATCGCGCCTTTTTTGACTTTAGATAATCGTTCGGCATCGAGAAAATTTATCGTCGCATCATTGGCGGGCAGAACATTGATGATGTGATCAGCAGTTGGAAAAACTTCATCGAGTTGGGTTTCGGAAACCATTCTAATCGGTTCATCGCCGCGAATTGTCCGTTTGAAGCCGATTAAATTCATTTTCAAAGGCGCAAGCAATTCGGCAATTCTTCGTCCGATTGTTCCGAAACCCAAAATCAAAGCCGTTTGACTATTCAAAAGATACGAACTACTGCGAATTCGGTCATAATCCCAATCTTTCGAGCCTCGCTGATTGTCGAGCGATTCGGGCAAAAGCCGTGCAAGCGACATCATCATCGCCAAAATGTGCTGTGAACAAGGCTCGACATAAACCGCCGAACTATTTGTCATAATTCTGCCCTGCGCCTTAAAATTTTCCTTGAAATCGGTGCGGTCATACGGCGTGTATCCGGCAAGATTGACGTGAAACCATTTGATATTTTCCGCGCTCAAAACCGCGTCCGCATCAGGAGTTCCGAAAGCAATATCGGCGACCCGCAAAACTTCCGCCGATTCGCCCGCCGCGCCGTTTTCGGTCGTAGGAAAAACAAACAATTCGTGTGCTTCCAAACTTTCCCGCAAGCTGTTTAATTCACTTTCCGCGCCTGTCGTGAAACTGTGATTCGTCCAAATTTTCAGCATTTTTAATCTTTAAAAACCTTTCTTTCGTCAACTGCATAAACCGCTGATTCCAGTATTTTTCGCCCAATTTGAAATAATTTTTCTGCACGCCGAATGTTTCAAAACCGATTCTTTCATAAAGCCGCACGGCGGAATCGTTATCAGCGACGACGGTCAGTTCGATGGATTCGATGTCGTCCAAATCGAACACGGCTTTTACCAATGCACGCAAAAGATTTTCGCCGACCTTTTGCCCGTGAAAATCGGGATTGACATACATCGAAACAAGCTCGCCGCGATGCCGCGTTTTGGTGCGATTCCCGCGCACGAATCCGGCGATGCCGATTAAATCATCGCCCGAAAACGCGCCGAAAAAGAAAATATCCGCTAAATCCTGTTCGATAACTTCTTCAAAATAGAGCTTCGGTTTTTCGGCTTCATCTTCATAAAGCGTCCCGAAACTTTCGGGAAATGTTTTCAAACATTCGAGCCGAACACGCCGGAAATCTTGCGCTTCATTGTTATTTAATTTTCGATAAACGATTTGCATATCACACGCAAACATCAAAATTCGCGGCTGGTTACTTTCGCGCTTTGCTCTTTAAGTTTTGCCGCCTTTTCGTCCGATTCTTTTTTCCCTTTCATCAGCGACAACGAGAGTTCACGCAAACGGTCAACCGTTCGCAAACGTCGTAAAATCGCCTCTTCGGACATATCAACTTTCCTCATTTTCGAGCCTCTCGATGTCAGCCAAATCCTGCGGTCTGCCAGCCAGACGCTTCATTTTTATCAAACCTTCGCGTGAAACAACCCAAAGCCGTTTGCCCAAAAAATCAATCGTTTCCCGCGATGCCCAAACATCTTCGACTTGCGGCGTGACGAGCAGTAAATCGAGCGAAAGAACTTCGCCATTATCGTCAATCTTTGAAACGCGGCGAATTTCGACGGCTCTTTCCTTAAACGAAATATCAAGCCCGCGAATGTCGAAGCCTTTTTCAGCCGCCACTTGATAAGCCTTTTCGAGCGATTCGGCACGAATCAAAACATCAATATCAAGCGTCGCCCGCACAAACCCGTGAATCGCCATGGACAAGCCGCCGCACACCGCATATTCGATGTCGTTTTCATCGAGCGCGGAAATCAGTTGTGATAATTCATCTAAAAGTGTTGCCATCTTAAATTAATGTTCGTCTAAATCGGATTCTTTGAGTTGTGGGTACAATTTTAATAATCTTTCTTTACTAATCTTTGTTGTTCTTTTAAGAATTGTTGCAGGATTCTTTTCTCCCTGAGTTTTTCTTAATTCTCCTATTTCTTCAGAAGACATAATTTTAGAATTCTCTAATTTTTCGCTCATTGATTGTAAAAACTCTTTGAAAGTAAATTCAACTTGTTCCTCTTTTGGTAATTTTGAATCAACACATTTCATTTCTAACAATTCTAAAGGAAATGATTTTGTGATTTCACCTTTATGCTTTTTCCATAGTTGAAATACTATAGATTTTTCATTTTCAGGTGGCGCAAACCCTCTTTCCTGATGATATTTAATTTGCTCTTCTTGACTTAATTTATTCCAATCTTCTGACAATTTGTTCAAATCATTTTTCAGTTCTTCACTATTAACGAAACTTTGATCTGATCTTAAAAGATGTGGAACAAGCATTTTGTGTATATTATCTTTGGAAGCGAAAATTTCACAATGAGGCAAATAATAACAATACTCTAAATCTTTTCTATCGTTCTTTCTATCTTTTTTGTTTGGTTTAAATAACTCCTGATTAGTAAGTCCAATTGCCCAAAAGAAATTTGCACGAACGCAGAAAAATGCGTAAGGAGCAAAATCATTAATCATTGGGTTGCCTTCGCTATACCATCTTTTTATAACTGTTTTTTGGAAATCAAGTGGCATATTAAATTCCTTAGCAAGTAAAACAAGTAACTTACTTTGAAACTTTTTTTCTTGTAGAAGAGAATCTACTATTTCTACTATTTCATTATCATCCTTTGGAATTTTAAAGTTTAAGCCTGCTTCCACAATTTTATCCCTATACATTTTAGAATTAATAGGTCTTTCATAAATTCTTCGCCATTTTATAGCCCATAACTTTTCTTCTTCTGTAAAATCTTTTCTTTCCCATCTAAAAATAATTTCATCTTCATCAATTGTTTCTACAATTGTTCCTACTGAACCGTCAGTAGAACGAACCATTCTTTCTCCCGCCGGAAAAAATTTGCCTTCCATTGGAACTTCATTTCCAATTAATGAATTCCCTAAAATTTCACGAAATTTGAAAGCTAATCCCCGATTGCCGCTGATTCTGTAACTATAACTTGAAATTCTATTTTTTATAGAAGAGTCTTTTGTCTCTTTGCTCAAATCTGCACAGATTTCATTAAGCAATATTGGTGGAACTATTTGAAAAAAATATCTGTCGAGCGAATGTATTTCTGCATTATTCAATCCAACAATAGCTGATTTATCCAAAATTATTCTTAAACCTAAGCTCATAAACTAACTCACCACCAGCGGCGGTTGCATGACGCTTCCGCAATTTTTGCAGATTCGCAAAGTTTCGTCGCCGTAGAATTCATTAAAATAATTTTCTACACCGTTTCCAATTCGGCTTTTAATCTGCTCAAGGCGGTTTTGTCGCGCAAAAGTCTTTCGATCAATTCGTCGGTGTTTTTATTTGATTGCGAAGCGTTGATTTTTTCGCGTAAGGCTTGATTTATCAAGGTTTGATAACCTAATTTAGAATTTTCCGCTTGCGATTTGAAGTGTTCAATGATGTCCGGGTCAAGGTATATCGTGATTCGGTTCTTTGATTCTTTCAAATAATTCTTAATTGCCGCTTCCACAAATTTTGGACGAGTGATACGTTGCAGTCCGCGTTTCTTCGCTTCTTCCGACGTTTCCAAATATTCATAATCTTTATTTTTTGTATTGCTCATATTCTTTCACCATCCATTTTTCGGCTTTCCAAGCTGTAATCAAACGAATGTCTTTGTTTTCGTAAGTGAACGCAGCGAAAATCAAACCGTATCGAGCCGCAAATCCGATAAGATTAAAACGGGTTTCTTCTTGGGTCGAGTGTTCTACATCTTCAAAATAGACTCCAAAATCATCATCAAATGCGTCAAGCAACAAAGCAAAATCTACTTTGTGTTCAGCGACGACCTTTAGCCTTTTCGATTCGTCCCAAACGAACATAACTAGAGTTTATATGTATGATGTATGCACGTCAATAAATTCAACTGATAACCGGAGGTGGTTGCATCACGCTTCCGCAATTTTTGCAGGTTCGCAAATCTTCGTCGCCGTAGAATCTTTTGAAAACGCCCTGGAATTGATTAACAATATCGGTCAGAACAAAATATTCTTCGTAGAGTTTCGCGTTGCAGTTTTCGCAAAACCATAAAAGTCCGTCGAGTTCGCCCATTCGCCGTTTGCGTTCAATCACTAAGCCGACGGTGTTTTCGCCGCGAATCGGGTTGTGCGGAACGCGCGGCGGAAGCAGAAAAATCTCGCCTTCTTTGACGGGAACGTCAACCGATTTGCCGTCTTCCTGAATTTTAACGAGAATGTCACCTTCGAGCTGGTAGAAAAATTCCTCGCCTTCGTCAAAGTGATAATCCTTGCGCGAATTTGGTCCGCCGACGACCATCACGATAAATTCCGCGTCTTCATAAACGCATTTATTGCCGACGGGCGGTTTCAGCAAATGACGATGCTCGTCAATCCATTTTTTGAAATTAAAGGGTTTTTGAATCGGCATAACTTTTTTCTCTTTAAATATCAATTAGACCAAGACTGATTTTAATTGATAAATCAACTTTTTTTAGCGTCGAATTTTCGATTTCCCCAAGCCTTTTGACCAATCTTTGCCCGTCAATCGAACGAATCTGATTTAGCAAAATGACCGAGTTTTGTTTTAAACCGGCTTCGCCGGCGGAGATTTCAACTTCGGTCGGGTAAAGATTATCGTCAAATTTTGAAGTGATCGCCGCGACAATCGTAATCGGACTGTGTTCGTTGGCAATGTCGTTTTGAATTATTAACGCCGGACGGGTTTTTCTTATTTCCGAGCCGATTGTCGGGTCAAAATTAACCAGATAAACTTCGCCGCGCTGCGGGGAAGTTATTTTTGCCATAATTCTTCCTCGACATCAAACCATTCCTCTGCCAAAGATAAATCACGCTGACTACGGGCAATCGCTCCGTTTTTCAAACTCTCTCGCAGATTTTCCTGTTTAGTTTGCTTGATGTAACTTCTAATTGCCGTATCAATAAATATGCTTCGCTCGCCTTTACCCGCAACGGTTTCAAGCAAGGCAACCGTTGTTTCCGGCAATGTAATATTTAAGCGTTTATGTGCAATTCGTTTCATATAAATATTATTACACACTTTCAATGCACACTATTAATACGTTTCCAAAATCTTATTCACGGTTCGCCAATTGCGCGCCGTCGCGGAAACTTTTAATTTTTTGCCGATGTAATCTTTGCCCATCAAACTGTCCAAAACGCTGACGCGCAAAAGGCAGAAAATCTCGCGGTTGCGGACAAAATATTGTTCGTTTTCGTTATTGTTTGAAAGAAGATGTTCGCGTTTTTCCGCCGATAATTCTTCGTCTAAAAAGAAAACGTGCAAATCTTTGGCGTTTTCAAATTGCCCGTCGAACGGATTATTTTTGACGATCTCTTCGATTTCGGCAATCGAACGAACCATCACTTTGATATTCAACGCGAATTCTTTTTCGATGGCTTTTTCGAGTGTTTCGGCAAGTTTTTTATCGTCGGTTTGCGCCGTTTCAAAAATCATATTGCCGCTGTTGATGTAAGTCTTGACGCGCTCAAAACCGAGCGCGGCGCACGCCTTCCGTAAGGTTTCCATTTTGACTTTATTTTTTCCGCCGACATTGATTCCGCGCAAAAAGGCAACGTATTTCATAAATAGTTAATAAGTTTTCTTGAAATCCCAAACATATGATAATAATTATTACGATTTATGTTTCAAGTTAAGCAGAATAAAGATTTTCGACTATAAGTGTTATCGAATTTTGTAAAGATGTAAAAATATTTGTTTCTTAAAACAGAGCGTGGAGCACCATCTTTAAAAAAGTTTGGGTTAATTGGGTTCCCGTTTGTATCTACTGAGAAAAATGATTTGAAAGAATCGAAAGTCTTGTAATAGACCAACCTATTTTGTTCATTAAAATAGGGTATTGTTAAGTGATTATAAACTGCTAAAACTTTCTTCTCAAAAGGGACATATTTACCTAAGTTTTCTTTTACAAAATCTTTACACAATTTTTCAGAATGATTGTCAATTTCTATATTGTTTGAAACTTTCATAATATCTAAGTTAGGATTCATGACGCTGGTTAACGAAATAAAAGTTATTCCGACTTCTTTAGTTTTTCCTTTTTCAAATCTATTGTTTAATTGCCGTATTCCTTCTTTGACTTTTTCTTTATACTGAAATTTAGATTTGATTCTTTTGCACTCAATAAAAAATTTAAAGCCTTCAAATTCAGCTACAATATCTGTAATTGAACTTAAATCAACTTTTATACCAACATTCGATAAATGCGAGGCAATATAAAATTCAAAAAAAATGTCTCTGGATGGATCATCGCTTTTGGATTCTGAATAACTATAAACTCCACCTTGTAACTTTTTGATGTTGTTTTCAGAAATAGTATTTTCTTTGACATATTCAGACAAAAAATTACTGACTTGAATAATTTGGTGGGATTCGATAAATGCAGCTCTAACTTTAAAGTTATTGACAATTAATTCCGACGCAGATTCAGAATCGGTAAGACTAGAAAGAATGTCCAATTCTTTTTTGTATTTTTCTAATCTGCTTTGTGAGTTTATTTTGGTCAAATATAGCAAGTTATCTATACTCTCCTCATAGTCTTTCCTTAAATTGGAAAAAGTGTATTTACCAGCATAATTTTTTGTCGGAATATTGTAGTCCATAATATTTTTTTGCCAGCGTGGTGTCGCGCAAAAATCGAATATATTTCATCCGAAAGAATTCCTCATTTTGATGCAGATAATATCAATATTTTCGCCGACTTATCGGACAAACTTACTTTGTCCATTTTATCTTGACGGCAGATACCGTTTCGGTTTCGAGTCGGACATCGTTTAAGATTTCAAAATCGTTTTTCAAGTAAAACCCGATTGGCGACAGATATGTTTCGCCGTTCGCTTTAAAGTCTTTGTTTTGGTCAATCACCCAGCCGTTTATTTCGTTTTCAAACTCTTTAACTTTATTCAAAAGTTGCGTGCCGTAGCCTTTTTTCTGCTCGGAACTATCCACCAAAAGCGCAAACCATTTTTCGCCGTCGCGCATAAAAGTCGCCAGCCAGCCTTTGATATTTTCGTCCGTGTCGGTCAGCAAATAATGTTCGAGATTTCCTTTCATGCTCAAGTAGTCGTCAAATGAATCAATTCCCGAATGCTGTATCTGTGCGGGATATTCGGCGTTCCAGAGCCGGATGATGCTTTGTTTTTGAACTTCGGACAGATTTTCGGTTTTGGTTATTTTCACGTTTCTTAATCAATTGTCGCAATCACCTTTAATTCAATCGCAATCGGTGTCGGGAGACAATTTATTTCTACCGTGGTGCGGCACGGCAAATTGTCTTTGAAATATTCGGCGTAAACGCGGTTATATGTTTGAAAATCGTCCTTCATATTCGTCAGAAAAACCGTTACATCAACGATTTTGTCCCACGACGAACCCGAATCTTCCAAAATATAACGGACATTTTGAAAAACCGAACGGCATTGCGTTTCGATGTCGTAGGAAACAATCTCGCCGTTTTCGCCTAAATTCACGCCCGGAATTTTCTTCGTGCCTCTTTCCCTCGGTCCAACGCCCGAAAGAAACAAAAGATTACCGACGCGCCGCGCATGCGGATACAAACCGACAGGTTCGGGAGCTTTTGATGAATTGATGATTTTTTCGTCTGTCATAGCGAAAGTAGTAACGCCTCAATAAAAAGTTAGAAAGACTGGAGCGCAAGCATCCTTGCTTGCATACGTCGCTTGAAAAGCGGCGTAAAAGCGTTTGATTTTCTAAAACGTCTCAGTAAAACAAGGCTTTTGAGCGTCAAAAAACAACGCTCATGGCAAGCGGGACGCTTGCGCTCCAGTCGCGCTTAACTTTTTATTGAGGCGTTACCAAAAGTATAGTTAACGATAATCAAAGTGTGTAGTTGAAATCCTGCTCTAAAATCCGTGCCGATTGGCTCGGCTGACGACAATCGCCGTTATTGAAGAGCCTTGCCGATTTTTTCAAACGTCGCGTTCGCACTTTTGATGATTGCTTCGTGTTCGCTCGTCGTTTCCGCAAAAGCCGTGATGGATTCGCGAAAGGCGTTCCACATCTTGCCCGTTTCTTTGCCGTAACCCGAAAAAAATGCAACGCCGTTCGTTTCGTCCAAACCGAATTTTTCTTTCAGATGCCGCGAAATGTATTGACCGCCGAGCGTCGAGCCTTCGATGACATAGAGCGAGCCGAAAATTTCTTCCTTTGAATCGAGCGCGGGCAACTCGTCGAACGCTCGTACTTCGGAAATTTCATTTTCCGTCATTCCGAGATTGATCAAATCAGCCTCTAATCTTGGCGTGTTTAATCTTTCTTCGTAATCAAGATCAATCGGATTTTCGCGCAAAGCATCGCGCATTTTCGCCTCGTAAGATTTATAAAAAGCGTAAAATCTAACGAGCAATCGGCGGTAATCTTCGCGCGAAAAATTATCGCTCATGACATCAACACCGTCTTCCGTCTGCTGGTGCTGATGCGCCGTCCGCGCCTTTAACCGCGCTAAAATCGAATCTGTTTGAAGAACTTTTTCGGTTTGCATAATGTTCAATCCTTACTTCTGTTTTTCAGCCCAAATCTGTACGAGATTAACGAGTGTTTCGGTTGATTTTTCCAATCCGCGTTTTGAATTAAATTCGAGTTTGCCGTGAAAATTACTGCCGCCCGTGAAAAGATTCGGTGTCGGCAGATTGCGGAAAGTCAGGTTCGAGCCGTCTGTGCCGCCGCGAATCGGTCGGAGCGATGCGGTAATTCCGGCGCGTTTCGCCGCTTCAATCGCATAATCCGTCAATTGCGGAAAATCCTTCAAAACTTCCTTCATATTCAAATAGCCGACTTTCACGTCCATATTGATTTTCACGTTGGGAAATTTCGTTTGCGTTTCGCTAATCATCTTTTTCAGAATCGCTTCTTTTGTTTCCAAACCGCTGATGTCAAAATCGCGCAGGAGAATTTTAACGCTCGATTCTTCAATGTCGAGGACGCTCGAATAAGGATGCACGAAGCCGACGCGTCCTTCGGTCGTTTCAGGCAAAATATCTTTCGGAAAACGCGTCAGAAAATCAGCCGCCGCGTAGGTCGAATTTATCATAATGCCTTTCGCCGTTCCCGGATGCGTTGATTTTCCTTTGAACGTAACCGTCGCGGTGCGTGCGCTCCACGTTTCGTTCGAGATTTCGCCGAGTTCTTCGCCGTCAACCGTGTAAGCGAACTTTGCGCCGAAGCCTTCGACATCGAATTTATCAATTCCGCCGCCAACTTCTTCGTCGGGCGTAAAGGCGATTGCAATGTTGCCGTGCCTGATCTGCGGATTTTGGCGCAGAATATCAATCATCGTCATAATTTCCGCAATGCCCGCCTTATCGTCCGAACCGAGCAGCGTCGTGCCGTCCGCCGTGATGATGTCGTCGCCGATCATTTCTTTGAGAATCGGATTTTGTGCGACCGAAATAATCTGTGTTTTATCGTTCGGCAGAATGATGTCGCCGCCCTGATAATTTTTGTGAATGATCGCGTTGACGTTCGCGCCCGAAACGGCGGGCGACGTATCCATATGGGCGATAAAACCGATGGTCGGAACTTTTGAGTTGTCAGGTAAATTACCCGGAATCATCCCGTAAACGATCGAAAATTCGCTGACGCGGACATTCTGCACGCCGAGTTTTTTAAGCTCGTCCGCCAACAGATTCGCCAACACAAACTGTTTTTTCGTACTCGGCACGGTCGTCTGATCTTCCGCCGATTGCGTATCAATTTTCACATAGCGCAAAAAACGGTCAAAAACTGATTCCTGCGGCGGTTTGACCTGCGCGAAAGACGCACTAGATAAAAGCAATCCGATAAAAATCACATAAAATATCTTCATAAATTTTTCCTTGCAAACTATTCGCTCGAAGCGCGTTCGCCGTCATAGACGACCGAAGCGCATTCGACAAATAAATCGAGATAATAATCGCGCACTTCTTCCTGTGCGAGCTGTTTATTTTCTTTTTCGGCGATGAATTTCATCAATTCAAACGCCACTTCTTCGCCTGTTTCGATTCTGATCGGTTGTGTTTCACTGCTCATAATTTTGTTTTTACGAATTAATAGACAAATTTTTTTCCGCAATAATTTTCAGAAATTCAATCGGCTCGACGATTTTCAAAGGTCTTGATTTTCTCCTAAACTCTTTTCCTTCAACCGAAACGTCGGTCATCAAATCAAGCAAATCTCTATCGCGGCTGACAAGATAATCGGCTTCGGCTTCGATGGCGAGATTGATATATTTTTCATCTTTCGGGTCGCGTGAATATTTGAAATGCGACGGCACATTTTTTACAAAAAATGTTTTTTTCAAAACTCGACTGACAAAGTCTTCAACGAGTTTATCTGTAACTTGACTGTATTTTGCTCTGAGTTTCTGACGGTAGAGAACATCGTTGATTTCGTCAAGCATATCTTGGCTGATAAAAAGTATAAAGCGATTTTCGTGCAAATTTTCAAACAATTGGAATGCAATGCTTTTTTTACTCAAGACGGCTTGCAGAAAAATCATACAATCAAAAATGACTCGTAATTTTTCCATATTTATCTTGCTTGTTGCTTCTCTTGCCAAACTTCCTCGCGGAGTTCTTCTAAAAATTCGGTCAATTCATCTTCACTCATTCCGCTTTCTTCAAATTCTTTGTGAACGGGCGCGAGAATTTCGGCAAACGATTTTTCCGATGCTTTTTCAATTCGTTCGCGTCTTTCGGACGCTTCTTCAACAAGCTCATTGACGTAATCTTCAACTTTTACGCCATTGCGTAATGCTTGAGTTTTGACTCGCGCTTCTGTTTCTGATTTTAAATCAATCGTAATGCTCATAACTTTTACCTCAAGCGAATTATAGCAAAGTTGTTGAGTAGAGAAAATTTAACAATTGACATAGCGAATAGGGTTTTGTGCGCCGATTTTTGAGTATTTTTCAACACTTCCTCCAACATAATGTCGCAACGATTCTGCAATATTACCATCAAATTGCCATCTTTTCTTTTGTTTTGCTTCGGAATTTATTGAGTGTTCAGCCGCCCATTGACGTTTTATTTCAGTATCATCAAGCGGCGCGGGAAACCATCTTTCAATTTTATAAACCTCACGAATAATTCCTTTATAAACTGCGAAAGCGTATTTCGCTTGATTGCGACGATTTCCGATAACCCAATTTCCGCGAGTAATTTCGTATAACATTTCATTGCTCATACCGCGACGATAATAACGATTCACCGTAATCAGCAGCACAGATTCGGAAATTTCAACAATTGGTGCTTCGTATTTGGCAATGACTTCGGCGACAGACATCTGACCTCTATCGTCGGAATTATAACCTTGAACTTGATTGGTCAATCCGCTTAAACCGATAAAATCTATCATTGCGGCTTCAACTTCAAACGCTTCTTTTTCGGTTAAGCCGTGCCGATGAACAATATGCTTAACTTCAAATCCTTTCTCCCGAATATCTCTAATTTTATCAAGTTTGTGGCTCGGAGTTTCATCGGTAATTGCGGCGTTGGCGTGAGCAAAAATTCGATTACCAATAACTTTTCCAATGTAAAATATTTGATTCGTTTTCGGGTCAATCAGTAAATAAACATAGTAATCAAGTTTTTCGATAACTGACATCGGAAATTCTTGTAAGTGATTCATATCGTTTTTCCTCAATAACTAACCTTTATACAAACATTCTTTTCTTCCGTAAAAAACTTCAAAGCCTCGAAGCCGCCTTCGCGTCCGACACCGGAATTTTTCATTCCGCCGAACGGTGTTCGCAAATCGCGGAGAAGCCAGCAGTTGATCCAGACGATGCCGCTTTCGATGCGTTCCGCCATCCGATGTGCGCGTGAAAGATTTTCCGTCCAAATTGTTGATGATAAGCCGTATTCGACCGAGTTGGCGTAACTTAAAACTTCATCTTCGGTGTCAAAAGGCTGAATCGAAACGACCGCGCCGAATATTTCTTCTTGATTCGTGCGGCAATCAAACGCGAGATTTTCGATAATCGTCGGTTCGATAAAATAACCGTTTTCGCATCTGCCCGAAACTTTGGCAAATTTGCCGCCAAGCAAAATTTTTCCGCCTTCTTCTTTTGCTAAATCAACGTAAGAAAGAACTTTTTCGAGATGCTCTTTTGAAACTACTGCGCCGATATTTGTTGATTCATTTAACGGATCACCGATTTTTAATTGCGAAACTCTTTCAACGAAATCAGTCTTAAACTTTTCATAAAGCGGACGTTCGACAAAAATCCGCGAACCGCAGAGGCAAATTTGACCTTGATTCGAGAACGACGAGCGCACGGTCGTTTCGAGCATTTCTTCGTAATCGCAATCGGCGAAAATGATGTTCGGGTTTTTGCCGCCGAGTTCGAGCGAAAGTTTTTTGAATTTCGGCGCGGCTTCGCGGGCAATCCATTCGCCGGTGCGCGTGCCGCCCGTGAACGAAATCGCCTTCACGTCCCGGTGTGTAACAATTGCGCTTCCGGCTTTTGTGCCGAGTCCGTGAACGATGTTCAAAACGCCTGCGGGCAAACCTGCTTCGATGCAAAGTTTTGATAAAAGATAAGCGGTCATCGGCGTAATTTCCGAAGGTTTGGCGACGACGCAACAACCTGCCGCGAGCGCAGGCGCAATTTTCCAAGAAAAAAGATAAAGCGGCAAATTCCACGGCGAAATACAACCGACAACGCCCAAAGGTTGACGCAAAGTATAATTTATCGCCTGCCCGACGGTTTCGTGCGCTTTGGTCGCCGTGTGCATCGCGGCGGTCGCGTAAAACTTGAAATTTGAAATAGCGCGTGGAATATCAACCGCTTTAGCAAGCGTTTTCGGTTTGCCGTTGTCAACGCTTTCGGCTTCTGCCAATGAATCCGAATCGCGTTCAATCAGCGCGACGATTTTCATCAAATAATCGTGCCGCGCTTCGGCTGACATTCTTGACCAGACGGGAAAAGCCTTTTTCGCGGCTTCGACCGCCCGTTCAACGTCGCGCTCGTCCGAATCGGGAATTAAGCTGTAAACTTCGCCCGTCGCCGGATTGAAATTGTCGAGATAATTTTCGGAAACCGGCGCAAACAGTTCGCCGCCAATGTAATTTTCGATTTTCAGCATCACGGTAATTTTACAATTTATTCGTAAAAATTTCCGTTCCGGCGCAGTATTTGTTTAGTAAATTTTTGGTGATTGTCTTCGCCGAAAAGATTTGCGTGGTCGTTAAAGAAGGGAATTGACAATAAAAAAGGTGAACTGTTCCAGTCCACCTTTTTCTCTCATTAAATGTGCCGAATGGCATTGAAATCAGGCTAGGTCGAAGCGGTCAAGATTCATCACCTTAGTCCACGCCGCCACAAAGTCCTGCACGAACTTCGCTTGAGAATCATCGCAACCGTAAACTTCGGCTAAGGCACGAAGCTCTGAGTTTGAACCGAAGATAAGATCAACACGAGTGCCTGTCCACTTGAGTTCGCCGGTCACACGATCACGACCTTCAAACTCTTCTTCAGAATCAGATGTTTCTTTCCACGTCGTGCCGAAATCGAGCAGGTTGACGAAAAAGTCGTTGGAGAGTGTTTCAGGACGATTCGTCAAAACGCCGTGTTTTGACGAATCAAAGTTCGCGTTAAGAACCCGCATACCGCCAACCAGAACCGTCATTTCAGGCGCGGTCAACGTCAACCGTTGAGCCTTGTCAACCAACATTTCCTCCGCCTTCGTTTTGTGATGACCCTTCTTATAATTGCGGAAGCCGTCCGCCTGCGGCTCGAGATACCTGAATGATTCTACTTCGGTTTGATCCTGCGTTGCATCGGCGCGTCCCGGACTAAAGGGAACCGTTACATTTTGACCGGCATCTTTCGCTGCCTTTTCGATGGCGGCGCATCCACCGAGAACAATCAGATCGGCAAGCGAAACTTGTTTGTCACCTGACTGAGAATCGTTGAACTCTTTTCGGATGTTCTCAAGAGTTTCCAGGACTGTCGCCAATACGCCCGGATTGTTGACTTCCCAATTCTTCTGCGGCTCAAGGCGAATTCGTGCGCCATTCGCACCGCCGCGTTTATCGCCTCCGCGGAATGTCGAGGCTGATGCCCAAGCAGTAGAAACCAGTTGTGATACGGGCAAACCCGAATTGAGAATCTTATCTTTTAATGCGGCGATGTCCTGATCATTGACGAGTTCATGGTCAACAGCCGGAATCGGGTCTTGCCAGATTAATTCTTCCTCCGGCACTTCCGGTCCGAGATAGCGTACTTTCGGTCCCATGTCGCGGTGCGTCAACTTGAACCATGCGCGGGCAAATGCGTCTGCAAACTCCTCCGGGTTTTCGAGGAAACGTCTTGAAATCTTTTCGTATTCGGGGTCAAAACGCATTGACAAATCGGTGGTCAACATCGTCGGACGATGTTTTTTCGACGAATCGTGTGCATCCGGTATAATCGCGTCGGAATCTTTAGCAACCCATTGATTTGCGCCGGCTGGACTCTTCGAGAGTTCCCATTCAAAACCGAACAGATTCTCGAAATAGTTGTTGCTCCACTTCGTCGGTGTCGTCGTCCATGTAACCTCAAGTCCGCTGGTAATTGTGTCGGCTCCCTTTCCCGTGCCAAAACTGTTCGCCCAACCAAAGCCTTGTGCCGCAATGCTTTCCGCCTCCGGCTCGACACTCACATGCGACGACTCAGCGGCACCGTGCGTCTTACCGAAACTATGTCCACCCGCGATTAAGGCGACGGTTTCTTCATCGTTCATTGCCATCCGACCGAACGTTTCGCGTATGTCGTGAGCTGCCGCAATCGGATCGGGATTGCCGTCAGGACCTTCAGGATTAACGTAAATCAGTCCCATCTGCACTGCGCCCAACGGATTCTCTAACTCTCGACTGTGCCTGTCGCCATCTGCGTCATCGTCGGATACCAAAACTCCACCCGGCTTTTCGACACCCTCAGAACCGTGCTTATAGCGGATGTCGCTTGCCAGCCATGTGGTTTCGGCACCCCAATAAACGTCTTGATCCGGCTCCCAGACATCTTCACGCCCACCGCCGAAACCGAATGTTTTGAAATCCATCGTTTCCAGTGCTACGTTACCTACGAGAATCATCAAGTCAGCCCATGAGATCTTTCTGCCGTACTTCTGCTTAATGGTCCATAATAGTCGCCGCGCTTTGTCCAGGCTCACGTTGTCTGGCCAACTGTTAAGCGGTGCAAAACGCTGCTGACCGCGTCCGCCACCGCCGCGACCGTCGCCGATGCGGTAAGTTCCGGCTGCGTGCCACGCTAGGCGAATAAACAACGGACCGTAATGTCCGAAGTCCGCCGGCCACCAATCCTGCGAATCCGTCATCAGCGCGGCAAGATCAGCTTTCACCGCTGCAAGGTTGAGCTTCTTAAATTCTTCCGCGTAATTGAATCTTTTGCCCATCGGATCAGATAGGGAAGAATGTTGACGAAGGATGCTCAAATTCAAATTGTTCGACCACCAGTCACGATTTGACCTATGACTAGCGGTGGTATATCTGATTGCTCCGCCCGTAAACGGGCATTTGTTTTCTTTGTTATTTCCGTTATCTCCCATATTTAATTTACCTTTAGTTTGATTTTTTAGATGTTTTGCCGGAACAAATTTATGTTATTCTCATAAAATAACCCTAATATTTTGTCAGTTTGCCTAATTACTGCATTCAGGACACAAACCACGCAGAGTCAGTTCGATTGATTCTGTTTTAAATTTCGAGAGTTTAGACGCTTCTTCAAGTAGTCCGACCGGAATAGAGAGTTCCAGATCGACCAACTTGCCACAGTTATTGCAGAACGCGTGGTCGTGCCGTGTCAGTTTGCGGTCGTAACGGGTGGTATCCGTGCCGAACCGAACCTCGCCGATTAGTCCCTCATTCTTCAGGTAGCGCAGAGAATTGTAAACGGTCGCGAACGAAATTCCCGGCAGAAGCCGACGGGAATCATCAAAGACCTCGTTGGCTGTCAGATGCTTGTCCGATTCGCGGATTACTTGGAGAACGGCTTGGCGTTGTTTTGTAAATCCTAAACTATCGATGTCTTTCATTGCGTGATTCTTAGCCTTAAGATTGGGTTAGAATAATTCTAATTAAAAAAAATGTCAATTGATGAAAACTCTGCTTAGATAATTTCCTCAATTAACGACAGATTATGAGTTCAGAATTGAGAACATAGGATAGCCAACAGTCAAACTCATATTTCCGGTTTCAAACAGTTTTTGTCTAAACTTTTGCAAAGGTCAAGCCCGTTTGTCCCTGATATTTTCCGCCTCTGTCCGAATAGGAAACGGCGCAGTCTTCGTCGGATTCAAAAAACAAAATCTGTCCGATGCCTTCGTTGATATAGACGCGCAAGGGCAGATTTGCCAAGTTTGCGATTTCGACCACCAAACGACCTGTCCAACCGGCTTCGAGCGGCGTTGTGTTAACAAGCAATCCGGCGCGCGCATAAGTTGATTTTCCGAGCGCGACACCCGTCACGTTGCGCGGCATTTTGAAGGTTTCGACCGTCACACCCAAACCGTAATGATGCGGCGGCAGAAGATAATATTTCGCGCCGTCAGCAGCCGTGTAAATCGTCGGTTCAATCAAAGAGTTTTCGTCGAAATGTTTCGGATCAATCTCTTGTCCGTAAACCGATGAAAAAATGCGGAAGCCGTCGTCCGCCAAGCGCATATCGTAGCCGTAGCTCGACGCGCCGGCTGAGATGATTTTACGACCGTTTTGTTCGCGCACGAGTTCGGGCAGAAACGGCGTAATCATTTGATGTTCTTCAGCCATTCTGCGAAGCCAAAGGTCTGATTTAATCGTCATAAATTTTGTTTTAAAATTAAAATGGAAAGTGATAAAGACGATAGCTTACCACTTTCCTGATACAAAATTCAAAAACCGTCGGCAGTTGGCAGTAGCAGTTGGCAGTCAAAATTTTCAACATCGAAGATTTTACTGCTTACTGCTACTGCCAACTGCCAACCACGCACCAATTATTTCACTTCACTAATTTTAAGTGTTCCGTCGCCGACCGTGAATTTCAGCGGAACGCCGCCGTTTCCGGCTTTTGCCGAGATTGATTTTTCGGTAAATTTGACGTTGCGCGTTTTCGGTTTGAGTTCCCCGAAAGTGTTTTCGACTTGCCCCGAACGCAAAACCGTTGCGTCAATTTCGGCGTTGAAACTCAATGGAAGTTGAACATTCATCGTTCCCGTCGCCAGTTGAACATCGGCAAAACGTCCGCGCCAACTGCGTGTCGGAATCGTGATGTCAACCGTTCCGCCGCCGAATGTCGCTTGCAGAGAACCGCCGATCAGATTCATTTTGGCGTTTGAATTCAAGTAATTTACATGAATTTCGCCGTCCACGCCCGAAAGCGTAAAATCACCGTCGCCGCCCGTGATGTTCAAATCGCAATAGCGCGGAACTTTAATCGTGTAATTAATCTTAAACGGCAAACCGAGCAAGGCTTTCGGAAATTTTTTCGCTGTCCGCTTCATATAATCCTTATCAAACGTGCCGATGCTGATAATGCGTGTGCTGTTAAATCCTCGGTCAATCACAAAACTGTTGACCGACGCGAGTTGGGCTAAATCGGCTTCGGTCGCGGCTTGCATTTCAATTTCCGCCGAAACTTCGATTTCGGCTTTGTTCCAGCCTTCGATGGAAATCGAGCCGTTCGGCGCACCCGTTACGGAAACCGTACCGCCCACGCCGAATTCGACCGAATCGGTTTTATAAGTCGTCTTTTTGATTAATTTTGCCGTTTGCGCGAAACAGACAAGCGAAAAAGCGAAACTCAGGAAAGCGAAAAACAGCGTTTGAATGATTTTTTGATTTTTCATTGATTTGAAATGATTTGATGCGCGGGAAAGGGAAAAAGTAAAAAGTAAAAAGTAAAAAGTAAAAAGTAAAAATAAAACCTTTTACAAAAACAGTTTAATCGTTAAAAGGGAATTGGTCAAAGTTTTTTATCAAAAGCCGAATTGCTTTAACTTTTGCCTTTTTACTTTTTAGTTTTGTTTTTTTTATCTTCTGATGAAGGAAATGCTTCCGCGTTGGTTGGTGACGGTGACGGTTGCGCTTCCGTCGCCCGATTGTCCGATCACGCGCCGTCCGTCGCCGACAAATTTCATATTGCCGTTTGAGAATGCGCCGAGTGAGATATTGCGCGTCGAAGGTGCGGTCGCGACCAGCTTAAAGCCCGCGTTAAAGGGAATCCGCAGATTAATGTTGCCGCGTGTCGAGATAAAACGGTAGTTTCCTTGCTGTTGAATATCGCCGTCGTAGAAAATATCGCCGATCACGTTTTCCGCTGACACATTATTTGCGCCGATATTCGTCAGAGTAATGTCGCCCTCGCTCGAAATATGTGCGCGAACAAGCGTTCCCTGCACGTTACTGACGTTCAAATTACCCATCCGCGTTTCGATGTCAACGGACGAAGTGCGCGGAACTTTGACGAGAAAATTGACGTTGCCGACTTCGTTTCTGCCTTGATTATCCTTGACGACATTGATTAAAATCGTGCCGCTCAAACTCTGCGGAACAATATTCGCCGCCGGTGCTTCGAGGTATGCCGAAATCTGAATTTGCTCTTTGTCCCAACCTTCGACCGTGACAGTTCCGGTGCGATTCGTTAATTGAAGACGAACATTTTTACTCGCCGAATAGGTTTTTGAAAATCGTTTTTGAGCAAAAATATCTTGCGCGGCAAAAGACGCAAAGAAAAAAACTACGCTCAACAGAATCGTAGTTTTGATTGTTGCAGAAGACTTGAGAAATTTATCCAGCTTCAAAATCATTACATTAAAGTTCGGAAAACTCGCGGAGAAGCTCCATTTTATCGTTTAACGCCGTATCGAGCATTTCGCCCGAAAGTTCATCGTGCGGATTTTCCTGCAAAATCTGAGTATATTCATTAACCGCTTGATTGATTTCGTTCAAATTGCGATCAAAAGCATCGCGCAAATTCGTATTCCACTGTGTGCGCCGTGTTTCGACCCGTTTGTTCCAATAATCAATCGCCGTTTCGCGTTCTTTGATGATTCTTGAGTGCTTTGCCTGCGGCGTTTCCATCAAACCGACTTTGCCTAAAACTTTCTCAAAAAGCGTCGGTTCGGAATTGACGCTCGAAAGATCGTTATTCGCGCTCGTATAATTTCTAATGCCGACAATTGTCAAAACCGAACTGATTATCGCAATTCCCAGAACTGCCGAAGCGACCTGCATAAAGGAAAAATTCCAACGGCGCGGAAGCCAGCCTGTTTGTGTTTCGGCGGTTGCGGCTTCAATCTTTTCTTTATTTTCCTTGTAGATTTCGGCTTGGACTTCACTTTCGATGACGTTGTTGATACGGCACCAGAGAGCTTGCGGATTCGGCGGAATAACTGTTTCGTCCGCTTCGAGTTGGCAAAAATCCATAATCATTGCCAAATCTTCGCAGACCTTTGAACATTCCTGACAAACGGCAAGATGTTCCCGGACGTTATCCGAACTCGATTCGTCGAGTTCGTTATCCAGGAACACACTTATCACTTCTTGACAATGTTCGCAGTTCATCTCTAATTTATCTGTAAAAATTAATATCGGTTTTGCTAAACCTGTTCGCCACACTTTTCGGCTTCCGCTTTAATAGATTGCAGGAAAAATCAATAAGTTGCCTGTGCAACCAAAAAGATTTAATCGTTTTTCTTAATCAGAAGCCCGCGCAGTTTCAAACGCGCTTTGTGCAGTTGCGATTTCGATGTTCCGACTGAAAGTTTGAGCATCCGGGCAATTTCCTCGTGTTCATAACCTTCGACATCGTGCAAAATAAAAACTTTTTTGTAACCCGGCGGCAATTGTTCGATGGCTTTATTTAAAGCCAGACGATCAATCACAAACATTTTGTTCGGGTTCGCTGTTCCCGACACGATTTGTTCGGGAATTTCGCCGTCGTCCGACGTTTTTTCGTTTTTGACGCTTCTTCTTCGGAAGTGCATCAGAACCTGATTGACCGTTAAACGATGAAGCCACGTCGAAAACGCCGAATCGCCGCGAAAACTGCCGATTTTGCGGAAAAGCTGGATAAAAACTTCCTGCGTCAAATCTTCGGCTTCGGTCTGGCTGTTCGTCATTCGCAAACAAAGCGAATACGTCCGGCGATGATAACGCTGATAGAGCAGTTCAAATGCCGCGAGATTTCCCGCCGCCGCCATTTTTGTCAATAACAAATCCGGCGCGTCTGCTTCGACAGGCTGATTTTCGACGAGTGCGGGAGTTTGAATTAAAGGAAGCCCAACGCTTTCCTCAACCCCAAATGCGGCATCACGATCAATAACCGAGGTTAAGTCCATATCTGCTCCTAAAAAATTGCTTTCTGAATTCAGTAAATCTTCGCTGTTTATGATGAGCCACCTCCGAATGTAGTTGCTTCCGTGGTGAGATAATTTTATGACGAATTTTAAAAACTGTAAATGAATTTCGGTTAATTTTGCGAAATAATTGAAAGAAAGTTGGTCTTTGGTCTTTGGTCTTTGGTTTTCGGTTTTTGATTTTGTATTCTCAATCGCTAAAATCGAGTCGAAGATCAAAGACCAAAAACCATAGACCATCAAAAATTTACGGCTTTTTGATTTCCTTTTTCTTTTGCAGAAGATCGCAAACCTGATACGCGCCCGACGGGTCAACGGCGGTGCGTCCGACTTCTAAATGTTGGATTTTTCCTTCTTTATCAACGACAAACGTGGCGCGTGTGCCGTAGCTTGTTTCTTCGTTGTAAAGTCCGTAATCTTTGGTCGCGGTGCGCTTCCAATCGCTGAGGAGCGGGAATTTTACACCGATTTTTTCGGCAAACGCTTTGTTGGCGGGTGAACTGTCCATCGAAATTCCGAAAACCTGTGTTTCAGTTGCTTCAAATTTAGCAATATCAGCCTGATATGCTTGTAATTCCTTCGTTCAGCCGCCTGTAAAAGCGAGTACATAAAACGCCAGCACGACATTTTTCTTGCCGCGAAAATCGCTCAGTTTCACCTTGTTGCCCTCGGTATCGGATAACGTAAAATCGGGCGCAACATCGCCGACTTTTAATTTTGTCTGCGGTGCTTGCGGCGTTTGAGCAATCGAACCCGCCGCAAAAGCACACAGAAACATCAAACTTAGAATAATCTTTTTCATATTTTTTTTACCTCAAAAGAAAAATGGCAGTCTGCTGTAAGATTACTACTGCAAACTGCCATTTGACAAACTTTTTATGAAAAACTTTAATCGTCAGAACTGCTGAAAATGCTCAGAATATACCAGAACAAAAGCGCGACGCTCGCAAAAAGCGACAGCGAAGCTGCGACGTGTTGCGTCGGTTGATATTGATGCAAGACGTTTGAAGTGCTGAACAAAATCGCGGTTGCCGCAAATCCGACCATAATAAATGCAAATATTCCGCCCAGACTAAAGCCGAATAAAAGACTTGCAGCAATAAATCCGAGCGCGACGAAACCGCCGATTGCCAGAATCGGACCTAAAAACGAAAAGTCTTTTTTAGTGATAAAAACCACTGCCGTTAAACCTGCCAAAAGACCGAGCGAAACAATGCCTGCTTTCATAATCGTCGTAATTCCGCCGCTGCTGTAATACGCCGACATATAAAGCAAAGGCACGAAAATTATCGCTTCCGCGACGATATAAAGTCCTAAGCCGAGATACTGCAAAGGCTTCGAGGTTGACGAATTTGCCCACCAATTAGCCAAAATCGAAACTCCCATAAACAGAGCCAACACAATAAACCACGAAAATCCCATCATCGTCGTGGCAATCACATCGGCAATCCCTGACGTAAAGAGATAAGTTTCCAGTCCGATAAATGCCAAAATTGCCGCCGCCAGATGCAAATAAGTTTTGCGGATAAACATTGCCCGTTCCTGCGGTGCCGCATCAGCCGCCGAATTGCCAAATGTAGATGTATAATTTTCCATAAATCTCCTTAAAAAAGAGTTGCTGTTTTGATGCTAAAATCTATCAAATTTCTGCCTGACTTCAACTATCTTAAACTAATTTTTTTGAAAAATGAACAAATAAATTAAAGTTTTCAGGTTTTAGATTCAAATCATCCGTTTATATTTTCCTTAAATTTCGGGAAGCCGAATCAAAAATTATTTGCGGAAAACATTACGAAAAACGTAGTCGCAAATACGAAAAACGCAGTCACAAATGAGACTGCATTTTTCGTAATGTTTTTTTAGAAGACTGGTTACGTTTAGTAGCCGTTGCGTCGGTTACGATTGCGGTTGTTCCAACGGTCATTGCGATTGTCGTAACGATTGTATCCTTCCTGATAGCCGCGAATAAATGCTTCACGATATTCTTGACGGAAATTTCGTTGATTGCCGTTATTCATTTGTCGCATTGCCTGACCGGCGGCTTTATTTGCGTTGGCGCGTCTGCCGTTGCGGGCATCTTCGATACCTTGGCGCATACCGCTGCGGTAGGCTTGTTGAGTGATATAGCTGTTTCGATTATTCCGGTTGTTATAATCGCGGTCGTCGTCATAACGGTCGTCGTCATTGCGATTGTTATAATCGCGGTCATTGTCACGGTCGTTGCGACGATTGTTTTGATTATCGTCCCGACGGTCGTATTGCGCGTTTGCCGTAGTTACCGATAAAATCCCGATGCCGAAAAGTAAAGAGAAAGCCGCCACGGTTATTCTGATTTTGCGTGTAAAATTTTTTGTATTCATATAAACTCCTAATTCTGTCAAAGGTTAAAGCGATTTTGATGCCAGACGGAGGTTTTTAATAAATTACAGGCTTTTACCGGAATGGCGGAATTATTGATTCGTAAAAATAAACGCAAATGGTTTAGCGGCATTCTTTTTCAGGACATAAAAATTCAGGACATAAAAAAGACGGCTTATCTTAAGCCGTCTTTCTTTTATTGAATTGTATTTGTGATTCGGTCGGATAATTCAGCTTATGCTACTGAAAATCGCCGGAATGAGCATCTGATGCTTTTAGACCACCGACATTTTCGTTGTCATCATCTTCCGAGTTATCAACCGCATCGTCTTTTATAATAACCTTCCGAACAATTTAACCGGCTTATCACCGGCGACTATTGCCCGGCGGTGTATCGTTTGATTTTTCTATCATTCTTTATCACCTCCTGATTCTTAGACTACTCGAAAATCGTTCGGGTTGTCAAAGTTTTTTTTAACTAATTACGAAGTCGGACTGACAATCTTTGAACGCCATTCTTCAAAAGCCTCGGAAATGCCCGGATTAGCCGAATTCATCCCGAAAATTTTGGCGCGGACAATTTTATAGACTTTTTGCTGATGCCGATACAGCACGGCGAGCGGCACACAGATTTCGGCGAGATAGATTAAAAAAGTGACAAACCAATTGCCGAACGAGTAAAAAACGACATTCACGACAATCGTTAAAAATAACACGGCGAAAAGCAGCAGAACGAGCGTCGCAAATTGCGTCGTCCATAATTCTTCTTTTGTTCGGCGGTAGATTTCATTGATTGTTTCGTTGTATTTTTCAAAATTGTCCGACATATATTTGGCGAGCCGCGTTCTTATGATAACCGATTTTCCAAAACGGCGTTCACGCTCTGATGACGCGGATGATTTCGCCCGGCGCGCTTTCCGTTCCGTTCGAGTCAACGGCGCGGACGTAATAGTAATAAATTTCGCCCGACTGAACGCCTTCGTCCGTGTATGAAGTCGTCGGAATCGGTTCTTTATTGCGCCGTTCCCATTGGTCGAGCGGCACGTCCTTATCCGCCGAACGATACATATTGTAACCGACAAAATCAACCAGCGGATTTTGCTTATATTGATTTCCGGCGTGATCGGTGTAAGTAATCTGCGGCGTGATCGGCGCACTTTCTTTACCGTTTGCGTCAACCTGCGTAGCTTTGTAAAAATATTGTCCGCCGATTTCGCCCATCAGATCGCTGAAATCTCCTTCGGGAACCGGCTCATCGGTCAATTTTTCCCAAAACATAAACGGCACGCTCTCGCTCACCGACCGATAAACGTGATAGCCGATTGGCTGTCGGTCAACTTTGCCGAGAAGTTTCTTCTTCAGCTTGTTTTTGTATTTCTGCTTCATATTATCCTTAATTTTATCGGATAAAAAAAAACGACTCAATCCGAATCGTCTTCTTTCAAGTTTAACCGTTATAAAATCCGAATCTACAACAAATCTGTTACACAACAAATTTGTTGTAGAAAATGACTTACGGAAGCACGAGGTAAGATTTTTTCTCGTCCAGAACGAAAGTGTGAATTGAAATCGAGTGTTTTCGCAGTAAATCCTCAACCGTTTCAGCGGGACAATTTCCGACGCGAAGCCAGACCACTTTAGGCGGATGTCCGAGCAATAAACTGCGTTGTTGAAAATCAGTATATTTGGAAACGATTGTGAGATCGTTGGCTTTGGCATAATTCCAGATTTCGGTGTCGGTCGCTTCGACAAAACCGATTTCGCGGACGTGGATGGTGTTCGGAAAAATGTCTTCCAAAGTGTTTGTTAAACGTGGCGGCATTTTGGTCAAACGGCAACTTCATAATCGGAAGGAATCGCTGATTTGCGCTCACGGTCGGCAGCATACGCCAGACAAGCGCGAATATCTTCGGCAGTCAAATCGGGAAAGTCCGCCAAAATCTCTACTTCCGACATTCCGCCCGCGAGATATTCCAAAACATCCTGCACCGTCATCCGCGTCCCGCGAATCGTCGGCTTTCCGCTCCGTTTGTCCGGCTCAATCGTGATGATGTCTTTGCATATCTGAATCATAGCAAACGGCGTAATTTATTGGAATGAAAAAGCGAATCTGATGCAAAAGTATTACGCGGCGGATTGTTCTAAATTTTAAATTTCGCCAAGTTTTTCGAGAATTTTCTTTTCTAATTTATCGCCTAACCAAAATCCCGCCACATTCTTTAAATCATTTAAGATTTCGCGCACTTCTTCAATGATTTTTTCTTCTTTTGCCTTTATCAAAACGCCGACCAAACCGACGGTTTGCAAACCTTCTTGACGAGCGATATTTGTGCCGATTCGTTCATCCATCAAAAGTAAATCACAATTTAATTCTAATGCCAGAGCGATTGCCTGTGCTTCGCCCTCATCGAGATTGGTTTGCAGAGTTTGAACTTTTTGAAGATTAACGGGCGCAGAAACTTTTATCCATTCAGCAGTTTCGTATTTGCTCAAGTCCTTGCCGAATTGTTTGAGCGCACGGATTTCCGCATCAACGGCAGAAGGAACAACAATTTCAGCGAAAAGTTTTTGAAGTATGTCGAGGCGTTCAATCAAAATCAGATTGGAAACGGGTGAAGTGTCGGAAACGATGATCATTTGATTAAACCGATGGTCTGCAAATCGCGCTCAAAATCTTCTTCGCCGTAATGCACGGGAATCTCGCGTTTTGCCAATTCCTTCTGAAATTCAAACTGATGAAGCCCCGCCAATTTGCTCGCCTGTCCGAGCGTCAGCCGTTCTTCCTGAAACAAGATAAGCGCGACTTTCAATAAAATCTCTTTCGCGGAAAGCCCCGATTGTGCAACAACTTTGTCTGGAATTTCGACTACCATAGCAGGGAAATTATATCACCAACATCCTGCACCGTCATCCGCGTCCCGCGAATACAAGGCTTTCCGCTCCGTTTGTCCGGCTCAATCGTGATGATGTCTTTGTAATTCATATCTGCATCATAGCAAAACGCAAGATTTATTGAAATAAAAGCATGATAAAAGGTTTAGTTGCGCTCAAAACTGTCTTGCTTTTATAATAAAGCAAATTTAACGACTATTAGATATTCAAAACCAATGTTGAAACGATTTATTTTTATCCTTATCTTACTTACTGCCTTCAGCCTTTCAGCTTGCGCTCAACAGCCAAAAGATTCCTGCAATAAATACTCAGAGCCTTCATTGGGTGTATTGTTCTGTGCGCCGTCTAATTGGACAATTACTAAAGAGTCAGGCGAAACATACCAAAGGGTTATTGGTGGAAATAAGAATGGAATTGCTCCGATTATCAATATTATGTCAGGGAATTTTGATTTAACTTTGCCCGAATTAGTTACGCAAATGAAAGACTACACTATGACGACTCTTTATAAAGAAAAAGGATACTCATCAATAAATTTTGAGGGACAGTCCGAATTTCAAGCTAAAACACAGCGCGGCTATAAGATAGTTTACATCCCGGAGTCGAATGGGAACAAATTGAGAGTTACTCAATATCTGTTTGCCGGAAAAGGAAAGGTAAAGATAGTTGTTACTGCCTCTTCCGTATATTCTGATAAAGAGGTAATGGACAAAATTTTTGACGATGCAATGAAAACATTTGAAGTTTCGCAATAAAAATACATCAGAATTAAAGTATGTAAAGCAGAAAAGGCGATTCAGTAAGAATCGCCTTTTCTAATTATTATTCGGCTTTCGCCGCCGCTTTATCGGGGACGGCGCGGGCTTCTTCGAGTTCTTTGGTTTTCTCGAACACCTCATCAGCCGGTCGCGGGGTTGCCAAGCCTAAGTCTTGTTGCCGCCAGAGGTTTGAAACGAGCAGTTCTCTGATAAATGTCATTTCTTTCGGCAGACGGTCGTAGAGTTTGAAGAAAAGATCGTCGTGCGAAGCGATTTCCTTGAGCCACATATCGCGGTCGAGATTCATCACTCTGTCGAAATCTTCCTGCGTGAAATCTTCCATTCCGCGCCAGTCGAGATGTTCGTAACGCGGCTGCCAGCCGAGCGGGGTTTCAACGCCTTTCGATTTTCCGCGTGAGCGTTCGACCACCCATTTCAGCACGCGCATATTGTCGCCGAATCCGTTCCAGAGGAATTTGCCGTCTTCGCCTTTGCGGAACCAGTTGACCGAAAAGATGCGCGGCGGTTCGGGAATCGAGCGTCCGATGTCGAGCCAGTGCGAAAAATAATCGCCCATGTGGTAGCCCGCAAAAGGAAGCATTGCAAACGGGTCGCGGCGGACTTCGCCGATATTGCCGAATGCGGCGGCAGTCATTTCACTGCCCATCGTCGCCGCCATATAAACGCCGAATGCCCAGTTAAATGATTGCAAAATAAGCGGCACAACACTATTGCGCCGTCCGCCGAAAATGAATGCCGAAACCGGAACGCCGTCAGGACTGTCGAAATGTTCGTCAACAACCGGACATTGCGTAATCGGCGCGGTAAAACGCGCGTTCGGATGCGCGGCGGGTTTTTCCGATGCGGGTGTCCAATCGTTGCCTTGCCAGTCAATCGCGTGTGCCGGTTTGTCGCCGTCCATGCCTTCCCACCAAACGTCGCCGTCATCGGTCAGCGCGACATTCGTGAAAATCGTGTTTTCCTTGATCGAATCCATCGCGTTCGGATTCGTTTTGTAATTCGTGCCGGGCGCAACGCCGAAAAATCCAAATTCGGGATTGATCGCACGAAGTTTGCCCGTGTCGTCCGGTTTGATCCAGGCGATGTCATCGCCGACGGTCGTTACCTTCCAGCCTTCTTCCTGAAACGGTTTCGGCGGAATAAGCATCGCAAAATTCGTCTTTCCGCAAGCCGACGGAAACGCCGCGCAGACGTAATCTTTTTGTCCGTCGGGCGATTCGACACCGACGATTAACATATGTTCGGCAAGCCAGCCCTGTTCGCGTCCCAAGGTCGAAGCGATTCGCAAAGCAAGACATTTTTTGCCCAAAAGCGCGTTGCCGCCGTAGCCCGAACCGTAGGAAACAATCGAGCGTTCTTCGGGAAAATGAACGATATATTTGTCTTTCGGGTCGGGCGAACAAGCCCATTCGACATCTTTTTGACCTTCGGCGAGCGGCATTCCGACCGAGTGCAGACAATGGACGAATTCGCCGTCGCCCAACGCTTCGAGCGCACGGTTGCCCATCCGCGTCATAATTTTCATATTGACCGCGACATACGGCGAATCCGAGATTTCAACGCCAAACTGCGAAATCGGCGAACCGATCGGACCCATACAAAACGGAATGACATACATCGTGCGACCTTTCATACAGCCCGCGAATTTGTCCATCAGGATAACTTTCATATCCTTCGGATTCATCCAGTTATTCGTCGGTCCGGCATCGCCTTTGGCGAGCGAACAGATATATGTGCGGTCTTCGACCCGCGCCACGTCCGACGGGTGCGAACGCGCCAGAAACGAATTCGGACGTTTTTCTTCGTTCAAACGGACAAACGTCCCCGCCGCGACCATTTCTTCGCACAGACGGTCGTATTCTTCCTGCGAACCGTCGCACCAATAGACATTATCCGGCTGACAATGCTCGGCGGTTTTCGTGACCCATTTTATTAACTCTTTGTTCGTTACATTCGACGGAATGTTTAAATTTGCCATAAATTTTCTCCAAAAAATAACTCTATAATATAAATATGTTGATGATTTTTATACTGCCAAATTAACGCAAAAATTCAATAAAGGCAATAAATTAAGATATGTTGTTCATTATTCGGAACGCTCGTTCTAAACATAAATACAGCATTTTATAAACATATCTTATCACAAGATAAGGTTATTAAAAGTTTGAAAGTTTCAATTGGAAAGATTTTTTAGTTTTACGCAATTTAATCAATCGGAGTCAGCGTCGGTTTATTGATGTTCTGTTTGACGGTGTGAAAGATAACTCCCGCGATGATGATTGCGCCGCCCAAAATTGCCCAAACGCTCGGTCGTTCTTTGAGGAAAAGAAAAACCCAGATCGGATTGAGAAGCGGTTCGACAAAACCGAAAATGCTCGCGTCCAAACTTCGCACGCCGCGTGCTATGCCGATTGTAAAGAACACATAAGCGATGCCGATTTGAAAAATTCCGAGATACAGAATCGCCAGAATGTCGTTGAGTTTCGGTTCGGGCGGATTGTTGAAAACGAATGGAATCATAAACAAAACAATCAGCAGATTGCCGTAAAATACCGAAATTGCAGGGTTTTTATTTTCGAGTGAGCGCGGATGACGCAAAAAGACAAAATACAATCCGAAGAAAACGCCCGAAGCGAGCGCGGCGATGTTGCCGACAAAAATGTTTGAAGCGAGCTTGTTCGCGCCGTTTTGCGGTTCGAGAAAAAATAAACTCATTCCCGCCAGACAAATGACGACGGTCATTAAATCCGAGTAGCGGAATTTTTCCTTTAAGATAAGAGGAGACAAAGTTAAAATATAAATCGGTGCGGTATATTGCAGAAAAATCGCGTTTGCTGCAGTCGTCGTTTTGTTCGCGTAAACAAAACACGACAAAGTTCCGGCGTAGAGCAGGGAAGTGAAAAGCGTAAATAAATCGAGTTTTAAGCCTTTTTTATAAGTGAAAACCGCAACCGTAATCGCCGCGAAAAACGACCGCCCGAGATTGACCGTGAAGGCATCGAGCGTCGTGTATTTGATAAAAAGTCCGCCCGTTGACCATAAAAGAACGGCGACGAGAACGAAGGCAACCGGCGGAAATGTTGAATTTTCTTTACTCATATCGGACACGGAGACGCGGCGACGCGGCGACACGGTGAATTTCTCCGCGTCGCCGCGTCGTAAAGTCCCCGCGTCGAATTATTTCCCCGTTGCGTCGGCAATCGTTTCACGCAGTTTTTTCGCAGAAGTCGTGGCGGGTTGTAATACGACTTGCTCGACATTGTCATAAACTTTTTTACCGAAAACGCCGTTCCATGAAGGGATCACGAACGAAACATTTCCGTGCGCTTTTGATTGGCAAGCCAGACGCAGAAAAGGTTTTTCTTCTTCGGGCTGATTGTAGCCGAAAATTTTCATCTGTTTGCGTTCCAAACGCTGAACTTCGGTGAGTTTTTCCTGTCCGGCGAGAATGCCGATCCAGCAAGTTCCGCACGAAGCCGAACGGCATTCGACCGGAATTACGCCTTCCCAACAGCGTTCGTCCTGCGCCTTCCAGTCCTGCGATTGGTCTTTCGCGGAAGATGTTGCCAATTCTTCGTCATTGATGACCGCGAATTTGGCATTCGATTTTGTTTCGTCCCAAACGGCGGTGAAATTTTTGTTTACCGTTTTCAAGAATCCGAAAATGCCTTGCGAATCGTCTTTGGCGCGTTCGGCGACGATTTGGTCGGGCGATTTTGCAAGAAGTCCTTTCGGCTTTTCGATTTCGCCTTTCGCACTTTTGAAAGCCTCGAAACCGACCTGATTCAAAGTCATCAAACCGACCGCCGCAATTCCCAAAGTCAAGGATTTATCGCCTTTTAC
>JANODL010000113.1:0-6014 GCA_031412675.1 Acidobacteriota bacterium | reverse complement strand
CTTAAAAGACACGGCTAAACTCAGATTGTCGCTCTGCGACATTTAAGGAATTATATGTATTTTCAATAACTTAGCAACGATTCTATTTTTCAATTAAAGTTGCACACAAGGTAATAATCATAATATTAACGGCTTTGTTTTTGACGGCTTGCTGGAATCCGGTCGGGAAGGAAGTTGCGATAACTGCGCCCTGGGACAAAATGAACTTGCCACTTAAAGAAAATGCGCGAGTCTATCGCAGCAATGATAAAGACCTGCGAGTTTATCATCGAGAAGCGGTTCACGTCGTCGCTGAAATGTAGATCAACGTGCTTGAAAAAGACGGGTGGGAAATGACCGCTAATGAATCAGAAGTCCGGGGATACATCTACAATTTTAAAAAGAACGAGCAGAAAATTAAAGCCTACATTAAGGAGGATTATGACAGTAGCTTGATTTTTACGACATCGAATGTGAATATCACAAAACCGTAGCAACGAGCAAACATATTTATTTGCGGCTTTGCACAAAAATAAAGAAAACGAACATTTCTTAAACCGAAACTTTACACTTTACACTTTACACTTTTAACTGATGAGCAGGTCTTTACTGAAAAATAGTGAAGAGTTAAAAGTGTAAAGTGTAAAGTTTCGCAAACTCATTCCGATTGTCAGTTAAGTTTTGTGCAAAGCCTTTGCAGTCTGTTTCTCAAACAGAATTTCTCCACTTGCGCCCGTCGTTTTCCAAAAGCGCGTCCGATTCTTTCGGTCCCCAACTGCCGGATTCGTAATTCGGAAAATCACGCGCCGGAATGGCGTGCCAAACGTCCAAGATCGGTGAAACGATTTGCCAGCTTGCTTCGACCATATCGGCGCGTTGGAAAAGCGTCGCGTCGCCGGTCATACAATCGAAAAGCAGACGTTCGTAGCCGGTCGAAACCTGTTCGCCGAAATGGTCGAGATAGTTAAAATCCATATCAACCGCGCCCATATCAACAATCGGACCCGGAATTTTCGCGCCGAAATGAAGCGTGATGCCTTCGTCGGGCTGAATGTGAATGACGATGCGGTTGGTCGTCAGTTTTTCGACCGATGTATCGCGGAAAAGCATAAACGGAGCTTTTTTGAATTGAATGACGATTTCCGAATGTTTCTGCGCCATTCGTTTGCCGGTTCGCACATAAAACGGCACGTCTGCCCAACGCCAATTATCAATCGAGAGCTTGAGCGCGGCAAAAGTTTCGTTGTTTGATTTCGGATTGACGTTTTCTTCCGTTCGATAAGCCGCCTTTTTTTTACCTTCGATGACACCTTCGCCGTATTGTCCGCGGACGGTTTTGTGGAGAACGTCTTCGGGCGAAAACGGCTGAATCGCGCACAAAATCTTGGCTTGTTCGTCGCGCACGGCGTTCGCTTCAAACGAAATCGGCGGCTCCATCGCGGTCAAAGTGACGAGCTGAAAAATATGATTCGGGATCATATCGCGCAGTGCGCCCGCCGTGTCGTAATAGCCGCCGCGCTGTTCGACACCCAAGCGTTCGGCGACCGTGATTTGCACGCTGTCAATATAATTTCGATTCCAGATCGGCTCGAAAATCGAATTGCCGAAGCGGAAAACCAAAATATTCTGGACGGTTTCTTTACCGAGGTAATGGTCAATTCGGTAAATTTGCGATTCTTTGAGCAGTTTTTGAAGCTCGGCGTTTAAGTTTTTCGCCGATTCCAAATCGTGTCCGAAAGGTTTCTCGTAAATAAATCTGCGCCAGCCGTCGGTTTCATCCGTCAGTTCGATTTCCTTGACTTTTTCCGTCACCAAACTGAAAAGCGACGGCGGTGTAGCGAGATAAAAGAAGTAATTTTCGGGAATATCGAACTGTTTGTCCAAATCTTTGAGCAGTTTTTTGAGTTCGGTAAAAGTCTTTTTCGCCGCAAAATCGCCGCCCGTGTAATGCGTCCGTTCTTCAAACCATTTGAGCAAATCTTGATCAACGTCTTTGCCGATAAATTCGAGGAGATTACCGCGAATCTGACTGCGAAAATCCTCGCTCGTCATTTCCTGGCGACCAACGCCGACAATCGCAAAATTATCGGGCAGAAATTTTTCCTTTGCCAGATTATAAAGCGCGGGAAACAGTTTGCGTTTCGTCAAATCGCCCGTCGCGCCGAAAATAATCATCGTGCAAGCATCAGCTTGTTTGTATATTTCGCTCATTTTATTATTTTGCCACAGAGCGCACGGAGTTCACAGAGAAGTTTCGCTATAACTCTCTGCGCTGTGCGGCAAGATTGCCCAAATTTCGGTAGCGTCCTAAATTGTGTTGTCGGAGAAAAATGATAGGTGTCATCAGTAGAGCGAGCGGTAGCGAGTCGCGTTTCTCAATCAAAACCCGCTCGATTAACAATCGTGTTCGCGACCGCTCGCTCTACTGATTTTTCCGGCAGCACAAATTAGAACACTATCCAAATTTCACGTAATTTCGGTTCGCGGAGGTTTTAACTGGATAAACGCATTTTGCCGAGCAGTTCCTGAAAGCGCGGATCGCCGTGCAGATTCTTAAAGCGCGGCTCGACTTTTATCCAAATCATTCGTTCTTCACGCTCGTTGTAGCATCTTTCCAGATTCATCAGGGCTTCGTTGCCGCGACCGATCTCAGCGTAGTTCATCGCCAGCGAATAGAGGGCTTTCGTGTCGGTCTGCGCGAGCGTTTCGAGGCGTTTCAGGTTTTCTTCGGCTTTGTCGAATTGATTGGTTTTGTAATAGGCGGCGTGCAGCAGGGAAAACCACGCGAAAGGACTTTGTTCGGAGTTTTTCGCCAGCCAAACTTCGCCGAGTTCGATGGTTTTTTCGTATTTGCCCGTGTGGTAAAAAAACATCGCGTAAGCACGTTGCGCGGCGTTGCTCAATTTGTTTTCGCGCATTAATTGTTCGGCTTCCTTTAACGCCTGTTCATATTCGCCCCGCGCTTCGAGAACCGCAAAGCGTCCGCTCACGATGTAATCGGTAACCGGATCGAGTTTGTAAGCGGTTTGAATTTCCTCGAGAGCTTCGTCGAGTCTGCCGATGCCGCAGAGCAGCTGACCGAGCCGCTGATGCGCGGTCGCGTTTTTGGAATCAATTTCAATTGCGCGGCGCAAATCCGTTTCGGCTTCCGTCCAATTCCAATCGGCTTGACGGATAATCCAGCCGCGAATCAGATAGCCTTCCGCCAGATTCGGGTCGAGCGCGAGCGATTTTTCCGCCGCGACTTTGGCTTTCATATAAAAATCGCGGCTCGCCGGATATGGTTCTTTATTGGCGGTCGAAACGAAACCTTCGGCAAGTCCGGCGTAGGCGAGCGCAAACGTCGGGTCGAGCGTCACGGCGTTTTGAAATTCGTCAATCGCTTTTTCCGTCCGCCGTTCCGTCCCGCGCTTGTTGAGAATCATCTGCCCTCGCGTGTAAGCCTGCATGGCTTCCGCATTTGCGGACAGCAGATTCTTTGCCGGTTCGACTTTCGATTTATCTCCGCGCCAAAAAGCAAAGCTCGTCAGAAATACCGCGCCGAGCAAAAAAATCGAAACTAAAATCCAGCGCGTCGAAAATTGTTTGGCGGATTTCGCCGACGGCAAAATTGAAGCCGACTGCGTTTCCGCGTCGAGTGTGGTTTCGTTTTTCGCTTCATTATGAAAAGCGTTTTTCGCGTTGCTGTTTTCGTTTATTTCTCTGACCGCGCCGACAAATCGGTAGCCGCGGCGCGGAACGGTTTGAATCAAATCCTTATTGCCGAGCGTTTTCCTGAGCAGCGAAATCGTGTAGTTGATGTTGCCTTCTTCGACGAACGTATCTTTCCAAACCGTGTCGAGCAGCTCGTCGCGGGAAACGATTTCATTTTGCTTTTCGATGAGCAGAATCAGCGTTTCGAGTGCTTTCGGCGAAATCGAAACCGCCTTGCCGCCGCGCCACAAAGCCGGGTTTTTCGAGTCGAGTCGAAAATCTTCAAATTCGTATATTAGCTTGAGTTTATCGGACATGAGCGGAAACCTAACAACTTCCTCACAACTTCCAAAGGACAATTCTTCTGCAATAAAGATATATCTATTCACACCGAAAGGCAAAATTTTTGAGCTGCCGAAGGAGAATTTTGATTCTTTCGAAATTCGTTCGGAGCGCGGCTTTAAGTCGCCGGAAAGTTTGTTTTATCACATTAAAATCAAATGAAGAAAAAGAAAATGAAACGCACAATTTTATGTTTATCGCTCATTGCGGCAATCACGCTGTCCGTTTTTGCCCAAAGGATTATTTACCGCGTCGGCGATACGGTGCAAACGCCCGACGGACGGACGGGCGTAATCGAATCGTTTAAGGACGACGAAATGGCAAAGGTGAAGTTCGGCGCGAACGAAACCAAGTATTTTATGCTGACCGACCTCAAAAAAGCGGCGGATCCGTCAAAGCCGACTTTTCGCGTCGGCGACCGGGTTTTCAAGGACGGAAAACCGGGAGTCATCGAAACGATTGAGAAGAACGGTTTCAAAGTGCGTTTCGGAGCGGGCAAATACGATTGGAGTTATGCGACGGCGGACAATCTGATGACTCCGCAGCAGGCGGCTGAGGAACAGGAACGCGCCCAACAGGAGAAAATTCAAAAGCCTCTGCGCGCCCAGTTTATGGACGAAGCGCAGGCGTTTTCGGCACCGGTTTACAAGCTCGCGCCAATTTTCGACCCGAAATATCAGTACATCGGGACGGGCATCACGCAGGAAAACAAAACTTACGAGGCGTGGCGCAAAGATTTGGAAAGCCTCGACGCGGTTTGTCGGAAATACCCGAATATGACGAATCCCGTGATGGATTCGATCTATCAGGGCGATGTCAAATTTTTCCCCGCCGACTGGTGCAAAATCGCGGCGCAGCGGTCGGAGATATTTCAAAAAACGAAACGAACGGTGGGCGATAAATTTGCCGAAACTGAAATTCACAGTTGGAAGCTGAAAATCAATGAGGCGATGGATGACCCGAACGGCAACGTCACGGACGAAGTTCAAACGCTGCTTTACGACCGCGCTGCTTGGGATCAAAAACATTTGGCGGCGATGAACAAACATTATCTCGACGCGGGCGGCGTTTCGCCGGAACTTTTCAAACCGCTCGACGAGAAAGTTGCCGAATTAAAAGCAAAAATCGAACAAGACGCGCTCAATCGAAGCTGGACGCAGCCGAACTACAAAGATGCCGCGCTCGAAGCGTTAGGGCGGCGCGAAGTCCCGACCGACTTTCCGGGAGCAAAAGTTTTCAAAACCGGAATGACCTACACGACGTGGGAAGTGCGCGACACGACAACTTACGTCGGCAGCGACAGCAAATTCAGATTCTACCGCATCACGCCCGGTGCATATCGCTACAAGCGCGGTCTCGTGCTGGTGCAGTTGCCGAACCGACCGTTTTGCCAAATCCGCGAGTTTCAAATAACGCAATACAAAGCCGGCGCGGGCTACGGCGCGGCGAAAGCATCGGGCAGTCTCGCGGGAATCTTCGTGAAATGTCAGTAAACCATTGAAAATTAAAAAGGAAAGAGATGAAAAACAAAATTATACTGACGGTTCTGCTCGTAATACTCTTAACCGCATCGGCGCAAGCCGCGACCTTCGTCGTCAATTCGGTTGGCGACGAAGGTCGCGAATCTCACCGACAACCTCTGCCAGACGGCGACGGCGGGCGAATACACTTTACGGGCGGCAATCGAACAGGCGAATCAGACCGCCGGAACTGACGGGATAAATTTCAATATCGCGGGCGCGGTCGTTCAAACCATCGTGCGGGCGATTTTATCGCGATTAATTGAATTTAGGGGAATAATAGGAAAAATACGGATCCTTAAATAGTTGAAGACTGGACATAATTCAAAGTTAATAAAAACGGGCGTTTGACTGGAGCGCAATCGGCTCGATTGCAACACCGCTGTTTTTTAGCGGTGTCACGGCGTTGAGGGAGAAATCAACTTAAATTTATGCTAAGTCTTCGACACCGCTGAAAAGCGCGGTGTTGCAATCGAGCCG
>JANODL010000112.1:0-7921 GCA_031412675.1 Acidobacteriota bacterium | reverse complement strand
AGAATCGGACATAGATAGAAATACAAATAGATTTACAAGCCAAACGGGAACGACTTATAATGAAGCGGGACAAGTTGTTTCGGATAACAAGTTTCGGTTGATGAATTTCAACTACGATGCGAACGGGCGAATGGTCAAAGCGACGAAAGCGAATGTTCCCGATGCTTTGTCGGTTTATGACGCGCTCGGCAACCGCGTGGCAACGAAAGTCAATGATATTTGGCAATTTGTAATTTACGACGCATTCGGCAATCTTGTCGCAGAATACGGCGGAATAACGGCAAACGACGAAGGCGGCGTGAAATACGTTCTTTCGGATTGGCAAGGCTCGGTCAGAGCAATCCTGAACAATGCCGGATTTATCCAATCGAGGACGGATTATCAAGCGTTTGGTGAGGAAATCCAATCGGGTATTGGCTTACGAACGGCAATGCAAGGTTTTGGCGGTGGAATCAACACCCGGCAAGGTTACGGCTTAACCGAAAAAGATGACTCGACGGGATTAAATCACACTTGGTTTAGAAAGAATGAAAATCGAGCAGGACGATGGACATCTCCAGACCCATATAACGGTTCGGCAAGTTTAGGAAATCCGCAGAGTTTCAATCGTTACAGTTATGTCGAAAATCAGCCGACAAATTTTGTTGATCCGAGCGGTTTGCAAATCATTGCTTTCTTTTATCAAACCTGTACCGAAAATCGTGGTTGGGAAGACCCGAATTATAGATATACTTGCACATGGAAGGTATATTTTATGGACACCGGCGGTTCATCCGGTGGTGGTATTGATGGCGGCGGCGTTGGTGTAGGTAGAAATAATGACGATAAACAGTATATCAACTGTATGAAGGCTGTTGACAAAAAGTATTCTAATCTTGAACAACCTTCAAAATGGGCGGATTATTCTTTAGAAAAAAGACAACTTATAGAACTTTTTGACCAAAAATATTCTCAAAATTGGTCACTAAGTGCCGTTGATGTAGGAGTTCTAATTATTTTGGCTAAAGTAGGCGGTAAAGGGGGAGTTTTACTTGGACTTATAGGAAAAGTAGCCATAACTGCTTATAAAGATGGACAAATCAATGACGAATGGTTGCTAAGAGCCAAGCATTTAGCTGAAAGATTTCCAAAAGAAGCTGAATACGATGAGCAATTGAGATTCAAGGAAGCTGAACAAAAAGAGTGCGAAAAATATCTCCCCAAAGATTAGTTAACGAGGAGATTGATAAATATGGATGATTATAAAAATGCTAAAAAAAAACATTTGTTCAAATAATTACTGAAATGGTAAAGCTATTTGTCATAGTGTTGTTTATCGTAATTGTTTGGGATTTGATTACTGAATCTTTTTGTGTTTCAAATTGTAGCTATTTCAAATCAACAAAAACATTTTTTTCCAACTTGCATATTCTTTTCCCAATATGTTTATTGATTTCTTTTTTGATAGAGATTGTGAAAGAAAAGCAAGATACTTAATCCATTCAATTAAGAGCGAATAACTTACCAAATGCCGAACATAACTTGATTTACGATCAATCACGAGCGGACATTTCAACAACGGCGCGTTGACGAGAGTGGAAACGGCGGCGACGGCACACACGCCATCAACGGCAACCGAGTTCGATTACGATGCAATGGGCAGAGTTAAACATCATCGCCAGATCGGAGCGCAAGTTTATCCGATGGAATACGGTTACAACTTAGCTGGACAGTTAACCTCCGAGAAATATCCGTCAGGTAAAGTTGTAGCAATCGGTTACGACGCGAAAGGACGACTTGCCAACATCGCCGACCAGTCGAGAACATATCGAAACGGTTTGCAATATCAGCAACACGGCGGCGCACTTTCGCAAATGAGTTTCGGCAACGGCACGACGCAGAGTTTCGGATTTAACGACCGTTTGCAGATGACAAATCAAACTTTGTCGCGCAGTTCGGAAGTCATGCAAAAATACGATTACGGCTTTGGACAGATTGATGCTTCGGGCAATCTCGACACGACGAAAAACAACGGACAGCTTGCCAGAATTGAAAGCTACATCGGCACAAATGCAAGAGGGCTAATGTATTTTGTTAAAGTAACCGGCAAACTAAAGATTGGATTCCAAACTAAAATCTGAACTTTTAAGCCGGAACCGTAAGGAAATCTATGCCTTACGCTTTTTGTTTTGCGCGGTTTAGGCTAGAATTAAGGCAATTTCTAACGATAAATCTAATTTCTGAAAACCTGAACACCAATGAAAATTGTTTTAGCCGAAGAACAAAACGGGAGTCAACTGTCCGAAAAAACTTTTAGCCAGGGAACCGTCCGAATCGGACGCGACCCGGTTGATTGTCAAATCACGTTCGATAACGCGAAATATCCGATGGTTTCGCGCAAACACGCCGAATTGCGCTTTGAAGGCGGAAAATGTTTTCTATACGATTTGAATTCTTCTTACGGAAGTTATGTCAACGGGCAAAGAGTTGTCGGTTCACAAGCCGTCGCGGTCGGAAATGTCGTCCAATTCGGAACGCAAGGTCCGACCCTGCGAATTTTGCTTCTCGAGGCGGCTGATGTGCCGCAAAATGCCGCGCCGAAAACACCGCCGAATATTCAGCCGCCACCGTTTCAGCAGCCAACGCCGACACCGCAACACCCACAATCACAATCAACTGCTCAGAGCGTTCCGAATCAAGCGGCTCCGGCGCAACTTGATTTTATCGGTTCAGCCATTCACTCGACCCCTTTTAGGATCGCCAAAAGCCAAATTTGGCTTGGACGCGAGCCGGACTGCGACATCATTTTTGAATCGGACGCGGTGATGGTTTCGCGCAAACACGCCGAAATTTCCAATCAAAACGGCAACTATCTTTTGACCGACAACAACAGTTTTAACGGAACATTAGTCAACGGACAACGCATTTCGGTACAAACACCGCTTTATCATAACGACGAAATTCAGCTCGGTGTCGGCGGTCCGGTCGTCAAATTCAATTCGCCGACGCGGATTGCTCCGAAAGGCGCGAGTCTTGCCGGACAACGCGCCGTTGCGCCAAGTCAGATTGCGCCTTCCGCCGCGCTCGATGCTCTGGAAAATTTCGGCTCGAAAACGATGGTTGCGAACATCGGCAGTATTTCGCAAAAGATTTCGCTCGACGATTCGTCGCAACCGACGCTTTTGATGAGTTTGACCTTCGGGAGCAAGCAGGAATTGATCATCGGACGCGCCGAAGAAAACGACATCGTGCTTGACGGTTTGCAGATTTCCAACCGCCACGCACGGCTCGTGCAAAGCAATTCGGGCATTGCCGTCGAGGATTTTAATTCGACCAACGGCGTTTACGTCAACGGCACAAGAGTTTCGCGGCAGGGAATTTCTCCCGGCGACCACGTGCAAATCGGCTCGTTTTTACTGCAAATTGACCAAGCCGGAAACATCGGGATTTTCGACACGCGGTCGAAAACGCGGATTGATTCGGTCAATATCACGAAAGAAGTCAAAGACCGTTCGGGCGGCGGAATGATCAAACTGCTCGACAGCGTTTCGCTTTCGATTCAACCGAACGAATTTGTCGGCTTGCTCGGACCTTCGGGCGCAGGTAAATCCACGTTTATGGACGCGCTCAACGGAATGCGTCCGGCTTCGGGCGGCTCGGTTTTAATCAATAATCTCGACCTTTATCAACATCTCGATTCGCTCAAACAATCAATCGGCTATGTTCCGCAGGACGACATCATTCACCGCGAACTGACAGTTTATCGAACGCTTTATTATGTTGCAAAACTGAGGCTTTCGGGCGATGTCAATAAAAAGGAAATCAACCAAATCATTGACGAAGTGATGGATGTCACGGGATTGAGCGAACGCCGCGACGTGCCGATCAATCAGCTTTCGGGCGGTCAGCGCAAGCGCGTTTCCATCGCCGTCGAGTTGATTACAAAGCCTTCCGTGATCTTTTTGGACGAGCCGACTTCGGGACTCGATCCGGCGACGGAAGAAAAAATTATGGTCTTGTTCCGCCAGATTGCCGAATCGGGCAGAACCGTGATTTTGACGACGCACGCGATGGAAAACGTCAAACTTTTTGACAAGATCGTGCTTCTGATGCGCGGCAAACTCGCGTTTTACGGCAAGCCCGACGAAGCCCTGAAACATCTCGGCGCGTCGAGTTTCAAAGAAATCTACGATAAACTCGAAGACCCGATTGAAACAAGATTAAAAAGCGGCGGCGGAAACCGTAATCAGGTAACCGAAGCAGTTGCCGAAGAATGGAAACAGAAATTCATCCAAACTCCGCAATACCGCAAAAACGTCTATGAGCCGCTCAAAGAACTCGGCACACTGCAATCGCCGGGTGTTCAGAAAAAACGGCGGCTCGGCGTTTTCGGCTCGATCCGGCAATTTTTGACGCTTTCCCGAAGATATTGGGAAGTTCTGTTCCGCGACAAACTCAATCTGTTTATTTTGTTTGTCCAATCGCCGATTATCGCGTTTTTGACCTATCTCGTGATGGGCGACGACCAGCCGCGTGATTTTGCTTATTTCGTTTTGTCGCTCGTTGCCGTCTGGTTCGGAACATCGGTTTCGGCGCGTGAAATCATCCGCGAACGTCCCGTCTATAACCGCGAACGAATGGTTAATCTCGGACTTTTGCCATATATTATGAGCAAACTTTTCGTGCTTGGCTTTATCGTCGGTCTGCAATGTTTGTTCCTTTTCGTGCCGCTTAAATTCCTCGATATAACCGGAATTATGCCGATGCCGGGTGAGTTTTTGGGCGTTCCGCAGTTTTGGGCGATGCTTCTGACCGCCGGAGTCGGAATCTCGCTCGGACTTGTCATTTCCGGACTTGTTAAAACGTCCGAACTGGCAACGAGTCTCGTGCCTTTGATTCTGATTCCGCAGATTCTTTTCTCGGGATTGGTCGGTGTGCCGAGTGGTTTGAACAAGGTTGTCGGTCTGATTATGCCCGCCACTTGGGCATTTGACACAATGAAACAGTTTTCGGGATTGGATGTTTTGCGCGAAGACGGCGATAAAGACGAGACTAATAAAGATTGTTCAAAATTAAAGTGCGGTCTTTATAAACAGGTCGAATATGATAATAAACAAATTATCAAAAAAGCCGAAAAAGACATCGCCGATTACAAATCCGACGCGAAAAAGGATACGGATAAATATAAGGATGAGATGGACGATTATCAGGATGATATGGCGAAATATCAGATGGGGCAAATATCCAAACCCGATAAACCGAAAGCACCTGAACTCAAGGAAGTTCCAAAAATTGATCCCGCGAAGGACGTGCCGAAGGATTTGAGCAAGTATATTGATTTTCGGCATCCGTGGATGGATGAAGTTTTAAATCAGCTTGTTTTAATGCTAATGTTTTTTATATTGGTCGTTGCCGCACTAATGGTTTTGCGGATGCAAGACATCGGTTAGCGGGAATAATTTGCGCTTGATTTAGATTTATAGTCTAAACGTAGTTGATTAGGTCTTTGGTTTTTGGTTTTTGGAAGAGATAAATAGATTCTGAAAGAAAGATTGAGTATTGGAACAAAAAATCAAAGACCAAAAACCAAAGACCTAATCAATTAGCTCTAAACTCAATGCACAATAGGCGCATCAAAAGATTTAATTTTATGAAAGTTTTACTGAAGAATCTAGGTTTATTTATTGTTCTGAGTTTTGTTTTTTCGGCTTTAATTTCTTGCACAAACTCCCAAACGGCTGGTGTTGAAAATTCGAGTGCGCCTTCAAATACAAACGGCGCGCCCGAAAAGAAAAAGATAAATTATCCGCCCGCACCGTCGGCGATTATGACGGCTGACGTTAAATCTTTGGACGGCACGACCTTTAAATTACAGGATAAAAAAGGCAAAGTGGTTTTGGTTAATCTCTGGGCGACATGGTGCGGACCTTGTATCACCGAAATGCCGCATCTTAATGAAATGCAGGAAAAGTTTAAAGATCAAGGCTTTGAGATTATCGGTTTGGACACTGATGATGAATCGAAAGAAGCGATTGATGCCTTTGCCGCCAAACAAAAATTAAATTATCAGTTGGGCTGGGCAGACGGCGCATTGATGAATGAATTCGTCAAAATAACCAAATTGCAGGGAATTCCGCAAAGCATTCTGATCAACCGTGAAGGACAATTAACCGGCGTTTTCACCGGCGGCAGTCCGAAAGTCATTAAAACAATGAAGGAAACGGTCGAAAAAATCGTCAACGAATAAAGAGTTCCAAGTTCCAAGTTTCAAGTTTCGGGTTAAAACAGAATCTAACCTGAAACTTGAAACTTGGAACTTGGAACTTCTACTTTAGGTTCGACCAAAATCGTCTTAAAACTCGACAAACTAACCAAACCGAGAGCCGCGCCTTTCGGTTTATTCACAAATTTTTTCGGCGTGTAATGAACGGCGACTTTCGGCTGCTGGCGGGCATGACTGTAAAACGCGGCGATCTGCGCGGCTTCGAGCAAAGTATTTTGAGGAATTTCCTTGCGGTTGGGGTTTTTGATAATGACGTGCGAACCCGGATAATCCGCCGCGTGAAGCCATAAATCCGACGATTTAGCGACGCGAAACGTCAGAAAATCATTATCCTTCGAGGCTTTCCCGACCAGAATTTCAAACGCCTCGCTCGACACGAACCGCCGCGCACCTGTAAAGTTTTCCGTCTTTTTATCGCGTAATTTTGTCGGGAGTTTTTCGATCTTAACGCCCAAAAACTCGGTCAAATAATCGTCGTCTTTGGCTTCAATCGCTTCGTTCAATCGGTCGCGCTTTAATTTTAGATTTGAAATTTCCGTTTCTAAAATCGTCAACCGTTTAGACACTTCTTCCTTCGCATTTCGTGCCTTCGTATAACGCCGAAAAAACTTCTCGGCGGCTTCGGTCAGCGAATCGTTTTCGTCAATTTCAATCTCAATTGTCGGAATGTTTTCGTCAAAATAATCAACGACCAAGACCTTGTTATCAATCCGCACGGCATCCGCCAGATTTGCCAAAATCAAATCGCCGAAGCGTTTCCATTTCTCGGCATCGCCGTGATTAACGAGGTCTTGATTTAACTTTTTGATGAGTTTTTCGCGCTTTGTGATTTCCTGCTTTAATTTACTTTCGGCAGATTTGGCGCGATTTTGAAAGAGTTTTTCCGCCGCCTTTTCGAGATAAAAAATATCTAAAGATTCAGATAGCGTATCAAAATTACCTTTTGGAAAACTCTCCTCTTCTCCTCTTCTCCTCTTCTCCTCTTCTCGAAACGGCGCAGAATATTTGCCGCCGATTTCTTGCCCTGCGCCGAAAGTTTCGCGCAGTTTGTCGAGAATAAAGCCGTTTTTGTCGAGCAGAAAAAGATTCGCCGAACGTCCCGTCAGTTGTGCGACCAGAGAATATTTTTCGGTTTCGCCGATTTCCGTTTGCACTAAAAAATCAAAAAGCAAAATGCGTTCGTTTTCAACTTTTTCGATTGATTGCAAAACGGCATTCGACAGACGCTTTTTGATAAAAGACACGAAAGAATTCGGATTTCCGGATTGTTTTTCAAGGTCGCGCAAGCGGCGTTTGATGAGATAAATGCGCGGTTCGACCGACTCTGCCGAGATAAATAAAAACAGCGATTCATTCAACCGAAAGTCAATCGCCAAAGTCAGGCGCGAGAGCGTAAAAATTTTACCGAACTTCTGCCCGGTTAAAACGGACGCAAGTTCAGCGCGGATTTGTTCGAGAGTTTTATTGTTCACCTTTACAGTTTAAAGTTCCAAGTTCCAAGTTCCAAGTTAGATTTTCGGTAGTGAACAGAAAGTAATGCTGTTTAAAGAACAAAAAAACCGTCATTGCCGGGAGCGCACGCATCCCTGCGTGCCAGGTCGCGCTTCGCGGCATAAAAAGCGTTTATCTAAAGTCAACTTGAATTGACGACGAGGTTTT
>JANODL010000111.1:0-59748 GCA_031412675.1 Acidobacteriota bacterium | reverse complement strand
CCATCGGCGTTTTGCAGTTTCTCGAAAAAACTTCTACTATTTTCTTGACAAGGTGGCATATTTGTTACTTTTTTAAGTTTCGTCACTCTAAAAAGTAACTGTTTGCCCCCTTGTTCTCAAGTTTTATAGGAAAGCCCTGATAGTTATTAAATGTCATTAAAATTAAAGGTTTTTACTTTGTCCGCCGTGTTGTTTTGCGCCGCTGCGGGCATTTTGTTATTCGTTCACGGTTCGCAAGCCGGAAAAGTCGAGCATTGGATCACGGTTGATGAAAGCGAATTGACGCATATTCAAACCGCGCTGCTGAATGCGGGCGACGCGGATTTGAAATCGGTTGACGTGCAGTTTTCGCAAAACGGCATCGCGGCTCTGCGGCTCGAAAATTCGCAGATGGAAAAACTTTCGAGCGCGATGCACGACAGTTTTCATAAATGCGGCGGCTTTGTCGCGCACGAATCACGCGAGCAGGCACTCGAAGCAATCCGGCTCGAAACGGCGGTCAATAACGAACAGCAGTTCGTAGATTACACGATTGACAATCAAGCAAACGTTACGCCGCTGCTCGCCGAAGTCGCGGAACTCAGCACGCGGCAGGTCATTATTGACCTTTCGACGATATTTCCGACGCGCCGCCACAACTCGGCGACCGGTCTGCAATCGGCAACCTGGATCAAAGATAAATGGACGGCACTCGCCGCCGGCAGAAGCGATGTGACAGTCGAATTCGTGACGCACACGAACACGCCGCAGCCTTCGGTTGTGTTGACGATTCAGGGAACGACCCTGCCGAGCGAGATCGTCGTTCTCGGCGGTCATCAGGATTCGATTGTCGGTTCGGGCATCAATAACGTGTCTCCGGGCGCGGACGATGACGCTTCGGGCATTGCTTCTCTGACGGAAGCGATTCGCATTTTAATGGCGAAAAACTTCAAACCGAACCGCACGGTCAAATTTATGGCTTACGCGGCGGAAGAAGTCGGACTTGTCGGGTCGGCGGCGATTGCGCTGGATTACCGAACCCGCAATGAGAACGTCATCGGCGTAATGCAGCTCGATATGACGAATTATAAAGGCTCGCCGACATTCGACATCGTGATGATCACCGACCGCACGAACGCCGCGCAAAATACGTTCGTGACGAATCTGGTGACAACCTATCAGCCGACGCTGACGGTCGGCACTTCGACGTGCGGCTACGGATGTTCGGATCATTCATCTTGGAACGCCCGCAATTATCCGGCATCGTTTCCGCACGAAGCGACATTGCAGACCGGAAGTCCCTTCATTCACACCGCTAACGATACGCTCGCGCAAAGCGGCAACAACGCCAACCACGCGATAAAGTTTTCAAAACTCGCGCTCTCATTTGTCGGCGAACTCGCCAAAGGCGCAATCACGAGCGCACGCAAACCGTTTATTGATTTTGACGGCGATTCTAAAACAGATGTTTCAATTTTCCGCCCATCCAGCGGCGAATGGTGGCTCAATCGCAGTTCCACTTTGCAAACCGTTGCGGCGCAGTTCGGCTCATCAACCGATAAACGCGTTCCGGCAGATTTTACGGGTGACGGCAAAACCGACATCGCTTTCTTCCGTCCGTCATCGGGCGAATGGTTTATCTTACGCTCTGAAAACGGTTCGTTTTTATCATTCCCGTTCGGCGCGTCGGGCGATGTTCCCGTCACCGGCGATTTTGATGCCGACGGCAAAGCCGACCCGTCCGTTTACCGTCCGACAACTAACGAATGGTTTATCTCGCGCAGTTCGGGCGGCACGACGATTACGACCTTCGGCGCATCGGGCGATGTTCCCGTAACGGCTGATTACGACGGCGACGGCAAAACCGATATTGCGATTTATCGCCCATCGGCTGGTCAATGGTGGATTCAGCGCAGCAGTAACTCGACGGTTTACGCTTTCCAATTCGGACTGGCAACCGATAAACCCGTGCAAGGCGATTATACGGGCGACGGCAAAGCCGACTCCGCGTTTTTCAGACCTTCGACGGGCGAATGGTTTATCCTTCGTAGTGAAAACAGCTCGTTTTATTCAGTTCCGTTCGGCGCATCGGGCGATGTTCCGGTCGCGGGCGATTATGACGGCGACAGCAAATTCGACACGGCGGTTTTCCGTCCGGCGGATTCGACGTGGTATGTCCAGCGTTCAACCGCCGGTTTGATGATTCAGCAATTCGGCACAAGCGGCGACCAACCGCTCCCGAATGTTTTCGTCCCGTAAAAAAGCGCGACAATTCATCAAAAAAGGCTTCACTCTTGATCGGAGTGAAGCCTTTTTTCATCAGTCAATTTCGGTTAGAACGGCGATTCGTCCTCGTCAAAAACGATGCGGCGTTTGATTTTCGGCTGGCGCGGTTCTTCGATGGTTTCGGAATTTATCTCTTGCAAAAGCGGATTTCCCTTTTCATCCTTTAATAAAATTTCGATGCGCCGTTCGGCTTGGCTGAGCCGTTCCTGACATTCACGCGAAAGCCGAACGCCGTCTTCAAAAAGTTTGAGGCTTTCTTCCAAAGACAAATCGCCGTCTTCTAACTTGCGGACGATTTTCTCCAATTCGCCGAGCGATGATTCGAATGTTTGATTTTTTTGAGCCATAGTTTTTGCGGTTCGTTGTTCGTTGGTAATTTATTCTTAAATCTTAACGTCAGTATTGGATAAGCACGGAGCGCAGGCTGCCAGCCTGCCATGCCGATTGCAAAGCGGTGTCAAAGACTTCGATGATCGGCAAGTTTGAATGAACTCAGACGTTTTAAGCATTTTTCAAACGCTGGCAGGCTGGCAGCCTGCGTTCCGTCAGACAAATTTTTATCCAATACTGACGTTAAATCTTAGAGCATAAAAACAACGAACTATTTAAAAAGGTCGTCAATCTTTTTCTTGATGTTTTCGAGTCCCGGCGCGTTCATTTTTTCGCTCGCCTTTTTCAAGCCTTCTTTGGTCGAAATCGCAATCAATTCCTGTCCGATTGTTTCGGCAATCCGTTTGGCGAGGGCTTCGTCTTTGATGCCGACGACGCGCCATTTATCGCCGTTACGCTTCATCGTCAATTCAAACTGGCGTTCGGGAATTTTGCTCGTCACAATCGCCGTTTCGCCGTCCGGTTTGATGTCCAGATAATAGCTTGCGCCGATGGCGATTGCCCAATACGGAATGCTTGCAAACTTGTCGGTTTTCTCCGCAATCACACGCGGAACTTCCTGACGGGCGCGTTGTTTGATCGACGGCAATAGCGGATTTGCCGCATCTTTGACTTTGGCAATTTTGTCCGCCGGCAGATTTTTGCCATACATTTCGGTCGCTTTATCGGCAATCTGCGGCAGAAAACTCTCAACGACCGCATCCGTATCAACCAATTCATCCATCGCTTTTTGGTCATTACGCCGTGCCGCATCAACTAGCAAAGCCAACGAATATTGCGGCGAATACTTTAAACCTTGCCAGTAAAAATAGCCGACGACCGCGCCGATTAACAAAATTACCGCGAGAACAACGCCCGAAATTCCTAAGATTCGCCCGCAACCACCGCGTTTTTTCGGGTTTTCGGCAACTTTTGTTTCTCCGGCTTTCTGAGAAACATTCGTCTCAGCCGCCTTTTTACCGACGACCGTTTGCTGTTCTTCGTCCTTTTCAGGCTCGTTTAAATTGACCACAAATTGCGACATCAACCTTTCTCCGTTTCAAAAACTTTCGCTTTCAGTTTGCCATCTGACAAACGAATTTGCACGTCCTCGTTTTGTTTAATTTGATTGACGGAACTGATAATTTCGCCGCTTTCATTCTGCGTAATCGAATAACCGCGCTTGAGAACCGAGAGCGGCGAAAGCGCGTCGAGCGATGCCATTTCGATTTTCAAACGCTCGTCTTTTGCGTCAATCAGTTTTTTTACCGCCGAATTTTGCCGCTCGCGCAAAATTGCCAAACGAGTTTTTTTATCATTTAGTTCCGACGCTAACTTTATCGGCGAAAGCCTCGATTGCACCGCGTCCAGACGATTTTCCGCCCTTTTCAGCTTTTCCTTCAAAGCCTCGCGGATTTGTTCGCTTAAATCCTCGACTTCATACCGCCAATCTTTAATCTTCTGCGGAAATTGCGTAAAAACCGGCGAAAGCGCGAGTTCTTGTAAATCATTGCGCGATTGCAAAATCTTATAATCAATCAACTGAAACAAATCCTGCGTTCTCTGCGCGACAAACGCTTCGATTGAGGCTTCCGATTCGGCAACGATTTCTGCCGCCGCGCTCGGTGTCGGCGCACGCCGATCAGCCACCAAATCGGCAATCGTCCAATCAATTTCGTGTCCCACCGCCGAGATTATCGGAATCTCCGAAGCCCGAATGGAGCGCGCCAGACGTTCTTCGTTAAACGCCCACAAATCTTCCGCCGAACCGCCGCCGCGCCCGACAATCAAAACGTCAATTCGTTCTTTTTCCGTCGCGGTTTTGTTAAATTCATTCGCCAGATTTATCGCTTGCCGAATTTCCTCGCCCGCCATTTCGCCTTGCACACGCGTCGGAATCAAAACGATGCTGACCGATTTTGTGCGGCGCGAAAGAACATTCAAAATATCGTGAAAAGCCGCGCCGTTCGGGCTTGTGACGACACCGACGCGGCGCGGAAAAAACGGCAAAGGACGCTTCAAATCTTCATCAAAAAGCCTTTCCTTGCCGAGCTTTAACTTGATCTGCTCAAACGCGACCTTGAGCGCGCCTTCGCCAATCGGTTCGAGCGATTCGACCAAAATCTGATATTCGCCCTTCGGTTCATAAACGCTCAATTTCCCGCGCACGCGCACCTGCAAACCATCAAACGGCTGAAACCGAATCTTCCAATTCGAGCCTTTGTAACACGCCGCCTTCAACTGCGAATCGCCGTCCGAAAGCGTAAAATACCAATGCCCCGAATTCGCCGCGACAAAATTGACAATTTCGCCTTCGAGCCAAACCGACGCAAAAGCCTTTTCAATCTCCGCTTTAACCTGCGAATTAACCTCCGAAACCGTCAAAGGTCGCCGCGTTTCGCCATCAAAAAGTGATTGTAAAAGTTGAGATTTCATCTATTTTGCGGTTTCCGCGTGTTCCAAAATAATCGTGAATTTATTTTCCCGCGCTTCTCCGAAAAGTTTCTTGAAAAATTCTTTATCTTTCACCGCAAAATTGTTATCAGCGAAGAATTTTTCGATTTCCGTGTCTTTCGCGTCAGAATTGATTGAACCTTTTAATTGATTTGATGTCAAACGAATCATCACGCGCAAATTGAACGCGTTTTTGCCGACTTTGACGTTCGTTAAATTCGTGTAAAGCATCATTTTTATCAAGCCGTCTTTGATGTCGTTTTTCGAGGGAAATTTGGCGCGTTGGCTGTGTTTGGCTTCGATTAAATAAAGCGTTTTGCCCGTGATTTTGGTTTCGTCGCAGGTGAAAAAATATTTGCCGAAAAGCGCGTTGTTGATCGTTACTTTAGCTTTTGTGTCGGTCGAAAGCGCTTCTTTCGGCTGTTCGGTGACGAATTCTCGGGCTTGCGCGTTTTGCGATTTGGTGCGCGAAAATTCGATAAATTTTTGGGGCGTTTCGGCGACTTTAATCAGTTCGTCGAGTGCCGCCGAATCGTGCAGATAGGTTTTCGTCTGCTTGGAAATTTCCGCGTATGCCGTCTTTGCTTTTTCAAAGACGGTTTTGAGCTGTTTTGCTTCGCGTTCGTTCCATTCGCGTGATGTTCCTCTGAACTCAAAAACCTCTTTCAAACGCGACAGAATATATGTGTTATCGAGTTTTTGCGAAGTGATTTGGTCATTGCGTTTCGTGTTTTTTTCGGCTTCGCTGTAATACGCCAGCACGACGTAAACATCCAAAAGACTCAAAAGCGAAATCGTGTCCCATTGCAAAAAATCGCGTTCGCCGCCCAAACCTTCGTCTTTGACGACCGGAATTATCGTTACTTTTTTGCCGTTGTGAACAAGCGTGTCATAAACCCGCTCATACGGATAAGAGCGCGTCCGTTTCGGTGAAATCCAACGGCTGACGGCGATTTTTTCCGTGCCGTTATCGAGAATGAATGCGCCTTGCGATTTGTTGATGTCGAAATTTTCGAGGTTTGAGGTTTTTAAATTATCGTTGACCGATTGTTTGTATTTGATTGCTTCGATGTCGCCCGAAATCTCGCCGCTTTGGAATTTTGTGAATGACTGGAGCGCAAGCGGCTCGCTTGCCTCGTGCGTTCGAGGCTTTGCGAGAACAGGCACGATACGCTTCGGATAGCTCGAAAATTGATTTAATTTGAAGTTGTTGCGCCTCTCCTTGCTTCGCTCGGACGCGCTTTGCAAGCGAGCCGCTTGCGCTCCAGTCTTTAGTTTTTTTTTACTTCCGAAGTGCTGTTTGCAACTTCGACGACCGAACCGAGTTTAACAAAAGTGTTTTCGCGTTTTACTTTAACTTTCAGGCGCGGCGCGGCGGTTAATTTATCGTTGGTTTCGACCAAATCGGATTTGAAAGTTACCGAATACGCTGTGCGAAGTTGTAAAACGATGTCGTCGTAGGCTTTTTGAATTTGATTAAGCTGCGTGATCGGATAATAAACGCCGCCCGAAACCTGCGCGAGGCGTTCGCCTTCGCCTTCGGCTTTCGTCGTTAAGCCCATATATTTAGCGCGAAGCGGGTCAATTTTCGCGTTCAAATCGGCATTTGATGCAATTATCAAGTTGGATGGAACATAGAGCGGATAAACGAGCGCACCGCTTTCCTGAAGCGAGCCTAAAAGCGCGTCGAATGGCAAAAACGAATGATTATCGTCGCCGTCAGTCAAGACGACAATCGCCGTTCGCTCGCCGCGCAAGGGTCGCAGAGTATCGGACAGAGTGTAGGCGAGCGAGTCGTAATAAGCCGTGCCGCCGCCCGCGTCGAAAGTGTCGAGACTCGTCGAAAGTTTTCCCTTGTCGGTCGTGAAAGTCGAGATTTGTTTCACGTCTTCGTTGAAGATAATGATGGCGATTTTATCATTTTTATCGGCGGTTTCGACGAATGCGCGGGCGGCTTTGCGGATAAAATCAACGTAATTTTCGATACTGCCCGAAACATCCAACAGCAGAACCAGATTAAACGGCGCGGTCGTCGGTTCGACCGCTAAAATCTCGCGTTCTTCACCGCGTTCCATAACTTGAAAGTCTTCCTTTTTCAAATCCGAAATGGCGCGATTATTCAAATCCGTGACTCTCGCCAAAACCTTTTTGACGTTTGAATTGACAAAGGTTTGATTCGAAGTTTTCAAGGTTAAAGACGGCTCGAATTTGAGCATCGGCAAGGTCGCCGCGTAATCGCCGAAATATTTCGGGCTGGCGCGGCGGATGGCTTCGATCAAAAGCGAATCGCCGCTGCGGATGATCGCTTTTGCCGCTTTCGTCAGCGGTCTTTCGCGCAAATCGGACGGAACTTCGTTCCGGTTGATATTGAGCAGAATGATGCCGCGTGCGGTCGAAAAGCTCAACGCATTTTGTCCGTCGGGAATTTGGTTTTTGGTCTTTGGTTTTCGGTCTTTTTTATCGGTTTTCAGTTCTTCGCTCGTTTCCGATGTTTCTTCCGTCGGTCTTGAATTGCTGAATTTCGACTTCGGAGTTTCTTTCGTGACTTTGCCTTTGATGAGAAATTTCCCTGCCGATTTTTCCTTGACTGCGGCGAGTTCGACATCGCTCAAAAAGCGCGGACGCGAAGCCGTCCAGAGAAAATTGTAGGAAAGATTTTCGAGCGGAACATCCGCCGCAATCGTGCCGGTTTCGGTGCGAACTTCGACCATCGAAAAATCGCCCGAAACGCGCACTTCGCCTTCGTTGGTCTGAATTTTCAGATTTGTTCGTTCGGGTAAATGAAGCGATAAATCAATCCGCTTGGTCGCGTCCGACGGCACGACTTCGACCAGCCATTTGCCTTTCAGATTCGTAACTTTTATCTCGATTTCGGCAACCGATTTGTTGGAATTGGCGGTCAGAAAACTTTTTATTTCAGTTTGATTCTCGGATTCGGCTTTTTCTGCTAAAGCGTCAACGCGCCCGAAATTATTGATAATTTCAATGCTTGCGCCTTTCGTTAAACTCAAATCGCGCTTGTAATTTTGCGCTTCGACAGAGGTTAGTGAAAAAAATATGACAACGAAAATCAACCCGCTGAAAAGATAAAACTTTCGGAAGAGCTGATAGCTGATAACTGATAGCTGATAGCTGTTTTTCGTGTTCATATTTTTACTTTTTACTTTTTACTTTTTACTTTCATCCTAAGTTTTGCCCGTCGTGATTCTGCCCGATTGAATCAAGCGATCTTGAACTCTCTGCTGCCATTTTGACTTCGGGCGTTCCGTATCTTCAAACTGTTCAAGCAAATCCTGCATTGATTCGCCGCCCGCCTGCCGCGTTTTCAGATAAAGCAAGGCAAGAATGATCGAGGTAAAAGACGCGACAAAAATATGCATCGGAAGCCAAAAAATCTGAATCAACGAACTCAGAATTGTTTCGATGACCCGCGAGCGCATATCTTTGCCTTCTCCCGTAATATTAAATTTTCTATTGTTTTCAAGACCAAACTTAATCGGGGCTTTTTTATCCGCGGGTTTTTCTAGATTTTCCGCTGTGTCGGGATTTTGCGGAGTAATTGCAGAATCTGTCGTTTGTTCGGCAGTTGCAACTTGTTTGGTTTTATTTTGGATAGCTTTGGCGGTCACGGAAACAACGAAAAAAATCGAACCCGAAATAATCGCCGGAACAAGAAACATCAGACACATCGCCGCAATCGTTGTCCAAACCGACCGCTTGACGAGTTCATACGACCGTTTCAATGCTTTCCAGCCGCTCAGCTTTTCCATCATCACGACAGGTGCAACAAGCGACCAAATGACTGAGGCGAATAAAAATCCAACGCCACAAGCCAATAAGCCGAGAAATGTCAGAATTGTATTTAAAATCCCCGTCCAGGCAAAGGCTTTCCATCTTTTTCTGGCGGCTTTAAGAGCCGGACGAACGCGAAGCGGTCGAAGCGGCACGGCTAAGTATTGGGCGACGATCCAGGTCGTCGTGCCAATGATTAAATATGTGCAATAACCGGTAAATACGGTTGTCAAAGTACTTGCCGTGCCAATTAACCAACTTGCCGAACTGCTTTCAATTTCTCCGCTGACTTTCAGAAAACTCAAAATAATAGTCGCAAATGTCAGAAAAATAACGGGCAACAAAAAAAATGTCGTCAGACCGAGAAATTTCGGCAGATGTTCGCTGTAAATCACTAATGAACGGCGAAGCAATGTGCTAATTCCTTCGGATTGCGAACGCAGACGGCTGGCAAAGGCTTCGGCGGTTTGCGGACGTTCGTCGGGACTTTTCGACAACGCCGAGTGAATGACTTTTTTAATCTTTCGCGGAACTTTTTTGGCAGTCAAAGGCGGCGGCGGCGTTTCCTTGTGCGACTGCATCACGCTCGTAAAATCGCCCTCGAAAGGCGTTTTTCCGCCGAGCATCTGATACGCGATAATCGCTAAAGAATAAATATCCGAACGCGACGACAATTTTTCGCCGCGGCATTGTTCGGGCGACATATAGAGCGGCGTTCCGAGAACCGCACCGACGCGGGTTAAATCCGCCGTCGAAGAAACTTCTAAAGATTTGTCGGTGTCGGCAGGCGAAGACATCAATCGTGTGCCGTCTTCTTTTTGAATAAACTTCGTCTGTTTGTTCGGCAAAATCGCCGTGCCGCCTTCCAAATCAACCTCGTCGGAATTCATAATCACCGTGCCTTTCTCGGAAAAATCGGCATCGGTCGGCGGATTAGTTTCCGCATCGGCGGTCATAATCGCTGTTCCGGCTTCGGAGATAACGGTCGAATTATTATTGTTGTCGGCAATCGTCTGCGGCTGTATGTTGTCCGGCAGAGTTTCGGCAAAATGAATGGCGTTAGTCGGCAAAACCGAGATGTGAATGTCGCCTTCAGAAGTTTCTTCACCGTGTTGCGTTTCGAGTTTGGCGATGCCGAAATCGAGAACTTTGACGGTGTAGCCGCCGCGCTGATTCGGTTCGAGCCAGATATTGTCGGGCTTCAAATCGCGGTGAATAATTCCCTGTTCGTGCGCCGCGTGAACGGCTGAACAAACCTGTTCGAGAATATCGAGCGACCACCCGAGCGGCAGTTGTTTTTCTTCATCGAGAATCTCGCCGAGTGTGCATCCGTCCAAGTATTCCATCACGAGATAAGCCAAATCTTGACAAATCCCGTCGCCGCGGCAATAGCCGAAATCCGTTACGTCAACGACATTCGGATGCCTTAATCTTCCGGCGGCACGCGCTTCGCGACGGAAACGCTCGACAAATTCGGGGCGTTCCATAAATTGCGGTGCGATGACCTTGACCGCGACCGGGCGTTCCGTGCCGATGTGCGTGGCGAGATAAACCGTTCCCATGCCGCCTTTCCCGAGCTGGCGTTCGATTCTGTATTTCCCGTCAATGACTTGTCCGATTAAATTGGCGAAATTCATTTATCTTTCCTGCAAACTCTACCCGCTTTTAAATACCGATTGCAAGTTTTCACGATGCGAAATTCGTTTTCGATTGTAAAAAATTGTCAATTCGTAAAAAAGCAAAAAGCACGCGCTTTTAATATTCGCGTGCTTTTTATTTTAAGATTCTTTTTAAAATTTACCTACTGCCGTTTTTTAGCTATTTTAACATCGGTTTTAACTTTGAGATTGCAAGATGTGTCATTATTGCGATTGACGCTGACCGTTTGTTTTGTGCTGACGGATTTTGTGGTTTTTTCCAAGACGTTTTTGCTCTTTTCCGAGTTTTTAGAAGCAGGTTTTCCGCTTCTGATTCTGATCACGCCGCTTCCGGTTTTGAGATTCAAACTGCACGTCGCGTCTGTGTTGCCGATTTGCGCCGAAAGGCTTTGTTCTTTTTTCAGAGTATTTTGGAGCGGAATTTCCGATGAAAACGCGCCGTAACCGAACCACGCATTAATTTTGCAAGCAGAAGTCGGCGGAATTGCCAAAACGATTGAACCGTTCGTCGTCGAAAAACTATATTGTCCGCCGTTCAGAATTTCGCCGTCAAAGCTCGTCGAACCGCTGATTGAAGTTGTGTCAATCTGGCGATGCTCGACCGCTTGCAAAGTTATTCTGCCGCTGTTCGTTTTTGCCTTGAAAATATCGCCGATTTCGCTCGGGCTGACATCGAGCGCGATAATATTGCCTTCCGAATTGGTCAAAACCATCTGTCCGCTCGATTTTTCAACCGTGATGTCGCCGCGATAAGTAGTTGCCTGAATGCCGCCCGCAATCTCGTTCAGATAAATATCGCCGCCCAAATTGGCGACAAAAGCCTTGCCGACCGATTCGATTTTTATTTCGCTTTCGAGACTTTTCAGCGTCACGCTCGCATTGCGCGGAACATCGAGTTCGATGTCGCTTCCCGACAGACATTCTTCGGGCTTCAATTCTTTAGTTTTCGACGGGTCAAAACCCAGCACATAAACCCAGACGGGCTTTTCGGTCTTCGGATTTTTTTGAACGATTTTGAAACCGACCTGACTTCCGTTTTCGACGTAAGCGCGGATTTCGTCTCTGTCCCAACCGTTAATTTTGACGTTTCCTTCTTTCACACAAAGCGTGATATTAACTTTCGGCTCGACGACGATTGATTTTTCGGCGGGCGCAAAGCCTTCGTTCAGCACGACTTTTTTGACTTCTTTCGGCGGTGTCGGATTCGGGCGCGGGCGCGGCGAGACAATTGTCGGCTTGTTTGTTATGTCAGGCGTTTCAGGTGTTTCAACTTTCGGAACGCTCTCGGTTCGCGGTTTCGGAGTCTGAACTCGCTGTGCCGAAACTTCCTGAAAACTCAAGCAAACGAGCGCGGCGAGGAAAAATGTCAGGATTTTTCCTTTTGAGTTTATTAAATTGAGAATCGGCTTAAACTTTTTCATTCGGATATAAACTTTCCTAACGCATACTCGCCATCAATTCGCCTCTTTGCGTCACGGAATTGAGCAATTCTATTTTGTTCTGATACGAAGAAAACAAAACCTGTTTCGCGTCATCGTTCTTCGGATTTTTCCTGACTTCGCGGCGCATTTTGGAAATCGTATCGTTGACGACCGCCAAATCCTTCTCGTAAGAAAAACGCGCCGACGGTTTTAATACTTCGTCCTTATTTTCGTTGACCGTTCTTTCAAGCCGCGAAATCGTGCTGACATAGCTTTCTTCGCCGTCAAGATATTGCGAAACGGCAGGAACAACATCTCGGCGCGGTTCGACTTTTTCTATCGGTCGGCGATTAGGTTCGACAAAACTCGCTTTTTCAACGCGAAACTGCGGATTTACATTATTTTTCGGCGCACTATTAACGGTCGGAATCGGCGCAACTTCATCAACAATCGGCGGAGTTGCGTTTTCAATTTTCGCAGTCTGAACAGTTGTAATCGGCAGTTTAGTTACCGCAACATCGGTTTGAAGATTATCCTTCTTATAAACAATCAGCGCGGAAACAACACCGACAATCAATAATAAACTACCGAACGCGACGACGTGCGGATTGGTAAAACTCAGACCTGAAACAAATGTTAAAAGAGACTGCCAAAAACTTCTTTTGCGGTGTTGGACTTCGATGGATTCGTTGATTTTCGTCCACAGACGCTGAGTCGGCACGAGCGTGTTAAATTCCTGTTCGAGCGCGGCAAAGGCAAACGCCGTTTCTTCTTCGACTTCGGCGAGCAAATTGGCGCATGGGTCGCAATCAACGATATGCCGCGCCACGCGTTGCGACAATTCCAGTGACAGTTCATTGTCTAAAAAGGCTTGTAATGTTCCTTCGTCAAAACATTTTTCCATCATTGTATCTCTCTCCCGATTTTGCCGTAAACACGGACAAATTCCTTTCGCGCCCGCGCCACGTATTGACCGATGCTCGTTTCGTTGAGCGAAAGACTTTCGGCGATTTCCTTATAAGATAAACCCTGTTGTTTCAAAATCAAGCAGCTCCTTAAAGGTTCTTTTATTTTATTCAAAGCCCGATTTATCTCGCTCGTTGATTCCTTTTGTTCAAAATCGGATTCAACCGAATAAACGCTTACTTCTGCTGATTCTTTGACGTAATTTTCGTCCCGCGTGTTTGCTCTAATATTACCGCGAATCGTGTTTCGCGCAACATTTATCGCGACACGAATGAGCCACGGGCGGAGCATTTCCAAATCGGCAATCGAATCCAGATTGTTATACAGACGCAAAAAAACTTCCTGCGTGACATCCTCAGCCAAACCGGAATCTTGCACAACCGACCGCGCCGCCCGAAAGACAGTCCGATGGTGAAGCGTAAACGCTTCATCAAAAACAATTTTTTCTTTCTGAGCCTGTGCCGCCGTTTGCTCGGACATCACGTCCACAAATATTTCCGCGCTTTCGTTCATTTTCAGCATCAAATCGTGCTTTCTAACTAAAATACACCACTAATTGCGATTTTGTGACAAAAAATTTATCACCGCAAACCTTTCTATCACATAACGCGAATTTTCTGTCAATTTCGTAGCAGAAGCCCGCGCGTAAGCAAGGGCGGAAATGTCCGAAGTAGCAGAAGCCCGCGCGTAAGCAAGGGCGGACAATTTCGCTTAATCAAATTCGGGTATTTCATCACCTTGCCCGAATAAAACATAATCTATCGCTATTTCGACATGGCGAGGTTTCCAAAGGTAACGTCGGCTTTTACCTCGCGCCCAAATGATTTTATCCGGTTCAACTAATTCTGCTTCTCTTAATCTTCGTGTTGCATACGACTTAAACTCATTTATAATTTTTTCCGGTTTAGTATTTGCAGAAACAACCGAATGCAGATGATTTGTTCTGATATTCAAAGCGAGTAATTCATAACCTCGAAAATCACATACTTATTTAACCGCAGAAAGCACATAAATTCTTTCTTTTTTATCTAAAATCGTTGGGTTTTGTTTCATCTGCAATTGCATAAAATGTTTTAATTTTTCACTTTGGGTCATTCGCGGAGTTCCGTAAACATTAAAACCGTGCCGATCAATCGAACCCTTTTCATCGCCATGAAGCCAGGTTCCATAAGAACGAATCGTAATTAAATATGCAAGTGGATAATTGCTCTCGGATTGTTCGTCCATAAACATTATTTCCGCCCTTGCTTACGCGCGGGCTTCTGCTTCTTAACCTTATCTAAAACTCCAAAACATTCAGCTTCTGAACGATTTCGGGCGAGAGGTTATTTTCGGTTTGCGTGGTGATCAAAAACGTGTGGCTCTTGTCGCGTTCGTCGGTAATTTCGCTCAAAGATTCTTCAAAAGCCTGATTTTCAACCTTTTCAATCCATTTCGGTTCGACGGTTGCCAGACGCTTCAGACATTCGTAGAGATGTTCGCGTCCAATGCCGAATTCGTCTTTTTCGCCGTCAATTATCAGGCGAATTTCGGCTTGTTCTTCGGTAAAATACGACAAAAACGAAGCCGTTTTGCTGACACCCGTTTCAAAACGCTCTTGGTCAGGCGAAAGTTTTGCGCCTTTGCGTTCGTCGTCGAGCCGTTCGCGCAGAGATTTTTTCTTTTCGGCTTTGCCGCTTTTCTTGAGGCGTGTGTCGAAGAAAATCGTGATGCGTTTATCGTCTTCCGCCGAAAATTCGCGGACGATCAAACGCCGCGTCCGCGCCGTCGCCTTCCAATCAACGCGCCGCAGGTCGTCCATCGGCTGATAATCGCGCAGGGCAAGCAAATCCTGTCCCATTCCGCGTTTGTTGGCGACGAGCTTGCCGACTTCGAGCGGCAAATCTTCGATGTCTTTTTCAATCGAAACAAGGCGCGGAAAGATGACGATTTCCGCTTCCTGCGCCGAAAGCCGCCGCCGATGACGAAAAAACCCGAACGGAAACCGTGTCGAAAGTTCAAAATCCTTGATGATAAAACGCCCGCGCCGCAGAAAAATATGTTCGGCTTTATTCTCGATCTCGCCGCGTCGCGGGACAAAGACGAAATAGTCGAGCGTATGTTTGACGATTGGCGGACGAGTCAGTTTTTCCGCCCATTTAGCGGGCAAAAGTTCGGTAATTTCATCAGCCAACGCCGATTTTTCGCGGTCGCGTCCGCGCACTTCGGCGATGACCGAAAATGTCGGAAAAAACCATTTGCGGTTGTGCAGGCTGACGAGAATCGGGGTCGGTTCTTCGGCAAAAATCGTTTCGGGAAAACGCATTTTGACATCGAGCTTTTTCAAACACGCACTGCCGATAAAAAATCCGACAACGAGCGATGCCGAAAGAAACGACAAGACCAGAAAGAGCAGATTATTGCCCGTGTTCCAAGCCGAAAATCCGACGATCACGATTAAACCCAGAATCACCGCGCCGCCGATGGTCAGCTCGAACGGCAAATTCATCTGCGAGGCTTCCGCGCTCGCATTTCGCGCCAGCGGCGGCACGACGAAAATCAAAATTATCAAAACAAAAATCAGCGACGCGCCCGCCGCGATTCCCGCCAGACGCGGATTGCCCGAACGATGCGCCCACATTGTAAAGATCGCCAGCCCAAGCCCGCCGAAAACAACAATCGTTCCAAGCAAAGCGTTGCGAAAATCGCGCAGACTGAAAATTTGACCAAGAACTTTTAAGTTCATAGAGTTTGTAGAGTTTGTAGAGTTTGTAGAGTTTAAGAATTTTACTCCATGAACTCTACAAACTCTACAAACTCTCAACTATATCGGCACGTTTGTTTTCTGTAAAATTTCCTGCAAAAGTTGTTCGGCTTCGCGGGTTTTGTGTTTGAGATTGGTCGAGCGCGAACTGACGATGATGCGGTGCGCGAAAACGGGCAGAACCAGCCGTTTGATGTCGTCGGCGATGCAGAAATCACGTCCTTCGATCAAGGCTAAGGCTTGCGCCGAACGAAAAAGCGAAAGCGTTCCGCGCGGGCTGATGCCGAGTTCGATGGTTTCAGCCGCCCGCGTTTGTTCGACGATATTTAGAAGATATTCGACGAGCGCATCGTCCACGCGAACTTCCGAAACGAGTCTTTGCAACTCTGAAACGTCCGATTCGCTCATCACGGCGCGGACGAATTCGAGCGGATTTGCGCGTTCACGGTCGCGCAAAATGCCGCGTTCGTCTTCTTTTTTCGGATAACCGATGTGCAGACGAAGCATAAATCTATCGAGTTGCGATTCGGGCAAAGGATATGTGCCGTGATGTTCCGCCGGATTTTGCGTAGCAATCACCATAAACGGACTCGGCAAACGGCGCGAAACGCCTTCGACCGTGACCTGTTCTTCAGCCATCGCTTCTAAAAGCGCGGATTGCGTTTTCGGCGTGGCGCGGTTGATTTCGTCCGCCAGCACGATATTTGCGAAAATCGGTCCCGGCTTCCATTCAAAATTTCCGCTTTGCTGATTAAAAATCGAAAGCCCGATGACATCCGACGGCAAAAGGTCGCTCGTAAACTGAACGCGCTGAAATGTTAAATCAAGCGCACGCGCCAGCGCATTGGCAAGCGTTGTTTTACCGATGCCCGGAACGTCTTCGATCAAAAGATGTCCTTTCGCCAGAAGCGCGACGAGCGCGAGCTTGACGGTTTCCGATTTGCCTTTGATAACGCGCTCGATCGCCGCTTGCAGAAGCCTGATTTGTTCATTTGCGTCAAAAATCGGCGCGGCGGGTTTTGACGTAGTTTCGGTTTCGTTGATAATCCAATCTCTCATCTTGTTTGTTTGAAGAACAGACATGCCAATTCCATTTTACAGGATTTGATGCCTATCTTGCATTAAAAAGTTTTATTTCAATTTATTTGACCCATTTTTTAGTAAAAAATTCCCTGATTTTTAAGAAATTGTCCGAAATCAAATTTACATTCCGTTTTTGTTTTGTGATATAAATTGATTATTAAATAATTTGCAACCTTTCGCCGAGAAATTCGTGATAAGGTTCGGAGGAAATCTAGAAGAAGAAATATGAAAAATTTACGCCGAATTTATAAAGATCAAGCCGGTTTTAACCTGATCGAGCTGATGATCGTGATCGCGATCATCGCACTTTTGATTGGTGTCGGTGTTCCCGCGTGGCAATCAATGGTCCGTAGCGGAAACGAAACCGCCGCCGCCCAGACGATTCAATCAATCCGCACCTGTCAGGCTAGTTATGCCGGCAAAAACAAAGGAAAATTTGCCAACTTTGCCGACCTTGTCAAGAGTGAATGTCTGGACGGCAACAAATTCAACAGCGAACAACCCATCATCAGCGGTTACGTCTTTTCGCAGAAAGTCGAAGAAATGTCCGGCACAAAACCCTCTTTTTTCTCGCTCAATGTTGACCCGCAAGTCGGTTCAGGAACCCGGCATTTTTATTTTGATTCAACACTCGGCGCGGTCAAGGTGACCGAAGAAAATCGTCCCGCAAAAGCTGACGATCCGTCATTTTAAGATATAATCTTGAATTTGGAATCTGAGATTTTGAATTCTTGCGCCGACTTAGCTCAGTGGTAGAGCGCTCGCTTCACACGCGATAGGTCACAAGTTCAAATCTTGTAGTCGGCACCAATTTCGATAAGACAAAGAGGCATTCTGAGCAATGCCTCTTTTTTTTCCGTTCAGTTCTATTGAAATTTGCGAGGCTCCTGCTTTTAACGAGTGGCAAGATGTTTTGAATCGAATATTCCGCTTTTTTCTTGAACGAGTTCAACCTTGACTTTCGGCTCATCCGGCATCGCGTGATGACCGACTGTCGAAGGTAAAATGCACATCATTCCCATAAAAATCATTCCGAAGCTGATGAAACCGAAAGCAACCAGCGTCATTATCGTAAAATTCCCCGTAACAAAAAGTAACGCGGCAATTATGGCGATTGCCGACCAAAGCATCCAGTAAATTTTTACAAGCATTTTATTTTCTCCTTTATATTAATTGATTCGCCCGAAAACGAATTGTTAATTGACTATATTGCAAAGCATATACCATAAGAAAAAGCCCTTTATTTGTTGAATTCGAGAAATCGGTCTGCGAAATTTCCCACGAACCTCCGAGTGAGATTGTGAAAAATTTCGCGGTATAAAAGCGTCAACCGAAGCCTTTGTAATCTTCGATTGACGCTTTTTCGGGGGATGTTTATTTAACAAAACTGTTTTTACCTTCGCATGCGCGAATAGTTCTTCCAATCTCAAATGCTCGTCGAGCCGGTTGCTAATTCGTATTATTTCGGCTTAAGCATTTGGCGGCAATGATGCGTCCATTTTGGGCTTTGCACAAAAATTAAAGTAAGTGAAGATTTCTTAAACCCAAACTTTACACTCTACACTTTCAACTTTTAACTGATCAGCAGATATTTACTGTAAAATAGTGAAAAGTTGAAAGTGGAAAGTTGAGAGTTTCGGAGATTCATTCCGATTGTCAGTTAATTTTTGTGCAAAGCCTGCATTTTGTTTGGTTTAAAGGTTTCGGCGGCGGTTAAGATGCGTTCACCCCTGATACCGCATCTTACGCGCCGCCGTGACAAGCACAGAAAATACATTTATTTTCCGGCTCGAACCTGACCGTCCACCCCAAATGCGTGCAGACGGCTTCCATTTATTAACCGGACAACCGATTGCGCCCGTCGCCAGCCAACAAAACGAACGCCGCGCTAAATCTTCCGAATCCGGCACTTCATCATCTTTTTGCCCGTTGAGAATTTCAGTTTTTATGAGGCATTAAATTTCTCCAAATTTTCAAACATCAAACAGACTCTATTTCGTGAAAACTCTAACGGGTGAATTACGCTTTTTTCTTTTAGCAATGAGTGTGCCATTCGGCGGAAGGCATATTCTGCGGAGTTTTGAAATTTATCCACGCGAATTTTCTCACGCTTTGACGTTTTCGACCGCGAAAAATTCCGCGTTTTCCGGTTATTAAAACTTGCTCAATAAATCGTCGCTTTCCGCTTTTTTTTCTGCTTTGAGAGCGCAGCGAATGTTTCGCCGTGTTCAATCGTCGAGCGTCCCGTCAGCATTCGCGGTGTCAGACGATAAACGACCTCGATATTTTCGCGCACCCAACTGTCCATCCAGCGAATGCTGATTGCCGGAGTCAGCGTCGGATTCGCGGCGAGAATAAATTCGAGAGCGCGTTCGAGTTCCGCTTTGTCCGTTAATTTGACGGCTTCGCCCGTCGCAATCACGCTCGCCCAATCCCTTTCGCTTTTAACTTCTTCGACTTGCAGGCAGATTTCGGGATTGTCTTTGATAATCTCGGTCTTTTTGCCCTCCGTCGTGTAGATATAGATATGCGGTTCGTCGTAGGCATAATGAATCGGCACGACATACGGATGAACGCTGCGAGCCATTCCGAGATGCCCACATCTTTCGCCGTCGGAACCTGTGTCAACCGTATCTGCGAAGCGATTTTGCTCGACCAACGAACAATTTTGCCACTTTCTGTGATGACCGACGGACAATACGGAATTTCGGGCGTTTATCTGAGTTTGCCGTGCGTCGTCGGACGCGAAGGCATCGAAAAAATTGTCGAATTGCCGCTTGGCGATGATGAACGACATGGCTTGCTGACATCTGCCGCGATTTTGAAAACAACTTATGAAACTCTGAAAAAGGAAGAAAAAATTGCCGTTGCAAACGCAACTTAGCAGACGAAATATGAAAGTTTTAATTGCCGCAGACGGGTCGGCTTACAATCAGATAATTGAAGGTTGGACATAATTCAACTGACTGGAGCGCAATTGAGCCGATTGCGCTCCAGTCAAACGCCTGTTTTTATTAACTTTGAATTATGTCCGGTCTTCAATTATTTTGGTCTCTCTACTTGCATTAAAAAAAGAACGTGATTGGAAATTTAGAACAGCCTTTCTTTTATTTCTCGACCTTTTTTCAAATTCTGAGGGCAAAATCCGCATCAATGTTAAGGATAATACCGATTCAAATGAAGTTGTGCGGTGCTTTGAACTTTGAAAGAATTCTTTCGTATCATTTTTATTGGTGAAGTCCCGCGTTTTGATGTAGCATTATTTTGACCGAATGATAAGAGAACTTTCACTAATTAACAGCCGTTTAGACGGACGCTACGACATCAAAGAACTCCTCGGTCGTGGCAGTTATGCGGAAATTTACGTGGCGCGTGATACCGTTGCCGCTCCGAATTCGCCTCATAAAGAAATCGTTGTCAAAGCCCTCAACGTCTTTATGCAAAACGATCTGGACGCGGACTTGGAACGCACGCTCGTCGAAAATTTTCAAAACGAAGCAATCGCGCTCGACCGCGTCAGGCATCCGAATATCCTCAGCCGTCTCGGACACGGCACGGCGCGTGATCTGCGCGGAATGATTTTTCATTATCTCGTGCTGGAATATCTGGCGGGCGGCGATTTATCAAAAGCCTGCCGTGAAAAAGCCCTGTCATTTCAAAAATCCTTCGGCTATCTCGAACAGGTCTGCGCCGGACTCGCGCACGCGCATCAGCACGGTGTTATTCACCGCGACATCAAACCGCAGAATTTACTGCTCACGGCTGACCGTCAAACCGTCAAGATCGCCGATTTCGGTGTCGCCCGTTTTTCCGCGTCCGATTCGCCGATTACCCGCGTCGGCACGAATATCTACGCGCCGCCCGAACACAGCCCTCTGCTTTCGGATGACGGCAAACATTACGAAGTCGCCGAACTGACACCTGCCGCCGACATTTATTCGCTCGCAAAAACCGCGTATGTTTTATTCACCTGCGAATCACCGCGCTTTTTCGCCAATCAGCCGATTAAGGAACTGCCCTTCGCCTGCCGTCAAGAAGCGTGGGCGACACCGATGCTCGAAGTATTGCAAAAAGCGACGCAAACCAATCCGCAAGCCCGACATCAGGACATCTACGAATTCTGGAAAGACTTTTCGCGGCTGAAAATTTATGCAATTTCCGAAGACGGCGAGATAAAAACCGAAGTTTCAACGCGTACCGCGACACCGAAAGCGCACGTCGCCCGCGGCTACACACCGCTCGCGCCGCAAAAACCGGCATTTAACACTTCCCGCGAACTGAAGTTTGAAAACAATCAGATTCTCAAAAATCCCGCGCTCGTTGTTCAAGTTGACACCGCAGCGAACCTCAATCAATTTCAAAATCAGCCGCTAAATAATATTCCGCATCAGCCTTTAAGCAACATCCCGATTTCACAGCCGCCCGTTGTTTTGAGCGACGCGTCCGTTCATCAACCCGAAACCGAAACGCCGAAAAGCCAAAAAAGTTTTCTGCGCCGTGCGGCGATCTTTCTGGTCGTGATTTTTATTTTCACGGGAATTCTCTACACCACGCACAGCTATTTGCGCGGACGCGGCGTTCTGCCCGAAATAACAAATCCGTTCAGCAAACCGACCGGAACCGCAACGAGCGATGTTAATTTACGAATGGAAGGCGATGCCGACAGCCAAAAAATCGGGCTTATCCCGAAAAATTCGCGCGTTCGGATTGTAAATTCCAAAGATAATTGGTATGAAGTTGATATAATCGAATTCGGTCGTCCGAAAGATACACCAACGGATGCCGAACACGGTTGGGTAAATAAGCGTTATATTGATGTTGATAATTAGTCGAGAGTGGAGAGTGGAGAGTGGAGAGTTCAAGGATTTTTCTCTCCACTCTCTACTCTCCACTCAAAAACTTATGAGCGTTTTAGACAAAGTTAGAAAATGGATTGACGGCGAAACGAACGAACTTGTTTTGGAAGATGCCGCCCGCGATGCACAGGTTAAACCGCGCAGTCAGGCGGAAGAGTTTATCGTCAAAATTGCGCGTGAAGTCGAAGGCGTGATGCAAAAAGAAATGGTTCCGCTGCCGCAAGGCACGACGATTATTCCGACCGAATACACGATTTTTCTCTCGGACGAAGACGATAAAAACTGGCAAGGCGCAAAACGGCGCGGACTTGAACAAGGTCTTTATCACATCTTGGCGGAACGTGCCAAAGAAATCGCCGGCAAGAAAAAACTCGAAACACAGAGTTTTGCCGTTCAGCTTCGCGTTGACGGCACACTCGAACAAGGCGACATCCGCGTTCAGCACAGTTGGGAAGACTCGAATGCCAACAAAACGAGCATTTTGTCGAAAATGAAGCCGCCCCACGAAATTCCGCCGAAACCGATTCAGCAAAATCAGCCGCCGCCGAATTTCGCGCAAAATCAGCCCGTCGCAAACGACCCACCGCCGACAATGCTGCCCGGAAATTTTCAGCCCGTCGCAAACTTTCAAACTCCGCAACAGGCAACGCCGATTTCTTCGGAAGAGACGGGCGAAGAAATGACGCACGTTCAAAAACGGGCAGCGGCGGAGCTTTATAAACTCGAAATCTGGCGCGGCGGAGTGCGTCAAAATGTCGTGCCGGTTTATCAAAATCAAGTCAGCATCGGGCGCGGTTCAAAATCGAAACCCGTTGATATTCCACTCCAAGGCGACCCCGAAATCAGCCGCCGTCACCTGACGTTTATGACCGACGGCAAAGGCAATTTTTCGATGATTAACGAAGGACGAAATCCGGCGATAATCAACAATTTCGAACTGCCTTTAGGTCAGCAAATTTCGATTTCGCCCGGCGTTTCGATTATGGTCTGCACCTATATGCTGAGAATTCAGCCGCGCTAATCAAAAAGAGGAGAAAAGGAGAAATATAAAAAAATCTCCCTTTCTCCTTTTTTCCTTTTCTGATTTAATTACGGTCTTACTTTCAAAGCCGGATCGCCCAACAAAACCCAGGACAAACGAACATCGCGTCCGCCGATCAGATTTAGTTTGGCATCTTTAACCAGATCACCCATTCTCGTCATATTCCCGACATTAATCTGATTATAAAAGCGCAGTGCCATTATTTCCTGTACATCAGGCGTGGTTTTTCCGGTTGATGCCCATGCCACGACCGATCCGCCATTCGGTGCTTTCAGAACGGCTTCGCTTAAACTGTCAAAATTGGTGCGTAAGAAATATCCGTTCAAACAGGTCAGCGCAATAAACAGTGAATAGTTCGGCGCATTATTCAAAGCCGTCGCATCCGCTATCGTAAATAAATTGCCATCCCAGATTCCAACTGAACCGTGTCCCGAATAATTGATCAAATAAGGTCCCGCATTCATCCTGGCAAGCAAAATGTTTCTTGCATCCGTTTGTCCGCGATTGATAAATGTCCTTGGAATGCTTGCCGGCAGTTGTTCTGCCAACCGTTGGCTTAAGGCTTCAAAATCATAGCCGTTCGGCAAATCGCTGGCAAAAACTGCGCCTCGGCTGAAAACATTAGGCACGCCGGTTTCAAAGGTAATTGTTTTGCTCAAAAGTTGAGTGACATCCTGCGGACTTCGCGCCGGAATTCGACCGACCGCAATTTCGGCTAAACCGTCATTGTTAAAATCACACAACGCGTCATCGCTGCCGGTTTCTTCATAAACGGTATCAACGCGTTTGGTGGGAACGAAGTTTTGATACGGGCGATTTTCATAATTTCGAAAATCGTAGGACATATCGCCCATCAATAAAATATAATTGGGCGGAGTTTGCCAGAAATTTTTGGCATAGCTGAAAAATTGCCTCATGCCCGAAGTATCAACCGAACCGTAACTGAATTCATCGAAAATATCGTCAATATTAACAACTTCAACCGTCAATCCCTGACTGCGGCGATAATTTGCCCAATCATTGGCTTGCGTCATCCAGTCTTTGTAGGAAACGATGATCATTTGGGCATTATGCGCCGTCGTTGAAAGCGTTGACGGGATGTTTGCCGTAATTGAAACCGCACTTGCCGTTAAAATCCCGGAATCTTCCGCCGCATACATTGCCCGACCACGATTCGGCGGTAATTTGACGCTATAGTTTCCGTTGTCGTTGGTAATCGCTAAATTTGTGATGAGTGTCGGACTATCGGGAAAAGTCAGGTCAAAGACTCTGATATTCGGCGAGGTGAATCCCGAAACCGTGCTCGTTCGATAGTTTGAAGTATAAAATAAAACCCGGTTTTGAAGTGCTTCATATTTACGGAAGTAATTAACCTTTATAGATTCAATCAGGCTGACATCACCCGAACCGCCGTAAGCCTGCAGTTCCAAAGTGTTGGTTCCTTCACGCAGAAAGCCGGTCGGAATTTGAAAAAACCCGTTCATCAAAACCTTGCCGGCTCCCGTAATCGGGTCGAGCGGCTCGCCGTTAAGTGTTGGGCGAAGATCATGCGGCGGAGCAGTTATTCCCTGGATGCCGAGTTCAAACTCGGCTTTCGCAATGCTGAAATCAACACCCGTTAAATTAAAGGTAAAAGTTTTAATTGGCGGCGGCGGCGCGGCTGAACCGGTAATCGCCAATGCGCCGAAGAAATTTTCGGCATCGCCGTTCAGAATATCCGCCTGAATATAAACCACCCGATCTTTTCTGAGAAATGATTGAAAATAACTCTTTCCAGCCACATTTCCCGAAAGCGGACGAATCAAGTTTGTGTTGATCCGTTTTCCGTTCTGTGCGCCGACAATTAAATAATAAACCTTGGAATCGCTTTCCGGTGTGTCAATTCCCTTTCCGTAAAATTCTATATACGAATCACTGTTGCCGACGATAATTGACTGCTCATTGCCGTCCGCATAAAGCTGCCAGAGATTGCCCGAGGCATTGACATCAAAACCCGCGTTCTGTAATTCGGTACGCGAAATTCGGTAAACGCCTTCTTGTTTGACGGCGATTTTAACGCCCGGCTGGGCGGCAACCCAACGCTGCCTGATAATGTCGGGCGGAAGACTGTTGGCTTCGATTTCGGCTTGCAAATCTTTCGGCAAATTTAACAGATTATTTTCAATCGTCGGCTTTGTTTCTTCTTTTCGTTTGATCAATTCCTGAGAAGTGGAACCCGCGACCGTCCTTAAATCGGCGAGATATTGCGGAACAATATTTCCAAAAGTTTGCCTTTGCCCGTCGGCTCCGAGACTTTCGATATAGTAGGAAGCCGTCAAGTCGCCGGTGGCATCGAAGAACGAATATCTTCCTCCGTAAACGACTTTATCGCTCGAAGACAGCGCACCGCCGCCAATCATCGAAGGGCTGACCGGTTGCGTGCCTTTCGCGCCGTCACGATAAATAAAAAAGCCCAAATTTTGAGTTTCATACTCAGCTTGCCATTCGATATAAACGCCGTTTCCGTCGGAAAATGCTTCCGCACTACTTAATTTCACGCCCGTCTGCGGCAAATCGGTTGGCGCGGTGGTTTTTTTTACGCTGTCATCTCTGATTTTTTGTGAGAAAACCGGAAGATTTGCCGTTAAACACAGGACGATGACGATGGTAAAAGCAACAATTTTTTTCATAATGCCAGCACTCCTCTCCGAAAAGTATTTGGGCAATTTCGGTATCAAAATTATCGAAAACTTAAAATTACGGAACTTAATAAATATCAAATCTACTCTATTTTTGAATAAATTCCAAGATTTTTTTACTTCAAATAAAGAATTAAAGATGACGAAACTTTAAAAAAGCTTTAATTTTTTGAAAATTTGCCGTTTTTTCCGTAATGTTAAGAGAAAACTCTTATTTGAAATTTCCGTTTATGAAAAAAATTAACCGACAAATAGCCTTTTTCGTTTTATTCCTTTTTATTCTGAATTTATTCCTGCTGCCGCAAAAAACTTTCGGCGCGTGGCGCGAACCCGTTCGCGCCAAACGCGGAATGGTTGCTTCGCAGCACGAATTAGCCTCGAAAATCGGGGTCGAAGTTTTGAAAAAAGGCGGCAATGCCGTTGACGCGGCAATCGCCGTCGCGCTTGCCTTAGCCGTCGTTTATCCCGAAGCCGGAAACCTTGGCGGCGGCGGATTTATGCTGATTCGCTTTAAGGACGGAAAAACGGCGGCGATTGATTACCGCGAAATGGCTCCGCTCGCGGCAACCCGCGACATATTTGTTGATAAAGAAGGAAATTTGATTCGCGGCGAAGGCGGTTCGACGGTCGGTTATCGCGCATCCGGCGTTCCGGGAACGCCCGCCGGACTTGATTTAGCATTTCAGAAATACGGCTCAAAGAAAATATTTTGGAAAGATTTGGTCGAACCGTCACGGCTTTTGGCACAAAACGGTTATACGTTGAGTTATCGGCTGGCGGAACTTTTCAAATCTTATAAAAACACGCTCGAAAAATACGAAGACAGCAAAAAAATCTTTTTGAACGGCGGCAAAATGTTTGAAGAAGGCGATGTTTTGAAACAGCCTGAACTCGCCTTAACGCTCGAACGAATGCAAAAATTCGGCGCGAAGGAATTTTACACGGGAAAAACCGCCGAACTTATCGCCGCCGATATGAAACGCAACAAAGGTTTAATCACGCTCGAAGATTTAAAAAATTATCAGGCGAAGGAACGCACGCCGCTCGAAGGAACATATCGCGGTTACAAAATTATCACGATGCCGCCGCCGAGTTCGGGCGGAATCGTGATGCTCCAAGTTTTGAATATGCTCGAAAATTACGACCTTCGCAAAATGGGCTACAATTCGGCGCAAAAACATCATCTTGTCGCCGAAACGATGCGCCGCGCTTTTGCCGACCGCGCCGAATTTATGGGCGATCCCGATTTTGCGAAAGTTCCGACCGCGCAATTACTCGATAAAAACTACGCCAAAAAACGCGCCGAAACCATCAATCTGACGCAAGCCTCGAAAAGTTCTGACATCAAGGCGGGCGAAGTTACCTTCAGCGAAGGCACGGAAACGACGCATTTCACGGTCGTTGACGCTGAGGGAAATATGGTTTCAAATACTTATACAATCAACGATTTATACGGCTCACGCGTGACCGCAAAAGGCACGGGCGTTTTATTAAACGACGAAATGGACGATTTTGCGGCGCGTCCGGGAAAGGCAAATATGTTCGGTCTGATTCAAGGTGAAAATAATGCCGTTCAGCCGAAAAAGCGTCCGCTTTCTTCGATGACTCCGACAATCGTTTTGAACAAAGACGGTTCGACGTGGTTCGCGCTCGGCGCACGCGGCGGACCGCGCATCATCTCGGCGGTTTTGCAATCGGTGATAAATATGATTGATTACGATATGAATATTCAGGAAGCGATTGACGCGCCGCGCATTCATCAGCAATGGTTTCCCGACGAAGTTCTCTACGAACCGCTCGGAATGTCGCCCGATACGCTCTCGATTATGAAAGGTTTCGGACAAAAATTTTCTGCCAACCCGGGAAATATCGCGTCGGCAACCGGAATTGCGATTGAAGAAGAAACAAACGTAAAATTCGGCGCGATTGATTCGAGAAGCGACGGCGAGGCAATCGGTTATTAAGTGAAAAGTGAAAAACGAAAAGTGAAAAGTGTAAGAACAAATCCTACACTTTTCACTTTTCACTATTGCTCGTCTTTCTGCAAAAGTTTCGTCGTGCTGTCGGTCACACTCGAAGGCTGTAAATCGTTGGTGTCGCGCCAACTAGAATGACGCGGCGGCGCATAATTGTCCACCGGAATTGATTGCTGGGGCGGAAGCGCGTTTGCCTGCGGATTTTTATTCAAAAATTTCTGCGCTGTTTGGACAACATTTTCTTCGAGAGTTTTGTCCGCCGGATTGCCCGATTCAAAAATCACCGCGTAAAGCATCCGCACAATTCCGCCGAGAAAAAATATGACTGCCGCAAGACCGACAATATCGTCATTGAACCGCAAAATTTCGGAAAGAATTGCTAAAATCGGCACGACTATAACCCCAAACAAAAACCATCCGCCACCTTGTTTCAAACCGCGCCGACGCGGTGTCGGCAGTTTCGTGCCGCTCGGTGTTAATTGTTGCGGAATCCCGCCCGTCAAAACCACTTCGGTAAGTCCGGTCATCAAAAAACCGCACCGCGAACAAAATCTGACCTCGGGTGAAATCTGCTCCTGACCGCATCTCGGACAATAAACTCTCATAATCTACTCTTAAAATTTTATTCGTCTTTCCGCAACAATTTCGTTGTGCCTTCGGTTACGCTGTGCGGAATGAGTTCGCCCGTGTCGGGTGCTTTCCAAGAACCTGCGAGCGGCGGCGCGTAAGCCGAAACAGGCTGGCTCGTCTGCGGCGGCAAAGCGTTTTGTTGTTGGTTTCCGCCTAAAAATTGCGGCGCGTAATTATCGCTTGGCAATTCGTTTTGCCCGTGCGAATAATTCTTTTCATTTTGCAGAAAAAGAAATGATAAAGCCGTTAAAAGCAGTGCGCCGCAAAAACCGATGATCGCTAAGCCCGCGACGACTCCGCCCGGGGCTTTCGTAATCGCCGCGAGCGGAACTAAAATAAAACAGACCAACAAAAACCAGAGCAGCGATATTTTCAAACCGAAATTACGCGTCAGCCATTTTTTGCCTTTGTTGTTCAAATCGGCTAATTGCGGAAGAAAACCGTCGTGCGCGATGATTTCCGACACGAGTCCGAGCGGAAATCCGCAACGCGAACAAAATTTAATATCTTCCGAAACCTGTTGTTGACCACAGCGCGGACAGTGCATTTTATTTTCTCCAAAGCCTGAAAAACCGTAGGACTCAAGCCTTAACGAATTTTTACACGAAAAAGTTCGTAATGCAATTGAGTCCGGAGTCCGGACTCCGGACTCCGGAGTTCTATTTTATTATGACTTTGGACTATGGACTCCGGACTCCGGACTTAAGTAATACGCGGAAGTTTTTCGTCGGAAAAAACTTGAAAAACCGCAAATGCCCGTCCTTGAAAATGTTCGGCGCGGGCGATTGTTTCAAGCAGAATCTCAAAAATCGAGCGCAGACGTTCGGGCGCGGGAATTTCGCGTCGTAAATCTTCATCGGTATTAAAAAACGCGAAGCCTTTTTGGCGGGTTGCTTCGACTTCCGCTAAATATTCCAGAATCAATTCGTTCGACGAAAGCTGTTCGGGCAAAGTCCATTCAAACGGATCGTCCCAAAGCCGTGTCGTGATGCCGCCGAAAGTTTGTTCAACCGCTGCCGCCGAACGCAAAATATATTCGCCGCACGAATTGACAGGAAAAAGCGCGTCTTTTTCACGCGGCTGCCAGTAAAGTTTTTCGGTCGGCACGAGCCGGATAAATTCGCACGAACGAATGTGAAGTTTTAAAAACTGCTTTTCAAAGGTTTCGATTAAATTTTTCATAAAATATAATTTCGAATGGAGCGCAAGCGGCTCGCTTGCCGGCGTTAATCAACGCTAAAAACTTTGCTTATCTCCGACTTTAAAGAAAATAAAAGCGTTTTTAAGCCGTTTTTCAAACGACTTAAGCAAGCGAGCCGCTTGCGCTCCAGTCTTTAAAACAAAGGAACGACAAGATTTTAACTTGTCGTTCCCGTTTTGTCATTTATGATTAAATTTTACTTTTTGCGATAATCACGATCTTTTTCAATAATCACAAGTCCGTAATTTTTCCCCCGATAGACCGCGCCGGTTTGCAGTTTGCCTTTGACTTTGAGTTCCGCGCCTTTGGTCGGAACGCCGTCTTCGGTGCAAACCCAGATCGAACCGGTTCCGTCGTCAATTTTATAACATCCTCCGCTAATGCCGATCAGCGGAATATTGATTCCGTCAGAGTCGCGCACAATTCCGGTGATTGTCACGGTTTTGTTCTGGTATTTCGACGGATTGGCTTCAAGGTCGGCGATACTTCGGCGTTTCGCGCTCACTCCGGCAACCACGCTGAGCGATACGATCAGCCCGATTAAAAACACATAAGTTTTCATTTTCATAAAATTTTCCCTCGCTGTTTTTGATAAAACTACGGGAGAGTTGTTTTTTCAATGATACTGATTCAATTCAGGCGCAAAAGTTTGCCAAATTTTTCAAATTTTGCGATGCTTGACTTGCACTTTCTACAAACTTCTTCCGAAAAGGTATAAATGACGATGTCGGCAACAGCACAAACTTTGCGTGAAAAGTTTTCGTTCACTTCGAGCATTGCGGCGGATGTTTGGTCGCCGAAGACGAATTCAAAGGCTTACGAATGGTGGTATTTCGACGCTCTCAGCGACGACGGACGCGATGCGGTCGTGATTATCTTTCTCGATAATTTTATCTTTTCACCGCGCTACAACAAATCAGTCCAAAGTCCAAAGTCCAAAGTCCAAAGTCAGTTTGTTTCAAATCCGCAATCCGCAATCCCGAATTCCGAATCGAATGTGCCCGCCGTGGCGTTCACTTATTATCACGACGGCAAACCCGTCTATCGCGCAATCAATGAATTTAACGCCGACGAATTTTCTGCGTCAGAAGACACGCCTTCGTGCAATATCGGCGAGAATTTCTTTCGGTTTGAATCCGCGCCATACGGTTCGGGTTATTTTGTTTCGATCAAAGCGAAACTGCGTAAAAATTGCTCGCTCGAAGCGCAGTTTGAATGGCTTGCGATCGAGAGCGATTTTTCGCCCCTTGCGAAGATCAATTCAAACGACGCGCACGTTTGGAATTTAGCCGTTTCGCGGGCAGATGTTTCGGGCAAAATCAATGTCATAAATGAACAAGGCAAGGAATTAAACGCCGTCCAATTTCGCGGAACGGGTTATCACGACCATAATTACGACAACCGCTGGCTGCCCGAAACCGTCCGCGATTGGCAATGGGGCAGAGCGCATTTTAACGATGCTTCCGCCGTTTTTTATCGTTACAAAGAATTCGGCGCGAGCGACGGCACGACCAAACTTTTTACCATCCGCAACGGCGAACTGCGCGACCGTGACGCTGAATACGACGAACAGCAATTTTCCCGCGACGTTTTCGGTATCCGTTATCCGCAGCGTCTGACTTTTACGACTGAAGACAATATGCGTCTGCGCGTCAAACAAACGAAAATCATTGATTCGAGCTTCTTTTACCTGCGTTTTTTGTCGGAAATGACGCTCACTCTGCGCGACGGCAAACCGCGCAAATCAATCGGCATCACCGAATATCTCAACCCGAAAGCCTTAAAATACCGCTGGCTCGATTGGCTCGTCAGTATGCGAATCGGACGCAATGGAAAAGGCTCTTTTCTTCCTTAGTGATGAGGAATGAATAAGACTGATTGTTTAATTCATCCATCATCCTTCATCCTTCAAAAATCTGCAGACGGTACTGACTTAAGATTTTATTCGTAACGCAAAGCCTCAATCGGGTTCAGGCGGCTTGCCCGAAACGCGGGTAAAACTCCCGCAATAAACGCAATGAGGCAGATCAGCAGCATTATCAAGAACAGCGAAAGCGGTTTGAAGGCGACCAGATTAAACCCCTCGAACGATTCGGTAAAATACTTTGAAGCCCACGCATTTCCGAGACTTCCGAGAATAATCGCGCCGCCGATGCCTAAGAAAGCACCCCAAAAACCGATCAGCACGGATTCGAGCGAAAAGAGAAAGAAAACTTTTCCGCGTCCCATTCCGAGAGCTTTTTGCAGACCGATTTCCTTCGTCCGTTCCATCACGGCGATGACCAAAGTATTGATAATCCCGAACGAAGCCGCGAGCAGGGCGATAAACGCGAAAAGATTCAACCCGATTTGAAAAATCCCGATGGCATCGTAGGTTCGTTTGCTTCTGTCGGCAAACGTGTCAGCCGTAAAGCCTTTTTCGTCCAAACGGCGTTTTATTTCCTCAATCTTTTTCGGGTCGGTCGTGTTCAATTGGAACGAAAAATTAAACAGTTTGTTGTAGTTCGGCGAGTCTTTCTGCTGTGCGTCGTAGATTTCCTTTTCGGTATTCGGGTCAACCGCCGAAAACATCGAGGTCATCAAGCCTTTGGTCGCTATGCCGACAATTTTTAACTTCTTGGTTTGCATCGTCGCCGGATTTCCCGCTTTGTAACCGAGCGTCAATTCCCTGCCGATCAAGTTCTTAAAGTCGGGATTGATCGCTTTGGCGATGCCGTATTGCAGAATGATTTGATTATCGCCGCTGATTTGTTCGCCCGCTTCGATTTTCTGAATGACTCCGCGCCCGAGTGCGTTGACCTGATTTTTATATTTTCTTTCGCCGTCGAGCGAAATATATTCGGTCTGTATGTTGTAGTTGGGCGAAAAGTTTTTGACTTCGGGAAAATCTTTGGCGAGCTTTTCGATTTGGTCGGGTGTCACGACAATCGTGTTCGGGTCGAGCCGTGCTTCTTCTTCCGTTTGTTCGACATATTCGACAACTTCGCCTTCTTCCTTGTCCTCCGGCATCTCGAATTTTCGCTGAACGAACAAAATGTCGTTGCCTTCAAAATTCTTGACCTGTTTTTCGATGTAATCTTTCAAACCGTCGCCCAAACCATTGGTCAGCGTCAAGGTGAACGCGCCGACAAAAATCGCCATCACGGTCAGCAAAGTTCTCAACTTATTGCGGAAAAGATTGCGGTTCGCGGTGATGATTAAGTCTGTTAATTTCATAAATTTTCTCTTAAATTCCAGATTCCAGATTCCAGATTCCAGATTCCAAATTCCGGATTCCAGATTTATGTAATCAAAAAAAGATTTCTTAATTTGAAATTTGGAATCTGGAATTTGGAATATAAATTATCGCTCCGCGATTATTTCTCCGTCCTTTAATTCAATCATCCGCTTGCATTTGGCGGCGAGTTCTTCGTCGTGTGTCACGATAACGACGGCGATGCCGTGTTCGCGGTTGAGGCGGAAAAGCGTGTCTTCGACCATTGCGCCGGTCACCGAATCGAGATTTCCGGTCGGTTCGTCGGCAAAGATGACTTTCGGTTCGCTTGCCAACGCCCGCGCAATGCAGACGCGCTGTTTTTCGCCGCCCGAAAGGTCTTTTGCCTGTTTGCGCGCTTTGTCTTCAAGCCCGACGGCACGCAAATATTCCATTCCTTTTGCACGTCTGGCAGAAGCCGAAAGACCGCGAATCTTGAGTGGCAAAATGACGTTTTCAAGCACGGAATCACGCCCGTTCAGGAAAAACTGCTGAAAGATAAACCCGAAAGTTTCGTTGCGGAAACGGTTCAAACGCCCTTGCGAAAACGTCGTGATGTCTTCGCCGTTAAAGGTAATCTTCCCGCCCGACGGCGAATCGAGACAGGCAAGCAGATGCATCAGAGTAGATTTCCCGCTCCCCGATTTTCCGATAATCGCCAGACAATCGTCTGCGGCAATCCCGACCGTCACATTGCTTAACGCCCGATACTCGTCGTTGCCGCTTTTATAAGTTTTCGATAATTCGATTGCTTTTAACATTAAATAAGTGCCTCGTTGTATGAATTGACTGATTGAGTCGCAATTCTTACGTCATAAAATTTCAAAATGTTTCCAAAAACTAAAAGCCGGAGCGCGGACACTTCCTCGCGCCACGACGCAAAGCGGCGTAAAAAGTTTCACTCCGGTGCGATTTTACTTGAAACGGATTTATTCGCGCTAATGCGCTCAGGCGGACAAGCCGTCCGCGCTCCGAAAATCGGTTAAAAAAAATGTTGGCAATCGGCGGTGAAGTGTGCTAAACTGGATTTCCAAACTAAGAAAAAAGGAGAGAGTAATCTATGAGATGTTGGCACTGTGAAAATGAACTCGTTTTGGATTTTACGGGCGAAGAATTTGAAAAGTTCTATCATTGCGCGATTTGCGAAAAATGGTACGAAATGTATAAGGAAAAAGTGAAGATCAATGGGGCTGTTCCCGTGAGATTTGTTGAATTGGATGCGCGTCCGACCATTCCGGCGACAGCGCACGGAATTTCTACCTAGCGGTAGAAAATCTTCTATAAAAGTTTTAGAGGTCAGACGATTTATTTCGTCTGACCTCTTTGTCTTTAAATGCAGAAACCCGCACGTTAGTAAGGGTGTTAAATGCGGCAGTTCTTTACCCGTTGCTTACGCGCGGGTTTCCGTCAACCACTTGGGAAGCTCGCGCATTGTTTCGATGCGTCCGAAGTTTTTGCCTTCGAGTTCTTCGTCCGTGACCTTTTCGTGAAACCATTCGGTTTCATATGGCACGAAAACGGCTCGTGCGCCGGCTTCGAGAACAGGCAGAATGTCGGATTTCAGAGAATTGCCGACCATCAAAAACTCTTCCGCCCGAAGCGCGTGACGGCGCATCACGTATTTATAGATTTTCGCGTCCTTGCGCGGGACAATCTCGAAACCGTCGAAGTAATCGCCCAAACCCGAACGCGCCAGTTTTGTTTCTTGGTCAAGCAAATCGCCTTTGGTAATGACCATCAGGCGGTATTTTTTTGATAATTCCTCGATTGTTTCACGAACGCCTTCAAGCACCTCAATCGGCGCGGCGAGCATCTCTTTGGCAAGCCCGATAATCTGTTTGATCTTATCGCCCGTGATGCGTCCTTCGGTCAATTCGCAAGCGGTTTCGATCATCGAAAGCGTAAAGCCTTTAATGCCGTAGCCGAAATGCTGGATGTTTTTCGTTTCGGTCGCGTCCAAATACCGTTCGATAAAATTGTAATCGTGATAATCCGCCAGCAGTGCGGCGTATCGTTCCTTGGTCGAAATAAAAATGCGCTCCGTGTGCCAGAGCGTATCGTCTGCGTCAAATGCGATGGTCGTAATCATTAGCGGAAATCAGTTTCAAATGGATATTTCGGCAATTCAACAGCTTTGAACTCGACATTTTCGTAAATGTCGGCAACCGAAATTTCGCAGTCTAAAGAAGGAAGATAAAATTTATCATCCAAAGAGTTAAATTCCCGATGCAGCCAAGCGTCCGCGCTTTGTTTGGTGTAAAGAACAATGTGCGGTTTGTCCTGGTCAATCAAAAGATATTCGGTAAAACTCTCGATTGATTTGTAATATGTAAATTTATCGCCGATGTCAAAAGATTTGGTCGAATCGGACAAAACCTCAACGATTAAGGACGGATTAACTAAAACGTCCAAACCAAGTAATTTTTCAAAAATCTCTTCACCGCAAAGAGCCGTTACGTCGGGATAGCGATATGGCGGATAAGCCGGAACTTTGACCTTCAAATTTGAAGAGTAAACGCCGCAACCGCGTCCGCGCAAAGCAATATTGAGAGCAGTAATCATATTTCCCACGATTCTTTCGTGAGTTTTACCGGCTCCTGCCATACACCTAATATGTCCGTCGTAATACTCAAACTTTTCTTCCGAAGATTTTTCGAGTTCGGCATATTCTTCCAAAGTGTAATTTTGTCGGGCGGTGAGATTTTTCCTGATTTTCATTACGGCATTTTATTTACACTCATTTGCCTGTTTTAGGGCTTCTTCTTCGATTGCTTTAGTTAAACGAAAATTTGTTGCCGATAACTTCTCCAAAAAAGGTTTAATTGCAGAAATTATACCTTTTTTCTTTGCCTTAATAATTACGCCGAGCGTTCCGGTAACTTCCAAAGACAATCTTTCGGCGACTCTTCTGGCTTTTTGGTCGTCTAAAATAATGGTTGCGTCTTTTGTTTCAAGAACTAACGCAATCGCGCTTGCTTCGCCTTTATCAACTTGAAGTTCAAGCAAGGTTTGATTGATTTTATCTTTTGGTGCTTCGACTTTCACCCATTCGGGTAAATCTTCGCCAAATTCTCCCACAACAATTTCAGTTGTCAGAACTTCACCATAAACTTTGCGTAACAAATCAAGTTCGCCGATGTTTTGAAGAACGATAAAGCAACTCGCATCTGAAATTATTGTTTTAAGCGTTTCGGACATCTTTTGCTAATTCGTCCGCCGAATAATTAAAAACCGACACTCCATAACTGCCTAATGTTTCGATAAACGCCCGCTTGGTCATTCCGGCAAATTCGGCGGATTGTCCGAGTGATAATTTGCCTTGTTCATAAAATTTTGCCGCCAAAAGCCTCATAATTTCGCTCTTTTCAACTTGAATCGTATCCGGTATTTCTAATGTAACGGTTTGCATAAACTTAAATTACCACACAAAAAGCTAAATGCCCAAAGTTTTTAGGCTTCGGGCATTGGTTTTTGAATCCAAAATTATTGATTCAGCAATTGCCGCAAAACATACGGCAGAATTCCGCCCGCTTTGTAGTATTCGACCTCGATCGGCGTGTCAATCCGAAGCATTAATGAAACATCTTCGCTTGAACCGTCGGCGCGGGTAATTTTCAAAGTAACATCTTGGCGCGGTTTGACATCGCCCGCTTCAAGACCTGTTAAATCGAATGTTTCCGTGCCGTCGAGATTCAAACTCTGCGCGTTTTGTCCGTCTTTGAACTGCAACGGCAAAACGCCCATTCCGACGAGATTTGAACGGTGAATGCGCTCGAACGATTGCGTGATGACGGCACTCACGCCCATCAAACGCGTGCCTTTCGCCGCCCAATCGCGTGAGCTTCCCGTGCCGTATTCCTGACCGCCGAAAATAATCGTCGGCGTGCCTTCTTCACGATATTTCATCGCCGCATCGTAAATCGTCGTGTCCTCGCCGTCGGGCTGATGTTTCGTGAAACCGCCTTCGACGGGCGCGACCAACAGATTTTTGATGCGGACATTCGCAAATGTTCCGCGAAGCATCACACGGTCATTTCCGCGCCGCGAACCGTAAGAGTTGAAATTCTCGACCGGAACGCCCAACGATTGCAGATAAAGTCCGGCAGGCGAACTCGGTTTGATCGCTCCGGCAGGCGAAATATGGTCGGTCGTGACCGAATCGCCGAAGATTGCCAACGCACGTGCGCCTTTCACGTCCGAAAACTTCCCTGTTTCCATCGAAAAATCTTCAAAAAACGGCGGCTCTTGGATATAAGTCGAATCCGCGTCCCATTCATAAACCGCGCCCGTCGAAGACGGAATATCGTTCCAGAGCGGATTTTGTTCGGCAAATTCCGTGTAAAGCCTTTTATAAGTTTCGGGGTCAAACGCGGCTTGCAATTGTTCCTTGACTTCATCGAGTGAAGCCCAGATGTCTTTCAAAAACACGTCGTTGCCGTCCGTGTCTTGCCCGATCGGATGCAGATAAACGTCTTTGAGAACCGTTCCCGCAAGCGCGTATGCGACGACGAGCGGCGGCGACATCAGGAAATTCGCCTTGATGTTTTGATGAACACGCGCCTCGAAATTACGGTTGCCCGAAAGCACCGACGCGACAATCAAATCGTTTTCGACAACCGCTTCTTCGATGCCCGGATCGAGCGGTCCCGAATTTCCGATACAAGTCGTGCAGCCGTAACCGACGAGATTAAAACCGATTTTGTCGAGATATTCCTGCAAACCCGTTTTGTTCAAATATTCCGTGACAACCCTTGAACCCGGCGCAAGCGAAGTTTTCACATAATTCGGAACTTTCAGGCCTTTTTCGACGGCTTTTTTGGCGACGATTCCGGCGGCAATCATGACCGCCGGATTCGATGTGTTCGTGCAGGATGTTATCGCCGCGATTAAAACATCGCCGTTGCCGACGGATGTTGTTTGCGCCTCGACTTCGTCGTTCAAATCTTCGACGCGGTCGGGTGTCGGACGATTATTCATCATTTCGACTTCGGTCGTGATGTTCGTGTTTATCTGGCTGACTTCGCCCAAAACCGGAAGCGGAATTGATTTCGTTGACTGCTCGCCGCCGCCTTCGGAACTGTGCGGATGACTCACGCCCATCGTCACCATAAAGCGTTTTTCCAAATCTTCCTTGTTTTTTCCGTAACCGCCGTCCGCGACGCTTTGTCCGAATAATTCGATAAATCGGTCGTCCAAAGCCGAAAGTTCGATGCGGTCTTGCGGACGTTTCGGTCCGGCAACGGCAGGCGTAATCGTTTCCAAATCGAGATTTAAGACGGTCGAATAATCAACTTCGCCTTCGAGCGGGATTCCGAACATTCCTTGCGCTTCGTAATAATTTTTGATGGTTTCGATCTGCGCTTCGTCGCGTCCGGTCGAGCGGAAATAATCGAGCGTTTTTTCGTCCGTCCCGAAAAAGCCCATCGTCGCGCCGTATTCGGGAGCCATATTCGCAATCGTCGCTCTATCGGTTGCCGTCAAAGCGGTTGCGCCTTCGCCGAAGAATTCGACAAATTTGCCGACCACGCCCGCCTTGCGAAGCATTTCCGTGATCCGCAAAACCAAATCTGTCGCGGTCGCGCCCTGCGGCAAACTTCCCGAAAGATGCACGCCGACGACATCCGGCGTTAGAAAATAAACGGGTTGTCCGAGCATTCCGGCTTCGGCTTCGATTCCGCCAACGCCCCAACCGACGATTCCGAGTCCGTTAATCATCGTCGTGTGCGAATCCGTTCCAACAAGTGAATCGGGATAATAAACGCCGTCCTTTTCAAACACGCCTTTCGCTAAATACTCTAAATTTACCTGGTGAACGATACCGATTCCGGGCGGCACGACGCGGAAACCGTTAAAGGCTTGAGTTCCCCATTTTAAGAATTTGTAGCGTTGTTCGTTGCGCTTGAATTCGGTTTCCATATTGCGCTGATAAGCCGTTTCGCTGCCCGCGTAATCAACCTGCACCGAATGGTCAATCACCAAATCAACCGGCACGAGCGGCTCGATCACGCCGACATCTTTGCCGAGTTTTTGAACTGCCGAACGCATCGCCGCCAAATCTACGAGCAACGGAACGCCCGTAAAATCCTGCAAAATAACGCGGGCGACCGTGAACGGAATTTCTTCCGTGCGCTCATCGCCGGCGACCCAACCCGCCAGTGCGCGGATGTTTGCTTCCGACACTTTTTTGCCGTCATCGAAATTTCTCAAAACCGATTCCAGCACGACCCGAATCGAAACCGGCAAGCGCGAAATCGCGCCGATTCCTTCTTTTTCCAATTGCGGCAAAGAATAAAAAACTCCGTCTTTGCCGTCGCCCGTTTTGAATGTTTGCCGTGTATTAAAAAGATTATGTGTCATATTAGTTTAATAAATTTGAAAAGTTCAAAAAATATCAAGTAAATCAAAGATTTAGTGTAAAATCAGACACCCGAAAACTCAAGTGTATATTAGCTTTAGTAATTTTTTTCATCTAGCCGTCTGCGTTGATTTTCGGAACTTATAATTTTAGTTCACCAAGCCGGGAATCGGATTGTCGGATTTGTTTTGCAAAGAACCTCAGCTTATCTCACCTCATATTTTTTTCCTCTTGCCTTTTCTATTTTCGCCAAACGAGTTATATTCAATTTTCGGTCAGATTTATTGATTCGAATGACGAAAATGATAGACGGCGACAGTAGTAGAAATGGCATTTCCGCGAATTTTATCAACCAAATTTGTGCAGAAATTCGTGCGCTTTCCCTCGCGTATCCGTCGCAGTCTGTCTGAATACCGCTTTTTTGCTTATCTCGCAGTCTTAGGTCCCGGAATTATCGCCGCCAACGCAGGCAACGATGCGAGCGGAATCGCCACCTATTCGACCGTCGGCGCAAGCTACGGTTACAGTCTTTTGTGGGCTTTTATCCCGATGACTGTGTGTTTAATCATCGCGCAGGAAATGTCCGTGCGGATGGGCGTGGTGACGGGCAAAGGTTTGGCGGATTTGATTCGTGAACAATTCGGCGTGCGCTGGACGGCACTCGTGATGCTCGCGCTTTTGGTGGCGAACACGGGAATCATCATCGCCGAATTCGTCGGTATCGCGCAGGCTTCGGAGCTTTTCGGAATTCCGCGCTATTTTACCGTTCCGTTGACGGCTTTGCTGATTTGGTGGCTCGTCGTGAAAGGTTCGCAAAAGCGGGTCGAGCGGGTTTTTCTGGCAATGTCGCTCGTCTTTTTCGGCTATATAATTTCGGCTTTTCTGGCAAAACCCGTCTGGTCGGAGGTCGCCACCGAATTCGTCAAACCTAGTTTTCAGTTCGATACGCCTTATCTTTTTACGATGATGGCTTTGATCGGCACGACGATTACGCCGTTTATGCAGGTTTTCGTGCAGTCGTCGGTCGTCGAAAAAGGAATGGACGAAGAGGATTTGCCGATTGTCCGCGCCGATGCGATTGTCGGAACGGTTTTCGCTTGTCTGATCGCCGCGTTTATCGTTATTGCGACCGCCGCGACGCTCAATAGAAACGGCATCACCGAACTCGATTCCGCCGCAACTGCCGCCGAATCGCTCGCACCGTTTGCCGGAGTTTACGCGAAATATCTGTTCGGCATCGGACTTTTCGGCGCGGCGATGCTGGCGATGGGCGTTTTGCCTTTGGCGACCGCTTATTCGGTCAGCGAAGCCTTGGGATTTGAAAAAGGCTTGTCGCGTTCGTTTCGTGAAGCCCCGATTTTTCTCGGCATTTTTACGGCTTTGATCATTATCGGCTTGATTGTCGCTTTGATTCCGAATATCCCGCAAATCAAACTTCTGCTTTTCACGCAAACCATCAACGGCATTTTACTGCCTGTTTTGCTGATTGCCATCGTTTCGCTTTCATCGAACAAAGAAATTATGGGCGAATACGCAAACGGTTTCTTTTTCAAAATTTTCGCCTGGTTTATGACAATAATTTTATCAACCCTTTCGCTGTTGTTGATTGGAAAAACGATTGTTGATATGTTTTAAGCCGAACTCAAAATTCAAAATTCAAGATTCAAGATTAAAATAAAATAATCTTGAATCTTAAATTTTGAATCTTCAATTCAATAAAAATATGTTAATTTCCGATTTGCGAAAAAGAACTGTTTTCCTGCTTCTCTCAACGGCGATAATCACGCTTGTTTTGATTATTATTCCGTCCGATGCCGACATCGAAAATTATCTGGGTAAAATCCCGATGTTCAGCACTTCAGGCGCGATGCCTTCGCAGGTTGCCGACACAATCAGAGGTTTGGTATTTAATCTGGCGCATATCATAAAAATCATTTTATGGATGGCGATTGTCATAATTTTTGTGCGCTATGTCAATTATTTAATCTTTCATCTCGCGCTCCGCAATTCTTCGCAAAACGAAATTTCCTCGCTGCTCAAAACTGTTTTATCAATCGTCGTCTGCATCGTCGCGTTCTTTATCATTTTTCAATCGCAATATCCGACCGTTCAGCTCGCGCCGCTCTTTACGGGTTCGACGATTTTGGGAATCGTCGTCGGTCTCGCTTTGCAGGACACGCTCGGAAATCTGTTCGCGGGCATCGCTTTGCAAGCCGACCAGCCGTTTCAAATCGGCGATGTCATCAATATTCAAAACAACCGCTGGACGGGCGTGGTCGAACAGGTTTCGTGGCGCGGCGTGAAAATCCGCACGTTTCAGAACAAAATCGTGCTTCTCAGCAACGCGGTTCTCGGCAAGGAATTTATCGAAGTCGCGCCGAAAGACAATCTCAATGCGCGGCTCGTTTTCTTTAACACGATCTATTCGACTTCGCCCGCGAGAACGATTCACCTGATCCGCGAAGTTGTCCGGCAGGTCGAAAATGTTTCGCCGAAAATCCGTCCGATTGTCCGCGTTCGAAACTTGGGCGACAACGGAATTGACTTTGAAATTAAATACTGGCTCGAAGATTACGCGAAATACAACGACACGGACGCGCTCATTCGCCAGCGCGTCTGGTATGCCTTTCAGCGCGAAAATATTCATTTCGCATTCCCGACACGAACGCTTTATGTTGAAAAACAGGGACTTGAGCCGGATTTTGCCGAATCGGTCAACGAGATTTTCGACCGTTTGAGCGATGTTCCGCTGTTTGCGCCGCTGACGGATGAAGAAACACAACAAATTGCCGAAACCGTCGAAGCGAAAATTTTCTCGACGGGTGAAAAAATCGTCCGGCGCGGTCAAGACGGCAAATCAATGTTCATCATTCATCGCGGCGCGGTTAAGGTGCAAATCAACGAAGACGGCAAAATCAAAGTTTTACGAAACTTGAGCGAAGGCGAATTTTTCGGCGAAATGGGTCTTTTCACGGGCGAACCGCGCACGGCAACGGTAGTTGCGACGGAAGAAACCGAAGTTCTGGAAATAAATCATACTTGTCTGAAACCGATTCTCGAAGCCAATCCCGAACTGGTCGAAAGATTCGGCGACATCATCGAAGAACGCCGCGCTTCTCTGAACCAACTCAATGCCCAGCACACGACCGATCCGCAAGCCGGCAAATCGGGAATGTTCGATTCGATCAGAAAGTTTTTCGGGTTGAAAAGCTAGTTCCAAGTTCCAAGTTTCAAGTTCCAAGTTCCAAGTTGGATTCGTCTTTTTAACTTGGAACCTGGAACTTGGAGCGGTTCAATTTTGCATCTACGGGTCAGAACCGCCTGCGGTAGCGGGCGGGTTTCCCTTTTAATCAAAAACCACTTTGCCGATGCTTGACCCGCCCGCTACCGCAGGCGGTTCTGACAGATCGCGCAAACCCGTAGATTGATTCCATAACCGCTCTAGAACTTGCAACTAACATAAAATCTGCGCGGCGAGGAGCGGAATCATAATTTCGTGATGTCCCGTAATCGAAAATCCGCGTCCCGCGCCGTTCGCGGTCGGACGGCGGACGACGTTCGTGAGCGGGCGATAATGCTGGATAAAATCGAAATTCGCGGTCGTAAAATCTTCGAGCGGAAAACCCAAATTCCGCACGACCGTGACGGCTTTCAGAAAAATTTCGGGCATTGTCACGGCTGAACCGAGATTTAAATAAACTCCGCCGCCGTTTAATTCTCTGACAATTGAACAAAACAACTTAAAATCCGTGTGCGAAGTTGCGCCGAGAGCCGCGCCGTCGCAGCTGCTGTGAAAATGTCCGATGTCCGCGCCGATTGAAAGATGCGCGGTGAACGGAATTTTGTATTTGTATGTTTGGCAAAGCAAAGATTTATCGGCGTTCGGCGGATTTTTTCGGGAAACTTCCCTGCCCATCGCTTCGCCGAGTCCGATTCCGTCATTCGCGCCGCTTTTTGCCGCCGCGTTTAAAATCTCGCCCGTTTCCCGCGCCGCGCCGAAATCGCCTTTGCCCAAAGTCGCGTCAACGTCTTCCGAGGTAAAACCGACGAGCGCAATTTCGGTATCGTGAACGAGAACCGAACCGTTCGAGGCGATTGCCGAAACAAAACCGCGCTTCATCAAATCAATCAAAATCGGCGTAAGTCCCGTTTTGACGACGTGTCCGCCGATGCCCCAAATGACGGGTTTGCCCAATTCTCTTGCGCGGCGAATCTGCGCGGCAATTTCGCGTAAATGTTTGACGGCTAAAATATCGGGCAGATTTTCGAGAAAAGTTTTGAGCGAATCGTTTTCGCCAATCGGCACGGCAAAATCATTGACCGTCACTTTGCTCGGACGCGAGGCGAGTTCGTAGGTGTTGATTTTTTCCAAATCTATCGGCTTAAATTGTTCGTAAATAGACATTTCTTTTGAAATTTCAGCAGTTATTTGGGAAATTATCGCATAAAAAAAGGGAAAAGGCTTGCACCTTTTCCCTTCAAGAGGAGACCGAAAAAATAATTACCTATTCTCCGCCTCAAAATTAATGTCGGCAATGTTTTCCTGTAAATTGACGACGATGCTCGGTGTCGGGAAGGTGTATCGCTTCGAAACGACCGTCACGACATAGCTTTCGCCGACCGGCAAACCGTCGAACAGGTAATAACCGAATGTTCCCGTCGTTGCATAACGCGGTGCGGTTAAGCCGCCGCCCGTGATAACGACCGTCGCATTTCGGATGCCCTGACCGCTTGCCGTCACAACACGTCCGCCCAGCGAAGCATTTGCCGCCGTCGGAATCAAGTTTCCAACCGCCCAATCCGAGAAATTGGTGACACCCAAAATCGTCGCGGTATTGGTTGCCGGATTATTCGTACTGCTGATTGATTGTGTCGTCACTCCGCCCGCACGTCTGAGAACCTTGTAGGTGCTTTCATCGCCGTTGACATCTTCGTTGCGATAGGTAAGCGCCAGATCAGCCGTCAAATTGCCGTTTTCCGTGATTGTCCAATACCGCGAAGCCGAACTCGAAGTCATACTTCCCGGCAGAAACGCATCGGTCGCGTTAACAGTCAGGCTCGAATTAACATCACCGCCGGTGATCGTGACCGTCAGCGGCGAGTAATTGCTTACGCCTTCGGGTGCAAGTCGTGTTCCTTCATGTGCCGTCGGCGGAAGTTCAAACGGTGCGCCGACATTGAACGTGAAAGTTTCTACTCCGCAGAAGAAACGTTCGAGTCTGCCGACGACGTAGCTGCCTTCACCGCCGCCCGTGACCGTTGCGCCGCAACCGAGCGTGATTTTGTTCGCGCCCGTGTTGACGATGCCGTTGAGCGTCAGACTTTGGTTGACAACGATGTTTCCGGCAAGCGTGGTGCTACCGCTCAGGTTAGCAATGGTATATGTGCCAGCCGGAATGGTTGCGTTGGCAAACGTAAACAGATTAGGTGCCGTTGCGCCTGTCGTCGGATTGGCGGTCGTGTTCGTGCCGTCCGTCGCGGTCACATAGTAGGCGACCGAAGCCGGAGTCGGCATTCCCGCGATCAGACAGTTCCAGGTGCCGTTCGTCGGAGAGCCGGTTGAGAACGAGCACGCGGCGGGTGTAAATGCTCCGCCATTGAAACTGTAGAAGATGGTCACACCCGTCACGCCGACGTTATCGGTTGCCGTCACGACCAACGTCGGGTTGAACGAATTGTTCGGAATCGGCGTGTAAGAAATCGTCGGCGCAGTCGTATCCGAATCGTTATCGGTAATCGTGGTATCCGTCGAAGATTGGGTCCCGATGGTCGCTCCGCCGGTCGGAGTATTCAGGAATGTAAGGAAATTTTCGTTGCCTTCAAGTAATGCATCATCACAAATTGAAACATTGATGGTCTTCGATGCCGAATCGCCGTTCGCCCAGTTCAAAGTGCCGGAGACCGCCGCATAATCAATGCCGGGGGCGCATGAACCAGCACCGCTCGCGCTGCCGCCCGCGAACACATAATTCACGCCAATTGCACCGGTCGGGCTACCGGCACGCGTTACGGTCAGCACTATGCTGCCGGCACCTTCACTAACCGTATAAAACGGTTGAGCGAATTGAACGCTCGTGTCGTCGTTCTGGATCGTCGCCACGCCCTGATTGTCTGCGAACGAACAATCCGTGCAGATCGAACCGTTCAGGAAGAATGTTTCATCCGGTTCAACGGTTGTATCGCCGTTGACCAGAACTATCGAGCCGTTCAAGACGGCGGTCGTCCGATTGACGTTCGCCGGAATAACGACAGCGGTCGGAGCGATTGCCGTGTAATCTGAAGGAGCGGTCGCCGTTCCGTCGGCAGTCTGGAAGTTGAAGCCGCCCGATACTTCGGAAGGTCCGCTGACCGTGACTGTGGTTTGGAAGTTCGTCGTGGCGGAATTGCCTTCCGCCTGCGAAATGTCGTTGATCGTCACGGTCGGCGCGGCATCGTCGTTGTTGATCGTAACTGTTTCGACCGAAGGAGTTCCGATAGTTGCGCCGCCCGTTGCATTAGTCAGCGTCGCGTCGAATGTTTGATTAAGTTCATAAACCGAATCGTTACAGATCGGCACGTTGAACATCTTCGATGTTTCGCCCGAAGCGAAATTCAAAGTGCCGCTCGTCGCCACATAATCAACGCCCGGAGCGCAAGCTCCCGCTGTTGCCGTCCCGCCGCCGGTTGCGTAATCAACCGTTACGGCATTGCCGGCTGCGCCCGAACGAGTCACCGTCAAAGTTACCGAAGCGGTGGCTTCCGAAACCGAAACGCTCGCCGCGCTGAATTGCAGAGTCGGCGCCGTATCGTTGTCGAGAATACTCAGAACCGCCGTGTTTTGCGTTCCCAAAACCGCGCCCACAGGCGAAGTCAGCGCGAGATTAACTGTCTCGGTTGATTCCGCCGTCGTATCGTCGCAAATAGGAACGGTGAAAGTTTCGCTCAAATCACCGGCGACGAAACTCAGAGTTCCGCTCGTGTTCTGATAATCAACCGCACCGCCGCACACCGCACCGCCTGTTGCCGTGCCGCCCGCGACTGTCGCATAACTGACCGAAACCGCGTTGTCCGCCGCGCCGGTGCGCGTCACGATGATCGTCGCCGTCAGTCCCGCTTCGCCAACTGAATAAGTCGGCGAACTGAACTGCAATGAAGGCTGTGCGTCATTGTCAATAATCGTCAGAACCGCCGAATTCGGCATTCCGAGCGTCGCCTGCATTGACGGCAATGGATTGCTCAAAACGAGATTGACCGTTTCGTTACCTTCAAACAGCGCGTCGGTACAAACCGTGACGTTGAATGTTTCGGAATTGTCGCCCGCCACAAAGTTCAATGTTCCGCTCGTTGTTATGTAATCAATTCCGGTCGTGCAAGCTACGTCGCCCGTTGCCGAGCCGCCCATCGTTGCAAATTGGACGGAAACCGCGTTATCCGTCGCACCCGTGCGCGTAACGGTAATCGTCGCCACACTCGGAGCAAGTTCATCGGTTGTCACGCCGAATTTCGCAATATCGTCGGAATTCGAATAGGTCGGTGACGAGAACTGCAATGTCGGAATCGTTTCGTTATCAACAATCGTCAAAACTGCCGTGTTCGGAGTTCCGAGAATTGCCGGAACAGTCGGACTCGTCAACGCCAGATTGACCGTTTCATCGCCTTCAAACAGCGCGTCGGTGCAAACCGTAATATTGAATGTTTGCATCGTAACGCCCGAAGCAAAGTTTAACGTACCATTAGTCGAAACGTAATCAATTCCCGAACCAGCCGCACATAATGCGCCGCCCGTTGCCGAGCCGCCCGCGACCGTCGCAAAATTGACGGAAACCGCGTTTTCAGTAGCTCCCGTGCGCGTAACCGTAATCGTCGCCAGGCTCGGCGCGAATTCATCGGCTTTGCCGACGTTTGCCGTCAGATCATCCGAATTTGAATAGGTCATCGAACTGAACTGCAAACTCGGCGCGGTGTCGTCTTCGTTGATTGTTACAACGGCAGAGTTCGGCGTTCCGAGAGTTCCGTTCGGCAACGGATTCGACAAAGCGATATTGACCGTTTCGTTGGGTGTTTCGTAAAGCGCATCCTGACAGAATGTAACATCCAAAGTCTTGGTCGTTTCCGTCGGGTTAAACGTCAGCGTTGGTGAAGCGGTGATGTAATCAATGCCCGCCGCACAACTGCCGCCGCCCGTCGCCGTGCCGCCCGCGACCGTTGCCGCGACGACCGTATCCGTGCCGCCCAACGCTCCGCTTCGCGTCACGGTAAATGATGCCGTGCCAACGCCTTCACTTACCGAATAGGTCGCCGCGCTAAAGACAAATGTCGGCTGCGCGTCGTTTTCGGTAATCGTCACGGTGTTCGTCGCTTGTCCGAGCGTCGCACCGCCCGTCGGCATCGAAAGTGTTGCGACAAAGGTTTCATCCGGCGTTTCATAAATGCTGTCGTCGCAAATCGGCACGACAATATTCATCGTCGTTTCGCCGCTTGCAAACGAAACCGTGCCGCCCGTGTTGTTATAATCTACGCCCGCCGCGCAAGTTCCGCCGCCCGTCGCCGTGCCGCCGCCGAGACCGTAGCTCGCCGAAACCGCGTTTCCGAGTGCGCCCGTCCGCGTTACCTGAAGCGAAACCGTGCCGCCGCCTTCGCCGACCGGAGCCGTCGAAGAACTGAATTGAATTGACGGTTGCGCGTCGTTTTCGGTAATTGTAACCGCCGCCGGATTCGGCGTGCCGAGCGTCGCGCCGCCCGAACCAATCGAAAGGGTCGCATTAAATGTTTCGTTCGGCGTTTCAAACAATGCGTCATCGCAAATCGGCACATCAAATGTTTTATCCATCATGTCGCCGTTGCCAAAAGTTACCGAACCGCCCGTATTGACATAATCAACCGCGCCGCCGCACGTTCCGCCGCCCGTCGCCGTGCCGCCCGCGAGCGCGTAATTCACCGTGACCGCGCCGTTGCTTCCGCCCGTTCGCGTAACGGTCAAAGTCGCCATCGTGCCGCCTTCGCCAACCGAATAAGTCGCCGAACTAAACTGCACAGTTCCCGCCGGAGCCGAAGCCGGAGGCGAATAGTTAAACTGAATATTCGGACGAGTGCTGACAATCGTTCCCGTTCCGGTCGGAGCAGTCGTGTCCTGATCCCACGTCTGATGAGAACTCGCAACGGTCGAATAACGGAATTGTTTGGCAGTGCCGCTGCCGTCGCCGCCCGCGCCGCCAAAATTCGTTTCAACGATAATTTCGAGATTATCGCCCGAATAGATGAACGGCGTAGTCAGATTGAGAGTCATATAACTTCCCGCCGTAAATGTTAAAGTCGTCGTCGCGTCATAAACCAGCGTCGCGCCCGATACTTCCGTGCTGACGGTTGTCGCCGCCGGGAAAGTGGAAGCCGTCGTGGTTTTCATATAAACTTTGGTCGGCGAATTGACAACCGTTCCGGTCGTGCCGTCCAAATACCAGCCAATCGTATTGATCGTGCTTCCGCCCGTTAATCCCAATTCAGCCGCCGTATAAATCGCCGCCGACCTTTCAAAACCGAAGAACGCGCCCAACGGTTTGCGTGACGTTCCATTGCTCGGATTTCCCGCCGGAATCGTCACTATCGCCTGAATCGGATTGTTGCCCGCCGGTGCGGTGATCGTCGGTGTTTGAACCACGGAATTAACCGTGATCGAAGTATTTTCCGCATCCACGACATTGCCGACCGTTGCCGTATTCGGAATGTCGTAGGTCAGCCAGAAATAATTCGTGCCGCTCGATAAAACCTGAGTTCCGGTAATACTGTAACTGCCCGAAGGACTCGGAACGGTCGCACCGAACTGAGTTGTCGCGGCAAAAATCGAACTCGTTCCCGTGTAAAACAGCTTCGCGTTGCTGATGTCCGCAACATTGGTCGTGCCGTTCGTATTAAGCGCAAAACTCGTCGCGCTGATCGGATTCGTCGTGCCGGTTGTGACCACCTGAATTCCGATAACCCGCTGATTAGTCGAATTCAGGGCAACTGCGCCTACTGCCTGCGTCGTCGTACTCGAAACATACGTCATCGGCGCGGGCGGCGTGATACTGACATCATCAACTGCCCAACCTTCATCAACGGCTGTTGTATCCGATCCGAATCTAAAGCGCAAACGAACATCGGATTGTCCGACAACTGCTGCCGGCAACAATGTCGTTGATAATATCCAACCATTCGTATGTCCGGTATATAAATTGCTGTTACCCGACCATTTCGGCTGTGTAACACCTGTGCCTGAACCGTTAGTACTGCTGTTGTTATACCAATTCGTCGAATCAGTTGTGTTAAATGTTCCGCCGGTTCCAAGTGTTGCATCAACTTTGATCCAGGTCGTGCCGCCATCAATCGAATATTCCAAAATACCCGCATCAAAGCCCACATCGGCACTTTGGTCAAAGTTATTGCGAAATGTAAATGTTGGTCTGCCGGTCACACTCGAAAAATCAATCACCGGTGAGGTTAAAGTTGACGTTGTGTTAAGAGAATAATTTCCGACCAACTTTGTAACCCACGCTTTAGTTCCACTAAACGGTCCCGGAATTGTTGTTTTTGCAAATGTTCCGTATTCCCAGTCAGATGTCGTTCCGGCGGTTAGACCGGCTGACCATCCGCCGTTGTTCGCTTCAAAATCTTGCGAATACGGGAATGAATTGATAACCGGAAGAATCGTATATGAACTGAACGATGCCGGAGCGGTGCTTCCCGGCGGATTCGTTCCCGAACCTCCTGCCGGATTAGTGGCAACATTAACAGGTGAAGCCGTATCCTGCGCCGCGACGTAGTATTGAATTATGTCGTTTGCCGTAACTCCGCCGATTGCCGCGTTGTTTATCGTAAAAGTATATGTACTGCCCGAAATAGTCGTCGCAATTGCCGATGTAAATGCGCCGGATGTTCCCTTTCTGTAATAGATCAGCGGCGCGCCCGCGCCCGAACCGATTCCGGTCGCATCGGTAATCGTCGTCGCCAGGGTCCTGTCGGCGGTCGAAGAAGTATTGCCGAGAGCCGTATAATTTATCGAAGGCGGCACAAAATCGCCTGCCGATACTCCGGTAAATTCGTCCGCGCCGATGTCGGGCGATCCCGCTCGGACATTACCGTCGAAGTCATCGGTAATCCCCGAAATGGTCGAGCCGCCGCTTTCGATAAAGGTCGGCGTGACCGTGCTGATATGTAAAAATAGTGCGCTCGAACCGGTCGTGCTTAAAAACGGCGGATTTTCCGTCACCGATGCCGCATCGCGCGGTGTCACACGCGCTTTAAAATTCGCCAATGTTAGGTCGGAATTTGTTCCGTCATAAAAAATCAAGTTTGCCGCACCCGGCGTTCCCGCATAAAAAAGATTGTTATTGGAATTGGTTGAATAGCTTGTCAGCGTCGCTGTGCTTCGCCGGTAGGCAGATGTAAAACCTGCCGCGCCGACCGCCGTCGAAGTATTGACAAAAATATTGTTTCGCAAATTAACTGTAGGTGTAGTTGATACACTAATAGCACTCGAACCGAACAATGCGCCGGTGCTCGAGCCGTTTAGATTAACTGTATTGAAATAAATATTGTTGGTCGTTCCGCCTGTGATATTCAAACCAATTAACGGATTTGCAGCGTTCGCTGCTGTAGCCCGCAGATCGCCGATTAAATTGTTGTAAATCGTGTTCGTCGTGCCGCCGCTTTGGGTAATACCGGCAACAGTTGGATTGGTGCTGGTTGAGGATAAATCATAGATTTTGTTTTTATAGATATTGTTGGTTGTACCGCTGGAAACTGTGATACCTACAATCGTTCCGCTTGTGCCGCCGCTTGTACCCGTGCTGTTCAGAGAAAAGATTGTATTTCCGCTAATATCATTCGTTGAGCCGGTAGATTCACTAATGCCACGAAATGTTGCGCCGCCCGCGCCGCCCGCGGTCGTTAAAAAATTTGATATTGTGTTGTTTTGTAATGTCTTGAGACCCGATGTGCCAAACTCGTTAATACCCGTAATTGTGCCGGTCGTCGGCGTGGAAAGATTGGTAATCGTGTTGCTGTTAGCGGTTACGTTGACTGCCGAGCTAAAACTATAGATAGCGTCAATGCCGCCTGTCGAAGCGGCAGCTGTCCAACTCAATCCGCTGATTGTATTACTATTGGCAGTAAAGTTGGTCGGGCTGGTCGTTTTGATAATACGCCATGAGCCTGATGCACCACCTCTTGTGATACTCGTAATAGAATTACTATTAGCCGTCGCGGTAGTTGGTGAACCTGTTTCAATCATTACATGAGTTCCGGTTCCCGCCAGGTCAAAGCCGGTCATTATGTTGCTATTGATATTTACCGTAGCGGCAGTTGAACCATTAACTATGCCATTCCAAACACCCGTTGTTGCCGTCGTGTAGGCACCGCTTACCGTATTGTTACTGATCGCAATCGTGTTACTTGCGGCAGTAGAGCCACTTTGATTATCAATCGCTGTAACGGTTGAGGTAGTTGCACCGCTCCTGAGTGTTACGGTGTTATTAGAGATCGTTGCGTTAGCACTTGTCGCGGTATTCAAATAAATACCTCTGAAAGTGGTCGCATGGTTTGTATTCGCGCCCGTATTGTTATTTACCGTGTTGTAAGAAACATTAATCGAATACTGGGCGAGCGTTCTGATAGCCGCTGACGGATTTGTTGCCGCACCGCCGCCAAAATTCTGGATAGTATTTCCGGTTGCAAGGGCAGCACCGCCAATATCGTTATTGAAATCGCAGGTGGTGAAAGGCGTGGCTCCGGCAAACCCAATGAGTCCCATACCGTAGTTACCGCCGTTTATTGTATTTGTATAAAATTTATTATTCGAGTTAGTTCCTGCGGCAGTAGTTGGAGTTAAGGCGGTTGTCGCCGCTATTGCCGTCGAGTTAATCATCAAAATACCAACCGAGCCTTCAATCATCGGTGCTGTGCCTGAAGCATTGTTGATTGTCTTAACAGTAATGACACAGTTTTTGATGGTATTGTTCTGTGCGCCGTCGCTCAGACTAGCCTTGAACAAACCGATGCCGTATTCCATCGTCGCCGGATTTGCCGCGTTCGGGTCGGTGAAATCAATTCCGTCAATCGTGACATAATCGCCGCCCTGTATTCTGAACATACCATCAGGCGTAGCCGATGTTGGCGTTGCCGTTCCGACATAAGCCGTAACTAAAGGATTTGCGCCCGCGCCGCTTTTTTGGAAAATAATATCGTTGCCCAACGAGCCGGTTGCCGTCAGAGCAACCGCGGCAGTAAGAGTTTCCGTATGTCCCGCGCAGACGTTATAAGTTACGTTGCCGGTCGGGAAATTTACATTCGCATCGTTTACAGCACCGGTTGCACCGCCAATTGTCAAAAAATCTGCTCCACCGCCTGAACAAACGGTTTTGAATGTGGGCAGTAAAAAAGTCAAGTTGTTTGTTTCAACAGGTTGCTGACCTAAAAAACTTATGCCCGTGTTTTGACTGGCAAAAGATGTTACGCTGTCCCATTTGGACGCGAAGACGATGGTTGAAACCAATGTGATTAACAGACCGATAGCGATAAGACGCGGCGATTTTTTTGCCGTGCGTTGGACAAAACTCATAAGATTCTCCTGATTTCTAAATAATGGCGTAATAAACTCAAAACACAGTTCGCACAAACGGAATGGCAATGCGTAAACTGCTCCAATTATTGATTTTTTTTAGTTATAAAGAGGACAAAGCAGACTTCCGGATTAAACAGACTTTTTTTTACTACCTATTTTACCCTTGTACTCCTTTTATTAAAAACGGTATGAGAAAAGTAATTTCTTTTGCGTCTTTTGTCAAGACGACTGAAATCAAATCAGGAAAATTCAACAATAATATTTTTCAGCAAAATAAAAAACGGTGCGGGAACGCCGTTTCTTTTCAAAAAATAAAAATTCTCTTTTTTTTAACAAAAAGCCTCTGCCAAGGAGCAAAAGGCAGAGGCTTTTCATCGAGTTTGGAAGAATCTTGTTTATCTCTCTTCCGCCTCAAAATCGGCGTTGGCGACATTATCCTCAAGATTCAAGACAATTGACGACTGCGGAAAATTATAACGGTTTGAAACGACCGTGACAACATAAGTTTCTCCCGCCGCCAAATCTTCAAATGTGTAATTGCCGAAACTGTTGCTTTTGGCGAATAACGGCTTGGTTAAATTTCCGCCCGCAATCATTACTGTGACATTTGAAATCGGCGATTTACCGCTGCGGATTTGTCCCGCCATCGAAACATTCGCCGCCGTGGACGCAAAAGGCGTTAAACTAAAATCGTCAACCGCCAAACCGTCGTCCGCACCGGAAGCCTCCATATTTATTTTTCAGTTCTAAAACGGACTTGATTTTTTTCCTAAGCCGACTGAAATTGCTGACTTTCACTCTTTCTTCGCTTGTCTCAAAAATTCTTATGCTATAAACGATCTGTTCGATTAAACAAACAGATTTCGGGGAAAAGACGTTAAAACTTTGTTACCGCTAAAGCATTTTTTTGGAATGCGTTTTGCTTTCCTTTTTGGCATCGGCGTATTCGGGTTAAATTGTGTGTATAAAACATACATTTTGGGCAGAATATGTATCAATTTAATTAAAAGGAGTGAACAAAAATGTTGGCAAAGCAAGTCTCAAAACACAAGGAAATATACTGCACAACCGACACGCCTCTGACCGAGGTTTTTCAAAGAATGATGCAGCAAAACTGCTCATGTATGCCCGTGGTCGAAAGCCTGACGCATAAAAATATTATCGGGACGATAACCGAACACGACATTTGTTTGAAAATCATTACCGACGGGCTGAATCCTCAACGAATCAGTGCCGCCCGCGTAATGAACGGCAATTTCACGACGGTCAATTGTGATTCAAGCGTTGAAGAATGTGCCGAATTGATGGAATTGAACGAAACAAAAAGGCTTTTCGTGATTGATGAAGACGGCGCGTTTATGGGGATTATAACTGAAAAAGAACTGAAACTCGACCAACTTGACCTCAAACTCGAAACGGTTATCACGGATTTGACGCATTCGACGGCTTCGCCGAAAAAACTTCAGTTGGCTTTTTAAATTTACAAATTACAAGGAGAAAAAACTATGCAAGTTAAAGATATTATGACGGAAAAACCGGTTTACGGAACGCCGGACACGAGTTTGCAATTGATTGCCCAAATGATGGTTGAAAACGATTGCGGATGTATCCCGATTGTCGAAAGTAACGAATCGAAAAAACCGATCGGAATGATTACCGACCGCGATATTGTCGTGCGGACGGTTGCCGAAAACCGCGACCCTTTTGATTTACAGGCGGAAGATATTATGACGAAAGAAATCGTTACGGTTTCGCCCGAAACGAGCGTCGAAGAATGCTGTAATCTGATGGAAGGCAAACAAATCCGCCGCATCGCCGTCGTTGATGAATCCGGTGCGTTATGCGGAATGGTTGCCCAAGCAGACATCGCCAACAACGCTTCAAACGACAAAACCGCCGAAGTCGTGCAGGAAGTTTCCAAAGTCGCCAATAGTTAATAACTAAAAGTGAAAAGTGAAAAGTATCGGGGAAAATATTCCTTCACTTTTCACTTTTCGTTTTTCACTTTTCACTTCCCTCTTTTCATTCTTGCGGGTAAAAATCGAGGTCGCTGACCGCATCATTCACACTTATGACCTGCGGCGTAAATTGATAGCTCTTGGAAAAGACGTTGATAATGTAGGTCTTACCCGACATCACGCTGACAAAATTGAAATAGCCGAAGTTTTTCGTGCGAACGGTTTGTGTGTTGCCTTCCTGATCGGTCATCAACACCGTCGCTCTCGAAACGCCGCCGCCTTTCGGTGTTAAAACTCTACCCGAAACCGAAACATCAGCCGCCGTCGGCGCAAAACATCCGATGCTGATGTCGTCAATCCCGACCCATTCGTCCGTTCCGACGGTGTTGGTCGTCAGAGTCCGCAGGTAAACAAAATTGTTTCCGGTTTGAACTCAAAATGGGGCAGTTGTAAATCGTAAAACTCCGTTCAAAACTTAATGCGTTTGGCTGGCATAAATAAATAATTTTCAGGTTTTTTAAAAAATATAGGAGTTTTTTCGATTGTTGCGGTTTTAGCGAAAACAAAAAAGCCAAGTCTTACGAAAAGACCTGGCTAAAAATTGTAAATTATTCGGCTATTATCTTCCGGCGGCAAGCGAGATCCGAGCCTGTGCGCGTTCGAGCCGTTCTTTCTCGACTTCAAATTCTTCTTCAGTTCCGCTAAACGCGCCGCTTAAAACTTTTTGCGCGGCTTCGCGTTCCGCGCGCGCCGCTTCGACATCAATTTCGTCGGCTTTTTCGGCAATGTCGGTCAAAACCGACACTTTATTCGTGCTGACTTCGACAAATCCGCCCGACACGACCATTTTTTCGCTCGCGCCTTTATTGGCAAACGACAAAATGCCCGATTTGAGCGACGAAATAAGCGGCGCGTGATTGGGTAAAATCCCGACTTCGCCCGTCGCCGTCGGCACGGTTACGCTGTCAACCGTTTCGTCAAAAACTTTTTTTTCGGGTGTTACTATTTCTAACTTTATCATAGTTCCAAGTTCCAAGTTCCAAGTTCCAAGTTCCAAGTCCGATTTAACAATTGGAACCTGAAACTTGGAACTTGGAACTAAATTTTAAGCAGATGCCGCCATTTTCTTGGCTTTTTCGCGGGCTTGCTCGATCGTGCCGACCATGTAGAACGACTGTTCGGGCATATCGTCGCATTTGCCGTCGAGAATTTCGCGGAAACCTTTGATGGTGTCTTCGATTTTGACGTATTCGCCTTTCAAACCTGTGAACTGTTCTCCCACGAAAAACGGTTGCGAGAAGAAACGCTGAATCTTACGCGCCCGCGCCACGGTTTGTTTGTCGTCTTCGCTCAATTCGTCAAGCCCTAAGATTGCGATAATATCCTGCAAATCTTTGTAGCGTTGCAAAATCTTCTTAACTTCCTGCGCCGTGTTGTAATGCTCGTCGCCGACAATTTGCGGGTCGAGAATACGCGAGTTTGAAGCAAGCGGGTCAACCGCCGGATAAATTCCGAGTTCGACGATCTGACGCGAAAGCGCAGTCACCGCGTCCAAATGCGCGAATGTCGTCGCCGGAGCCGGATCGGTATAATCGTCCGCCGGAACGTAAACGGCTTGAATCGAAGTAATCGCGCCCGTTTTGGTCGAAGTAATGCGTTCCTGCATTTCGCCCATTTCCGAAGCGAGCGTCGGCTGATAGCCAACCGCCGACGGCATCCGTCCGAGAAGTGCGGACACTTCCGAGCCGGCTTGCGTAAAGCGGAAAATGTTATCAACGAAGAAAAGCACGTCGTTTCCCTGATCGCGGAAATATTCGGCAACCGTCAAACCTGACAGCGCAACTCTTAAACGCGCTCCCGGAGGTTCGGTCATCTGTCCGTAAACCAGCGACACCTTGGAATCTTTCAATTGCGCTTTATCAACCTTGGATAAATCAAATGCGCCGGTTTCTTCCATATTGTCGAGGAAATCCTGCCCGTATCTGATAACCTTCGATTCAACCATTTCGCGCAGCAAATCGTTGCCTTCACGGGTTCTTTCACCAACGCCCGCGAACACCGAAAAACCATCGCTCCCGATTGCCACGTTGTTGATCAGTTCCATAATCAGAACCGTTTTGCCAACGCCCGCGCCGCCGAACAGACCGATTTTTCCGCCCCGCAGAAACGGCTGCACAAGGTCAATAACCTTGATGCCCGTTTCAAACATTTCGAGCGTGGTTGCCTGTTCGTCGAATGAAGGCGCGTGACGATGAATCGAAGCGGAATTCGTCGCATCAACCTCGCCGAGTTCGTCCACCGGCTCGCCAATCACGTTCATAACGCGCCCGAGTGTCGGAACACCGACCGGAACCGTAATCGGTCCGCCGAGGTCAATGACCTTCATTCCGCGAACCATTCCGTCGGTTGGAAGCATCGAAACCGCACGCACGCGACCTTCGCCCAAATGCTGCTGCACTTCGGCAACGACATCAACCGTGGTTTCAACGTCGAAACCTTCGCTCGTAATTCTTAAAGCCTGATAAATAGGTGGTAAATAATTGTCTGAAAATTCTACGTCAACGACCGGACCGATAATCTGCACAACTTGTCCGATTTGTCCGTTTCCATCATTAGCCATTTTTTATAAATACTCCTCGTATAGAAAAGAAAAAGGGTTAGATAACAAAGGAGAAAGATTACCATATTCGGGCTGTGGATGGCAAAGCCCTTTGTGAAAAATAGTATAAGCAATCGGTGAGTTTTAAATTAAGTCTGTAAATTCGTTGAAAATTTCCGCCAAAGCATTTCAAAATACGAATTACGAAAAATCAGTAGAGTGAGCGGTGGCGAACATCGTTATCGGCAATCCTGACTCAGTTTAAAGGGACTCGCTACCGCTCGCTCTACTGATTCAATTATTAAAATTAGTTTTTGCTGGCGGATTTACTTTTCGTTGCCGAGTTTTTTCGTCCCGAACCGCTTAGCTTGCCGCCGCCGTCCTGTTTGTTGACGGTTGACCAGGCAATTTCTTCCGCTTTATCTTCCGAAACGCCTTTTTCGCGGTAGCTGTCTTCGATATGTTCCGCCTGACGTTTCTGTTTGTCGGTGTATTTATCTTTTTCGCCTCTCGGCATACTTTCCCCCTTGATTTTTGGTGATTTTTTACAAAATGCTTCTCGAGCTTTTTTGCAAAGATTTTTTTAATCTCGCAAAACGACTTTCTTTGCGGACGATTTCAACGACTGAAACCTCCGTTTCCTCGATTTTTATGGATTTAACCTCTGAAACTTCCTTTTCGTGCGGTTTCACCGGAAAAATGATAGCACCAGCCGCTAAAACTTTTGCTTCGCCATTCATATTTGTAACCTCCCTTGAAAATAAAAACCTTGTTCTTTTGGCAAAAGTAACTATAATTTACCTTCGCCGTAAATTTTCCGATGGTTAAAGAATTGCACAATTCACTTGATAATTAAAGGAATTTTTTGCAAAGAAAGGTTAAATTTATGCGAAATTTTCGTTGACATCAGGATAAGCCTTTTAGTAGCTTTAACATATAGAGAACGATTTTTTTCACAATTAAGGATTAATTATTAATTTTGAGTAATTTAAGAAAACTGGAGCTGCCGCCGCAAGGCTTAAAGACACTTTTCGGAGTCCAAGACCAAAACATTAAATATCTGGAAACGCTTCTCGATGTTTCAATCGGCGCACGCGGCAATGAAATAATGATTGACGGCGACCCGAAAGACATTGAAACGGTCGAAAACATTCTGCGCGATTTTGCCGATCTTTTCGACGAAGGCAATCAATTTTCGGACAAAGAACTGCGCGATGCTTTCAAACAAATCGCCGAAGACACGGCTTACAGTCTGAAAGATTATTTCACGCGGGCGCGTTTTAATCCGTCGGGCAAAAAAGCCGTCGCGCCGAAAACCGCCAATCAGCGTAAATATATCGAAGCGATTCAAGACCGCGATTTGACTTTCGGAATCGGTCCTGCCGGGACAGGAAAATCTTTTCTCGCCGTCGCATTAGCCGTTCAATCGCTTTTCGCCAAACAAGTTGACCGGATAATCTTAACTCGTCCGGCGGTCGAAGCCGGCGAAAAACTCGGATTTTTGCCCGGTGATTTACAGGATAAAGTTGACCCGTATCTTCGTCCGCTTTACGATGCGCTGTTTGATTTGGTTGACACCGAACGGGTGACTAAAATGCTCGAAAAACGCATCATCGAAATCGCGCCGCTCGCTTTCATGCGCGGAAGAACGCTCTCGAACGCTTTTATCATTCTCGACGAAGCGCAAAACACGACGGGCGAACAGATGAAAATGTTTCTGACGCGCATCGGTTTCGGTTCAAAAGTCGTCGTCACGGGCGATATTACGCAGATTGATTTGCCGCGTGGACAAAACAGCGGACTCAAGGAAGCGGAAAGAGTTTTAAAGAATATTCCAGAGATCGAATTTGTTTATTTCGGTAAAAAAGATGTCGTTCGTCATCGCCTTGTGCAATTGATTGTCGAGGCTTACGAAGAACAAACGGCAGAAAGTCCGCCACCAAAATTTAATGACCGAAATAATCAATAATCAGCGCAAGATCAAACTCGATTGGCAAATCTTTCAAACATTTGCAGAAAGCGCAATCAAGCAAATTCACGAAGCGGAAAACAAATCGGCAACCATCGCCTTTGTTTCCGACCGCAAAATGCGCGAACTGAATCACGAATTTCGCGGTAAAAACTCGACAACCGACGTACTTTCGTTTCCTTTTGAAGCCGATGAATTCCTGTCGGAACCGTCTGCGGTTGCGGATGGTTTGAGTTCACCTTCAGACTCATCCGATAACAATCTTCAACCGCCCGCTACCGCAGACGGTTCCGACTTTTTAGGCGATATTGTAATTTCGCTCGAACAAGCCCAAAAACAAGCTGCCGAAAACGACTTAGACCTCGAAACCGAAATCAAACAGCTCATCTTACACGGCGTTCTGCATCTCTGCGGCTATGACCACGACACCGACAACGGCGAGATGAACCGCCGCGAACTCGAATTGCGCGACCAATTGAATATCTGAAATTCAATCCTATCAACTTACCATTGCGGCTTGATTATTTTGCCCGTTTTATCAATATAAACATTGCGGTCATCGTTGTTTGTACCGAAATCATAACTCTCGCAACCCTTTATTTCTTTCGGATAATTATAAACCAGAACCGAAGCCAGACCACCGCGAAAATCCGCGACTTTTTCAAAACACGCGGGAATCGCCAATCTGAATTCCGTGTTGATAAAGCCCCAATTTTCCTTCTCGTTCGGACGAGGTTTGACCGCCGCCATGCCTTCGGCAAACGGGCGCGCATCCTGAAAAGTGTCGTTGAGCGGAACTTTGACATTGCCTTTGCGGTCAATATACGTCCAATCGTAAAAATCCTTCATCGCTTCCGCGCCCATAATTGCGGTCAGTTTGTCTTTGTCCTGAACTTCCCAACCGATT
>JANODL010000110.1:0-111632 GCA_031412675.1 Acidobacteriota bacterium | reverse complement strand
CAATCGGCTCGATTGCCACGCCGTGTTTTTCAGCGGCGTAACGACGTTTGAAAGGAAATCGAGTTGATTTTATGCAAAGTCTTCTGAGCGTTTTTCAAACGCTCAGGCAATCGAGCCGATTGCGCTCCGGTCTTGCGGCATTCATTCCTCAAAGACCATAAGCCAGTGGCAATTCATCTAAATCAAATGTCAACATAACCATTAATCGCCTGTTGACTATTCAAAAAGCGAAACGACTTTACATTGTCGTTTCGCTTTTTTTGTTTGATTCAAGAATTGAATTTGTAGCCGAAGCCGTGAACGGTCTGGATAAATTGCGGGTATTTCGGATTGTCTTCGAGCTTTTGCCGCAGCCACGCGACGTGAACGTCAACCGTCCGCGTCGAAGGCATTGCGTCATAACCCCAAACTTCGTCGAGCAGTTGATTGCGCGAATGAACCGCGCCGCGATTTTCGATCAAGAATTGTAAAAGTTTAAATTCCATCGCCGAAAGCTCGATTGTTTGCGAGTTTTTGGAAACCTCTGCACGTTTGAAATCAATCGCTACGTTGCCGAAACTGAATGAATCAGACGAATTATTCGTGGGTTTCGGCGAACGTCTGAGCAAGGCTTCAATTCGTGCGAGAAGCTCGATAACTTCAAAAGGCTTCGTCAAATAATCGTCTGCGCCGAGCTTTAAACCGAGAACTTTATCAATCGTTTCGCCCTTCGCCGTCAGCATCAAAATCGGCGTATTGATTGATTTCTGACGCAAATCGCGGCAAACGTCATAGCCGTTTTTCTTCGGCAGCATCACGTCGAGAATTATCAAATCGAAGTTTTCCGCCAAAGCAATCCGCAAACCGCTTTCGCCGTCAGTCGCCGATTTGACGGAAAATTCTTCCGCCACCAAACGGTCGGTCAGCGTCAGAATCAAACCTGCTTCATCTTCGACCAATAGAACTTTCATTTATTATTTATCATTTATCATTTATCATTTATCATTCATCATTCATCATTTAATTGTTAAGTGATAAATGGTAAATGAACAATGAATTTACTTCCCTTGCCGATTTCGCTTTCAGCCGAAACTTTTCCGCCGTGCGCTTCGACGGTTTCCTTGACCAGACTCAAACCCAAACCGTTGCCGTGAATCTGTTCGTCAACGACCGCTTTGGCGCGAAAGAACGGCTCGAAAATATGTTTCAAATCCTTCGGCGCAATTCCGATTCCTTTGTCTTCGACCGCGATTTTTACTTTTCCGCCGCCGTTCGTTGCCGAGATTTTCAGCCATTTTTCGGAAGGTTTAGAATATTTCAGCGAATTAAAAATCAAATTCTGAATCGCCTGACTCAGAGCGTTCGCGTCGGCTTTGACCGTCGGCAGATTTTCGGCGATGTCCTTTTCGACCGCGAAACCTTTTTCGTCAATCAACGGCTGACATTCGCCGAGCGCGTTTTCGACGATTTCCGCAATATTCTGCTCGCGCAAATCGTATTTCTTCTTGCCCGAATTCGCGCCCGCAAAATCCAGAATCTGCTCGACCATTTTCGAGAGTTTTTTGCCTTCGCCTTTGATTAAATTGCCGTAAAGCGAAACCTGCGCGTCTTCCCGCGCCACGCCGTCCGCCAGATTTTCGCCCGCCGAATAAATCACCGCGAGCGGCGTGCGAAATTCGTGCGAAACCGACGAAACAAAATCAATCTGACGCTGCGCGAAAACCTTTGCGCGGTGCGCCGAAACAAAAATCAAGACGATGCTGACCGCGAGCAAACCTAGAATTCCGAAGCTGATGCCGAGATTTTTGTTGCGCGTTTTGGCGATAAAACTATCGAGCGAACCCGCCGAATGTTGAACATTGAGCGTCCAATTTCCACCTCGTCCGATTGTTGCCGTTTGAATCACCGTGCGCGGTTTTGAACCTTCTTTGAGTTCAAGTTGAAACGTGCCGCTTGTTTTTTTGTCGGGCGATTCCGTGCCGCTTGTTTTGGTTTTGAGCGTCGTAATCGAACTGCTGTGAATTTGTTGATTGACGGTTACGCCCTTCAATTCGACATTTTGAGTGCGCGGCAAAATACTTTTGTTTGCAAAAAAGATTAAATTGTCGGGCGATAGATCGAAAAGTTTGACGCTCGCGTCCGATGAAGTTACGTCGTTTGTCTGAAAAATCTTTTGCGCGTCCTTGCCGACGACCGCGACCTTAAAATCGCCTTCGGGAAAATGCTTTTTGACCAAATCCGTCAAAATCCGGTTTTTGACGACATCTTCATCGAGTTTAATCACCAAAAACCCTTTCTTTTCGGGCAAATCAATTTTCGTCGGGACAGGCGGAATATTTCCCTCGACCGGCATTTTGTTTGCTTCCCGAATCATTATCCGGTCAAAAGATTTTTCCGCTTCGTAAATCGGCATGACCAACGCGAAATGTTGTTCATCAATCGGCTTAAACTTTTCGTTGTCGGCGGCGTTCGTTTTGATGCTTTTCAGTTCGTCCGTCCAATCAATTACGAGAAATTCACGTCTTTCCGTAGCGTATTGCAAAACAGGCGCGTCGGCTTTATTTTCAAAAAAGTAAAAATCTTTTATCAAATTCGGATACGCCGTTTTTTCGCGCCAAAAATCGTAACGCGCGTTAAACTGCGTCCAATCTTTTTTCTGCCAGAGCGATTCGTCAGACTGAAAATTGAAATATGCGCCCTGAATTTCGCGGTTAAAATCTTCGCCGAATCTTTCCGTATCGGTCTGAAGCCGGCGCATCAGACGGTCTTTTTCCGCGTCGCTGATCTGCCCGAGCCAGACATATTGCAAAACCGCCAACACGCCGAGCAAGGCGAGCAAACCGACGACGAGAAAAATTTGAAAACGCGAACGATTCATATAAATTCAGGAAATATCTTTGTTTTCCTGTCTTACATTTACCACTTTCCGTTTCGCTTTGTAAATGGTTTTACAAAACATTTTACATTCTTAACAAATTCTTTGCGTCGTCTTAACCATTCGGGTGAAATTTGCTGTCAGAATCCAAAATGTCAGCAAGACAGAAAATAATTTTTGGAGGCAAATATGAAAAAATTTATAGTTTCGGTTTTATGTGTTTCGGTATTTTTTATCGGTTTGGGAACTTTGATTGAAAAGGCGAGCGCGTCTTTCAAATCGGACGAGAAGGCTTTGGAGATTATCGCCAAAGCGCGTCGGGCAATCGGCGGCGATTCGGCAATTTCAGGTGTTAGAAGTATGACAATCATCGGCAAAGCAACAAAAACCTTTGAAATCGAAGGTGTTGCCAAAACCGAAAACGGCGAAACGGAAATCAATTTTGAACTTCCGAACAAGCTGAGCCGCAAGCTGAAAATCGGTGCGGGCGACGGCGAAGCATTGGTTGACAAAAAAGTTGACGTAATCGTGATGAAAAAAGACGGCGACGATAATCTGCAATGGAAAACCGAAGACGGCGACGGCGTGAAAACCATCATCATTCGGAAAAAAGACGGCAATTCGGAAGAACTCAAGACCGAAGGCGGAAAGACATTTACCCTTAAAAGAGAAAATGGCGACCAAACGGTTATAACTTCGGAAGACGGCAATAGCGCGACGGTTGACGGCAAAAAAGTCTTTCTCAGAAAAGCCGAGGCACTCGGCGGCGGTGAAAATATGCGTTCAAACGAACTTTTCCGCACGACGCTTTCGCTTCTATTGTCCGCGCCCGAAGGTCTGGACGTAACTTACACATACATCGGCGAAGGTTCGGTTGACGGCGTTTCGTGCGATATTATCGCGGCAAACGACGGCGGTTCGACCGTTAAACTCTATCTCGACAAATCAACGAGCCTGCCGCGAATGATGTCATTCCAAAGCCACAAACCGTTTATCATCAAATTCGACAAGGACGCGTCAAAACCCGAAACAAACGGCGAAATAAAAGTCTTTACGCGCCAACTCGCGCAACCTGAAATGGCTGAATTTCAAGTTAAATTCTCCGATTTCCGCAGTGTTAACGGCTTACAGCTTCCGCACAAATGGACGCAAACCATCGGCGGCAAAGACGACGAAGTTCTCGACATCACGAGCTACAAAGTCAATCCGGCAAACATCGCTGAAAAATTCAAGGAAATGCCGACCAAAATTTTTGTCAGAACGAAAAAAGAACAATAATACGAAATCAAGTTGAATAGTGCGTATTGTCAGAACCGCCTGCGGTAGCGGGCGGGTTCTTCGCACAACATTTACCCGCCCGCTACCGCAGGCGGTTCTGACCTGTTGAATACGCACAACTTCATTTGAATCGGTATAATTTATTCCTAACAAAACAAAAAAGCGCGGACATCTTTAAATCCGCGCTTTTTTTCGTGATGCTTTTTATTTTATAAACGGCGGTTCGCCAAGCGGAAGGTCAACCAAAATCGGGCGATGGTCGGAAATGCGGTCTTCGACGACTTCATTGATTTCGGTTAAAGTTCGCCCGAAATGCGGCGCAAACACATAAGGTTGATTAAGATCGTCGGGTTTTGTCAGTTTCGCGGGTTTGACGAAAATCCAGTCGAGTTTGTATTTTCCGATGAATCCAATCGGGCGTTCAACCTGATAAGTCGTCACAAAACCCGTCCGTCCGCGTTCGTTCGAGCCGGAAAGTTTTTTAGCTTTTTTTCCGACCGAACGCGCCGGATCGCCTCGAAAATCGAACGCGCCGCCGTCCGCAAATCTAAATTCTTCGAGCGTTGTGAAAAACTGTCGTTCGGGATTCGGCGAAATAATCGGAATACTTTTGACCGTCGGGTTGGCGTGCGTTCTCCCGAAACTGACCGCCGACATGGCAAATTCTTCGAGAAAACCCATCCCGAGCATCATCGTAATTCCCTGTTTTATCCAGAATTTCGGGCTGCCGAAACGCTTCGTCAATTCGCGGCGAAACGATGTCGGCGTTAAATCCGAGGTCGAAGTGTTCATATCGCCCGCGAGAATTACCGGATGATTGATTTCCTTGATTTGCACCAGCAATTCTTGCAACTGTTTTTTGCGATTGGCGGGTTTCGTGCGGTTTTCGAGATGCGTTGCGACAATGCTGACGCGACCCGAAGGCAAACGCGAATCGGCAATTTCGGCAATCAGAGATGTTCGTCCGCCGCGTCGGACTTCGGGCAGAATCTTTTCCAGAAAAATCCGTTTGGAAATTTCTCTTTTGCCTTTTTCAAGTAAGCTGACACCTTTTTTCTCGCTTTTATACCAATCGTAAGGCTGAGTTTCAAACGGCACGAGGCGCACGTTTTCGAGCGGAAAACGGCTTAAAATAGCGATGCCGTGCAGTCCTTTATAACGCTCCTTATCAACCCCGATTAAACTTAAAACTTCGCTTTCAACCGGATTTTCGGGCGCGACTTTCTGATTTATGTGAATCGGGCTGAGTTCGACAAATTGGACTCCGAAGGCATAATTCATCCCGAGTTTTTTGGCTAATTCGGCGGCGACATTGCGGTAATTGGTGCGTTTCATACCCAAATCAACTTCGTTCAGAACTATCACGTCGGCATCTCTGAGCAGTGCCGCCTGTTCCAAAATCTTGCGCCGTTTATCGCTGTCGGGCGGAAATCTTTTATAATCGAGCAACGCAAGTAATTTTTCTTCGCTTTCAAAAACGGCTTCAATCGCTTCAAATTCCAAGCCGCGCTCGATGTTCCAATGAACGACCCGCAAAAATTCGCCGAGCCGTTCCGACCTTTTCAAACGCAAAGGTTCATCAACTTGAAACGAATTATTGACAAAGGGCTGCGTCAATAAATTGCCAAGTTTGGCTTCGAGAGATTCCGAAAGTTTATCGTTTTCATAAAGCTCTTTTAATTCCGTGAAAGAAAAGAATTCAGGTGCTTTGGGCGCATCCGAACCAGCCGAAACAAAAAGGCTTCCGAACAACAAAAGAAATATCAAAAATAAAATATGATATTTCAAACGGGGTTTGCCGTTCATAAAATCAACACTCCTTTTTCAAGTTTTTGTAGAATCAAATATTAAAAACTGATTCTTTACACAAAAACATACGCGTAAAACCGGAAAAACGAATTTTTCCAACGCCAATTTAATACGAAATTTAACTTTACTAAATTTCCTGCAACTTTGAGAGATTTTCTTGGAACCGCCGATTGTGATGACCAAAATTCATTAACGGGTTGCCGCGTTTGCCTCGCCCGATAAATCCGCCAAAACCGCCCGAATCTCGCCATAACTGTAATTTTCGCCCAGATATTCTTTGATCGGCGACAACGCACCGAGGTCGCGGAATTTTTCAATCGCTTGTTTTATCGGTTCGATTTTTTCTTCACGAACGAGGTCGGTCAATTCTATTTCACCGCTCGGAATAAAACGAACGAGATGCGTTTCAATCGTGCTGTTTGTCACGCCGCGCTGGCGGGCGATTTCGTAAATATCCATTCCCGACAAAAACATTTCGAGCGAGATTTGAAAGGTATTTTGTCCTTTTTCATTGCGTTTCGTGCGCTGTTTCTTTTCGCGTTTCGGCGATTTTAATTCAATGCGCGAATCTAAATCGTTTTTTTCGCAATACTTTCGGATTTCCGCAATAAAATCCGCGCCGTATTTGTCCAATTTCAAATCGCCAACGCCCGAAATTTTTCGCATTTCCGCATTGTTGTGCGGTAAAAACGTCGCCATTTCGACCAGCGTCGCGTCGGAAAAAATCACATACGGCGGAACATTTTCGCCGCGTGCAAATTCGGTGCGGACTTTTTTCAAATCGGCGAACAAATCCTTGAAATATGCGTGCGAAACAGCGGAAACCAATGAAGTTTTCTTTTCTTCCTTGACCGTCGCTTTGATCAGTTCGACGCTCACGTTTCCCTTCAAAACATCGAGGCTTTTTTCCGTGAGTTGGATAATCGGAAATTGTCCGTCAGATTGTTTCAAGAAACCTTGCGCGATTAAATCACGAAAATACTCGAACCATTCGTTTTTGGAAACGTCCGCGCCGACCCCGTAAGTTTTCAGATTTTTATGCTCGTCCCAAATCTTCTGCGACTGCGAACCGCGCAGAAAATCAACGAGATAACCGAGTCCCATCCGCTGATTTGTGCGATAAACCGCGCTCAAAGCCTTCTGCGCGATAATTGTGCCGTCGAAAGTTTCAAAATCTTTGCTACAGTTATCGCAATTCCCGCAATCTTCCGTTAAATTTTCATCGAAATATTTAAGCAGAAATTTGCGCCGGCAGGTTTTCATATCACCGAACTCGCCCATCTGCTTGAGCTTTCGGAGCATTATGTCGGATTGCGTTTTGTTACCTTCAACCTCGGCAAAGCCTTTTAGTTTAACGACATCCGCCCAGGAGAAAAACAACAAGGCTTCGCTTTCAAGCCCGTCGCGTCCGGCGCGTCCGGTTTCCTGATAATAACTTTCGATGTTCTTCGGCAAATCGCAATGGACGACAAAACGGACGTTCGATTTATCAATTCCCATCCCGAAAGCAATCGTTGCAACGATGATTTTTACCTCGTCTTTTAGGAATAATTCCTGATTTTTATCGCGTGTCGCTTTGTCGAGTCCGGCGTGATAAGGCAAAGCGTTATAACCTTCGTCGCGCAAATCGCCCGCCAAACTGACGGTCGAATTGCGGCTCAAACAATAAATAATCCCGCTTTCGTCGCGTTTTGTTTCAAGATAATCGAGAAGCTGTGCATAAGAATTGCGCTTCGGCTCGACGCGGTAATGAATATTCGGGCGATTAAAACTCGAAAGAAAAAGTTCGGCATCTTTGATATTCAAACGCTCGAAAATATCTTTGCGAACGAGTTTGTCGGCAGTCGCGGTCAGCGCAATCACGGGAATTTCGGGGAAATATCGCTTGAGCTTGCCGAGCTGAATATATTCGGGGCGAAAATCGTGTCCCCAACTCGAAATACAATGCGCTTCGTCAATCGCAAACAGCGAAATTTTAAGGCTTCTGAGGAAATCAATAAACTGATCGCCCGATTGCAGAAGTCTTTCGGGCGCAACGTAGAGAATCTTTGTTTTGCCTTGTCTGATTTTTTGAAATACCTCGGTTTGTTCACGCGAAGTCTGCGACGAATTCAAAAAATCGGCATCAACACCGTTTGCTCTAAGCGCGTCAACCTGATCTTTCATCAGTGCGATCAGCGGCGATACAACGAGCGTCAAACCGTCCAAGATCAACGACGGAATCTGGTAACAGAGCGATTTTCCGCCGCCCGTCGGCATCAAAACGACGCAATCTTTGCGGTTTAAAACGGATTCAATCGCAGCTTGCTGATTCATCCGAAACGAATCGTAGCCGAATTGATTTTTGAGAATTTCTTGTGCGAGTTTGATGCTCATATTTTTATTGCCTGCGAAACATACGAAAGAAACGAAAAAAGAAAGAAATGATTTTTCAAGTCTTCGTAAATTTCGTATGTTTCGCAGACATAAATATTATATTTTCCAATTACTTATTTCGTCTTTCAGGCTTCTATAAACTCTTTTGTTCCCAATTCTTTCGTATTCTAATTTCGGAAAATGTCCAAAATTTACAAGCAGCCTTAAATCAAAATTTGTCGCGTTCACATAATTTATCGTTTGCGCCCGATGTTCGTCAATCAGCCTTGAAACTGCTTTTAATTCAACAATAATTTTATCGTAACAAACAAAATCGGGTTTGAAATATGACTCTAACATTTCGCCTTTATATTCAAGATTGATTTTCGGCTCAGAAACAAATGGAGTGTTTTGCAAACGAAATTCGATTTTTAAACAATCTTGATAAACCGGCTCGGTAAAACCACAACCTTTCTGCTTATAAACTTCAAAACACGCGCCGATAATTTTATAGCTTTCTTCCCGGTAAATTATTTCAGCCATATTTTTTATTGCCTGCGAAACATACGAAAAAAACGAAATTAAAGACAAAATATTATTAAATTCTTAAGTTTTATTTCGTATATTTCGTATGTTTCGCAGGCAAATATTTCTTCAATTCAATTTCGCCGCAATTTTCGGCACAATCTTTTTCGGCACGTTTATCGCGCCCGCGATGTGCCGTGCTTCGGTGAAATGTCCGACGACGTAAACGCCTGCGACGTTTGTTTCAAAGGTTTCTTCGTCGTAAAGCGGAACTTCGCCGTATTTCGATTGGCGCGTTTCGACTCCGAGATTTTTGAGCAATCCGAGTTCCGCGTCTGCGCCGATTAAGATAAATACGACATCGTTCGGGAAGGTTTCGATTGCGCCGTTTTCATTTTCTAAAACTATATCTTTTTCACGGATTTCGACGACACGATTTAGAAAATAGACGTTCAAACATTCTTTTGACAATTCGGCTTCAAGCGGTTGTTTGACCCAATATTTGATACAGCCTTGTTTCGGGTCGTTGTTTTCCCAATCGGCGCGAAAGATTGCGAGGATTGCGTTTGCGCCTTCCTGCGCGAGAAACAAAGCGGCTTCGCCCGCCGAATTTCCGCCGCCGATGACCATCGCGTTTTTCTTGACATACGGATAAGTTTCGCGGAAAAGATGATGAACCTTCGGCAAATCTTCGCCCGGAACATTCAGATGACGCAGATATTCCATTGCTCCGATGGCAAACAAAACGGCTTTTGATTCATAAACGGCTTTGTCAGACGTTGTGCGAAAATGATTTTCCGAGAGTTTTTCGACCGCTAAAACTTCTTCTTCCGTTTGAACATTCAGATTATTGTCCAAAACGAACCGCACATAATACGACAAAAGTTCTTCGCGTGTCGGCTTTTCACGTGCCGGTTTGAGCGTGTCTTCGATCAATTCGAGTTCATTGACGGTCGAAAAAACTGCCAAACCGACCGGATAATTATAAATCGTGTTGCCGATCAGTTTTTTTTCGATGACCAGATAATTCAGTCCGAGTTTTTGTGCTTCCCAAGCCGCCGAAATTCCCGCCGGACCTGCGCCGATAATCAATAAATCAAACATCTAATTCTCTTCGGTTTTGCTTATTTTCTTGGTTTCGGGCTTCGGTTCAGGATTTTTTGCGCCTTTCGGAACAATCCAATATTCGGCGCTACTCAATTCCCGATAACCGCCGAAAAGTATATTTACTTTGCTGTGATCAAATTTTAATTCTTCGGCTTTTTTTTGTAAGCCTGTTTTGATAATTTCGTGTGTTTTGGCAATATCGTATTCGGCTTCATCAGTATAAAAAATGATTACGCCTTGCGCGTCTTTTTCGTCAATCAGTCTTTCGGCGAAATACTCCGAAAACCACCAAAAAGGATCGGTGTTTTCATAAAAATCTTCAAATATGTCGTCGTTCGGGTTTTCTGAAGTTTCAATTTCTGGATTTTCGGTTTCGGGCGTTTCCTCAGTTTCCGAAACTTCTTCGTCGGTTTGTTCCAATTCTTCTGGAATTTCTTCCTTTTTAATCAAGGCTTCCTGATTTTCAAACAAATTCTCGGCAACTTTAAAGGCTTTATCGGTTGGCGTTTTCGTCTTTTCGACGGTTTCGGTCGGTTTTGGTGGAATTGCGCCTTCGGGAACAATGAAAACTTGTGAAAATAATGAACTCGAATCTCGAAAACCTCCATCAATTACAACAACTTGGCTTTCATCGAGCTTGAGAACTGCTTGTTGCCATCTGATTCGTTTTGATTGTTTTTCGAAGGTTTTAGTTGTTTGAGCCGAAGGCAGAGCGTCTGCCCCTCGATAGATAATTATGTAGCCGGTCGAGTTTTGAAGATTTCCCAGTTCAACATATAGATTTTGAATTCTCGCCCCAAATTCACAATCACTTAACTTTCCGAACTCGTCAAGTAAATATGTTTCGGTTGGTTTTGTTGATTCAGGAACAGGAATTTCGTTCGGCGTTTGAGCGAACAAACCAAACGAAAGACAAAATAACATTGCAATTGTCAATAAAATTTGTAGGCGCATAAAAATTCGATTCCTTAAAAAAATTTCAATTAATTTTACCTGAAAACAATCTTTTTACCAAGATTTTTATTTGCCTTCGAGCTTTTTCAGCTCATCGGTAAATTTCTCGATTTGAATGCGCGTATTCTCAAACTCGCGTTTTGCGTTCGTTTTGGTCAAAGTCGCTTTCCACACGCCGATAATTATTAGATCAAACATCTACTTTTTCTTTCAATTCCTCGACCTGATTTCTAAGATTGCCAATGCCAATAATCAGCACGAACAAAAGCGGCGAAATTAACAGCAGTAAATGCGAAATGTTAAATCCCCTGCTGCTTCGGCTGTAAGCCAGTTGAGCCGCGTTGCTGATTTCGCTGCACCAGCGCGTATCAACAGAATCTCGTTTCGCTCTTTGATAGCAAATTTCTTCATCTTCGCTGACATGTTTGTAAAATAGTTTGTCATTTTCAAGGCTGAAATAATGATAAAGCGCGTTCGGCACGATAAATATGAAAATAAAAGTCAGAGCGTAGTTAATTATGTATTTTGTCTTTTTACTCATTTTCCAGCCTCTTTAATTCTTCGGTAAATTTTTCGATCTGTAACTTTGTGTTTTCAAGTTCGCGTTTCGATTCGAGATATTTTTCCCATTCGTTCGTGGCGGTTAAAGCCTTGACGACATCTTCGTCCAAGACGTGCGCCATCACGACGAGCAAATCGCTCAAAGCCTCGTTCGACTGCAAAAGCGATTGGATAATCGTGTAAGCCAGTTTCGCGTTCGGCAAATCAATGTCTAAATCGGTTTCGTTTAAATGTGATACGTCCATAAAATTTACGGTTTCGGCACTTTTGCACCGGGCGGAACAATCAAAATTTTGGTTTTCGATTCATTTTTATCATCTGATGGAATAATCCAAAACTCAGTTTTTACGCCATTACTAGCACCGGCTTTTTTAATTGTAACTCTTGATAAATCTAATTTAAGAATTGTTATATTTCTTCTAATCTGATTTTCACGAGCTATAATTTCATTCTTTAAACCATAATTAATAATGAAGCCTTGTGAATTCGGATTTTTATTTAGCTCCACATAAAGATTGTGTAATCTTGCTTTAACATCGCCAATGGTTGCTTTTCCAAACTCATCAAACTTTTCGGCTGTTGATGTCGGTTGCGGATTTTCCGCGCCGGACGGAACAACCCAAAGTTCGGATTTTGAAGTTTTCCAAAATCCGCCTCTGACCAATGTAATTCTTGCACCGTCGAATTTGCGAAAAGTTATCGCGTTTTGAAATTGTTTTTCGCGGACGGCAATTTCCTTTTCTGTCCCGTAATTGATGATGTAGCCTTGGGCTGACGGATTATTTCCGAGTTCGACGTAAAATCCGTCCATAATCATCTTCACATAACCGTTGGTCGCGGTTTCAAATTCGCTGTATTTAACGGCTTTCGGCTTTTCTTCCGTTTGTGCAACAGCAATCGAACTCATCACAAATAAGAGCAAAAACAAAATCCGAAACATCGTAAAACCTCCATTTTTTTCTATCAGTTTAACTGATTTAACGTCAGTTCGGGATAAGAATGGAGCGCGGGCTGCCAGCCTGCAAGCGTTTGAAAAACGCTAAGAACGTCTGAGTTTATTCAACCTTGCCGAAAATCGAAGTTTGTCACACCGCTTTACAAGCGGCGTGGCAGGCTGGCAGCCTGCGCTCCAATCGGCAAATTGCTTATCCCGAACTCACGTTTTTTATCAAATAAACGGAAGATCTTTGACCGTCGCAGTCAGTTCACCGATTTTCAACTCGGTGCCTTCCGCCAGATAATCATAACGAACAAACCCGAGCGCGATTGTTTTTTGAAGTTTCGGCGAAAAGACGGCGGAAGTGATTTTTCCCGCGTTTTTTCCGTCCGCTGATTTTAGTTCCTGTCCGATTAACCCGGTCGCTACCGCTTCCGGTTCTGACAGGATTAAGCCTGTTAATTGTTTGGCGATATGACCGCGAAAATGGATTCTCGCAATAATTTCCTGCCCGATATAACAGCCTTTGTTGTAGCTGATAATTTCCGGCAAACCGATTTCGGGAACAATCGTCGTTTCGTCCACATCAACGCCGTAAAGCGGAATTCCCTGCTCGATTCGCAAATGTGCGTAAAGTTCATCGGAAATTTCAACGGCGTTTTGATTTTTCAATTCCTTCAAAAAATCTTCCGCCGCGTCTTTCGGAACAAAAATGTCTTTCCCGAATCTGCCTTCAAACTCAATCGAATTCGTAATTTGTAATTCGTAATTCGTAATTGAAAAATACTCGTATTTTTCCGACAAATCCTCGACAAAAAAATCGCCCGCAAACGTGAACCGAAACAGATTATTAAAAACTTTTTCGTGCGTTGTTTCTTCGGTTTCAAACAAAAATTTATCGCCTTTTCTCAACACGCGGACAACCGCAATCAAACGACCTTGCGCGTTTGGAAAAGCGGCAAGCATCTGCGCGTTTTCTTCCAATTTGGCGACATCGTTGGTTATCAAACCATTCAGAAATTGAACCGCTTCTTTGCCCGAAACTTCGACTAAACCACGTTTTTGTGGGTAGAAACCGAATCCGTTTTCTCTGATTAAATTGTAATTCTCTAAATCCTGAGCGTTCATTTGTAATAATTCTCTTCAAGAAATTGATTCCAGAATTTCTCGAAATAACCCGCGATGGCTTTGCCCTTCATCAACAGAATCGGACGTTTCAAAAAAGTGTATTCTTCGCTCATTAAATCGAGCATTTCCGCCTTTGAAACTTCGCGTTCGCCGAGCTTCATTTCGCGGTATTTAACGGCGCGGCGCGAGAAAAGTTCGTCTGCGCCGCCGAGCATTTTCGCCAGAGTTTCGACTTCTTCACGCGACAGCGGATTTTCCTTGATGTCGCGCAACTCGAAATCGCGGATTCCGTGGCGTTCGATAAAACTTTTTGCTTTTTGACAGGTCGAACAACCGGGCAACCAGTAAAATGTTACATTTTCCATAAGTTAAGATTTTTCAGCCTTGCATTGAATCCCTTTCGTCGAGAGTTTTTCAAACTTTTCTTTTGAAATATTTGCCTTCCACGCTTTGAGGATTTTGAGTTTTTTGGTCTTCGGCTGATGTTCGGCTAAAACGATTGTGTCGAGATTTTCCTTGCCATTGGTTGTGCAGGTCGAACTGTAGGAAAACAAAAACGACTGATTTTTCTTCAGCGCGTCAAATTCCAAAACGTCTTTGACAATCCAATTCGGCACGCCTTCGGTGTTTCTGCCCGTAATTTTTTCGAGCCAGAGATAAAGTTTTTTGCCTTTTGAAAACCGCGAAACGCCGAAATTTTCGTTCGACAGCAATCCGCCGCCCAAATCCTTCGCGCCGTTCGGCAGCGTTTCGCCGACGACCACGCCTGTGTGTTTGTAACCGATAAATTCCCGCTTTTGCGCCGAAATATTCAGCGTCACGAATATAAATGTGAGTAATAAAAATAAACCGAACTTCATAAAATCTTGTTTTTCCCCTTGATAATTTACGTCTGCTTGATCGCTTCCGCGACCGATTTAAAATCTTCCAACTGCTCAAACATCCGCCGCCGCGATGCGATAACTTGAGGACTCGGATGATAAAGCGGAACGAGAATGCGTTCGTTCCAACTAAAAATCTGCGCCGCGTCCGACTTCAGTATAATTTGATGATACTCAATCGTTTTCAACGCTTCAAGCGCGACGCTTCCTAAAGTTACGATTATTTTCGGGTTGATGAGATTGATGGTTTTTTCAAGAAAACCCGCGCAGTTTTTAATCTCTTTTTTTGACGGTTTGCGATTCGCGCCCGAAGCCGCACGCGGACTGCAAAGCACCGTATTCGTGATGAAAATCTCTTCGCGTTTGAGGTTGATCGAATCGAGAAATATTTGAAAATTCGCGCCCGATTTGTCGCCCGAAAAAGGCTTGCGCGTGCGGTCTGCGCCTTGTCTGCCCGGAGCTTCGGCGATAAAAAAGACTTTCGGATTGATGTTGCCGTTGAGTTCGCTCAAAACGGCGGTACGCCCGCACATCGCTTCGCACACTCGGCAATTTTGCGCTTTTTCGGCTAATTTCAAAAATTCTTTAAGTTTTTCTAATGACATCGCAAAAAATCAATCTATGCTAAAATTCGTTAATGAGCAAACGTGAAAAACTACTTGAAAAGCTCAAAAATAGTCCGAATAACGCGACGTTTGACCAAGTGGAAAAAGTTTTGTTAAATGAAGGTTTTGCTCTTGAAAGAATTTCGAGCAGTCATCACGTTTTCAAGCGAGGCGCGGTAACTTTTGTTATTCCTGTCCATAAAAACAAGGTTAAAGCCGTTTATGTTAAACGAGTTGTCGAAATTATCGAGGAATTAAACAATGAAACCAATTAAATATCCTTTTGTTATTTATCCTGCCCAAGAAGGCGGTTACGTCGCAGAAGTTCCGGCGTTGCGCGGTTGTCTGGCACAGGGAGAAACTTTACAGGAAACGCTCGACGAACTTTTTACCGTTACCGAGTTTTGGATTGAAACCGCCGAACAACACGGCGAAAAATTACCTAATATCGAAAAAGAAATCGAAAGAGTGAAAGAAAAATTAGCAGCTTAAATTTTATGAATCAAATTACCGAACAAGCAGTTTTAGACCAACTGAAAAACATTATTGACCCCGATTTGAAGAAAGACATCGTAACGCTCGATTTCGTCAAGGATTTGGTCATCAAAGGCGGCGAAGTTTCGTTTCGCATCGTGCTGACAACTCCGGCGTGTCCCGTCAAAGAACAGTTTGAAATTGACGCAAGACAGCTCGTCGGCGCGATTGAAGGCGTTGAAAACGTCAAAGTTATTATGGACGCGGAAGTCCCGAAAGGTCGCGGAATCGCGGGCAATATGGCTTTGCCGAATGTCAAAAATATCATCGCGGTTTCGAGCGGAAAAGGCGGTGTCGGCAAATCAACCGTCGCGGTCAATCTGGCGGTTTCGCTCGCCTTAGACGGCGCGAAGGTCGGTTTGATGGACGCGGACGTTTATGGTCCGAACGTGCCTTTGATGCTTGGCGTGGCTGACCAACAGCCGCAGGCTTTTAACGGGCAAATCATTCCCATCGAAGCGCACGGTGTCAGAATGATTTCGATGGCGGTTCTCGCGCCTGCCGATAAACCGATGATTCTGCGCGGTCCGATGCTTCACGGAATTGTTCGGCAATTTTTAACCGACGTAAATTGGGGCGAACTCGATTATTTAATCGTTGATATGCCGCCGGGAACGGGCGATGTGCAATTATCTTTGGCGCAATTAGTTCCCGTGCAAGGCGCGGTTTTGGTGACAACGCCGCAACAGGTTTCAATCGCCGATGTCCGCCGCGCTCTGAAAATGTTTGAAACGGTCGCCGTTCCAATCTTAGGTGTGATTGAAAATATGTCATATTTTGTCCCGCCCGATATGCCCGAAAAACGCTACAACATTTTCGGCGAAGGCGGTGGACGCAAACTGACCGAACAATACAACGTGCCGTTCCTCGGCGAAGTTCCGCTCGGAATGGAAGTCCGCGAAGCCGGCGACGCGGGCATTCCGGTCGTGATTTCAAATCCCGATTCGCCGCAAGCCAAAGCATTCAGAAAAACAGCGGAAGAAGTTGCGCGGCAAGTTTCAATCGAAGCGATGAAGCCGGATTTGGTGATTATGTCGCGGGCGAAATAAAAGTTTAGAGTTCAAACTTTAGTTTGCCTGCCCGCCGCGCTTCGCTGGCGGGCGCACGATAAATGGTGAACTCTGAACTTTTCATTTTTCACATTTGATGTTTTCCGCGCCTTGCTTTGCTTGAGAAAAAATAGCGGCGTTTGTCGGGCTTAAAGCGGTGAGATTTTGTATTTTGGCGAAGATTTCTACGCTTTTCTGAAAATCTGTCTTTGCTTCCTGACAAAGATTTTCGTTTGCAGTATTTGAATTATAAAGAAGTTGGCGTGTTTGTCCGAGTTTGAAATGAAGCTGAGCAATTTTTATTTCAAACTCGGTATTTGACGCTTTTGAATTTAACTTTTCTAAAATCTCGACGCTTCGTTTGTAAATTATTAATCCTTTTGAATAATCTTTTTTGGCTTTCAAGGCATTGCCAAGACCCTCCAAACTGAAAGCAAAAGTGTAAGAAAACATATCATTTTCAGTATCGCCAAGATGTAATTTTTCCAAAATTGCAACAGACTGCTCGTGATTTTTAAGCGCATTTTCCAGTTCACCGTTTGCCAGCAGCGCATTTCCGAGTTTGGTCAAATCATATCCGACCGTTCCTTGTGCGAGAGCATCTTTGGCATCTTTGCCGGCAATGGTTTGGTGAATAGTCAGCGATTCACGATAATTTTCAATCGCTCCGGCAACATCTCCTTTCGCTAAATAAACATCGCCCAAATCTTTCAGCGTAATGCCGAGAAAATTTTTATACAAAGTATTATTCGGTTCTTTTTCGGATATTTTTTTTCTGATTGAAAGAGCTTTCTGCAAAACTTCCAAAGCCTCGTCCGTTTTTCCTAAATCGTTATAATCGGGATTGCCCAGGTTGTTTCCGATGGAGGTGTAAATCTCGGAACAACTCGCCAAAACATACAAATTTTCAGGCGACATTGCGAGGGCTTCATCATTCAATTTTTGGGCGTTCTTAAAATCATCATTTGCCGCCGCATATTCACTTTTTTTAGATAAAACCGAAGCGGAACGAACATAACGCACAGCCAGCGCACTTTTCCATTTTCCTTCCAGCGGCTCTGCTGACGCAACAATTTTGTAGGCAGTTTGCGAACGCCGGAAATATTTCAAGGCTTCGTCAAAATTGTTTTGCGTAAGATAATAATTATCCCCGAGTTGAAATGTCGTCAGTCCGATTTGCCGTTGCAGATCAATATTTTCGGGTTTCGATTTGACTAATTTTTCCTGAATTTCAAAAGCTTTTTGCAAACTTTGCACTGCCGTCGAACTTTGTCCGAGATTTGAAAAATACGGGTCGCCCTGAATTTCTCCGACTTTGCGATATGCCACCGCAAGTTCGTATAACAATTCGGGATTATCGTCGGCTTCCTGTGAAAGCGTGTCGAGATATTCCAAAGCGCGATTTACCAAAATCTCGCGTGAAGCGGTTGCGCCGGGCAAATCTTTTAGTGAATCGTGAATTTCAAACAATAAAGAATTCGCAATCTTGCGCGTTTCGGCAAAACGCCGTTCGGCGCGGGCGCGTTCCTCATTGGCGCGAACGGCTTGCCAAACGGCAAAAGTTGTCGTTAAAAGTAACAGCAAACTAACCGAAACTGTCGTTAATACACCGACTTTATGCCGCTGAATAAATTTCCCGATGCGATAAAAAGTCGTGTCTGCCGTCGCCGTGACAGGCAAACCGGCGAGATGTCGGCGAATGTCTTCCGAAAATTCCTGCACCGATTGATAACGTCTTTCGGGTTCTTTGCGTAAGGCTTTCAAGATGATGTTGTCCAAATCTCCGCGTAACGATTTTGGATTGTGGATTGTGGATTGTGGATTTGTTTTCTGACCGACAGTTTCCTGTCCTTCATAAGTTAAAGTTCCCGCTTTGGACTTTGGACTTTGGACTTTGGACTTTGGACTAACCACCAACGAAGGTCGAATCGGTTCTTCGGTCAAAATAATATTTGCGACTTCCTGCGGCAAACGGCTTTCGATTTTATACGGACGCTCGCCGCTTAATAATTCATACAAAACTACGCCAAGCGAATAAACATCGCTCGCGGTCGTAATCGGCAAACCGCGAATTTGTTCAGGCGAAGCGTATTCGGGAGTCATCAGCCGAAACATTGTCGCGGTCGCTTCGTCGGTTTCGAGCGACCAATCGGGATGAAGCAGTTTGGCAATTCCGAAGTCTAATAATTTTGGAATGCCGTCCTTTGTAACTAAAATATTTGAAGGTTTGATGTCGCGGTGAATAACCAGATTTTGATGCGCGTAGGAAATTGCCGAACAAACTTTGCGAAATAGCTCAAGTCGTTCTTCGATTGAAAATTGGTTCAAATCGCAGAATTTCGTCACGGGAACGCCCTCGACGAGTTCCATTACGAGATACGGCAAACCGTCTTCGGTCGAACCGCCGTCGAGCAGACTGGCGATATTCGGGTTTTCAAGCCCTGCGAGAATTTTGCGTTCCAACACGAAACGCTTGAGAACGGCGTTGGTGTCCATTCCGCGTTTGATCAATTTTATCGCGACTTTTTTCTCAAAAGATTCGTCCCGTTTGGCGGCGAGATAAACCGTTCCCATTCCGCCGTGTCCGATTTCTTCTAAAATTTTGTAATCGTCAATCTGTTTGCCGATATACAAATCGGTTTCGTTTTCATCAATCAAACCGACATCAACAAACGCCGATTCAACGATAAAATCGTTCGCATCTTCATTCGCTTTGAGCAGATTTTTAACTTTCTCGATTATAATTTCATCGTGCTTTTCTAAAAAAGCCGCACGTTCTGCTTCGGGCAAATCAATTGCCTTATTAAAAATCTCTTTGATTTTTTGCCATTCGGTTGAGTTCATTATTTTGACCTGAACATTACGCGCAAAATCCGTGTAAATCGGCTCAGACGACTGGAGCGCAAGCGGCTCGCTTGCTATGAGCGTGACAGCGCGAAAGAGCGTTTGCAAAGAAATCAACTTTAATTTATGCCAAGTTTTTTGAGCGTTTTTCAAACGCTCAGGCAAGCGAGCCGCTTGCGCTCCAGTCAATTACCGACTCTTTCATAAAGCCACGCTCTTGCAAGCGTCCATTCGCGTTTAACGGTCGCGGGCGAAATTTTTAAAACCTCCGCCGTTTCTTCAATCGTCAAACCGCCGAAGTATCTGAGTTCAATTATCTTTGCTTGTTTCGCATCAAATTCTTCGAGTTCCTGCAAAGCCAAGTCCAATTCAATCAATTGTTCATTAGCTTTAATCGCAATTTCGCCGATGTCTGCGAGAAAAACTTTTTCGCCGCTGCCGCGTTTTTCGGCTGTGTGCCGCCGCGCATTGTCGAGCAAAATGCGCCGCATCGCGGTTGCCGACAGCGCGAAAAATTGAGCGCGGTTTTGAAAATTTACCGAGTGTTGGTCAACCAGTTTGAGATAGGCTTCGTGGACGAGCGCGGTTGTTTGCAGAGTTAAATCCTGCCGTTCGCTTTTCAGATAACTGTGCGCGAGCCGCCGCAATTCGTTATAGACAAGCGGCAGAAGTTTGTCCAAAACTTCGCGGTTGCCGTTGCGGTAATCTTCCAGCAATTTGGTGATTTCGTTCATCGAAAAAACTTTGAGCTAATTCTACTCCACATTGCGCGTAATGCACAGAGGAAAATTTCTGAATTATCGAAAGGAGTTAGTCTTTGTGAAAAATTTTGCAGTTATTATCGGAACATTATTTTTTATGCTGAGTTTGGCGGTCATCGAAAACCAAGCCGTAACTCGGACAGTTACGACTTTAAGCGACGGCGTTGGCGTTGTCGGCAGTTTGCGGGAGAGAATTGCCATTGCCAACGCGGGCGATACAATCGTCTTCCAAGCCAGTTTGCGCGGACCGATTTCCTTGATAAACCAGATTGTCATCAACAAAAATCTCATCATCAATGGACCCGGCGCGGATGTCGTCCGCGTTAGCGGTCTGAACAATGTTCGCGTTTTCAATATCTCAGCCGGGAATGTTACGATTTCAGGTTTGCGGATTACCCAAGGATTCGCTTCGGGCGCGGGCGGCGGCGCGGTGGTTGACGGCGGAAATTTGACGCTGAACAACTGTCACATTAACAACAATGATGCCGAAAGCGGCGGCGGTTTGCTGGTTTTTGGCGGCTCGACGCTGACTGTTACGAATTCGACGATTAACGGAAATTCGTCGGCAGTTGAAGGCGGCGGCATTTCCGTTCGCGGCGGCACGCTCGTTATAACCAATTCGACGATTAGCGGAAATCAAGCTCCCGACGGCGGCGGCATTTCGGTTGACAACGGCGGCACGACAACGATTTTAAATTCAACGATTAGCGGAAACGGCGTTTCCAATCCGCAAACGGGCGATGTCGGCGGTTTGCGCGTTGCCAGCGGCTTGACCGTTAATCTCAAAAATACAATCGTTGCAGATAATATCGGCTCGCCGTCTGCGCCGACCGACATTGGCGGAACGGTCAATTCACAAGGCAACAATTTGATTGAAAATTTGACCGGCGCGACGGTCAGCGGCACGACGACGGGCAATATCACGGGAATTGACCCGCAACTCACCGCGCTTGCGAGCAACGGCGGCACGACTCCGACACAGGCTTTAATGGCAACGAGTCCGGCGATTGACGCGGGCAACAACACGGGCGCACCCACGACCGACCAACGCGGCGCAGTGCGTTCAAATGTTGACATCGGCGCGTTTGAAGCGGGCGTTCCGGTTACTTCGGGAACGACTTCGACAGGCTCAAATGTCAACACTTCGCTCGGCGCGGTTTCGATTACTTTTGCGGGCGTTTCAACTGCCGGAACGACGACGCAAATCCCGATTGACCCGTCATCTGCCGGAACTCTGCCCGGCGGTTATTCGTTCGGCGCGGGTTTTCCGGCATTTGAAATCACGACGACCGCCGTTTATACCGCGCCGATGACGGTTTGTCTGCAAGTTCCAAGCGTTTCCGACGAGATGATTTTTAACGCACTGACGTTTTTTCACTACGAAGGCGGCGTGTTGGTTGACCGCACATCGAGCCGCGATTTTCCAACGAGAACGATTTGCGCGAGCGTCAATTCGCTTTCGCCGTTTGCCGTCGCGCAAAATCTCGCGCCGTCCGCCGCTAATGTCAGCATTAGCGGGCGAGTTTCGGATTCCAACGGTAATAGTATTTCCAGAGTGCGTGTTTCAATCACCGGTCAAAACGGCGAAACGCGCTCGGTGAGAACAAACACCTTCGGTTTTTATCGTTTTGTTGAAGTTCCCGCCGGAGAAACATACATCATCAGCGCATTTCATAAACGCTGGCAATTCAATTCTCGGGTCATAACCGTTTCGGACGAAATTCAGGACGCGGATTTTACGGCTGAACCCGAATAATTAAAGTTTTCAAAAAGGAGAAATTATGAGTTTAAAAACTATTACGGCATCAGTCGGCGAGGGCTGTCCGAATATTCCGGCAGACGTGGCAACCGTCCAGTATTTATTGAACTGCGTTCCGGCTTCAAACGGCGGACTATTACGGGCATTAAAGATTGACGGATTTGCCGGAGTCGTCACAATCGAGGCGATTAATCGTTTTCAAAAGGCAAACTTCGGCTCGTCGGACAGCCGTTTGCAAGCGGGCGAGGCGACCTTCAGCGAACTGAAAAAATACGATCCGCTGCCGTTTTCCGCGCCCGTGATTGCTCCGAATTCTTCAGTTTCGGAGAAAATGGATCCGTCAAAAATGAATCGCGGTGTCGGTAAATCAATCGAAGGCGGCGGAATCAAAGCCAGACTTTACGCCTGAACCAATGATGATAGTATTTAGTTGTTAAAAAAAGGAGAATAGCGATGAAAATGAATAACTTAAAAGCAATGTTTTGTAAATCTAATCAATTTCGAGTTTTACGCGGCTTGGTTTTGCTGTCGTGTTTGGCTTTGGCTTTACCGACGATGGCGAGTTGGGTGCAAAAGCAGAAAATCTCGTCAACGCCGCGCGGAGTCGGCGCGCAGTTCGGCAACGCGGTCGCGATTAGCGGCAATACGATGGTCGTTGGCGCACGGTTTGACAGCACGACCGCATCGCAGGCGGGCGCGGCTTTTGTTTATGTTTTGAGCGGCGGAACTTGGACGCAGCAGGCGGTTTTACTTGCCCCGGACGGCGCACTTGGCGACAAGTTCGGATATTCCGTCGCGGTTAGCGAAGACACGATTGTCGTCGGCTCATACCAGGACGACACGGCATTCTCAAACGGCGGCTCGGCTTACGTTTTCGTCCGCAGCGGCACGACCTGGACGTTTCAGCAAAAACTAACGCCCGGCGACGGCACGGCTGACGACGAATTCGGCAACGCCGTCGGTATTACCGGCGAGGTTATTGTCGTCGGTTCGCATTTTGCCGATCTTCCGGGCAATTCACAAGCCGGTTCGGCGTATATCTACCGGCGCAGTGGAACGGTTTGGTCGGAAACTCAAAAATTGATCCCGACCCCCGGAACCGGCGGTGTGATTCTTGGCGATCATTTCGGCGAATCGGTTGCCGTCAGCAGTATGATTGCCGTCGGAGCGTCGGGCGACGACTCGCCGCAAACAGCCGCCGGTGCGGTTTATGTGTACGCCGAGAGCGGGGGCAGCTACGTTCAGCAGCAAAAACTTTTCATTCCGAGCGGCACGAACGGCGACAGATTCGGCAGCTCGGTTGCCATCGAAGGCAACACGCTCGTCGGCGGCGCTCGTGAGGATGCGCCGTTTGCCGGTCAGACGGCGCGTGGTTCGGCTTATGTTTTCGAGTGGAACGGCGGAACCTGGGTTTCTCAGGGACAACTTCTCGCTTCGGACGGCGCATCGTTTGACCGCTTCGGCTGGTCGGTTGCCGTCAGCAATAATGTAATTGCCGTCGGTGCGCGTGAAGACGATACGACGGCGGGACCTGACGCGGGTTCGGCTTACGTTTATAGGCGCAGCGGCGCAAACTGGACCGAGCAGCAAAAACTTGCGCCGACCGATCCTTTCAACGGCGACCGTTTCGGCTCCGGTGTCACTCTGAGTTTCGGTCATTTAGTCGTCGGCGCGGCGGAAAAACAATTAACTGCGCCAAACGGTCAGGGCGCGGTTTATTACTTCACTCTTACGCCGCCGAAAGTAAAATTCGACTTCGACGGCGACGGCAAAGCGGATATTTCGATTTTCCGTCCGATCAACGGTCAATGGTGGTATCAGCAAAGTTCGGACAACGTCGTCAGAGCGGCGACATTTGGAACTTCGACCGACAAACCCGTTCCCGCCGATTACGACGGCGACGGCAAAACCGACATCGCCGTTTATCGTCCTTCAACCGGCGAATGGTTTATCTTGCGAAGTTCAAATTCGACATTCTTTTCGGTTCCATTCGGAATTTCGACCGATAAACCCGCGCCCGGTGATTTTGACGGCGACGGTTTGGCGGACGTAGCGGTTTTTCGCGCTTCGGAAGGAACTTGGTATATCAGCAAATCTTCGGGCGGCACGCAAATTACGCAATGGGGCGCGGCGGGCGATGTTCCGATGAACGCCGATTATGACGGCGACGGTAAATCTGATTTTGCCATCTTCCGACCGTCAGACGGTTCTTGGTGGCTCAATCGTTCGACGGCAGGCATCTTTTCAACATCATTCGGAGTCGGCACCGACAAACCCGTTCCCGCCGACTACACGGGCGACGGAAAGAACGATATTGCCGTCTGGCGACCGTCTAGCGGCGTCTGGTATGTTCTGCGGAGTGAAGATTCGAGTTTCTTTGCCATTCCGTTCGGTGCAAACGGCGACATTCCCGCGCCTGCTGATTTCGACGGCGACGGCAAAGCGGATGTTGCAGTATTCCGACCCGATGGCGCAAATTGGTTCATTCAACGCTCGACCGCCGGAATACTTATTCAGCAGTTCGGTGCAAACGGCGATTTGCCGACACAAGCGGCTTTTGTGCCGTAATTTGAACGAAAAAAAGGCTTCAGACAAAATCAATTTTGTCCGAAGCCTTTTTTTGGTAGTGAATAGAAAGTCAGGCTGTTCGAGATTCTCTCACGGTGACTCAAAAAGAAAAGCGTGGTTCGCCGGGAGCGCAAGCATCCGTGCGTGTTACACCAAAACCTGCTGCAAGATTTCTTTGATTGTTATCCAATTTTCCGCCGTCATAGCTTCATTAACCTTAAAATTTGCAATTGAAGTTTTTCCCTTTTCAATTTTTCAATTTGCTTTTCAGAGCCTCGATTTCCTTTTCGAGTTCGGCGATTGTCCTGTTATCAACATCGCCGAGTTTTCCCTCCGACCTGAGCTTCTTAAAGCGTTCGAGTGCCGCCGTAAAACTATCGAATGCCTGCTGCAAATGTTCGCGCCGATTACTTTTTTCGGCGAGTGCCGTAAAACATTTTCCGATGCCTTGCAAATTGAGCGACGACATTCGCCGGGCATAAATCAATTCAGGCGTTTTATCTAAAATTACTTGAAATTCGTCACGCGCCGTTTGGAGGGTTTTCAGAGCGGAATCGTAATCCTTCATTGTCAGAAAGGTGTTGCCGATTGAATAACGTGTGTTGGCAACGTCATACGGATATTCGGTGTTTTTCGGGTCGGCAAGATTCAGTTCCTGAAACATTTTCAGCGTTACTGAAAGTTTTTTAAGCGATTCGCGGCTTTTGCCCGCATCGTCGAGAACTTGCGCCAGTTTTTTGTTGCCCATCGCCACATCGCGCCGTGCTTGAAAACTCTGCGGGTCCGCACGCAGCATTTTTTCGGCAATTTCGACACCGCGATTAAACAGTTCTGTTCCTTTGTCGAATTCTTCGAGGTCTTGATAGTTTTCGGCGCGTTTGTTAGAGGCGAGCATCAGTGAACGCTGGATCGAAAGTTCATTCGGAAATTTAGCCGCCAGCGTTTGAAGCAAATCCAAACCCTTCTGCAAATTGATCGAAGCTCCCTGAAAATCGCTGTCCCAGCCTTGCGCTTCGCCGATGGCAACGAAAATGTATGCGTATTGTTCGGCGATCTTCGGATTTTCGGGTTGTTCAAGATAAAGTTTTTCGTTTATCTCTTTCGCCCGCGTGTAATATTCGATGGCTTTTTTGTTGTCGCCGTCGAAAAAAGGAATCAACCCGCGTGAACGAAGCAATTCGCCGAGTTTTCTGCGGTCATCGAAATTCTGCGGATTTTCGGCAATGTTTTTTTCGCGCAACTCGAGTGCGCGGTCATAAAATTCGGCGGCGCGGGTGTTATCGCCTCCATTTGACTGGAGATCACCGATTCGCTTTAACAAATCTGCCATTTCGTCGCGGGATTTCGTATTATCCGGCTCTTTTTCCGCCAGACTTTGACGAATCGCAAACGCTTTTTCATAACTTTCGAGCGCACCTTTCGTGTCGCCGATATTAGGGTTATAGGGGTTTCCCTGCACATCGCCGACTTTTTCGTAAGCCTTCGCCAATTCGCGCTGAAGCTCGGTATCACCGGCGGCTTCGCGTGAAAGGTTGTCGAGATATTGGAGTGCGCGAGTTACCAAAAGCTCTCGCGCCGGCATCGAACCCGGCAAATTTTCGATTTTCGGGCTAAACTCAAAAAGAAAAGAATTTGCCAGAGCGCGGACATCGTTAAAACGCTTTTCGGCTTTGATTCTTTCCGTCCGCGCCGCACGAGCCTGCCACAGAGTCGCCGCAATTCCGCCGATGACTGCCAGCAAAATCAAAATGCCGCCGATGACTGCGGCGCGATTGCGTTTAAAGAATTTCTCCGCTCGATATAAAAGCGTTTGCGGTCGCGCCGTGACGGGCAGCCCGCGCTGATGACGATGAATATCTTCCGCCAGATTTTCGGCGGACGAATAGCGGTTTTCGGGTTCTTTTCTGAGGGCTTTGAGAACGATGTTATCCAGATCGCCGCTTAGCGATTTGGGATTCGGGATTGCGGATTGCGGATTGGTTTGAATTTTTTGCTTTTTGGTTTGTTGCGTCGGTTGAACTGTTCGGTTTTTCAAATCCGAAATCCCGAATCCGAAATCCGAAATCACCGACGAAGGCGGTTTCGGTTCGGATTCGAGAACGGCTAAGTAAATTTCTTTGAGGTCGGATTCCTTCGCTTCAAACGGGCGATGACCGCTCAAAAGTTCGTATAAAATTACGCCGAGTGAATAAATATCCGTCGCGGTTGTCACGCTTTTGCTTTGTAATTGTTCGGGCGAAGCGTAAGCCGGTGTCATCACGCCGAGCTTGGTCACGGTTGCCGAATCCGTTTGTTCAAATTCGGCGGACAAAATTTTTGAAATGCCGAAATCCAGTAATTTCGGAACTTCTTCTCCGCCCACCAAAATATTCGACGGTTTCAAGTCGCGGTGAACGACCAGATTTCGATGAGCGAAACCGACCGCCGCGCAGACCTTTCGGAACAAATCCAATCTTTGATTCAAATCAAGCCCGTGTTTATTACAGTATTCGTCAACCGGCAAGCCTTCGACGTATTCCATCGCCAGAAACGGAATTTTGTCGTCGGTCGTTCCCGCATCTAAAAGCCTTGCGATATGCGGATGTTCGAGCGAGGCGAGAATTGCCTGTTCCTGCTGAAAACGACGGCGCAAAGCGGCGGTGTTCATTTCGCGTTTCAATAATTTAAGCGCGATTTTTTGTGCGAATTTCCCGTCGGCGCGTTCGGCGAGATAAACCGCGCCCATTCCGCCTTGCCCGAGTTCACGGATGATTTTGTAATTGCCGATTTGTTGTCCGACAAGCGGATTTTCCGCATCCTCGCCGTCAAAAAAATCCCTTGAAAATTCGACCGCCGAAAGCCGCATCAAATCTTCGGATTCCGTTTCAAAAGCGAGCAGCGATTCGACTTCTGAAAGAATCTCCGCATTCGCGCCCGATTTATCCAAAAACCGCCGTCGTTCGGAAGTTTCGAGCGACAAAACTTCGTCGAGCAATTTTTTTACTAAATTCCATTTTTCCGCCTGCATATTTTTAAGTTAAAAAAAGTCCTTATTTGTTTATGCGAAATCGAAAGGAGAAGTCAGCCAAAATATTTTTGTTTTTTTACGACCGGAGCGATTTGACTGGAGCGCAGGCTGCCAGCCTGCCGTCCATTCGAGCGAAGCAAGAAAGTGGACGCGACGTTAGATTATATTCGAGTTGATTTGCAATCGGACGCTGCGCTACCAATCTATTCAAGTTGATTTTTAATGAAGCGTTTCGCGCCTTTTCTCGCAAAGCCTCGAACGTGCGGGCAGGCTGGCAGCCTGCGCTCCAGTCCTCACTTTCGATTCAGTTCTCGGTAAAGCCAAAGTTTGGCGGATTGCCATTCGCGCCCGACAGTGCGTTCGGAAATTTCCAAGGCTTCAGCAATTTCGTTATTGCTCATTCCGCCGAAAAAACGCATCTCGACGATTTGGGCTTGCTGCTCGTCAAATTCCGCCAGACGGTCGAGAATTTCGTTGAGAATCAAAATCGAATCGGCACGCTGTTCGACCGGAATTTGCAGGTCGTCAATCGAAAAATGAATCGGATTATTGCCGCGTTTTTCGGCGGCGTGAAGGCGGGCGTGGTCAACCAGAATCTGCCGCATCAGCCGCGAAGCGATGCCGTAAAAATGACTGCGATTTTGCCAGTCAATTCCCGACTGTTCCGCCAATCTCATAAAGGCTTCGTGAACGAGTGCGGTCGGCTGGAGCGTATGATTAGAGCGTTCACGCGACATCAAAATCCGCGCCTGACGCTTCAGTTCGTCATAAACAAAAGGCAAAAGACGCTCTTTCGCATCTTCATTGCCGTCATTCCAATCTTGCAAAATTTGAGTGATTTCCGAAGTGTGACGCTTAATCATATTTTTTTGTCAGGGATTTTCTCTGCATTTTAGCTTATTTTTCTTTGAAATAAAAATTTTTTGATTTTTTTTGGCAGACTTTTCCAAGTTTTTTCGCATATCGGGACAGAAACATTTTTTCCCTTTTGATGATTTTTTATACAATGGAGAAACTTATATGAAAAAGCTGAATAATTTTTACGCCACGCTTTTGTTGAGCGCATTTTTCGGAATGTTCTTTGTAACCGAAGCCGCCGCGCAGAATCTAATATCCGAATTTATTAAATCCAACACCCAAACCGGCAACACGCAACTCGATAATCAAACACCGCCGACCGATTTGCAAACGAATTTTGACGAACTGATTGACAAAGCGCGACAAAACGGAAGCGTAAAAATTATCGTCGGGTTTCGGCTCGAAGATTATCGTTCCGATGCAGAATTGAACAACACCGAACAATTAATCCAGCGCGATGAGATCAAGCAAAAACAAAACGAACTGCTTGATCTTTTGAATGATTTTCCGGTCGTTGAACCCATCCGATTCAAGTATATTCCGTATATGGCGATGACGGTTACGGCAGACGCGCTGGCTGAATTACGCAAATCGCCGGACGTAAATTATTTGCAGGAAAATAAAGAGCGCAAACCGGCTGTTATACAAAGTATTCCGATTATCGGGGCAAACACGGCGGCGGCTGGCGGCTGGACGGGAAGCGGTTGGACGGTGGCGGTTCTCGATTCGGGCGTTGATAAAGCGCATCCGTTTTTTAATAACCGCGTCGTTTCCGAAGCCTGTTATTCAACAAACACCGGAGGCTCAACCAGCCTTTGTCCGGGCGGCGTAGCCGCTTCAACCGCTTCGGGTTCGGGCGTTCACTGCAACGTCAGTCAGAATGACGGCTGCAAACACGGAACGCACGTTGCCGGAATTGCGGGCGGCGGCAATCCGCTGATTAGCGGTTCGGGCGTGGCGCGAACCTCCAACATTATCGCCATCCAGGTTTTTCACTTTCAATCAACGAACTGCGGCAGCGAACCCGCGCCGTGTCTCAGATCCGATGATGCGAATTGGACTCGCGGACTCGAGCGAGTTTATGAACTTCGCACGACTTACAACATTGCGGCGGCAAATATGAGTCTCGGCGGCGGACAATTTTCCACATATTGCGATTCTATTAACGCTCAAGGAAAAGCGGCGATTGATAATCTGCGCGCCGCCGGAATTGCGACCGTGATCGCTTCGGGCAATGACGGTTATACGAGTTCGATAGGCTCGCCCGCCTGCATTTCTTCGGCAATCAGCGTCGGTTCGACCAACGACGGCGATTCGTTTCCGATTGATTTTGTTTCGACGTTTTCAAACAGCGCACCGCTGCTCAATCTGCTTGCGCCGGGCGAATTGATTATTTCGTCCATTCCGGGCGGAAGCTACGAAGAACAACAAGGTACTTCGATGGCATCGCCGATGGTCGCGGGAGCGTGGACGGTGATGAAACAAAGATTTCCGACCGAATCGGTTACGCAGATTCTGACGCGGCTGAAATACGGCGGCGTGCAGGTTTTGGATTCGCGCAACGGGCTGGTCAAACCGCGAATCAAGATTGATACGGCAATGAACACTTCAAATGTTGACCCTTGCGGATCGTCAACCCCAATCAATTTCGGGCAAACCGTCAACGGTGCGCTTTCGAACGCCGATTGTCTAATTCCTTTCGGAAGCCGCGCCGATATTTACACTTTCAGCGGAACGCAAGGACAAGGCGTGGCGATTACGCAAAGTTCAAGCGCGTTTTTTACATACTTGTATCTACTCGATTCGAACGGCACGATCATCGGTCAAAACGGCAACGGCGGAACATCGAGAATTCCCGCGAGCGGCTTTCTCAACCTTCCCGCAACCGGAACTTATTATATTTACGCCACTTCGGTCGAAGGCAACAGATTCGGAAATTACACCGTCAATCTGGCAACAAACGGTTGCAACTTTACGATTTCTTCGAGCAGTCAGAATTTCACGGCAAGCGGCGGAAACGGCAGTTTTAATGTTACGACTGCGGCAGGCTGTGCGTGGACGGCGCAAAGCAACGCCGCGTGGCTGACAACAACTTCGAGCGGAAACGGCAACGGAAACGTCAATTATTCGGTGGCGGCAAATGCCTCGACCACTCAACGCACCGCCACAATCACCGCGGGCGGACAGATCCACACCGTCACGCAAGCCGGAACGGTTGCACCGACCGCTCGCCGACCATTTGACTTCGACGGCGACGGCAAAACCGATATTTCGATTTTCCGACCGTCAGCGGGTGAATGGTGGTATTCAAAATCTTCAAACGGCGGCAATGCCGCACTTCAATTCGGCACTTCGACCGATAAATTAACGCCCGCCGATTTTACGGGTGACGGCAAAACCGACATCGCTTTCTGGCGACCTTCGACCGGATTCTGGTTTGTTTTACGTTCGGAAGACAGCAGTTTTCTCTCGTTCCCGTTCGGCACCACGGGCGATGTTCCATTCGTCGGTGATTTCGATGCTGACGGCAAAGCCGATCCCGGAGTATTTCGTCCGTCAACTTTAACGTGGTTTATCTCAAAATCAACGGGCGGCACGATTATTCAAACATTTGGCGCGACCGGCGATTTACCCGTTGTTGCCGATTATGACGGCGACGGCAAATCCGACATCGCCATTTATCGTCCGTCGGTCGGCGAATGGTGGATTCAACGAAGCGGTAACAATAGCGTCTATGCCTTCCAATTCGGCAATTCGACCGATAAACCCGTGCAGGGCGATTATACGGGAGACGGCAAAGCCGATGCCGCATTCTTCCGTCCTTCAAACGGCTTCTGGTTTATTTTGCGCTCGGAAGACAGTTCATTCTTCTCGGTTCCGTTCGGCACATCGGGCGATGTTCCTTCACCGGGCGATTATGACGGCGACGGTAAATTCGACACGGCGGTTTTCCGTCCGTCAAACGTCACTTGGTTTATCAATCGAACATCTGCCGGAATTCTCATCGCCACGTTTGGAGCGGCGGGTGATGTTTCAGTTCCAAATGTTTACGTTCCCTAATTCCTCCTCACCTCAAAAAGTTCGGAGTTTTCTTGTTGGTTAAACTCCGAACTTTTCCATTGTTTCAGTTATTTTTACAAGCCGTCTTGACTTTCCGCTTGTGCTTTTTTGAAACGCTGTGTAAAATTGACATTAAAGTAAAGATTCGCCTTTCGGGAATCTTAAATTATTTGAAACTTAGGAGAAGATAAATAAATGTCAGCAGTTGCAGCACCGACAGTTGAAATGACTGTCACCGAGTCAGCGATCGGAGAAATTAAAAAGTTTTTGTCGAGCGAAGACGATTTGCCCGAATCGGCAGGTCTTCGTGTTCGCGTCGTTCCCGGCGGATGTTCGGGATTTTCATATAGTTTGAATATTGAAGAAGAATCAAAATCGGGCGATTTTGTGTTGGAAAAAGGCGAAGTTAAACTTTTCGTTGATATGTTTTCCGCGCAATATCTGAATGGAATCACGGTTGATTACACATCGAATATGATGGGTTCGGGCTTCACGTTTGAAAACCCGAATGCGACCGGCGGTTGCGGTTGCGGAACTTCGTTTTCCGCATAATTAATTGGAGTGCGCCAACAAATCAAAAAAGGTCGAAAATGTTTTTCTTCGACCTTTTTTGATTTTCTCTGGAAAAGAAATTTGATTAAAACTGTCTATTGACATACAGGACAACTAAACGGACAGCAAAGGCGGAGAAGATGGGCGGCAGGGTCTTAAAAACTTCGGTTTTTAAGACTTTTTCTACTTTTTTCTTGCAAATTTCACAAAAAAACTTGCCGGAACCGATAGGTTTAAAGTTAAAATTGATTTGGCAATTTGCCATTTCTTTTCAAATGGGTGACACTAAACAGGTCAAACCAATATTTCGACAAAAATAATAAATAAATAAATCAAGTTTTTTTGGAAAAGTCTTTCGGTTAATATTCCGCGTTTTTCCGCATTTTTATCAAAATATCGGTTTTCAGGTTGAATCAAAGCTACGATTTAGCCGCACAAATAATAAATAAATAAATGGAGTAATTCTTGTTGATGATTTCTAGAAACCGTCTGTGTATTTCGCTTTGTCTTTCCGTCTTTTTTGCAATTTCTGTGGTCAATGTGACCGCTCAAACCCGATCGAGAATAGTTCCTACAAGCGAAAGCCAACCCGTAAATACGCCAGTTTCAACCGGTAATGTCAAACGCACAGTTCTTTCGTCGCCCACCACGCAGCGACCGGTTTTAACCAATCAGATTACCGTCGCGCAAACCAAACCTTTAGTTAAAAACACCGTTGACTCGAAACCGACCTATTCAACCCCGACCAATTCGATTTTGAATAGCCGCCTGGTTTATACGCCGAATGTTAATCAAAGATTGATGATGTCCATTCAATCGAAAATCGGCATTCCGTATCTATACGGTTCAAATGGACCGAATCGCTACGATTGTTCGAGCTTTGTCTGGAAGGTTTTTCAAGAAGCCGGAATTTCGTTCACACGCACGAGCGCGAGAACTTTCTGGAACGATTTTGAAACTGTTCACGGCGACGACCGCTTCAAATTCGGAACGCTTGTTTTCTTTAATAAACTCGGTCACGTCGGCATTGTTGCCGATGAAAACGGATTTTATCAGGCATCTTCGAGCAAAGGCATTACTTATTCGCCTTTCAAAGGCTACTGGGAAAAACGCATCGTCGGCTATCGCCGCATTCCTGCCGATTACGCAACGAAATAAATTTTTCCTACCATCAAACCGAAAGCCCGAAGTTATCAAACTTCGGGCTTTTTTTTGTCAGAACAGCGAGCGGTAGCGACCTGTTAAAGTTTCAACCGCAAAATTTTATACCAACATCGAACAGGTCGCTACCGCTCGCTGTTCTGACAAATTAAGCGACAAATCCGGGACGCGACAGATGTTCTTTGACTTCGCAAATTATCGCAATTTTATCAATTGCGACATACGCGACTTTTTCGTCATCATCGCGCAAAAACAAAATCCCGCTTTTGACATCAATCACATCGCCGCGAAACGAAACACTTAAACCGCACGAAACGTCAATTCTTTTACCCATTAACGTCTTTAAAAATTCTTCCATTAAATATTATTTCTCCGTAAAAAAATTTATTTTAGATTCGATTTGAAAACGAAGCAATTCTGCCCGCCATTGCCCAGCGCGACATTTTCGGTTCGTTTGTCGGATTTTCGTTTGAAACCGCTTTTAATTTCTGTGAATTTGCCAACGCCGCCGCGATCAAAGCCATATCGCGCTCGATTTCGGAAACTTCCTGCGCCTTTTTGCGTTCGTTAAATCGTCCGATAAATCCCGTGTCGAGTTTGCCTTCGATAAATTCCGCGTCTTCGACCACCTCGCGGAAAAAAGGCAAAGTCGTTTTGATGCCGCCGACTTCATATTCCTGCAAAGCGCGGCGCATTCGGTCAATCGCTTCGGCGCGGTTGCGTCCGTGAACCGCAAATTTTGAAATCATCGGGTCATAATAAATCGAAATTTCCGAGCCTTCATAAATTCCGCCGTCATCGCGCACGCCGCTTCCCTGCGGAACTCTGAGCCGCGTAATCATTCCGGGACTTGGCAGAAAATTATTTTCCGGGTCTTCGGCGTAAACGCGGCATTCAATCGCGTGTCCGTTCATCTCGATTTCATCTTGTGTGAACGACAATTTTTCGCCCCACGCGACATTGATTTGCTCTCTCACCAAATCAATTCCCGTGACGAGTTCGGTGACCGGATGCTCGACTTGCAGGCGCGTATTCATTTCCAGAAAATAAAACGATTTGTCCAAATCCGACACTAGAAATTCAACCGTTCCCGCGCCGACATAATTGACGGCTTTCGCGACTTTGACCGCGCATTCGCCCATCGCGGCGCGAAGCTCGGCTGAATTTATCGGCGACGGACATTCTTCGATGACCTTTTGATGCCGCCGCTGAATCGAACATTCACGCTCGCCGAGATATACGTGATTGCCGTGTTTATCCGAGAAGATCTGAATTTCGATGTGGCGCGGGCGAACAATCGCTTTTTCGACATAGACCGCATCATCGCTGAAGCTCGCCATTGCCTCGCTTTGTGCCGCTTCAAGCGCGTTTTTCAAATCGTCTTCGTTTTCGACGAGCCGCATTCCTTTGCCGCCGCCGCCCGCCGAAGCCTTGAGCATCACCGGATAACCGAAACTAGCGGCAACTTCCCGCGCATCTTCAAAAGACTTTAAAGGCTCGGTCGTGCCGGGAACGACCGGAACATTCGCCGAAATCGCAATCTTTCGCGCCGAGATTTTTCCGCCCATTCCTTCCATCGCCTCGGGCGGCGGACCGATAAATGTGATGCCTTGATTAGTCACTTCGCGGACAAATTCCGAATTTTCCGACAAAAAACCGTAACCCGGATGAATCGCTTCCGCGCCCGACTTTTTCGCGACATCGATAATTTTTTCCGGGCGCAGATAACTTTCGTTTGACGGCGGCGCACCGATAAAATAGGCTTCGTCCGCCATTCGGACGTGAAGCGCATTTTTGTCGGCTTCCGAATAGACGGCAACCGTTTTGATTTTCATCTCACGACACGCCCGAATCACCCGACAAGCGATTTCTCCGCGATTGGCGATTAAGATTTTTTTGAACATAACCCTACGAAAGTAAAAAATGAAAAGTAAAAAATTTGATTAGTTTTCGCCGAAAAAATCTTTGCCGCTGACGATTACAAGTTTGGGCATAAATGGCAAAAACTCTCGAAAATCGTCCATATCTTCGGTTACGACGTAACATTTCGCTTTCGTCGCCGTCCGCGCAATCAGCGCATCGTTTTGAAGCTGATGCGCGTGTTGGAGTTTCGGTGTCAAACCGTGCGAAGCCGATTTATCGCCAAATCGCAAACGCCGAATCAGTTTCGCCGTTTCCCACCAATCGGTTTTGTCGGGAGTCAGAAGTGTTTCGTTTTTATCGTGAAAATTGCGCCAGGTTTCAAAAACCTCCAGATCATCGGCTGAAATTGTCGTTGCCGCCAATTCATAAAGCACGACGCTCGAAAAGTGCATTTTCGCCAAAAGCAAAGGACTTTTTTCAATTCGTTTCCAGTATGTAATGAAAATATTCCGGTCAAAAACGAAATTATGAAACTTTGCCATTTTCTCTTTCTAATTCTTGTTTTAATCGTTCTTGATTTCTTCCAATTGCCTGCATCGCTGCGCGACCGGCTTTAATTAATTCTTTTTCCAATTTTGAAAATCGCTTTTTCGGCTTCAAAGTCTGAATAATCGGAATTTTTTTCGTTTCCGTCTTTTCCTCTGCCGGATTCGTGCCGTTTTTTGACTTGTCTTCCATAATCTTTACCTCTTGAAAAAAATTATAGCATGAAAAAATCAGTCCAAAACCGAGTTTCCGTGATTTTTCGGGTCGAAACGAATGCTGACTTTTGCGCCGGGCGCGTATTTCAAAGGATTTTCTTTTTGCTTCTCGGTTAAAGTGTCGGACGATTCAAAATCAACGCCCTGAATCGTATAAAAATAATAGGCAATTTCGTCGCCGTTCGGCGTGGTTTCCGAATCAATGATCGTTCCTTCAGTGATTCTGCCGTATTTCAAAAGAAATTCCTTTCGTTCGGCTGCCGTTGGTTCTTTTTTCTTACGTTTGAAAATATCGAAAAGTCCCATTGTTTAATCCATCACCAGCGGAGGTTTATTGTAACGAGCGCGTAAATCGTTGACTGCTGCTAAAACCATCGGTCGCCGGATAAGTCTCGCTTCGAGTGGACGCTTACCCGGAATATCCATCATTATCAATCCGAGAAGAATCGCCGGAACTCCGGGACCGGGCGTAAATAACATAACTATTCCGGCGATAATAATCACAAACCCGAGTAGGTTTTTAGCAATCAAGGCTGTCCAACGAACGGAGAAATGTCTGTCCAATCTAATTTCTTTGGCATAGCTCGAGCTAAAATAATCCGCCGGAATTTTTATCATCCCAATCACGATCGCGCCGTAGCTGATTACTATTGATATAACTGTAAAAACTGTTGTCCAGGCTATTTGGCTCCATGTGAGCGATTGCCAAAACCGAACGATCCAATTCCAAATTTCTGTAAACCATTCCATAATTCAAACAGCTCAAGTTATTCACTATCTTGCGCCTCGAGTTTCCTAAGCTCCTGCCAGATAAAAATCATCCGCTGCACGAATGTCCACATCGAACCGATGGCGAGAACCCAAAGCACTTGCGGCATCCGATTGAATAAAAAGAAATCGGAATTCCAATCCCACGTCGAAAGTGCGCCGATGATAAACAAAACGATTCTTTCCGGTCGTTGCAAAAATCCGACGTTTGCCTTTACGCCAAGTCCTTCGGAACGCGCCGTCGTGTAGCTCACCATCACCGAGCCGATCAGCCCCGCGCCTGCCAGAAAAACATTCAAAATCGAATGTTGCGGTCTGTTCGAGGCGTAAAAAATCATTATCCCGACGAAACACACCATATCCGAAACACGGTCGAGCGTCGAATCGAGAAACCCGCCGAACTTGGTCACATTTCCCGTCTGACGTGCGACGTTTCCGTCGAGCATATCGAAAAGATTCGCAACGATTAAAACGATTCCCGCCCAGAAAAATTCGCCGACTCCGAAAAGCACGCCGCACCCGACGTTAATCATCACGCCAATGGTCGTCAAGATGTTCGGATGCACGCCCGCAGACGCAAGTCCGCGCACCATCGCATTGATGATTCGCATTGCGCCGCGTCCGATGCTTGCTCCAAACATTCTTTTGAGTGGAGAGTAGAGAGTAAAGAGTGGAGAGTATAAGAATTTTCTTTTTACTCTCCACTCTTCACTCTCTACTCTCCACTATTTTTCTCCCAATTCGTGAATTGTCGTTAATCTGTAAATCTCGAAATTCCGAAAACCTTTCGGCGTTTTCACTTTTATCGCATCGCCTTCCTGTTTGCCCATCAAAGCCTGTCCGATTGGCGAAACGGTTGAAATCAAGCCGTTTTCCGGGTCGCTTTCTTCGGAGGTAACAAGGCGATACGTTACTTTTTCATCGCCGTCAAGATCGTAAAGCACGACTTTTGAGCCGTAAGCGATACTATCTTTCGGAAGTTTTGAAATATCAATTGATTCGACTTCGCCGAGGCGTTGCCGAACCTGTGCAATCCGCGCCTGCACGATTGATTGGCGTTCCATTGCCGCTTTATATTCGGCGTTTTCACGCAAATCGCCGAATTCCCGTGCTTTTTGAATTTCCTTCGGTAACTTAAAGTGTAATTCTTCTTCGAGTGATTCGAGTTCGTCTTGTAATTTTTTTCTGACTGCTTCCATATTTTTGAGTAGAGAGTGGAGAGTCGAGAGTAGAGAGTATAAGATTTTCTCTCCACTCTCTACTCTCCACTCTTCACTAATTTAAAGTTTCGATTCGTTCGGCGCAGCAAAGGAAATTCCGATGTCGCGGGCGGTGCGGACGAGTTGTCCGTCAACCGGAACCGTTTTTATATTGGCAACGGCTTCGGCAAGCGGAACGGTGATAACTTCGCCGGCTTTGAGCGCGACCATTTTTCCGGTCTGACCGTTGGCGAGTGCGCGAACGGCACACGCACCGAAATTCGTGCCGAGCATTCGGTCAAACGCGTTCGGACTGCCGCCGCGCTGAAGATGACCGAGAACCACACAGCGCGATTCTTTGCCCGTTTCGGCTTCGATCCGGCGGCGCAGATGGCTGCCGACTCCGCCGAGTCGTAATGCTTCCTTATCCATATAAATCGGCTGTGTGCCGACTTCGACCGCGCCTTCCGCGACGACGATATTGGTAAAACGCGAACCGCCTTTTTCGCGCTGGCGAATTTTGTCGAGCATCGAACTCACCGAAAAAGGAATTTCGGGAATTAAAATCACGTCCGCACTTCCCGCCATTCCGCAATGAAGCGCAATCCAACCCGTATTTCTGCCCATCACTTCCAGAATCATCACACGGTCGTGCGAAGCGGCGGTCGTATGCAGACGGTCGAGTGCTTCGGTCGCAATATCAATCGCCGTCATAAAGCCGAACGTCAATTCGGTTGCCGACAAATCGTTATCAATCGTTTTCGGAACGCCGATGACCGGAAAACCTCTTTTGCGGAATTGGTCGGCAATCGCCAGTGTTCCCTCGCCGCCGATCACGATGAGTGCTTCGATTTCGAGCTTTTGGAGATTTTCGATAGCTTCGTCAATCGGCATTTCGGGGAAAAAAACTTTTCCGTCAATAACTTTACAAAAACTTCCGCGATTGCGCGTTCCGAGAATAGTTCCGCCGCGCGGCAAGATTCCGCTGACTGCCTTGAGATTAAGTTTGACCGTATGAGTTTCGCCTAAAATTCCTTCAAAACTGTCCTCGATTCCGATACATTTCATACCGAATTCGCCGACCGCCGTTTTGACGACCGCCCGAATCACCGCGTTCAATCCCGGCGCATCGCCGCCGCCTGTTAAAATTCCGATTTGTTTATACATATCCTCAAAGCAAAAAATGTATTTTACATTATGAAGCCGAAAATTTCTAAAATCTGCGAACGAAAAACAAAACTTATTAACATTTATCTACTATAAGCTAAAATTTCTAAAACAAAATCCAATTTGTCGTATAATATCAAAAAAATGTCGCAGAACATTCCATTTGCCGAAGCATTTCGATTCTGGGTCAAACTCGGATTTATTTCGTTTGGCGGACCGGCGGGGCAAATCGCCATAATGCAAAAAGAATTGGTCGAAAACCGCCAATGGATCGAGCAGGACGATTTTCTGCACGCGCTCAATTTTTGTATGCTTTTGCCCGGACCCGAAGCCCAACAACTTGCCACTTATATCGGTTGGCGGCTTCACGGCATCAAAGGCGGAATCGTCGCGGGCGCGTTTTTCGTCATTCCCTCGATTTTTCTTCTGCTCATACTTTCATATATTTACGCGGCTTACGGCAATGTTCCGCAGGTTTCGGCGGTTTTGGACGGATTCAAAGCCGTCGTCGTCGCCATCGTCGTCGAAGCCGTTTTAAAAATTGCTAAAAAGGCTTTTAAAACTTATTGGCAGATTATCATCGCGGCTTTGGCATTCGTTTCGATTTACTTTTTTCACGTTCCGTTTCCGCTAATAGTTCTCGGCGCGGCGATTTTGGGAATCATTTTGCTGAAAACTCGAAAGCCGGAACCGCCTGCGGGAGCGGGCGAGTTAAAAGACTCAGAATCTAAAACCGAAGACCAAAAATCAAAAGCCAAAAAACGTCTGTTAAAAATAATTTCAGTTTTCAGCGTGCTTTGGATTTTGCCTTTTCTCGCCGTCGGTTCGGCTTTCGGTTTCGATAATATCGCCTCGCAAACTTATCTTTTTTTCACGCAAGCCGCGTTTGTCACATTCGGCGGCGCATACACTGTTTTGGCGTATGTCAATCAAGCCGTCGTCAGCGCGGGTTGGATCACAGCGGCGCAATCGGTTGACGGGTTGGCTTTGGCGGAAACCACGCCCGGACCTTTGATTATGGTTTTGCAATTCATCGGATTTATGACGGGCTGGAACAACGCGGGCGCATATAATCAAACGTCTTTCGCCGTTCTCTGCGGAATTCTGGCGACTTATGTGACATTTTTGCCGTCGTTTCTTTTTATCTTCATCGGTGCGCCGTATATCGAAAAACTGCGCCACAACCAAAATCTGACATCCGCGCTTTCGGGTGTCACGGCTGCGGTCGTCGGCGTGATTCTGAATCTCGCTTTGATGTTCGGCGCGACCGTTATCTTCCCGAATGTTCAAACAAATTATTTCGGGTTAATTTTAGCCGTTTTATCATTCGCCGCGCTTTATTTTCTGAAAGCCGACGTTTTGCTCGTCGTCATCATCGGCGGATTGTGCGGATTAGCCAAATACTTTCTCATCGGTTAAATTCATTCTTTATGGGAAAAGCATTCGTAACAAAAAAAGGCGCAAAACGCGTCCGCAGTAGCGGTCATTTGTGGATTTATAAAAGCGACGTTCAACGCGTGGAAGCCGAAGGCGGCGACCTTGTTGCGGTATATGATGAAGGCAAAAACTTTGTCGGCAAAGCCTTTTACAGCGATTCTTCGGAAATCACACTGCGGATTTTCACGACTAAAGACGAACCCGTTGAGAAAGAATTCTGGCGCAAAAAAATTGTCGAAGCCGCAAAACAAAGGTCAGAACCGCCTGCGGTCGCGGGCGGGTTAAATTCTCAAAAAACCAACGCCCAGCGTCTGATTTATTCCGAAGGCGATTTGATTCCGTCGCTGATCGTTGACGATTACAACGGAATTTTCGTGATTCAGACGCTTTCGCAAGGTTCGGACAAGCTCAAAGAAACCTTTGTCGAAATTCTCCGCGAAGAATTTTCTCCGACCGCGATTATCGAACGTAATGATGCAAAGGTGCGTCAACGCGAAAATCTGCCGATGCAAGCGGGCGTTTTGTTCGGCGAAGTCGTGAACGAAACGGTCATCGAACAAGACGGCGTAAAATTTTACATTGCGCCGCTCGAAGGACAAAAAACGGGTTCTTTTCTCGACCAGCGCGAAAATCATTTTGCGGTCAGAAATTACGCTTTCGGGCGCGGACTCGATTGTTTTACGTTCAACGGCGGTTTTGCGTTAAATCTCGCGCAGGTTTGCGATCAAGTCCTGGCGATTGATATTTCGGAAGACGCGATTAATTTGGCGAAGCGCAACGCCGAATTAAACGGTGTCGAAAATATCGAATTCCGCACGGCAAATGTTTTTGACGCGCTTCGTGATTACGAAAAAGCGGGCGAAAAATTTGATTGCATCGTCCTTGACCCGCCCGCGTTCGTCAAATCGCGTTCGGCTTTGCGGTCAGCCGTGCGCGGTTACAAGGAAATCAATCTTCGCGCTTTGAAACTTTTGAACAAAGGCGGAATTCTCGTTACTTGCAGTTGCTCGTTTCACTTTTCGGAAGAAATATTTTTGGAAACGCTCGCCGAATCCGTCCGCGATTCCAAACGCCGCGTTCATTTGATCGAAAAAAGAATGCAGGCGGCAGACCATCCGATTCTCGTCGGAATGCCCGAAACTTATTATCTGAAATGTTTTATTTTAAGAGTTGTTGAGTAACTCAGAACCGCCTGCGGTAGCGGGCGGTTGAATATTGCATTTGAGAGTTTAAATTTTTAACTTAAACCGCCCGCTACCGCAGGCGGTATCTGACCTTTATTTCACCGCCGTCAGCTTTTTCGCTTCCGTCATTGATTCGACGGCTTTCATGAGTTGCGGGTCAACTTCAAGCAAAACCTGTGCGCCGGCTTCGGTCGAATAGTTGGCGGTTGCCAATTCTTCACGGAGTCGTGTTTTAGCGTAATCAAGCTGGCTGTTGATATTTTCCGCCGTCAAACCGTTTGCTTTATCAGCCGCCGTAAATGTGCGGAAGGCTTCAAATAATTTATCGTTGACGGCTAAATCGCCTTGTTCAATCGTCGGTGCGAAACTTTGTTTTTCGCGCTTATAGTTTTCAAAACCTTTGACTTGTCCGCTGACCAGTTGGCGAACGAAGAAAAATGCCGCTTCGTTTAATCTGCCAAGTAACGGCGTGAATTTTTGCGCCGGAGCTTTGATGTCGGGTTCGATGCCGCGTCCGCCGTAGAGAACTCTGCCGCTCGCGGTCGTCACCGGACTTCCCGCCGGTTTCGGTTTGTTTTCGGTCGCGCCGTTTGTTTCCGCTTCTTCGCCGTTGTGCGTGTAATAATCGTAAATCGAGCCGTTGGAATAATCGCGTTGGAGCGAACGACCGAAAGGCGTGTAATAACGCGCCGTCGTCAGGGTCATTCCCGTGCCGTATGGCAAATCGAAAACTCTCTGGACGAGTCCTTTCCCAAAACTGTCCGAGCCGACAATCACGCCGCGATCATAATCCTGCACCGCGCCCGCGACGATTTCCGAAGCCGAAGCCGAACCGCCGTTAATCATCACGACGAGCGGTAAATCTTCAATATTTCCGCCATTGGTCGGCAATTCAGTCATTTTTCCGCCGCGTGTGCGACCTTTGACCGAAACGGCGGTTTTGTCTTCGGGAACAAAACGGCTGACGACTTTGATTGCCTGTTGGAGCAAGCCGCCCGGATTGTTTCGCAGGTCAAGCACGAGGCTTTTCATTCCTTTTTTCTTCAACTCGGCGATTGCCGCGTCGAGTTCGTCCGAGGTTGTGCCTTGAAATCCGCCGATCAGACCGATGTAGCCAACGCCGTCGTTAAGCATAAACGCATTGCGAATCGAAGGAAGCGGAACGCCGCCGCGCACGATGTTGAATTCGAGCGGTTTGCCGGCTCCGGCGCGTTCGATTTTGACGTTGACGCTCGTGCCTTGCGGACCGCGCACGTTTTTTGAAACTTCCGCGCTCGTCCATTCCTTCGCGTCTTTGTCGTCAACCGAAATAAATCGGTCGCCGTAGCGCAGACCGGCTTTGTCGGCGGGCGTTTTCGGGATAATTGATTGAACATAAACGCCGTCGCGGTGTTGGAGAATCGAAACGCCGATGCCGTAAAATTCCGAAGCCTGTTCTTCGTTCAGCTTGCGGTATTCGTCCGCGCCGAAAAATGCCGAGTGCGGGTCGAGCGTCCAAAGCATACTCTGGATTGATTTTTCGGAAAGCTGGTCGTGTTTGACCGCGCCGACGTAATTTTTATCAATCACGTCGAGAGCCTCGCGGTAATCAACCGAAATCTTTTCGGGCGTAATGGTCGTGTCCGCCGCCGTTTTTGAAAATTTGCCGAAAAGTCCGCCGATGACGGCAGAGATTGCAATGAATAAAATGATGATAAAAGCGAATTTCTTGCTCATTCTTGAATACTCCAAACCTCTAAAACTATATCACAAATTAGGTGTTAAAAGTCATTTTCGCGTTGTCGCCTAATAAGATTCAAGATTCAAGATTCAAGATTCAAGTTCGATGTTTATTAGAATTTGTTTGAAAATTCAAAACGGTTAAAAATCTCGAACTATCAATTATCAATTATCAATTATCAATTAAATTCAGAGGTTATAATCGTTTATAACCTCAAAAATAATTGGTAATTGATACTGGATAATTGATAAATCGGTTTTTGCTTACAACTGTTTTGAATTTTCAATCAGCCTTAAAAAAATCGCCGATAAACCATCTTTTACTTTGAAGTTAAGACTTGGAACTTGAAACTTGGAACTTGAAACTCTACTATTAAGTTTTTGTTCGATGATACCTGCAATCTCAATAATCATTCCGGCGTATGAAGAAGAAGACCGCTTGAGCGCACCGCTCAGACAGATTTTCGCGTTTATCGAAGCCGAAAAACTTACCGCCGAAGTAATTTTGGTTGACGACGGCTCACGCGATAAAACCGCCGAGGTCGCCGAACAAGTCTGCTTGGAGTTTCCCGAAATAACTTCAAAAGTTATCCGTTACGAAGAAAATCGCGGCAAAGGTTTCGCCGTCAAAACCGGACTGCTCGCATCAAACGCCGACATTGCAGTTTTCAGCGACGCTGACCTTTCAACGCCGATTGAAGAACTCGAAAAGCTCGTCAAACCGATTAAAACAGGCGAGGTTGATGTCGCGTTCGGCTCACGCGCACTCGACCGAACGCTGATCGGAACGCATCAGCCGTGGCGCAGAGAACAAGGCGGAAAGGTGATGAACCTGATTATCCGCACGATGTCTGGCTTAAAGTTCTTCGATACGCAATGCGGTTTCAAAGCGTTTAATATGAAGAAATTCCGTCCGCTGCTCGACGTGATGACGATTGACCGTTTCGGCTTCGATGTCGAATTTCTGTTCGTCGCGCAGTATCACCGCTTGCGCCTCGCGGAAATTCCCGTCCGTTGGAACAACGTCGAAGGCTCAAAGGTCAGCGTCGTCCGCGACACGCGCCGGATGATCAGCGAACTCAGCCAAATCCGCCGCAACGCCAAAAGCGGCGTTTATGACAAGCCGTAAAAATCCGAGTATAATTAAACCTATGCAAACGATTTACCAAATTAACGCCGACGAAATTGACGAAAATCTTTTGGACAGCATCAAAGCCCAGTTCAAGCATAAGGAAATCGAGATTGTCGTGACCGAACGCGATGAAACGGCATATCTTCTGCGTTCGCCCGCCAACCGTGAATATCTTTTGCGGGTTGTCGAAGATGTCGAAGCCAATTAAAACATTGTTGTGCCGAATCAAGAGCAATTTCAATGAGAATTGTTTCTTTTCACCAAGAAGCATTTGAGCAATACAGCGATTGGGCGAAAACCGACAAGAAATTATTTGAAAGACTGCATCGTTTAATTATGGATAAATTATCTTTCTTAAACTTTATTAGACATCCGATATTATATTGGGTAATTCTTCAGTTAGTTCAATACCTATATAAATTTGGTTTTCATTTTGTCAGTCCCGACTGGAAATTTATTGAATCGGCAATCACCCAATTGATCGTTCTGATTGCGATATACTTAGCAAACTTCGCAACATCAAATAAACCTGAAAAATAAATTTCCAAACTCTGCGTCCGATGTGTTCTCAGCGGTAAAAATAATCTAAAATATTCCAATGAGTGCGAAATTAAACGTCAATATTGACCACGTAGCGACCATTCGTCAGGCGCGAAAAACCATCGAACCAAGTATTGTAAGTGCCGCCGTTATCTGCGAACAGGCTGGCGCAAACGGCATAACCGTTCATTTGCGCGGCGACCGACGGCACATTCAAGACCGCGACATCGAGATTTTGCGCGAAGTTATCACGACTTATTTGAACGTCGAAATGGCGGCGACCGAAGAGATGCTCGCGATTGCGCTCAAAACAAAGCCCGACGCGGTTTCGCTCGTTCCCGAATCGCCGAACGAGATCACGACCGAAGGCGGTTTGAACGTCATCGCCAACTTTGAAAAGGTCAAAAACGTGACCGCCAAACTCAAAAAAGCGGGCATTTTCGTCAGCCACTTTATTGACCCTGACATTGAACAAATCAAGGCATCGGCAGACGCAGGCGCACAGCAAATCGAGTTTTGCACCGCCGAATTTGCCGAACTCACGCTTTCCGCCCGCGCCGCGCACGGCGAAGGCGCGGAAAAAGCCAAAGCCGAAATCGAACGCATCAAACTCGCCTCCGAACACGCTAAATCACTCGGATTGATCGTCGCCGCCGGACACGGACTGACTTACCGAAACATCGGCGCACTCGCGGCAATCCCCGAAATCACCGAGTTCAACATCGGTCACAATATCATTTCGCGCTCCGTCTTCACGGGACTTTACCGCGCCGTCGAAGAAATGATCGAAGCCATCAAAACAAAATAATGCCAATTCATCGGATAAAACACTGTTTGAATTCGTGCAAGCAATTGCTGTCAGCCTCGTTCTTTTCAATGACTGGATGAGAAATTCAAAAATGCGGAAGCCCGCACGTTAGTAAGGGCGGATAGATTCTGCGGCACGACCGCCCTTACTAACGTGCGGGCTTCTGCAAAGTCGAAAATATTCGCGCCGATACAACCTTTTGCCGTTCTCGAATCTCTTTTAAAAAGCTGTCAATTTTTATTGCATGGAGAAAATCCGATGTTTGCCCGAAAAGCCTTGTTGTTTTCGCTACTTTTTATTCTTTCAATCAACAATTTTGCCCAAACTGCGGACGAAGAAGCCGCGAAGGAGAAACTTGCGCGGCAGACAAAACTGCTCGAACAAATCCTCGCCGACGCGAAAACTCTGCGTCTGCCCGAAAACCGTGCGCTGATTTTTGCGCGGGTCGGCAATGCTTTCTGGCAGTCGGACGAAAAAAAGGCGCGCAAATTATTTGCCGACGCAATCTCAGATGTCATTACCGCGCAGACGGAAAGTTCGGACGAAAAAATCAACAAGCAATATTATCAAGCAATGTTTTACGGGCAATCGCCGCGTATGGATATTATCAATCTGCTCGGAAACCGCGATGCCGAACTCGCGCTCGAATATCTGGCAAGCTCGCGTCCGACGATTCTTGCCGAAGCCGTCAAAGAACCTACCGAGGACGTAACTTCGATGATTCAGCAATACGCCCGCGCCGAAGTTGCCGCCGAACAACGCCTGCTCGGACTCGCGGCAGAACAAAATCCGCAAATCGCCGTCAAACGTGTCCGCGAAATTATGAAGAAAGGATATTCCTACGAAACCTTGAATCTGCTCAAGAAAATCTACAACAAAGACCCGCAAACCGCCGACAAATTAGCCGAAGAACTTGCCGAAAGTTTGTTGAGCGTAGATTTTGCAAAAAACTATCAGACCTCGGATGCCGCCGGATATTTTGTCGCCGATATGGGCAGACAACGCGCAAAAGACGAAAAAGCCCTGCGAATTCCCGACGAATTACTGCGCCGTTTGATTATCGCAATGACCGATAATTGGCTCGGTTCAAAAAATAATCAGATGTATGGTTACTGGAATTGTCTGACCGTCATCGAAAGACTTTTTCCCGACCGTGCCGCTAAAATTAAAAGGAAACTCGAACAAATTAACAGCCAAAACCAAAACGACGAAGTGCAGGAATACAACAAACTGATTACGAGCGAAACTCCGCCCGAACAGTTGGTCGCCGAAGCCGAAAAGTTTCAATCTTCATACCGCAACCAAATCTACCGCACCGCCGCGACAAAATTCGCCAACAACGGCAACATCACGCAAGCCGAAAAACTTCTCCAAACAACGGCTTCCGACGGACAGTCGGAATATTACCTCTCGCAGCTTTATGTAAATTTGTCGAATCAGATGGCGAATAAGGGAAATTTTGAGGCGGCAAACAGTTACATCAACCGGATTCCCGACGAATCACAGCGCATTAATGCGTTGATAAATCTGGCGAATATGATTTATCAAAAAGACCGCAAGGAAAATCAAAAATGGGCGGAAAGTATTCTTAATCAGGCGCGTGATTTGATTTCGACTCCGCCCGAAACGCAAACCGATTTTAACGCCGCGACAACTCTCGCAGTTGCCTACGCGCAGTTCGATGCCAACGAATCTTTTCGGCTGTTGGAATCTATCCTGCCGACGCTCAACGAGATTATCCAGGCGAATTTTGTCTTGCTGAAGTTCAGAAACTACGGCGGTTTCCGCCAATCTGAAATGCAAATCTCCGCCGGAAACAGTCTCGGACTTTATAATCTGGACAACACGCTGAGAGTTTTGAAGGAGAAAGATTTTGAACGGACTCTGCAATTTGCAAAGAGCATCGCCCGCCCGGAAATGCGCGTCTGGTATCAACTTCAATTGGTTGACGAGAATTCGCTGAACTTCATGAACATCCCGATTAATTTACCGAGAGGAACAAGTTTCAGCAGAAAATGATTTCCGTCCGTAATTGATAAAATCAAGTTCTTTATTCGGCAATATCAGGATGTAAACCCGGCGTTTCCGAATGAATATTCTTATTGCGCTTTTTTGCCTCTTCATCGTCAAATGCTTCGTCGGTCGAGATTTCAACCGGCGAATCGGTCGGTCGCCAAGCTGAATTTCCCTCTTCGACCGCAGCACCCGAACATTTTCCTGCCGGATTCTTTTCGTTGTCGTTTTCCGACTCACTCGTTTTGTTTGCTTTTGATTGTCCAACTGTATTTCCCATAATTTTTTCTCCTTGAAAATATCGAGCAAGAATTCGTCTGTCGTCCGAAATCACAACAAAATGTCTTACTCAAATTGTTATCAATTAGAATGGAAGCAATGACCGTGCCTTCCGGTAAAAGACAGCAAAAGTGATGTTTTGTCGAGAATTTTTAGATTGGGAGATTTGTTCTGTATGAATTCAACACAATAGTTGAGGCTTTGCACAAAAACTATTAAAAACCTGCATTCGGATGAAATCATTATCAATTTTACATTGTGCATTATTCATTAATCGGCAATAAATATCTGCCCAATAATGTAAAATGCACAATGTAAAGTTGATAATGTTCGGTGCAAACGAGCTTAATTTCTTCGTTTTTGTGCAAAGCCCAATAGTTGAAGTGAAATTATTTTGTCCAATCTTGCACCGATAAATTTGGAATTTGTTCAAAATCGCTCAAGTTTCTCGACACTAAAATTGCATTATTTGAGATAGCGATTGAAGCAATTTTCAAATCCATTGTGCCGACACGGATTTTTTGAGATTTGAGCTTTTGAAATTCCATTGCGGCTTTTTCATCAAAATCCAAAACTTGAGTATTTCTGTAACTTTCAAGAAACCAATGCAGCTTCTGATAGGAGTAAATTTGTTGGTCAAGCCTTTTGCTTTTAGCAATATATGAAAGCCAACCACGCATGTTTTCCTCGAAAGTTATAATGGTTGTGAAAATTTCATAAGGCGAATACTTTTCTAAGTTCTGTCTCAAAACTGAAGATTCAAGTATCTTTTCGCGGTCAATCAAACTCAAACAATCGGTGTCAAGAATTATCATTTTTCCTCGTCATCATGATCCTCTGTTTGCGACAAACGATATTCACGCCCAAGCCGCATTGCTTCTTCGTGTGCCGGATCATCGGCAAAAATACCGATTCTTTGTTTCCACCAAGGAGCTTTTGCTTTTTCGTCTTTTTCTATTTTTTGCTTAAGAAATGCAACTTCTTTTTCCAAAACCGCGATTCTGTTTTCGAGTTCAGTATCCGACATAGCTTTTACCTCAAAGCGAATTATAACATGATTTTTTTCTAATTTAGAACAGCTTTCAAAGCCTGTCCGGTGTAGGATTTTTTCACCCGCGCAACTTCTTCGGGCGTTCCGGTGGCGACGACTTTGCCGCCGCCTTCGCCGCCTTCGGGTCCAAGATCAATGATGTAATCGGCGGTTTTGATGACATCGAGATTATGTTCGATGACAATCACCGTGTTGCCCGTGTCAACCAATCTTTGCAGAACGTCGAGCAGTTTGTGAACGTCGGCGAAATGCAGTCCGGTCGTCGGTTCGTCGAGGATATAAATCGTTTTGCCGGTGGCGCGTTTCGATAATTCTTTGGCGAGCTTGATGCGTTGGGCTTCGCCGCCCGAAAGCGTCGTCGAAGATTGTCCGATTTTGATGTAGCCTAAGCCGACATCGAGCAGCGTTGCCAGTTTTTGTTTGATCTGCGGAATGTTTTCTAAGATTGGCAAAGCGTCTTCAATCGTCGTGTCGAGCAGGTCGGCGATTGACAGACCTTTGTATTTGACCGCCAGCGTTTCGCGGTTGTAACGCGCACCTCGACAAACGTCGCAGGTCACATAAACATCGGGCAAAAAATTCATTTCGATTGTTTTCAAACCTGCGCCTTCGCACGCTTCGCAACGTCCGCCTTTGACGTTGAACGAAAATCTGCCTGTTTTATAACCGCGCTCTCTGGATTCAGGAAGCATCGCGTAAAGCTCGCGGATTGGTGTGAACAAACCCGTGTAAGTTGCCGGATTCGAGCGCGGTGTGCGACCGATTGGCGATTGGTCAATCTCGATGATTTTGTCAACCAGTTCCAAGCCTTCAATCGAAGAATGTTCGAGCGGTTCGATTGCCGATTTATAGACGTATTTGTAAAGCGCGGGATAAAGAATTTCCTCGACGAGCGTTGATTTTCCGCTGCCCGAAACGCCCGTGACGACCGTCAAAAGCCCGAGTGGAAACGTCGCGTCAATGTTTTTTAAGTTATGCGCCTTTGCGCCTTTGACCTTGATATTTGCGCCGTTCGGAAGTCTGCGCCATTCGGGAATTTCGATTTTGAGTTCGCCTTTGAGATATTTTCCCGTCAAAGATTCCGCCGAGTTTTCGATGTCTTGCGGCGTTCCGACAGCGATGATTTCACCGCCGTGCGTTCCCGCGAGCGGTCCGAGATCAACGACGTAATCGGCTTTCCCGATGGTTTCTTCGTCGTGTTCGACAACCAAAACCGTGTTGCCCAAATCGCGCAGATTCTGCAAAGTTTCAAGCAGTTTTTGATTATCTCGCGGATGCAGTCCGATCGAAGGCTCGTCCAAAACATACAAAACGCCGCGCAGTTGCGAACCGATTTGCGTCGCCAGACGAATGCGCTGACCTTCGCCGCCCGAAAGCGTCTGCGAGGCTCTGTCCAGAGTCAGATAACCGAGTCCGACCTTTTCTAAAAACCGCAGACGCTCGCGGATTTCCTTTAAAACAAGTCCGGCGATTTTTTCTTCACGCGAATTTAAGGCGATTTCATCAAATTTAACGACGGTTTCATCAATCGGCAACGCCGTGTAATCGGCAATTCCAAATCCGCCGACCGTCACCGCCAAACTTTCCGGCTGCAAGCGTTTTCCGTGACAAGCCGGACACGAAACGGGCGCGACAAGTTCGTTCAAGGCTTCGCGCACTTTTTCCGACGGCGGAGTTTCCATCCGTTCGCGCATCGTCCGCAGCGCACCTTTCCAGTCAGATTCGTAGCGGTAAGTTCCCTGCCGAAAAGTCAGACGCTTTTTCGTGCCGTTCCAAAATGCATCTTTAACTTCCTGCGGCAAATCGGCAAACGGCGTTTCCATCAAATCCAAAGTTTCGCCGCCTTTCTTTTTGGTTTTGCTTTTCGATTTTACTTTTTCGAGCAAAATTTCGGGCTTGCCGAGTTTATCCGCGCCCGAAAAATATTCGATAATTGCCGTCAAAGCCGATTGCAGAAATTTTCCGCCAGCTTTGTCGGTTTCAGCTAAAAATTTGATTTTATTGGCGGACTGCGATTGGTCGGGCAAGATTTTGTTCGCATCAATTTCCATGACCGTTCCCAAACCCTGACAGCGTTTGCACGCGCCGTAGGACGAGTTGAAAGAAAACGAACGCGGCTCTAATTGGGCGATATTGATACCGCAATTAACGCACGCCATACTTTCCGAGTAGAGTTTTTCCTCGCCGTCAATGATCGAAACCAAAACCGCGCCGCCCGTCAGTTTCAAAGCGGTTTTGACCGATTCGCTGAGGCGTTCCTTCACGCCGTCTTTTATCAAAAGGCGGTCAACGACAATTTCGATGGTGTGATTTTTGCGTTTGTCGAGTTTGATTTCTTCGTCGAGTTGGCGCATCTCGCCGTCAATCCGTGCGCGGGTGAAATCTTTCGCAATTTTTTCGAGTTCCTTCTTGAATTCGCCTTTTCGACCGCGCACAATCGGCGCGAGAATCATCACGCGCTCGCCTTCGGGAAGCTGTAAAATTCCCGAAACGATTTGTTCCTGCGACTGGCGCGTGATCGGCGCGCCGCACTGATGACAATGCGGCGTGCCGATTGATGAAAAAAGCAGGCGCAGATAATCGTAAATTTCCGTCACCGTGCCGACCGTCGAGCGCGGTGAACGCGAAACGGTTTTCTGCTCGATTGAAATCGCGGGCGAAAGTCCCTCGACCGAATCAACGTCGGGTTTTTCGAGCTGGTCTAAAAATTGACGCGCATAAGCCGAGAGCGATTCAACGTATCTTCTCTGACCTTCGGCGTAAATCGTATCGAACGCGAGCGACGATTTACCCGAACCGCTCAAACCCGTGATAACGGTCAAAGTATTACGCGGAATTTCGACGTTGATGTTTTTAAGATTATGCTGGCGCGCGCCGCGAACGGAAATGTATTTAATGCTCATTGTCTTACAGATAAAATATTCGGCAACTAACGAAACGGTTATTTTACCAATTCAAAATGAGCAAAGCAATGCAGAAAGAGAACCCGACGGAAACGACACTAAACAGCAGTTTCCAAGGTTTTGCTGACCCAAACATTAAGACTTTTCTTTTCCTTCTTAGCCTTAAGCGCAATTTGCCGATGCAATGCCGGACTGATGCGGATGCTGAATTTTCCCGAATAAGGTTTTTCGGCTTCTTCATTTCTTGCCGCACAAAATTCCAAATAATCCTCAACCGACTCTTTAAAGGCGTTTCGCAATTCGTCAACCGATTTACCTTGAAACGTAATAACATCGCGCAAATTTATTACCTCGCCGTGAAAGATGTCGGCTTCGTCGTCAAATTCGACATTCGCAATATAACCTTTGTATTCCATCATTTACTAATACCTGCCTCAAACAAAAATCTCCTGACTGATTTGACCGCGCCTTTATCTGTTTCCTTTTTCGGATGCGGACGGTGAAAGACGGCTCTGACTTCATTCAACGCTACGCGGATTCTTGAACCGTTTCCCTCCGAAATCTCCGCGCCTAACGCTTCAAGCAATGTTTCAACATCCTTCCAAGCAATGTCCGACCTAATCGGGTCTTCAAAAATCGAACCCAAAGTCTTTTGTTGCTTTTTATTCACGCAATGATGGTATCAACTTGTGGTAGCAAAATCAAAATTTCCGGTTAAATTATCATCCTAGTTTTTCATTGACGAAAGTAAAAATTGCCGTTGCTACGATAACCACGATAAATGTCGCAATCGCCCGCCAAACCGTGTCGTAAACCTCAGTTTGCCAGATCGCCCAAACGCACAAAGAGGTGCTGGCGACAAGCGAAATTGTGATAATCGTAAAGGAAATATTGCGAACGAGGCGGGGTTCGATAACACCTTTTAATTCTTGTCTCGGTTTGGGTGCTTGCGGCACTTTTTCATTTTCCATTTTGTTTAGGCTAACATTTTCGCGCCGATTTTATCAATTTTTTTACAGGCACGAATTTTGCACGTTTATAAAAAATTCAAAACTTGTTTCGTTTTAATACAAATTTATCGAGGAGCAATTATTTAATGTTTGAAAATAAAAATTCACTTCTATTAGGCGCGGCAGTCGGTGTCGGAGCATTGTCGGCTCTCGCATTTTGGAACAAATCGCGCCGCTATTTTGATTTAAAGGACAAAGTCGTCTTAATCACCGGCGGCGCACGCGGTTTAGGTTTGGTGATGGCGCGGGAATTTGCCGCGCAAGGTGCGCGGATTGCGATTTGCGCCCGTGACGGCGAAGAATTACTGCACGCCAAAGAAGATTTGGAATCACGCGGCGCGGAAGTTTTCGACGCGATTTGCGATGTCCGTAATCAGGAAGAAATTGACCGTCTGGTCGGCGACGTTTGTATGCGTTTCGGGCAGATTGACGTTTTGGTCAATAATGCGGGCGTGATTCAGGTCGGACCGCTCGAAGCGCAAACCGAAAAGGATTTTGAAGAGGCGATGGATATTCATTTTTGGTCGCCGTTTCATTTGATTAAAGCCGTTCTGCCGATAATGCGCGGCAAAGGCGCGGGCAGAATTGTCAATATCGCGTCAATCGGCGGAAAAATCGCCGTGCCGCATCTTGCGCCGTATTGCGCGAGCAAGTTTGCGCTCGTCGGACTTTCAAATGCGATGCGCGTCGAGCTTGCCAAAGACAATATTTTTGTGACGACCGTTTGTCCCGGTTTGATGCGAACCGGAAGCCACGTCAACGCCTATTTCAAAGGACAAAACGAAAAGGAATACGCGCTCTTTTCAATCAGCAACGCGCTTCCCGTTTCATCAATCAGCGCGGAATCAGCCGCCCGAAAAATCGTGGCGGCAGCAAAACGCGGCGATGCCGAAGCGATTATTTCCATACAAGCCAAGTTCGCGGCTAAAATGAACGCGCTTTTCCCCGAATTTACCGCCGATATTTTATCGCTCGTTAATCAGCTTTTGCCCTCGAACGGCGGCATCGGTCAGGCGAAACTTCGCGGAAAAGACAGCGAATCTTGGGTGTCGCCATCAATTTTAACCGCTCTGGCGGACAAGGAAATCATCGAAAATAACGAACAATTTGCAAATTAGATAGGGAGAAATTTATGCAGGAAATCAACACAATTAAAGAAAACACAACCGAAGCAATTTCAAAAATTGCGGAAAAGTCGGGCGAAAAACTTGCGAATATCAAAGAAAACGCCGTTCCCGCGATCACGAATTTTGTCGGCAGTTTGAAACAAAACGTCGGCGACAATGAACGGATCGTTTCCGTCGTCGCGGGCGGCGGTTTAATCACTTACGGTTTGTCGAAAGGCGGACTTTTCGGCACGGCAATGTCGCTCATCGGCGGCGGTTTGCTGTTTCGCGGAGCAACCGGACATTGCCACGTTTACAAAGCGGTTGATAAATCAACTGCCGCACCGACCGAAACCCGTGTTCACGTTCAAAAATCGGTAACGATTAACAAATCGCAAGCCGAGCTTTATCAATTCTGGCGCAATTTCGAGAATCTTCCGCAGATTATGAATCATCTCGAATCGGTCACGGTTTTGGACGATAAACGCTCGCATTGGAAGGCAAAAGCACCGCTCGGCTATTCGGTCGAATGGGACGCGGAAGCGACGGGCGAAGTCGAAAACGAACGCATCAGCTGGCATTCGGTCGAAGGTTCGGAAATTCCGAATTCAGGCGTGGTCGAATTTCTGCCGACCACCAATCGCGGCACGGAAGTCCGCGTCACTTTGACTTATGAACCGCCCGCCGGAAAACTCGGCGCATTGATCGCCAAACTCTTCGGCGAAGAACCGAGCCAACAGGTCGCCGAAGATTTGCGGCGGTTCAAGAGTTTGATGGAAACCGGATTGATTATGAATATCAAAGGTCAGCCGTCGGGCAGAATATCGGAAGTTGCTGAAGAAATGTCTGCGAAATCGCAAGCGGCTTCTGCTTAATTTTTCACGAAAGAACAAGGAGGAAATTTACAAAATGAAAGCAGTATGCTGGATGGGCAAACACAATGTGAGCGTCGAAAACGTGCCGGACCCGTCCATTCTTAATTCACGCGACGCAATTATTAAAATCACGACGACCGCGATTTGCGGTTCGGATTTGCATTTATACAACGGATTTATCCCGACGATGGAATCGGGCGACATTCTCGGTCACGAATTTATGGGTGAAGTCGTCGAAACAGGCAGCAGCATCACGAATTTGAAAAAAGGTGACCGCGTGGTCGTGCCTTTTACGATTGCTTGCGGAAATTGTTTTTTCTGCCAGAAGAATCTGTGGTCGGCTTGCGATAACTCGAATCCGACACCGACCGCGCAAGAAACGGCTTACGGCTATTCAGGTTCGGGACTTTTCGGTTTTTCGCACATGATGGGCGGATTTGCGGGCGGACAAGCCGAATATGTGCGCGTTCCGTTTGCCGATGTCGGACCTTTGAAGATTCCCGACGGTTTGGAAGACGAACAGGTTTTGTTTCTTTCAGACATTTTCCCGACGGGTTATCAGGCGGCGGAAAATTGTAATATTCAGGAAGGCGACACGGTTGCCATCTGGGGCGCAGGTCCGGTCGGACAATTCGCCGTCAAATCGGCGTTTCTGCTCGGCGCGGAAAAGGTCGTGTTGATTGACCATTACAAAGACCGTCTGGAATTAGCTCAAAAGGAAAACGAAAATCTCGAAATCATTAATTTTGACGTGGATGACGTTTATACGAAATTGCTCGATTTGACGGGCGGACGCGGACCCGATTCGTGTATTGATTGCGTCGGACTCGAATCGCACGGAAGTTCGCCCGACGCGCTTCTCGATTATGCGAAAGCCGCGATGTTTTTGGCGACTGACCGAATTCACGCGCTTCGACAGGCGATTTATTGCTGCCGCAAAGGCGGAACGATTTCGATTCCGGGCGTGTATGGCGGATTTCTCGATAAATTCCCGTTGGGCGCGGCGTTCGGCAAAGGTTTGACCTTCAAAATGGGACAGACAAATATGCATTCGTATATGCCGCAACTTCTCGAAGCGATTCAAGAAAACAAAATTGACCCGCGCTTTGTTATCTCGCACCGTTTGAAATTGTCGGAAGCTCCGATGGCTTACGATCAATTCAACAAGGAAAAAGACACCTGGCGTAAGGTTGTTCTTAAACCTTAATAAATAAGTTAAAAGTCCAGAGTCCAAAGTCCAAAGTCGGAATCATTTTGGACTCTGGACTTTGGACTCTGGACTTTGGACTAAACAATTTTCCAAACCGCCCACAACGACACGAGCGAAATCACAATCCACAGCAGAACGCCTTGCAAAAACGGCTTTAATCCGACTTTTCTGAGAGTTTCACGCGAGAGACTCGAACCGATCAGAAAAAGCGTTACGGTCAAGCCGGCTTTAGCGAGATTGACGAGCGCATCGAAAATGCTCGGCGGAAATTCGTTTGGCGCGTAAGTTTTCAAAACTGTCGCCAAAAGAAACAGAAAAATAAACCAAGGAATCGCAACTTTTGTTGTATTTCCGCCCTTCTTGCCGTAAATAAATGCAAAAATCAGCACAATCGGCGCAATCCATAAAGCGCGGGCGAGTTTGACGGTCGTCGCAATCTGCAAGGCTTCCGCGCCGTATTTCGCGCTTGCGCCGACAACCGAACTGGTGTCGTGAATCGCAATCGCCGCCCAGATTCCGAATTGATTTTGCGTTAGATTCAGCGCGTGTCCGATGATTGGAAACGCAACTAGTGCGACGGAATTCAAGATAAAAACCGTGCAGAGCGACACCGAAATTTCTTCCGAATCGGCATCAATCGCGGGCGCGACCGCCGCAATCGCACTGCCGCCGCAAATTGCCGTTCCCGACGAAATCAGCACGGAAGTTTTTTCATTGATTTTTAATAATTTTCCGACAAAATAACCGAGAATCAAAGTTCCGAAAATCGTCGCCACCGTAAAAATGATGCCTTCTTTTCCAGCCTTCAAGACATTCGTCAAATTCATTCCGAAACCGAGCAGAACAACGCTCGATTGCAGTAAAATTCTCGTCCATCTGCCGATTGTTCGTTGATACGGATTGCCGATTTTCAAAGCCAGAAACAAGCCGAGAGCAAGCGCAATCGGCGGCGAAACGTAAGGTGAAAGACAGGCAATGATAAAAAGAAAAAAGAAAACTTTTTGCCGATTAAAACTTATATTCATTGGTCGGCTAATCGGTTTTCTTTTCGGCTTCCTTGCGGAATTCTTCGGTTAATTTTTGAATATCGAAAGGCTCGTCGCTGATTTTCAACGTCGCGAGCGTATCAGCCAAAAAATTTTGATAATCGGGTAGTTTTTCGCCGATAAAGAGCGATGAACTTAAAGCCAAAACCTCTTTGCCGACAACTTTGGTCAGCAGATAATCGCGGTCGTATTCTTCATTCATACTCGGTCGCGTGTAGCCCCAAAACATCGTCTTGAAATCTTTCACCGTAACTTTTTCAGTTTTGAGTTCGAGTTTTTTTTTGAACGCGCCGCTCAGATATTCGCTTTCCCAGATTTTGTCCTTTTCTAAAATTTGCTCTTCCGTCAATTTTGCATTGGCTGAAACAAAGGCTTTTGTGTCGGCTTGAACAATCTGGAGAAGTTTTTCGTCAACAATAAACGTCGGATTGTTGCCTTCTTTGATAGCTTCGACTTCTTTGCCTCTGATTTCCAACGTAAAGGATTTCTCGCTCGTATTGCTGATAAATAAATAGCCGTAAGCGGTTTTAATTGATAACTTTCCGTAGGTCTTTGCTTTCTGCGCCGAAATCACCGGACTCAGCAAACAAACAATCATCGCGGCAACCGCAAATCTGTTCACAAATTTGTTCATTGCGTTTTAATCTCCATTTTTTACTTCAAAATGCCGAAAACTTTCTTGAGCAAGCTCGTCGTTCTGCCAATCGGGTCTTTACGAATTTTTCGTTCTTCTTCGGCGACCATAAAAAACAAACCGTCGAGAGCTTTTTGCGTGACGTAGCCGTCCAAATCGGTCGCGTCTTTGCCTAAAAGCTGGGCGGCAAAACCGTATTTGCCGATCATCGCCTTGTATTTGTTGGTCACGCCTGTTTCTTCGGTAAATTTTTCGACAATCGGACGAAATTTCTGACGCAAAGTTTCCTCGCTCGTCCGGCGAAAAAACTGTGTCGCCGAATCCTGTTCGCCGCTGAACAAAATCTTTCGCGCATCGTCGAAAGACATCTGTTTGATCGCGTCAACAAAAACATCAACGGCAACCGGCACGGCTTTTTCGGCGGCGTGATTCATCGAAGCGACAAAATCGTCAACCAATTTGCCCTGTTTCGCAAAACGCAAGGCTTTTTCAACCTTTTGCAGATTTTTCGGCAAAGGGATTTTGACGCGGACATCATTCAAAAATCCGTTTTCCCTGCCCAATGTGTCAATCGCAAACCGCACGCCTTTGGACAAGGCTTCCTTCAAACCGCCCGCAATTTCCGTGTCGGAAACGGTCGAAGTCGTCGTCTTTTTAACCGTCGTCTTTTTCTTTTTGGTCGTTTGCCCGAATGCCAACCCGACAAACAATACAACACAAATTAACCCCGCAAGTCCAAATTTCAATAAATTCATATTTTTAATTCTCCTTTTCAGATTTGGGGGCAAACCGTTGATTTAATGTAAATTCTAACGATTTTTTGCCTTTTTACTTTTTATTTTTGCCGCCTTATTTAGCTTTCCCTTGATTGGCAACCGCATCTTGCGCCGCTTTAATCGCTTCGTCGTCGCCTAGATAATAGCTTTGAAAATGACTCAAACTTCTTCACGATATGGACCTAAAAATTTATCGCCGTTGAAATGAATTAAATGGTCTGGATTTTCGGCAATCCAAACTTCTGTTTCCCAAGCGATTTCCGCTACCCATTTACGGAACTCGGATTTTGTTAAAAATGCAGTCACAAAAATTATTTCTGCTTTGCAATCGCCGGTCAATCGTTTGAGTTCCAACATACGAACTTCGTTAATTGCCCCGCTGCTGTGAACTGCTTCAATTAAATATAACCAATTTTTTTCAGAGTTGTAAGCAATTATGTCAGGTAGTTCTTCGTGTGCCAATTCAAAAAATTTTAGTTTTGCAAGTGCTTCTTTATCAAAATGTAAAAATTTGTTCGAGGTATCGCCAACATAAAGTAGCTGACTGCCTTTTCCGAATCTCGGCAAAAACTCTTCAATAATTTGTTTCTGCAATAAATTGTGTTGTCCTGCCGAAAACTCAAGTGTTTTTCCATTCGGCAATATTACATTAACCTTTTCGATTTCACGTTTTCTTGCTAAAAGTTTTTGTAGATTAACTTTATCTTTGAGGAAATTTTCAAGCGAACTTTTCCACTCTTTCGTTCCATATTTTTTGATTAGTTCAGAAAAATCAGGAGCAAGCGTATAACCTCTCGTCGGGTCATTTGTCGCCGCATTGGGATTTTCGCCGCTTTTGAGGACAAAACTGCCTAAAACCAATAACTTCAGGTCTTTTCTACGAATATCATCATAAGAACCGGGTGAAATTTTCTCTTCAAAATTTTTATTGATGAAATTGATTATTTCTCTGGTTTTCAGAAAACGCTTGTCATTTAATCCTTTAGCATCATTCCAATTATTTATTACACCTGCAACCGCCAGAAATGACATTGCCATTTTCTCGTTTGCTCTTTCGGTTTTATCACTAATCGGGATTCCGATTTCAACAATAATATCAATAGCTTGCTCAATAATTTCAATTATTTGAAACGATTTTTTACTTTTGTGCAGATATTTCATTGTTAAAATAAACTTGCTTGAAACCCACTTTGGAGCGGTTGCATTTGAAGTTCTTTTTGCGAATATGTTTCATTCGAGAGCAAAGAATCTTTGATTGAATTTGCCAGATGAAAAGCCAACATTGGCGGAACGGCATTTCCAATTTGGTAATATTGATTTGTTTCAGTTCCACAAAATTTAAACCAATCAGGGAAACTTTGAAGTCTTGCCGATTCTCTGACACTAATTCTTCTACGTCTTCCGTCTAAAAGTTTTACTCTTTGCATATCGCCGGTTGAAGCGGCAATATTTCGGCAAGTAAGAGTTCGGGCAGGTTTTTCTAAATATAAATCTCGTGGATTGACACAAGCGGATGCCTTTTCATATTTAGCTATGTATTTATTCATTGATTCGGTCAAAATCTTGCTTTCGTCTTGAATAATTTCAACTAAATCTCCGATTGCTTCACCAACGGTATATATTTTATTTTCAGCCTTCGGAAACTTAAATTCGCTTCGATGCCCAACAACAAATAGCCTTTGACGATTTTGCGGAACTCCAAAATTAACCGCATTAAGCAACCGATAGTCAATGATATACCCGAGATTTTGAAACTGTTTTATTATTTCTTCAAAATACCATTTGCTTGAATACAACATTCCGCGAACATTTTCAAACATCCATATTTTAGGATTTATTTGCTCAACTGCCTTAAAAAAGATCGGAAATCCATTTCGCTCATCATCAATTCCTTTTTGATGTCCGCCAACACTAAACGGCTGGCAAGGCGGACCACCAATTACAACATCAAACTCACTTGCAAAAGTTTTATCTATGGTTAGCTTTTCCTCGATGCAACTGCCGTTTAAATTCTTGTTGTAAGTTTCAACTGCTTTTGCATCTAATTCATAACCAATTGTTTCAAAACCTTGCGCTTCAAAGCCAAGTGATAAACCACCACAACCTGCAAATAAATCCAACACCTTGTAATCTTTGCGGACTTTAGGCGTTAATTCATTATTTATTCTGTCGAGATAGTTCATTTACTTACGCCTTTATTTCGCTTTTCCTTGATTGGCAACCGCATCTTGCGCCGCTTTAATCGCTTCATCGTCGCCTAGATAATAGCTTTTGGTCGGTGTCAGATTTTCGTCCAATTCATAAACCAGCGGCACGCCCGTCGGAATATTGCGGCTAACGATGTCTTCGTCCGAAATCGTGTCGAGATATTTGACCAGAGCGCGAAGTGAATTGCCGTGCGCGGCGACAATCAGGCGTTTTCCCGCCTTAATTTTCGGCGCGATTTCGTTTTGATAATATGGCACGACGCGCTCGACGGTTTCCTTCAAAGCCTCGGCTCGCGGAAACATTTCGGGTTTGACCGACGCATAACGCGGGTCTTTGCCGAGCCAGCGTTCGTCCGTCTCTTCCAGCAGCGTCGGTAAAACGTCGTAACTTCTGCGCCAAGTTAAAACCTGTTCTTCGCCATATTGCGCGGCGGTTTCGGCTTTGTTCAAACCTTGCAGTGCGCCGTAATGCCGTTCGTTCAAAAGCCACGATTTCGTGACGGGAATCCACATCAAATCCATTTCATCAAGAACAATCCAGAGCGTTCGGATGGCGCGTTTGAGAACCGATGTGTAGGCTTCGTCAAACGTAAAACCCTGCGCTTTCAACAATTTGCCCGCCGCGTGCGCTTCTTCCCTGCCTTTTTCGGAAAGGTCCACGTCCTTCCAACCCGTAAAACGATTTTCCTTGTTCCATTCGCTCTCGCCGTGTCTGATTAAAACTAATTTGTGCATAATTTTTCCGCCGTAAAATTTAAGATTTCATAATAATTAAACGCAAAAATTCGGAAACACTCAAGTTGTAAAATAAACTACCTGAATGAATTCCTGCTCAAATTCTTTTTTCAATTTGAAAACAAAATAATCCTGCGCCCCGGAAAATCCACTATGAAGATTTGATCCAAGATGCCGATTTGGTTGAAATCAAGGCAATCATTATTCAATCGGTCAAAAATTGGGATTAAGTTTCGCTCAAAATCTTCTGCGCTTCGCCAATCAGATAAAGCGAGCCTGTCACGCAAATCAATTCTACATTTGAAGCAATATTTCGGGCGGTTTCGAGAGCTTTGCGGACATCTTGCGTAAGGATGACTTTGTTTTTGTCGAAATTCGGCGGAACAAAATCTTTTAATTCTTCAGCCGTCATCGAGCGTTTATTTTCAACTCCGGTCAAGATCAAGCAGTCGGCTTTCGGAAAAAGAGTTTCGGCGATTTCGGACAAATCTTTATCGCGCATCGCGCCGAAAATCAGAACAATCGGTTTTTTGGCAAATTCATCGAGATATTCGCGCAAAGCCCGCGCTCCGGCGGCATTATGTGCGCCGTCAAATAAGATTCCTTTGTAAAATTCCAAACGACCTTTATGCGTTGCGTTTTCCAAACCCGCCCAAATATTTTCCTTTTCAATCTCAAAGCCGAATTCACGCAAAGTTTCGGCAAGATTGACCGCCACCAAAGCGTTGCCAATCTGATGTTTGCCCGCTAAACCTAAAACAATATCGTGATAAACATCATTTTCGGTTGAAAAATTAACGGCAATTATCGGTTGGTTAATTTCGAGATTATGTTTTTTAATCTTAAAATCTTCTGAAACACAAATCGGCTCAACGCCGACTTCATTGCATTTGCCCAAAATTACCCGTTCGGCTTCTTTTTTCTGCGGCGCGATAATGACTTTCGTATCAGCGCGGATTATCGCCGCTTTTTCCGCCGCGATTTCGGCGAGAGTGTCGCCCAAAATCCGTTGATGGTCGTAATCAATCGGCGTGATTGCCACAATTTCGGCTTTGGCGGCGGTGGTCGCGTCAAAGCGTCCGCCTAAACCCGTTTCGAGAATCGCCAACTCAACTTTATTTTCCGCAAAAGCGTTCAAAGCAATCGCCGTGACTTGCTCGAAATAAGTCGGAACGGTTTCGAGTTCGCCCGCTTCGACCAATTTTTCGGAAGTTTGCCTGATAATCGTCGCGTGCCGCGCAAAATCTTCTTCCGAAATTTCCTTGCCGTTGACGCGGACGCGTTCGGTCACCGAAATCAGATGCGGCGAAGTCGTCATTCCGACTTTAATTCCCGCGCTCAAACAAATCGCTTCGAGAAAAGCGCAGGTCGAACCTTTGCCGTTCGTTCCGGCAACCTGAATTTTCAGATAATTATTTTGCGGATTTCCGAGCGCGTCGAGAAGTTTGCCGATATTCTCAAGCCCGAGCTTCATCGCCAGCACTTCGTTGCCGAGATTGTAAAGGTATTCGAGAGATTGCTGAAAATTCATTCATTATTTAAGAGAATGTTCGGTTGATCTGGTTAAAAGATAAACTCTTTCGTGCAGTTCGCCAAGAACTGCTTTCGAGCTGAAAATAACCGCGCGGTTTTCCGCAATCTGCGATTCGAGACTCGAATTTATTATAATTTTTGACGATTCCCTGACGAACTGCTTCAAATTGAACTTCGACGTAATTTTTCAAGTCTGTCAAATCTTGTTTAATTTCACTCTGTTCTTTTTCTATTTTGTCGAATCTTTTCGTAAAATCCTGCCGCAAACTATTGATTGCTTCGATAATTTGATTAAAGTTTTCCTTTGTTTCCCTCTCGAAGGCAGACGTTCCGCTATTTTTACCTTTGTTGGTCATACTCGTTTTCCGTCATTATTTTAACACGATTCGATGATTATTAACCGCTGATATTTTTATTCATCATAAAATCGAGCATCCGAATAATCGTTTCGCGCATTTCGCGGCGGTCAACGACGCGGTCAACCATTCCGTGTTCGAGCAAAAATTCGGAACGCTGAAAGCCTTTCGGAAGTTTTTGGCGGATTGTTTGTTCGATAACTCGCGGTCCGGCAAAACCGATCAGAGCCTTCGGTTCGGCAAGAATCGTGTCGCCGAGCATCGCAAAACTCGCCGTGACACCGCCGGTCGTCGGGTCGGTGAGAACGGAGATAAACGGCAGACGCGCATCGTGCAGTCTGGCAAGCGCGGCGGAGATTTTCGCCATCTGCATCAGCGAAAATGTGCCTTCCTGCATTCGCGCGCCGCCCGAAGCCGAAAAAATGATGACCGCGCCGCGTGTTTCATACGCTCTTTCGATCAGCCGCGTGATTTTTTCGCCGACCGCCGAACCCATCGAACCGCCGATAAAAGACATATCCATCGCGCCCGCGTAGGTCAGATGTCCGCCGACCATTCCTTTGCCGGAAACAATCGCTTCGGGCAAGCCGGACGATTTTTTCGCGGCTTTGATGCGGTCTATGTAAGGTTTTGTATCAACAAAGCCGAGCGGGTCGCTGCTCGTTACTTCTTCATCGAGTTTTTCGTATCTGCTGTCGTCAAACAACGTGTCGAGCCGTTCCCGCGCACCCAAACGAAAATGATACGCGCAATGCGTGCAAACTTGCAGAGAATCGGTAAGTTCGCGTTTGTAAAGCGGATTTTCGCATTCGGGACATTTAACGAAAATGCCTTCGGTCTTGACCGTGCGTTCTTCGTGGTCGCCTTGTTCTTCGATTTTTGGTTTGTTTCTTCTAAACCATGACATATATTATTTATTGATTTTAGTTTTGCGCCTAATGATTTAGCAAGTTTTTAAAGATTAACACAAGCAAAAACGAAACGCATTTATTAAATCGAGATTAGATTGCTATACAGGCTTGTTTTGTGATAAATTGACACTCGAAAAAACTAGCAAGAGTAAGCAGTTCCGCAATAAAATTATGAATAAAACACTCGTACTTTTCTTCGTCCTTATTTTTTCGATCAACGCCTTTTCAGCCGTCAAAACATGGGACGGCGGCGGCGCGGATGCCAATTGGCAAACCGCCGCCAATTGGGTCGGCGATGTCGCGCCGGCTGCCAATGACGATTTGGTTTTTCCGGCAACGGCGGCGCAGTTCACGACCAATAACAATTTTTTTCTGTTCACGAATTTCAATTCGATCACGCTTGACGGCAATTACACGATTGGCGGAAATCCTCTGCGAATCGCCAATTCGCTGACCGTCAACAGCGGAACACAGGCAATCAACACGGCTATTACGTTAAGCGGCGGACAAACTTTCACCGGAAATCAGATTTCTTTGACAACCATCGCGGTTTTGTCAGTCGGCGGCGCGGGTTTGACGCTCGACGGCGCAGGAAGTTTCGGTGTCGGATTGATTTCGGGCGCGGGCGCAATTATCAAAAACGGTGCGGGCGCATCTTTGATTGCATCGTCGAGCGGCTACAACGGCGCAATTACCGTCAATAACGGCATTTTCATTGTTGATGCAAACATTCCGAACAGCGCAGTTTCGGTCAATAATCCGAATATCACAACCGGAACGCTCGGCATCAGCGGTTTCGGCGGCACAGGCACGGTCGGCACGGTCAATGTCACGCAAGGCGCAATCAGCGCGGGAACTTTGACCTCGCCGACGGGAATTTTGAACACCGGAAATTTGACTTTTACGGCGAACGGAAATTACGCGGTCAAAATCGGCGGCACTTTGCCCGGAGCGAACGGACACGATCAATTGAACGTCACGGGAACGGTTAATTTGAATAACGCACGGCTCGCGCCGATTCCGTGGGGCGGTTTTCGTCCGGCAATCGGCGATGCTTTGACGATTTTAAGAAACGACGGCACGGACGCGATTAACGGCACATTTCTCAATGCGCCGGAAGGCGCGATTTTCGGGGGCGCGTTGAACACGGCTTTCCGAATCACTTATCAAGGCGGCGACGGCAACGATGTCGTCATCACACGCGTTAACCGCGCCAATTTCGATTTCGACGGCGACGGACGCAGCGAAGTTTCGACATTTCGTCCGTCCAACGGAACTTGGAACGCGACTTTGACCTCGAACGGCGCGTCTTTTTCGACTAATTGGGGCTTGAGCGGCGATAAGCTCGCGCCGGCAGATTTTGACGGCGACAACCGCACGGATCTGGCGGTTTTCCGCAACGGCGTTTGGTGGATTTTGAACAGCTTTAACGGCGCGGTGACATCCGTCCGATTCGGTTTGCCCGGCGATATTCCCGTGCCGAACGATTTTGACGGCGACGGACGCGCCGACATCGCCGTCTGGCGACCGTCGGACGGCGTTTGGTATGAACTGAGAAGTCTCGGCAATCAATTTGCCGCGCAAGCCTTCGGACAATCGGGCGACAAACCGATGCTCGGCGATTTTGACGGTGACGGAATGGGCGATTTAGCCGTTTATCGTCCGGCAGACGGTGTTTGGCATCTGTTCAGAAGCGCAAATAATTCTTACGTTGCTTTCCCGTTCGGCATCGCGACCGACCGACCGTGCGCCGCCGATTATGACGGCGACGGCAAAACCGACCCGTGCGTTTTCAGAGGTACGAACGACCCGAATCAGCCCGATTTCTACATTTTGAAAAGCACGGATTTATCAGCCGTATTCGTTTCGTGGGGCGTGGCGGACGATGTTCCGATGCTCGGCGATTACGACGGCGACGGCAAAACCGACATCGGAGTTTTCCGCCCTGCATCGCACGATTGGTTCTGGCTGAGAAGCTCAAACGGAAGCGTCGGCATTTCAAACTTCGGGAACACAGGCGATTTATCAGTCCCGTCAGCCTTTGTTCCTTAAAAAGTTCCAGGTTCCAAGTTCCAGGTTTCAACCTTGTGTGCAACTTTAATTGAAAAATAGAATCGTTGCTAAGTTATTGAAAATACATATAATTCCTTAAATGTCGCAGAGCGACAATCTGAGTTTAGCCGTGTCTTTTAAGCACGGAACGTGAAAAACGGATATTTTGTCGCGTCAGCGACAACTGAATTATCGCCCGTTCAGTTGTCGCTGAGGCGACAGGAAATCAGCTAAAACAAGACCGTGCAATAAATTACACGGCTAAATTCAAGTAATCGCTACGCGATATTTAAGCAAAATTTAGTTGCACACAAGGTAGTTAAGTAAGTTCTGATGAATAAATCTTTAGTCATTCGGATTATCACAATTTTTACTTTTTTGCTGATGTTGCCGGGTTATAGCTTTGCTCAAGCACAACGACCCGGAATAACGATGATGCGCCGCACGGGCAACTTTATCATTCGCACCAGACCGACCAAAGAACAGAAGAAAAGGCTTGTTCCGAACCCTCAGGATTTAAAAACATACGAACAATTTCTCGAACAGCCGCGCACGGGAATTTTCCGTCTGATGCCCGACACCGGCTGTACGGAAAATATCAATGTCATCAAAGCCGATGCCGTTTGTCTGCAATATATTCCCGAAAGTTCATATTATTCTTTTCGTGAAAAAGAGCATACAATCGAGATTTTAGCCGATATTCGTTTGAAAAACGGAGTATTGATCAGCGACGGAATTCTTTCGCAAAGCATTTTCGTTCATCTGGGCGAAATCACGCTTGAAGAAATCGTGCCGACGCTCGAAGGATTGGAATTTCTGGCTGATTTTTCGCCGAGTTCGCAGAGTCCCGAAGCGCAAAAGCAATACACTCAAATAATGCGCGGCGTAAAGGTCGGCAATTACGAATATAAAAAAGCCTTGCCGATGATTGAAAATGCGACTTACGCTTTACGGGTGGTTGCTTACAAAGGCAATGTTTTCCGTTCGTTTCGCGGGTTTCGGTTTGATCTTCTCGACGGCGATAAAAGGATTGATGTAACCATCGCTTTCCGTGTCATTCGTAAGGAACAAGACGGCGCGGTAACATTGCTTTGGAAGGAAATCGAGCGGAAAAATGCGCCGCGTCTTGTCTTTCCGAAGCGTAACAAAAAGTCGTAGAATAACAGATATGAAAAACAAAATTGCCGTCGTCACGGGCGGCACGAAGGGCATCGGCTATGCGATTGCCGAAAAATTACTCGAATCGGGCGCGAAGGTTTTTATCTGTGCGCGAAATAAGCCTGAATTAAAACACGCGCTCGAACGTCTTTCGGCTTCGGGCAGAGTCGAAGGCGAAATCTGCGACGTACGCAGCGAAAACCAGGTGCGGATGATGCTCGAAGAATGTGCGCGGGTTTTCGGCGGACTCGATATTCTGGTCAACAACGCCGGAATCGGGATTATCGGCAAAACCGTCGAAGAGCTTTCGGGCGACGAATTTCGCCAGACGCTCGAAACCAATCTGTTCGGCGTTTTCTATACCTGTCATTACGCCGTGCCGATGCTACGCGAACGCGGCGGCGGTTATATCATCAATATTTCAAGTCTTGCCGGACAAAACGCGCATCCGCGAATGGCAGCTTACAACGCTTCAAAATTCGGTCTCAACGGTTTTTCGGAAGCCTTGATGCAGGAAGTTCGTCAGGACAACATCAAGCTCAGCTACATTTGTCCCGGTTCGGTCAACACATTTTTCGGCGGCGATACGCCGAGCAAAGATAATGCGTGGCAGCTTCAACCCGAAGACATCGCGCAGGTCGTCATTGATTTACTCAAAATGGACGAACGCGCTCTTCCGAGCAAAATCGAAATCCGTCCGAGCAAACCGCCGAAGAAATAAAGCATCTAAAAAATCTCGAAACATTTATAATTTTATAAAAACCTGAGTTCGAGATAACAATGGAGCGCAGGCTGCCAGCCTGCCACGCCGCTTGCAAAGCGGTGTCAAAGATTTTAAGTATCGGCAAGTTTAAATGAACTTAGACGTTTTGAGCGTTTTTCAAACGCTTGCAGGCTGGCAGCCTGCGCTCCGTTCGGCAAATTCCTTATCACTAACTCAGGTTATAAAAGGTTAGTAATTAATTAAGTCAATATGAAAAGAACATCTCTGTTAGTAGCGGTTTGTTTGTTTTTAATTTTTTCGATCAAGGCTCAAACCACAGAAACCATCGAACAAAAAAAGATTTTAACTGAAATCGGAGAATTAAACGGGCAAATAATTTCACTTTTTAAGACGAAAAAATACGATGAGGCATTGAAGGCTGCGCTAAGTGTTTGGGAAATTTCCGATAAGAACGGATTATCAAAAGACTTGCGCGTCTTGCCGACTTTAATGAATCTCGGCGAAATCTATTTGGTCAAAGGTAAGGAATCGGAAGCAATTGCGGTTTTTCAGAAAATTCTGGATGCCTATAAAGCAAATTCTCGCGATACGAGATTACTGGTCGTTAAAATCACGGAACGAATTGCAGTAGCTTATTATTATAAGAAAGACTACGGGAAAGCCGAAGAGTTTTTTCTCAACGTCTTGTCTTTGCGTGAGGCATTAAACGGTGCCGAAAGTAAAGAAACGGCAAAAATCACCTATGTTTTAGCTGACCTTTACCAGAGCAAAAATCAATACGACAAAGCTAATGAATTTTACCTGAAAGCCATCGGAATAAACGATAAAACTTTAACTAAAGAAGAAAAAGAAGATCGTGAAGACCTTCAAAATTATTCCTGCTTTCTTTATCACAAGGCACTTCGGGAAAACAAAATAACACAAGTTTCCAAAATGTTGAAAGATTTTAACGATGCTCGAAATCCGCCGAAACCCGATGATAAAACCATTAATAGCGGGGTTATCAATGGCAAGGCAATTGATCTTGTCAAACCTCAGTATCCGCGAAATGTGGGTCGCGTCAGCGGATTTGCTTTGGTTCAGGTGACGATTGACGAACAGGGTAAGGTTATTAGTGCCAAAGCAACCTGCGGCATTTTAGAATTTGTTAAGGTAGTTGAAGAGGCTGCCAGAAAATCGAAATTTTCACCGACCTTTTTGAATGGACAACCGGTCAAAGTGACGGGTGTCATCGTTTATAGATTCGTTGCCTAGTTTGGCTGCGACAAACTTTTGATTTTCTCAATCAAGACCGAATCGTCGAAAGGTTTGGTCAGATATTCCGAAACGCCGAGTCCGACGGCTTTTTGCTGATGCTTTTCGCTTGCCCGCGAGGTAATCATAATCACGGGAAGTTGCCCGAAAGCCGCGTGATTTCTGATCGAAGAAAGCAGTTCGTAGCCGTCCATTCGCGGCATTTCAATGTCGGTTAAAACTACGTCGGGCAGATTTTCCGAGGCTTGAAGCGTTTCATACGCTTCGAGTCCGTCTTTTGCCAAAACAACTTCCCAACCCGCATTTTTTATCAGTTTTGAAGTGATATGACGCACGCTCGGGCTGTCGTCCACGATCATCACTTTTAAGAGTCGAGAGTGGAGAGTGGAGAGTGGAGAGCTTTCGGATTCCACAAGCGAAGATTCATTTTCGATATTTTTGGAACTTTGGACTTTGGACTTTGGACTTTGGACTTCATTTTTGAGTAGAAAAATCAAATCGAGAACCGGCACGACGTTGCCGTCGCCGAGAATTGTCGCGCCGAGTAAGTTCGGATAATTCTGCAAGGGCGCGGCAAGCGGTTTGATGACGATTTCTTCCGCACGGACGATTTCGTCAACCATCAAAGCGCACGGCGTTGCGAGTGTTTCAAGCAGCAGAAACGGGATAAAGTCTTTTTTCATAACGGAAGACGGCAAATCCAAAAGCGTTCCGAGATTGGAAACCGCATAAGTAACGCCGTCTATCTGCACGGAATTTTTGTCCGGCATCTTGGCAAATTCTTCCGCCGGAATTTCACTTACCTTTTTGACGAGTTTGAGCGGAAAAGCAAAAGTTTGCTCGTTTGTTTTGACCAAAAGCCCGCGTGTGATTGCCAGAGCCATCGGCATCCGAATCGTAAAAGACGCGCCTTTTTGCGGTTCGGAGGCAATCGAAATCGTGCCTTGTCCGCGCAGAATGCTCGTCTTGATGATATTCATTCCAACGCCGCGTCCGGCAGTTTGGCTGACCGATTCGGCGGTTGTCAAACCCGGCAGAAAACCGAGCGAAAATGCGTCTTCGTCACTCATTTTGCTTGCTTCATCCGGCGAAATAAAACCGTTGCGGACGGCTTTTTCGCGCAGGGCAACGGCGGAAATTCCGCGTCCGTCGTCCGTCACGTTCAAAATAATGTGCGTGCCTTCGCTGTGCAGACAAAGGTGAATTTTTCCTTTTTCGGGCTTGCCTAAAAGACGGCGCGTGTCGGGCGATTCGATGCCGTGTGCGACGGCGTTTCTGAGAAGATGCAGAAGTGGTTCGACCAGCAAATCGAGAATTTGTGTGTCAACTTCGGTCTGGTCGCCTTCGATAAAGAGTTCGACCTGTTTTTGTTCCTGTTCGCAGGTCACGCGCACGGTGCGCTGCAGACGCGCCGTCAGCGAACCGAACCGAACCATTCGCAGGCGAAGTAATTTATCGTGCATTTCTTCAATTAAATGACTCTGATTTGTGAAAAGCATTTCGAGATTACTGCGAAGTTTGTCGAGTTCGACATTGATGGCGGATGTGTCGCCTGCCGTTTCGAGCAGTTCGCGGGTCGTTTGATGAAATTCGGTGTAACGGTCAAATTCGAGCGCATCAAAGGATTGCGGATTTGGGATTGCGGATTGCGGATTTGGATATTCATTCAATCGGTTGCCAATCAGATGAGATTGCTTATTGGCTGTCAAATCCGAAGTCCGAAATCCGAAATCCGCGCTCAAAAGGCTGGCTTCAAAATCGGTTTCGAGCTTTCCGGTCGAGCGCAAAAGTCGTCCCGTGTTGTATTGAAGTTCATTGATTTGCCGTTCAAATTCAACCAGACGCTGTTCAAAAACCGAGCGGCTGATAACCAAATCACCGACTAATCTAACCAGTTCGTCGAGCTTTTCGAGCGAAACGCGAACGACCGATTTGTGTATCACGGCGACGGACTGATTTTCAGCTTCGCCGTTTTGTTCGGAAACGGCTTCGGCTTTGACGAGTTCGGGAATTTTGACAATTTCTTTTTCAAAAGTGCCGTTTTCGAGCGCGGTCAGAGTTTCGTCAAAATCGCGGTAGAGAAGTTCGATTCTTTGATTTAACTGTACCGAATTTTCACCGCTGCCGAGTGCGCTCAGACAATCGGTCGAAACTGAAAGAAGTTCAAAAATTTTTCGATTACCGTCAATTTCTTTTTCCGCCAGATAATCGAGTAAATCTTCGACGCGGTGCGCCAGACCTGAAAGCGGTTTGAGTCCGACAATTCCTGCCGAGCCTTTTAAGGTGTGCGCGTTGCGGCGGATTTCGAGCAGTGCTTCGCGGTTGTTCGGCGCGGATTTTAATACTTCGAGTTGCGAATTGATATTCCGCAGAAGGTCTTCGGCTTCTTCGGCGAAAATTTCGAGCATTTCCGCGTCAATCTCGAAGCCTTCAAATTCATCGGCGGTTTGCGAAGATTCCGTGTCTTGAGCAGTAATATGCAATGAATCTGATTCGGACGAATCAAAGCCCAAATTGTGAAACGATTCGTCAACAAAGCCATCGAAATTCAGCGAAAAATCATCGTTGCTGAAGTGGAGTTTGGCGAGCAAGGCTTCGAGCTGTGCGAGATTATCGAGAAGATTGCGCGTTTGCGCGGCGGAAAGCAACTCGGGTTTGCCGACAATACTTTTTAATTCCAATTCGAGCTTTTCACCGGCTTTGCCGATATTGTCCAAACCGACCGAAACGGCGGCATCTTTGATGACCTGTGAATAGAGCAGGGAAGTTTCCAGTTCGCCGCCCGAAATTCCTTCTTGACTGCAAATCAAAATGCCATTGCGAATCATCGGCAAATAAACTTCGGCTTCGTTGATAAAATTTTGTAGAGTTTCGTTTTCCATAGAGCATTTTAATTCAAAAACAGATTTGAATCCGTTTGCGGTATGCGGCGTGAATTGCGTTCTTCGGGAAGTTTGAACGGCGCGACCGAACCGCGCAATTCGTCCGAAAGTTCGACGAGCATTTTGACCGATTCGGCAGCGCGTTTCGCTCCGGTTTGCACGAGTTCGGTAACTTTCGAGATATTGCCCATCGCTTTGGAAATATCGTCGGAACTTTCCGCCTGATGTTTTGCCGAGTCGGAAATTGATTGAATAAGTTCGGCAAGCCGCGTCGAAACGAGTTCGATCTCGACGAGCGTTTGTCCGGCTTTGTCCGCCAAAGTCGAACCGATCACGACTTCGTGAATCGTTTCTTCCATCGAAGCGACGACATCTTTTGTTTCCATCTGAATCGTCTGCGTGAGTGCGCCGATTTGCTGCGTCAGACGGTTTGAACGCTCTGCCAGACGCTCGACTTCTTCGGCGACGAGCGCGAAACCTTTGCCCGCTTCGCCCGCGGCTGAAGCCTGTAAACTCGCGTTCAAGGCAAGCAAACTCGTGCGGTCGGAAAGATCGTCAATCAGCCCGACGATTTGCGAAATTTCCTGCGAGCGTTCGCCGAGTTTTTTGATGCGTTTGGCGGTTTCCTGCACCTGTTTGCGAATCGAAATCATTGCGTTGATGTTGTCCTGCACGGCTTTTGTGCCGTAACGCGCATTGCTTAAGCTGTCGGCGGCAACCTGCGCGGACAGCGCGGCATTTTCCGAAACTTCCTGAATCTGCAAAGCCATATTCGAAATCGCCGCCGTCGTCCGCGAAATCTGCGAGGCTTGCGCTTCGCTTCCGCGTTCTAACTGTTCGGTCGTGTCGTTAATCGCGTTTGCCGAGGTCGAAACTTGGAATGTAACGTCTTTGACCTGTTTGATTAACGAGCGCAATTCGGTCGTCATAAAATTAAACGAACGCGCAATCGCGCCGGTCATTTCCGATGAAACTTCCGCCTGCACGGTCAAATCTCCGGCGGCGACTTCCGAAACTTCGTCCAAAAGTTTTTTGATTGATTTTTCGAGCCGTTCGCGTTCGTCCTGCGTCTGCACGGAAGCGCGAATTTTCTCGATCATATTTTTCAGCGAATTGCCGAGTGCGTCCGAGTCGGAACGCGGATTGATGTCCGCCGAGAGATCGCCTTTCGCAATTTTATCGGTAATCGCGGCTTGTTCGCGCAGATAATCCGAAGTTTCTTTGAGCGCAAAAATCAGTTCGTCTTCTTCTTCGGGAAAATCATCGAAAATTTCGCCGTTGGCGAGAAGATGTGCGATTTCGGCGGCGGCTTTGGTCTGACGACCGAATTTAAAGTTTGCAAAATTAATAATCGCAAGCGAAAAAATCGCCGTCACGGCGGCAAAAATCGTCGTTGCCGTGCCAGCCAGTTTGTTTTCGGTCAAACCGAAATACGAAGCTCCGACCAGAACCGCGCTCAAGATGAGCAGAATGACGGCGAGCAAGGAAGAAAGTTTGCCTAATAAGCCGAATAGTACATTTTTTTGCATTTTCTGGACTTTCTCCTTTCGTCTTTTTTCTTAAGAATCGAGAGCGGAAATATTTTCATAACGGGCAGCCGCCAAAATATTTCAACGGCATTTTTTAAGAGTTTTTTCGGCATCTTTTTAGTTATCTTCGAAAGCTAAAGCAGGAGAGGCTTTTTCAAAAGCGTTGGGAAAATCTGTTTCAATCCGAAAATTCGGGTCGGTCACGGACATTTGCGGCAACTTAAAATCATCAACTCTGAGCAGCATATTTCCAAACGTCGAAACAATTGCGGCAATTGATTTTTCGGATTGTTTGAGGGCTTCGACCGACATTTCGGTTTCGGCAATCGAACCGATAAAAACCTGAAAAGCCTTGTCGGTTTCGGCTGATTGTTCGCTCGAATCGGCGGTCAATTGGTCTTGGAGATTCAAAATCTGCGCGATGTGTTTTTCGAGTTCGCTCATCGAATTGCCGGTTTCAACGGCGAATTTCGACAAATTGGCGGCTTCGTGAACGGTTGATTTCAAGGCGCGTTCGACTTCGCCGATGTCCGAAGTCATCGCTTTGTTGAGCGTCGAGATTTGTTTGTTCGTATTTTCGGCACGCACCGCAATCCGTTTGATTTCGTCCGCGACGACCGAAAATCCGCGTCCCGATTCGCCGAAATCTCCGGCTTGAATCGAAGCATTGAGCGCGACCGTGCTTGTCCGATGCGCCAAATCGCCGACGGTTTTGGCGATTTTGCCGATTTCCTGCGCGTGTTCGGTAAGCCTTCCCAAACGGCTCACGGCTTCCTGCAATTGTTTGCGAAGAAGCGCGGCAGAACTGACATTATCTTGGGCGGTCTGCGTGCCTTTGCGCGCTTTTTCGATGGATTGATTGGCTGATTGCACCGCGCCCGAAAAGCCTTCGGAGATTTTCTGGACGCTGTTCGGGATTTCCTTGAGCATGAACGCGGCTTGGTTCATTTCCTGAACTTTAACTTCGCTCTGCTGAATAACGGCTTGAAGCGTGCGGCGGACATCGCTTGCCGCACGCTGCGTTTGACCCGAATCGTCCCGAACCTGCGCGACCAGTCCGCTCAGATTATTCACCAGAAATTTCAGCGTTTCGGAAATTTCTTTGGTTTCCTTAAAATCCGCCGTGATTTCCGCGTCGAGATTGTATTTGCGGACGCGCCCGATTTCTTCGGTGATTTGGGCGACCGATTTTTGAAGTTTTTCGAGATTTTGTTTGGCATCAATCGAATCGGTTACTTTGGCGAGCAATTTTTGAAAAGCGGCGGTCAAACGGTCGCTGTTTTGAATCGGCGTGAGCGCGATGTCCGTATTTCCAGCCGAAACTTCGTCCATCAAATTGACGAGCTTTTGCATCTGCTGGCTGTTGCGGTGAAGCGTTTCGAGCAGTTCGTCGGTTTCGGTCGAACCCGAAGTTTTCGGAAGCGAGGTTGACGAGCTTCGTTCGAGACTTTTTGCCAAAAGGGAAACTTTTTCAATCGGGCTGACAACCTCGTTCGAGAGCCACCAGCCGAAAACCATCACCGTAAAGGCGAGAAAAAGAAACGGCACGAAAACCGCGTAAAAAGTATCGTTGACGACAAAAGAAACGATTAAATAGGAAATCAAGCCGAAGGTGCAAATAAAAAAAGCCAACGCGCTCGTCGCCAGCCAGATTTTGCCTTTGAGCGAATTGAGTAAGGAGTTAGGTGTGTATCGAGCCATAATTTTCTCCGTGGGGATACAAAAGCCTTAACTTACAAAAGTGAAGAAAAAAGTTTCTTCCGGTCGAGCAGATTAACCGCAACCGTTTCGTGAATTGCTTTGCCGAAAAAACAAAAATCTTCGGCGGGTTGAATGTCATTTGGAAAGAGCGTGATAACTTCGTTCAAACGGTCAACCGGAAAAGCTATCGAGGACGCGGAATTTTGCGGTTTGAGAACGATGAGTTTGCTTTTCGATGAAGTCGGCGCGGAGTTTTTATTGCAGATTTTCGCCAGATTGAGAACGGAAATTATCTGACCGCGCAGATTGGCAATGCCGTGAAGCCACGCGGGAGAATTAGGCAAAGGCGTAAACCCGAGCGGACGAACGATTTCCGCGATTTGGTCGGCGGCAACCGCAAACAACTCGTTATCTAAAAAAAAGACGACGAATTTTTCGCCATCTGAATTTTCCGTTTGTTCGTTTGCGGGAAAAGAATCGGGGAGATTTTGTAAATTTAGTGAAGATAAATCAAACAACGGTTCATTAAAGGGGGTTGTATCGTTCATTGTCGTCAGGTTCCAAGTTCCAAGTTCCAAGTTCCGGGTTATTTACTTGGAACCCGAAACTTGGAACTTGGAACAGAGGTTTTAATTAAGGTAGGTTTCAACCGTTTTCATCAGAGTTTCGGGACCGAAAGGTTTGGTGATATAGCCGGTTGTGCCAGCCATTCTGCCGCGGACTTTGTCGAAAAATCCGTCCTTACCCGAAATCATCACGACCGGAACATCTTTGGTCGTTTCGTTGTTACGGATTTCCTTGCAAACTTGATAACCGTCCATGCGCGGCATCGTGATGTCGAGCAAAACCAAGTCGGGTTTTAATTCATTGATTTTTTCGAGCGCGTCAACGCCGTCAATCGCGCAGATAACTTCGTGTCCGCATTTTTCGAGCTTGCCCGAAATCAGTTTGCGAACCGTCGGACTGTCGTCAACGACTAAAATCTTGCGGTTCTTCGGCATCGAATCGTGGACGCTTTGCTGCTCTTCCATTTCCGAAAGCCGAATTGCCAGCGCATTAACCTGCGCGTCGAGCAGCACATTGCTCGGATTCATCCGCACGGCTTCCTGCAAATAGAGGAAACCTTGACGGTAGTTTTTGAGATTGACTTGCCCGACACCGAGATTCATCAGCTGCTCGGCATTAAGTCCGTAGCTTTCATTCTCGCGTTCGAGGCTTTCAACGGTTTGCCGAAGTTTGTCTTCATTGGCAGACTGCTGACCGAGAAGCATTTCCAAATCGGAAAGCGTCAAAACCGTCCGGCACGAATTGCACGAAAAGGCTTGTTTATCGTTTGCGGCATTGCAAAACGGGCAAAGCACCGTTTCGCCTTTCGGCTGTGGAGATTTCTCTTCGGGCTGTGATTCAAAAGATTCTTCGACCGCTTGCACCGCAACTTCTTCTTCAACCGCAGTTTCGTTTGTTTCGGCTGATTCTTCGGTATTTTCCGCAAATTGATGCAGATAGTCGTTTTCAGCCGACGATTGCGGTTCGTCTTCCGATTTTTCTTCGGCAGGGGCAGAAAATTCTGTCGGGTTTTCTTCGGCAACTGCTGTTTGCGTTGCCGAAAACTCCACGGTTTGCGCTTCAAAATAATTTTCAGGCATTGCCGTCGAATAATTTATGAACACACCCGGCAAAGTGTTTTTCCATTCCTCATTGCGCGATTCATCTGCCGTTTCATTGTTCGTTTCGGCAACATCTTCCGCCATTTCGACTGGCGTTTCGCTGACAAAATCTTGCGGGAAATCTTCCGATTCGTCATTTGCCTGCCGGGTTTTGTGAATGTCGTCATCCGATTCATCGGCGTTTCGGGAAAAATCCTCGGCTTCTTTGGTTTCTAGCGGATTGGCAAAAGCCCAGTTCATTTCTTCTTCTTCGGCTTCCAATTCTGCCGCTAAATCACCTAGCGGGTCTGAAAATTCCTGCACGGGTTGAGCTTGCGGTTCGGTTGAATCAAACAAGACTTCCTCATTCTGAAATTCTTCGTAAGAGTTTTCTTCCTCGGCTTGCGCTTCGGCGGCGGGCTGTTCAAAACCGGAGTCGAAACTCAAATCCTGTGTCAGGCTGTCAGGTTGTGCATATTCTTCAATGTGCGGATTTTCGGCGGCAAAGGTTTCTTGTGCGGCGTTTTCTGTTTCGTCAAAACTTGCCGGTGCCTGTTCATTAAACTCTGAAACCACAGTTTCCGCTTCACTTTCGGCGGAAAACTCTTCGGCGGCTTGGGCTGTTTCGATTTGGGCGGAAGATTCGTTTGACGAATAATCCGAAAATTCGGCGACCGCTTCCTGATTTGAAACTTCGGCAACTTCTGCGCGTTCTTCGACGGCAGATTCGGCAACTTCTGCCGCTTTCGGCTGTTCGGCGCGTTTGTCCGCGAGCATTCGCCACGAAGCGAGATTGGCTTTCGCCATTTCGTTTTCGGGATTGAGAACACTCAATTTTAAGAAACATTCGGCGCGTTCTTCAAAAGAATCGGCGAGATGCGATTTCAAAACCCAGGCATCTTCGATTTCGGAATCATCGCTCAAAACGGCTGCAACCATTTCTTTCGCGTCATTATGTCTGCCGTCAAAAGCAGCGGAAAGCGCGACTTGAAACAATCCTTGGGTTTTTTGAGATTGAATTGATTTGAGCGAGGTTTGGGCGGTTTCGTTATCAGGATTGACGTTCAGAACTTTTTCAAAATAAGAAACTTTTTCTTCTTCCGAATCGGCAACCGAAGCCAGCCAGAGCCACGCCATTTCGTTTTCGGCTTCGTGTTCGAGAGCTTGTTCAAAACATTGCCGCGCAAAACCTTTGCGGTCGTCTTTAACCGCGTCAACGCCGCGCTGAACGAGCGTTTTGGCTAACAGCGATTTGGTCGCTTTATGCCATTCGAGAGCGCGTTCGTTTTCCGCATTGACTCGCAAAACATTATTTAAAAAAACCAGCAGTTCTTCGGGATATTCGCTGATTGAAGCGAGCCAGAGCCAGGCGTTTTCGTTGTCCGTATCGTTTTCGGTAACGCGAAGCAGTAAATTCCGCGCCTCGCTTCGGTTGCCTTCCTGCGCGGCTTTGATTCCTTCACGAAGCATTTTTTCAGATTCGGAAGAAACATTCGGGCTAACAACATCTTCTTTGACAAATGGAACAACGGAAGCATTAGGTTCAAATTCTAATCTCATATTATTTTTAGGGATACTAAGTTGAAATTTTGGAATTCTCCGAGAAATTTTGGACAGATTGAGCGCAAAAGCCTAAATCCAAAATTCATCTGATAGCAAAATAAATGCCATATTGCAGAATTTCTACAAAGTTTGAGTTAAATGGCGTTTTCATTGATAATTAGCCTTACGAAAAACGAACACAAAAAACGGCTGATAAACAAAAAAAAGCGGAAAGTGACAAAATTTGACAGCCAGGTAATGACAAAGAGTGGTAATTTTTATAAAAAAAAGATGCTAAATCAAATTCGCACAAAATTTGACGTGATTATAATCGGCGGCGGAGTTGGCGGACTTTCGACCGCGCTTTGGTGCGACGAACTCGGTCTTTCCGCCTTGCTTTTAGAGAGCCGGGCAGAACTCGGCGGACAGCTTCTATGGACGCACAACGAAATAAAAAACTATCTCGGTAAAGAAGCCGAAAATGGTCGGGAACTGCGCGACGCGTTTCTCGAACAAATCGAAAAGCGTAATTTTGAGTTGTCTTTACAAGCGCAGATTGCCGAAATTGATTTGGAAAAAAAAGAAGTTACACTTAGCGACAAAATGCTCTTTTCCGCCCGCGCCATAGTTATTGCGACGGGCGTTCGGCGGCGAAAATTGGATGTTGCGGGCGAGGACGAATTTCGGACGCGCGGAATCATCGAATCGGGCAAAAAAAACGCCGATTTAGTCAGGGGCAAAAAAGTTTTGATTGTCGGCGGCGGCGATGCGGCATTTGAAAACGCGCTGATTCTGGCGGAAACCGCCGAAAAAGTAACGCTCGCGCATCGCCGAAAAGTATTCAGCGCCCGCGAAGAATTTATCGAACAGGTCAAAACTCATCCGAAAATTACGATTTTAACCGAAACCGCCGTTCAAAAAATTTCGGGAAAGGAACGAATCGAAAGCATCGAACTAAAAAATTTGGCGACCGATGAAACACGGACTTTACCGGTTGACACGCTCTTAATCCGCATCGGAGTTGCACCCAACACGGAAATTTTTCGCGGAAACCTGACGCTGGACAAAAACGGCTACATCGAAGTCAATCGCAACTGCGAAACGAGTATAAAAGACGTTTTTGCCGTCGGTGATGTCGCCAATCCGCTTGCCCCGACAATCAGCAGCGCGGTCGGAATGGGCGCAACCGGCGCAAAGGTGATTTTTTCTTTGCTAAATCTCTGAATGCGAGTATAATTTGGACGGCATTGTTCACGAAATTTTGAATTTTTTACCAGTCTTTCAGATTTACTTGGAAAATTAAGGAAAATAAGTTTTTCTGATTCGCGCAATTTTACTGCGTTTCGGGAATTTTATCTAAAATGGAACGCAAAATGCGTTGTCCGATTTTATAAAGCATTCGTCCGCTATCATATATCAAAACAAAAAAAGGAGGAGCTATGAAATTTAGCATTCTAAAAACGAAAGTTTTTCTGTTTTTAACGGCGATGCTGTTTACGGTTTTTTTTGTAAGCAGTATCAATGCACAATCAGGTACTTCATCAATTAGAGGAACTGTTACTGACCCGCAAGGTAATATTGTTGCCGGCGCAACCGTAACTCTTAGAAGTGAAGAGAAGAATTTTACACGCACACAGGTTACAAATAGCGATGGACAATATGTTTTTACAGCTATTCCGCCTGATACTTATAGTCTTGAAGTAAGTGGTGCAGGTTTCAAAAAATCTTTAGTAGCCAAGCTCGAGGCGCAAGTTGACACGCCTAAAAGCGTAGATGTTACGCTTGAATTAGGTCAGGTTAGTGAAACGATAACAGTTACTGGCGATAGCGAAGCGCAGATTAACACAACCAATGGAAGTTTGGGCAATACAATAACTTCCCAACAAGTGATCCAACTTCCTTTGTCGGCTCGTAACACGCCGGATTTACTTTCATTGCAAACAGGTGTAACGCCCGACAACGGTTCGGGACAAGGCGGTTCGGTTAACGGCGGACGTTCCGATCAGGCTAATGTTACTTTAGATGGCGTGGATGTAAATGAACAGCAAGGCGGACGCGCATTTTTCAGCGTTCTGCGCGTAACTCCCGAATCCTTACAGGAATTTCGCGTGACAACCAGCAATGCTGATGCCAATTTTGGTCGGTCTTCGGGTGCGCAGGTTTCATTAATTACGAAATCGGGAAGCAACGAATGGCATGGTTCAGGATATTTTTATTTTCGTCCGAGCAAAAAATTTCAGGCGAATGATTTTTTCAATAATCTTAACGGGGTTGAACAACTTGCTCAGGAAAGAAGAAATTATGGCGGATCAATTCTTGGACCGATTATAAAAGATAGATTTTTCTTCGCGGCTTTTTTTGAGAGATTTGAAGAAAACTCGGAAACTCCGGTAACAAGAGAAGTTCCGCTTCCCAGTTTTGGACAAGGACTTATTAAATACCGGGTAGGTGCGGCTACGGCAAACGGTGGTGGTGGCGGTTGTACTCCAACAGTTTCCAACGGAATCGCTACCCTAACGATTGCACAGATTAATGCTTGTTATACCAATGCGTATGGCGTAACTCCCGGAGTAAATCCCGTAGGTTTAGCTTTGTTGGCTTCTGCGGCAACTCGATATAGAGCGAATGATTCTACGGTCGGGGACGGATTAAATACGTCCGGTTTTAGATTTAATGCTGTTACTCCAGTTCGCCAAAATGTTATAACAACAAGATTTGACGGTAAATTGACTGACAAACAAGATGTTTTTGTCCGCTTCCAATATCAATTTGATAACCAAAGCGCAGTATCTCGTTTTCCTGATACGCCGTCGCCAAATACCTGGACTCACCCATACGGATTGGCTGTCGGTCATACATGGAATCTGACTAACAATATAGTTAATAGATTTACATACGGACTTACGCGCGATTCCTTTACGGTCGGTGGCGATTCTCAGCAAAACTTCTTTAGTTTTCGCTTTATCTATCAACCGTTGAGTTTTTCGCGTACCCTTAGTCGCGTAACGCCCGTTCACAATTTTGTGGATGATTTTACCTGGGTGAAAGGTAATCATACACTAAGCGCGGGCGGAAATATAAGACTTGTTAAAAATCGTCGAACATCTTTCGGTTCGTCGTTTGATAACGCTTCAACAAATCCGTCGTTCTACGATTTTTCGGGTGATGTAGTTATCAATGACGAATCCGGTAATCCTATTTTTCCGAATGTTTCCGACGGTTCGCAAATTGATTTACGCGATGCTTTAACTGCCGCTATCGGACGGTTTTCGCAGTATGGTGTGAATCTTCAGTATGGCAAGAATGGAAGACTTCTTCCGCTCGGTGAAGGAGTTACCAGAACATTCAAGACTGAAGAGTTTGAATGGTACGTACAAGATAGTTGGAGAATGTTTAATAATTTAACTGTAAATTATGGCGTTCGCTGGTCAACTTCAACTCCTGTCTACGAAGCCGACGGAATTCAGGTAAAACCGACGACAAGCCTGAATGATTTTTTTGATCAAAGAACGGCAGCCGCTTTTAACGGACAGGCTTATAATGGTCTTTTATCAATTGATTTAGCAGGAAAAGCTAACAATAAAGAAGGCTATTACAAACAGGATTGGAATAACTTTGCGCCTGCTGTTTCAGTTGCTTGGTCACCGAATTTTAAGGATGGATTTCTTAAAATGTTACTTGGCGGAGAAGGAAAAAGTACGGTTCGCGGTGGCTTTAGAATGACCTATGATCGTATTGGCAGTGCTTTAGCCGTAGCTTTTGATTTAAATTCAACTCTTGGCTTTAGCTCGACTAAATCAGTTGCGGCAAATACGTTTAACGTCAGCGACAGATTAGGACCGCTATTTACGGGTTTGGGGCAAAATTATCGCAACTTACCAAATATTACGATTTCTCCGACCCTGACCTTCCCGTTACAGACTCCGGCTGATGAAGATCAGCGTATCGAGCAGTCTTTAGATGACAATCTGACAACTCCATACAGTTACAGTTTCAATCTTTCATACGGACGTGAAATTTGGAAAGGGATTACATTTGAAGCAAGCTATGTGGGCAGAATTGGTAAAAAACTGCTTGTTTCAAGAGATACGGCGCATTTTAACAATCTACGTGATCCGGTTTCCGGGCAAACATTCTACAGTGTGATGAATCAACTGCTTGATTTCCGTAACGCGAATGCATCTATTACTTCAATTCCGAACATCGCGTGGTTTAACAAATTCGTTCCGGGATTAGCGGGAACCTATAATGTTTGCGGTACTCCGACCCTTTTAACAGCGACTCAAGCAGCCTATCGTCGAGTTGCGCGGACAGCAGTTAACAATACAGGCAGTTGTATCGGCGGAAGAAATACGAATGACTATACGTTTGTTCAATTGCTTTGGGATGACGGACTCGGTTTTGGGGACAACATCTTTCTGCATCCGCAATATGCGACCTTTGCCGCCTATTCGACACTCGGAACTTCAAGCTACAATTCTTTCCAACTTAATGTTCGCAAGCGGTTTGAACAAGGATTCCAGTTTGACATCAATTATACTTATGGGCATTCGATTGACACGGCATCGGGTAACGAAGCATCGGGAGCAATTTCTTCAGGCGCGTCACTTATCTTAAATCCGCTTGATTTGAATGCAAATCGGGGCAGTTCGGATTTCGATGTTCGGCATTTGGTAAATGCGAATTTTATTTACCAACTTCCTTTTGGTAAAGGTCGAATGTTATTTGGTAACGCTAATAAATGGGTTGATGCTTTAATTGGCGGCTGGCAATTGACGGGCATTTATCGTTGGAATACGGGCTTTCCGATTGAGGAACCATTTGACGACGGTCGTTGGGCAACTAACTGGAATGTACAGTCGAACGGTGTTCGTTTGAAGAAACTTGAAAAATCGCCAACGAAAAATGGTTCAGGCGGTTTGCCGAACATTTTCACCGATCAAACGGCTGCCTATCAATCATTCCGCAACGCTCGTCCGGGTGAAGCGGGCGACCGCAACATCTTGCGCGAACCGAACTATATTACATTTGATGCCGGTTTGTATAAGAGTTTCAAAGTCAGAGAAAACCAAAGCGTTACTTTCCGTTTTGAAGTCTTTAATGTTACCAACACACAAAGATTGACGGGAATTTCTAATTTTGCTCTGGAACTCGATCCGAATCTGAAGAATCCGCCTGAAGACTTTGGCAGATTTACCCGAATTCAAGGCGCACCCCGCGTTGTTCAGTTTGCGCTTAGATACGACTTTTAGAAAATTATTAACTTCTAAAATAAAAAGTGAGTTAGAAAAATCTAACTCACTTTTTACATTTTAAGGTTATAAATTTGGTAGTGAACAGAAAGTCAGGCTGTTCGAGATTCTCTCAGGGTGATTGAAAAAGAAAAGCGTGGTTCGCCGGGAGCGCACGCATCCCTGCGTGCTGAGCGCGCGAGCGCGAATCATTGCGCTGAATGTCGAGTCAAGATCGAGCAACGCTTTTACGCCGCTTTTTCCATCGGCGTAGCACGCACGGATGCGTGCGCTCCCGGCGATGAAAAGTTCTTGTTCCGATAAAGCATTTTTCAAAGCATTACTTTTAGTTCACTACCATAGATTTTATAAAGCGGCGAAAGAATCGTTGCCGGTTATTTGCAGAAGATGGCGGGTGTCGTTGATGGCGAGGACGCGGATGTTGTTACGTCCGCGGATTTCAAAGCGGTTGATTCCACAGTTTGAGGTAACAAGCCACGGCGTTTGTTTGGTGTAGCGGTTAATTGCTCCGATCAGGTGCAGGGTTAAAAAACAAATCGCGCCGGTGTGCGAAAAAACCACGACTTTTTCGCCGTGATGAGCGCGTAAAATTTCTCTTAGTTCGCCCGTCGCACGGCTCAGCAGGTGGCGATAGCTTTCGCCTTTCGTGATGGTGTGATGAATATTGCGGTTGACGAGCGCGTAATAATCTTGCGGGAAGGCTTCCTTTGATTCGTCAAACGTCAAACCTTCCAGAACTCCGACGTGGCGTTCCCGAAAAGCGGGAGTTTTGATAATCGGTAAATCGAGCAGTTCGGCAAGCGGTTCGGCGGTTTGCACGGCGCGGAGTAAATCGCTGGTGTAAATCGCGTCAATCTTTTCTTTGGCAAGAGCCTGCGCGGCAAGACGCGCCTGCTGAAGTCCGAGTTCCGACAAGGGCGTTGCCGAATGTCCGCCGAATCGCCCTTCGGCATTTCCGGCGGATTGTCCGTGTCTGACCAAATAAAGTTTTGTAACGGGCATATTCCGATTTTAGATTTTGGATTTTGGATTTTGGATTAAACAGTATTACCGGTTGTTGCTTTGAAGGTTATTTGAAATCCTCTAAAACAAAAGCAACAATCCAAAATCTAAAATCTAAAATCTAAAATTCCTAGACTGTCGCGACTTCGGCTTTCAGTTTCTCGGTTTGAAAATGCGTTGTTAAGCCGTTGATGAATTCATCCAACGCGCCTTCCATCACCAGATTCAATTGATAACTCGTCAAACCGATGCGATGATCGGAAACGCGATTTTCCTTAAAATTGTAAGTGCGGATTTTTTCCGAACGGTCGCCGCTGCCGACTTGCGATTTGCGTTCTGCCGATTGCAAGTCGTGTTGTTTCTGTTCTTCGAGTTCTTGAAGCCGCGCCCGTAGAATTCGCATCGCTTTTTCTTTATTTTTAATCTGCGATTTTTCGTCCTGCATCGAAACGACGACATTGGTCGGTAAATGCGTCAAACGAACCGCTGAATAAGTCGTGTTGACCGATTGACCGCCGGGACCCGACGAGCAGAAATAATCAACCCGCAAATCTTTCGGATCAACCTGCACGTCAACTTCTTCGGCTTCGGGCAAAACGGCGACGGTAATCGCCGAAGTATGAACGCGTCCGGCAGTTTCGGTCGCGGGAACGCGCTGAACGCGGTGAACGCCCGATTCGTAGCGCATTTTTGAATAAACCTTGTCGCCTTCGATGACGACCGAGGCTTCCTTGATTCCACCGACTCCGGTTTCCGAGGCTTCGAGAATTTCAAATTTCCAGCCTTGCCGTTCGGCGTAACGCGCATACATCCGCAGCATTTCCGCCGCAAACAACGTCGCTTCGTCGCCGCCCGTTCCGGCGCGGATTTCGACGATCACGTTTTTCTCGTCGTTCGGGTCTTTCGGAAGCAGTAAAACTTTTAATTCTTCTTCGATGGGAGGCAGTTTTTCTTCGATTTCGGCAATTTCCATCTGCGCCATTTCCGACATTTCCGCGTCGTCCGAGAGTTCGAGAATTTCCTTTGCGCCCGCCAAAGCCTTGTTCATTTTCTTGACTTCGCGGTATTTCTCGACAATTTCTTCCAAAGAACGATGCTGTTTCATCGTTTTGGCATAGTTCGTCATATCCGACATAATTTCGGGCGACGAAATTTGCGCGGTCAAATCCTCGTAATTTTTTTCAATCTGTGCAAGTTTTTCTAACATAAAAATTAAACTTCAAAAATTTCGCTCAGTTTTACCTTGAAGTTTGGTAAAACGTCCTCGCCGTCGAGTTCATCGGTTTCTCTTAAAACTTTAATAACATTACTTTGACGATGAATGTGAATCATTTTTCGTTTCGGGTAAATTATCCAAACCAATGTTGTCCCGGCGGCAAGATATTGTTCGACTTTATCTTGAATTTCCTCAACACTGTTTCCGGGTGAAATTACCTCAACTGCCAAATCCGGCGCACTCGGAAAAAAACCTTCGGGAATCCCGAATTTCGCAAGTTTTTCGTTGCCGACAAAATCCGTATCAATCCCGCGAACAGTTCCTTCGGCTAAAATAAAACCTGTTTCAGCGGCAAAAACTTTACCGAGTTTATTTTCACGAACAAAGTAAGATAGTCGGCTTTCCAATTCATCGGTAACTGCTCCGTGTCTTGCACCTGTCGGCATATTATTTATTTCAAATCCGCTGTTTTTGGAAACAATTTTTCCGTTGATGAGTTCAAATCCTTCAGCGTATGGAGAATTAAAAAACTCATCAGCGGTCATCAATCCGCTTGTGGTTTGTTCTGAAACTACGCTCATAATTTCTCCAAAACGCTAAACGACAACTTCCAACTCACGTTCATAGACAGGCGCGGTTTTGACTTCGCTCGGTTCTAATTTCAGAGATTCTTTGAGCGAAACAATCGCTACTTCCAACTGGTCGTCTTCGGGTTCCTGCGTCGTAATATTTTGCAGCCAAAGTCCGGGCAGAGTCATAAATTTGAAAATCGCGCCCGATTCTTTTTTCGCGGCATAGCGGATGACTTCGTAAGAAAGTCCCGCGACGAGCGGCATTAAAGCGATACGCACGACTAAATTGAGCCACATCGCTTCAAAATTGATGACCGAAAACAAAACGATGGCGACGAGCATCACGACCATCAAGAACGACGTTCCGCAACGCGGATGCTGGCGTTTCATCGGACGCGCCTGTTCGACCGTTAAATCCAATCCTTTTTCCCATGTGAAAACGGTTTTATGTTCCGCGCCGTGATATTGAAAAACGCGGTGAATGTCTTTGAGTTTCGACATCGAGAAAATCATCACGATGAAAAACAACATCCGAATCAGACCGTCAATCAAGTTAAACGAAACCCAACCGCCGAACGAAGCGAGCTTGATTTTCCACACATAAGCCATCGCGCTCTGCCACCACGAAGCGTCCGCCGCAATGTCCGGCGCAGCCGCCCAACCGAGCGCGATAAACAAAATATTCGTCAAAACGAGCGGCGCGACGACAAACAGCAAAATATTAAACGCGAGCGCGAAAATGATTGAACCGACCGCGCCCGCCGCCTGCGCTTTTTCTTTTTTCGCGGGCTTTTCGGGCATAATTACTTTGACCGGAGCTTTCGTGAAATTTTCGTCCAGCGTGCCGTCAACTAACACGGCTTCGGTCTGTAATTCTTTCGCCCGCACTTTTTCGGCTTCTTCGGCTTCCATATCTTCGTGCGCGATTGAAGCCGAAAAATTCAAGGCTTTGACACCGAGAGCCATTGATTGAATCAGCGTTGCGCCGCCGCGAATGACGGGCAAATTCAACCATTTATGCGTGTCGCTCCATTTCGGTAAACTTTCCGCCGTGGTCACGATTTCACCGTTCTTTTTGCGGCAGGCAATCGCGTAAGCCGAAGGAGTTCGCATCATCACGCCTTCCATAACGGCTTGACCGCCGACAATCAGGTCGCGCTCCATTGCCGTGAGAATTTGTAAAAAACCGAATTTGCGTTTGTTTTTGTTAGATTTCATAACTGTTTAATTGACGACATTTTTATTCTTTTCGTTGCTTTTCACTTCGTCGTCATCTTTCTTTATAAAAGAAAAATGACCGTCACTTTCCAAACATGATTTTTTGACATCGCGGATATTTTCGATTCCTTGCTGACGCATCTGGCTCATTATTTCGTCATAAGTGATCATTTCGCTCTTCATATTTTCGCGTAAAAGTTTGCCGTCTTCGATAATCGGCAATGCTTTCGGTGCTAAAATCCGCTCGAAAAACTTCGATTTATAACCGAGCAAATCGAAAACATAATCCCAAAGAACGATGGTCACGATCAGCAAAACAGCTTCCGTCACCGATTTTGAATCGCCCGCCATTCCGTTTTGAGCGGCATCGGCAATCACGACAATGACCAGCAAATCGGCGATTCCGACCGAACCGGCTTGACGGCGAAAAACTCGCAAAAGCGCGAACATCACCCAATACATTATCGTCCCGCGAATAAAAATCTCTATCAAAGATTCGGTCGGAACGAAGATAGATTGCCAGTCAATTTCAAAAAACTTTATCATTTTTCAGCCCACCTTGAATAAAAAGACAAACGCCGCGCTTTTTTCTGTTTATCGTAACACTCTTAAATGATTTTACACCAAGAGTGAACGACGCGAGATAGAGCGTCGGCGTTCGGATTTTTATTTAGCTATAATTGGCTGATTAACAATTTATTTCGCAGTCCGTGCATAACGCTTGTTAAAGCGGTCAACGCGTCCGGCAGTATCAACCAATTTTTGTTTTCCGGTAAAAAACGGGTGACATTCCGAGCAAATTTCGATGTGCAGATCATCTTTCATCGTCGAGCGGGTTTTAAAAGTATTGCCGCACGCGCAGATGACGTTTAATTCAGTATAATTCGGATGTATTTCAGGTTTCATTTTTTCAATGGTCTCCTATGTTTAATTAAAATGGCGTTCTCAAACGCAAACTGTAATAATATGCCCGAGTAAGATGAAACGTCAAGCCGAAAGGTTGGCTGATGGCTTTGTTATCATCAGTTCACAAGAAAATCACAAAATTTAAGGTAACGCTCAAATAACAAAAGACACATTTTCTTGTCTTTGTTTATTTCATACGCTTTTATCACATTTAGAAAACCACCATGTCCAGTATTCTTAGACAAGTAATTGAGTGCTTCTTGTCTTGTATCAATATTTTCCAATGCAGCAGCAAGACCTATATGCAAATACTCTGAGTTAATTCTCATATAATTACTGCGAGGAAAATAACTATCTTCCATACAATCTGTGAATACTTTAATATTATTACAGATTTCAAAGGTTCTTTTTATTAACATTTTCCAATGCTCAGGTTTAGACAAAGTAAATGTTTGAAGTTTTGCATAAATTTCTATAATTTGTTGTTGAGATTTTGCCTTTTCTATTTCTTCAACAAAGTTACTGTAAATTTCTCGCTTATATCTATCTTCTTCTTTTTCATCAAATGAAAGTTTAAATTCCTTTTTATACTTTTCGCATAACTGTTCAAATCTGAGTTTTTCAATTTCGCTAACCTTCAAATGATCGAATTTTTGTTCTATAACTAGATTCGTTTGTTCGTAAAGCCAATCAAAAGCACTTTTCTTCTCATCTACGGTATATAAATCACATTCTGCAATTTCTAAATACACAGCGAACTTATCCAAATAGTAATTGAGATGGGATTTTCCTTGATAATCGTAGTAATCAAGTCTAAATTCATACATTCCTTTTTCGATTGTTTCAAGAGGAAGTCCATTCCTTACTTTTGCACTTAGAATTTTCGATACCAAAGAATTTTGAAAATAATCATCCTCCATCATTTTATTTAATTTCTTCCACAATTTTTCTGCAAATTTAATGTCATAGCTTAAAACAAATTCGATAACATTGTTTGGACCTTTCCAAGTATATTTGCCATCTGTAATTTTATAGGCACGAAAAGTAAGTTCAAAGACCTTATTTGTGAGTTTTTTTAGAATCTTGTTAGGCAACCAATTGTTTTTCCATAGAATTTCCAATGCTTCTACAAGGTGGTAGCAAATAATAGTGTCTTTTCTCCAATTGTGTCTTAATAAACCGTCATTAATTCCTTTGATTACATAAAATTTTGCCTTTTCAGGACTTAATACAGAGAACCATTGAGCCAAGATAAAACATCGTTCTACATAGGAAGGAAAATCATCTGACCAATTTTCCAAATGACTTTCAAATATTTGCAACTCACTTTCGTTCACTATTTTGTTGAATAGTTCTTTACTTACACGATTCAATTCAACGTAATAGCTGTAAGGATTAAAAGTTTGTTTTTCGGCAACAAGACGATTTTTTACTGATATTTTCATCTCGTTACTTACATCGCTTACAGCAAAAATATTCGCCCACAAGATTGAAATTTCTTGACTAGGAAAGCGTTTGCCATAACGCTCCGTATAAGTATTTATGTAACGCAAGTAATCTCGGATAATTGCTTCAAGATTTTTTTCTCCATTTAATAGTGAAACAAAATCTTTAAATAAAGCGGCATAAAGTCCTTGTTCGTGAAAATAATTAGCAAAATACCTTTCGTTTGGTGTAAGAAACTCATCAAACGAGTAACTATTGAGGGCGAAGGTAATTATCGAAAATTTATGATATAAATCTTTACTAATCCGCCAATCAATATCTCGCTTCTCTCTAAATTTCGCTATTTCAGATTCTGCAAATTTTCTTTCAGTTTCAGATAAAGAAATTTTGAAGAAGGTTTTGTAAAAAAGAACGAATGAATTTTTATCTGTTATCTGCTCGGAAAACTTTTGAATAAAGGATTTAATTTCCTTGTGAATTCCTTTTGTTTGGATAAAAAGCGGAAGAAATTCTAATGTTTTAAGAACATCCAAACAAGCTAAGAATTCATATTCATCAAAACTATCAAAAAGGTCAAAAAGGTCATCTTTTTTCTCTCTCAAACAAACACGAAAAAAGGATTTAACTAATTTCTCTTTACCAACTTCCTCAAAGCTAAAATCGTTATCATCTGAAAAGTTTTCATAATTTTTTCTGATTAAATTTTCAAAAACATCTTTTACAGTTTCTCCATTGATTAGAATCCTAAAATAAACCCAACTTTCAAACTTTTCCCAATGCGGGTTATCAAGATATTCGTTTCCTCGCAAGTTATCGGAAAACTTATATCTTTCAAAGATTTCTTGAGTTTCATCTGCCCGCTTTTTAAGTTCGTTGGCAATGTCTATTTTCCCAAATTTCCAAAACGGGGCGATGTTTTTTATTAAAAAGGAAATTCTTCCCCAAACGCTTTTAAGGTATTCAGTCGTATAAAATTCCTGTTTATCTTTATTCCATAGATCAAATTGATTTTCCACAGTATTGAAATCAATTGAAATTTTGTCTTTTAAGCTAAGATTTTCATCTTCTAATAGTTCATTGAAAACTGTTTCATTTTGACATATTAAAGCTGGAATAAATTCATCAGACTCAAGATAATAAGGCTCGTCTGCTCCGAATCCTTTATCATCCCCCAAATATACGTCAATCAAATTTAATTCAAGAAGTCCTGCCAAATTATTTTCTTTTTCATATTCTTTTCGCAGATACTTCAAGAATAATTCTTTAAAGAAGTCTCGGTTGGAAATAACATTAAATTCTCTGAGTATCTTCGGATTTTTTTCGTATTCGGATTTTAACTTTTGAGCAAAGAAAAACTCTTGGTATCTTCTGTGTTGGTAAATGAATGTTGTCGAGGTTTCTTGATTGTCAGAGTAAGAATTTTCAAAAAATAAATCTGCAATGTAATTCAGAATTAAATCAGCCGATTTATAATCAAGACGTTCAAATCGTTTCAAAATTAAATCTTGTAATTGCTTTTGAGGAAAACGAAATTGAAATTCTTTTTGGAATTCATAAGAAATATCTTGATTTAGTCTAATTATTTGTTCCTTTTTAGGATTCGGCAAATTAAGCTCCTCAATGCTTTTTCTATGTTTGGGATTTTCTAAAAGTAAGTCAATTTTCTTGGAAAACAACTCAATACTCGTGCTTGATTCGTTAAGTTCTTCAATAGTGTCCCAAAGCAATTTGATAAGAAAAATATCTTTGATGTCTTTTATCAGATTTGAATTGGATTTCTTTAACTTTTCAAGATTTTGGCTTTTAGACTCATCCTTCTTTGCTTCAAAGTATTTGTCTATAAATATTTCCTCTAAATTTGCGATCTGATATTCAGTTATTTCATTGAAATACTTCTTTGCAGTGAGTTTGTTTGAATTTCCCGAACGGCAAGAAATAATTATTTTCTTCGTATCATTTTTATTATTTCGGTCGTAAATTTGAGATAAAACATAATCTGCATTTTCTGGAGTGAGTTCATCAAGCCCGTCAAAAATATATATAAATCCAAATTCTTTTACCTTACAATCGTCCTTTCGACCTCTCAAAATGTTTTCTAAGCTGTCTGTCGCGCAGTCTTTAAGATTTACTAAAATTGGCACAGCATTATTATCAGTTAGCACTTGTAACATTTCTTCTTCAGTTTCTTTATCTAAACCTCCAAAAATTTGAAGCAACTTGTGCATAAAAATGCTTTTTCCTGAGCCGGGATGACCGCTTATCAAAAAGACTTTTTGAGTTGATGATTGTATTTGTTTTACAACATCATTTACTGCTTTCTTATCTTTGTTTATAAGAGGAAGTTCAATATACTCTGAAGATTGTAAAAAAGTGAGAATTTCAGGATTGGTGCTATTTTTGATGAAACCCAATTCATCGCCAAGTCCAAAAAATAATTGTGCTAAATCAAAATTTGAAAATTTAGATAGTTTTAGTTGAATATCTTTTTCATTGATGTATTCAAGTTCGACATTTATTGCTTTTGCCTTTTTTTCTAACTCTGTTTCTGTTGGTGTTTTTTGGCTAGTTCTTTGGTCTAGAGTTTTTTCTTTATTTGAGTAAATAAAAATTTTGTCTAGGTTTGGATATAAATTTAAGGCTTTTTCAACAGATTCTTTTATCTGACTCCAATCAAAACTACCTTCAAAGAATTTCGTTTGAAATCCGTATTTTTTACCATCTGCTTCAAAAGGTTCAGTTTCAATTCCGGGCTGATTGTGATAAGCGTCTATTTTTGTTATTCCTAATTCTCTGCAACAAAGAAACATACAAAGGTCTTCAAAAGACTTTTGCTTGCTTTCTGCTTTCAGACTAAAATTATCCCAATTTATTTGTTGCATAAGCTAAGATTTAAGTAGATTCTCAAGTCTCTGCTCTTTGATACCGTAAAAATCCTTAATTTCTTTAATTTGTCTAATAACTTCTTCTGCGTCGGGCGTTTTCTTTTGCAGAGTGCCGACGATCATATTGTTTTTCGGCGTGTGTTCGGTCGAAACGAACTCGAAAAGTTTTGCCTGATAACCGCTTTTTTCTAATAATAATGCGCGTAAGCCGTCGGTGATTAATTCGGCTTCGCGTTCGAGCATAATGCCGTGTTTCAAGATATTTTTGAGCATTTCGGGCGGCGTGATTTGCGGGCGGATTTCTTGATGACAACACGGCGCGACGACGATTAAATCTGCGCCGGCGTTGATGCCTTTGAAAATCGCGTCGTCGGTTGCCGTGTTGCAGGCGTGAAGCGCAATTAGAATGTCAACATTTTCGACATCGAAATCACCGATCCAGCCGTTGACGAATTTCAAATCTTCAAACTCCGACGATGCGGCAATATCGTTGCACAGCCCGACAAGTTCGGATTTGCCGTCAACGCCCGTCACTTTGACATCAATTCCGCGAATGTTCTTGAAAAAATCATACGTCGCAAAAGTCAGATAACCTTTGCCCGAACCCATATCAACGATTTTCAATTCCTTGCGGTCTTTTAACTGCGATTTGTCGAAAAGCGACGCGAGAGTTTCGACAAACTTGTTGATTTGCTTCCATTTGTCGTGTTGTTTGACGCGGATTTCGCCTCTATCCGTCGTAACTCCCAAGGCTTTCAGATAAAAGGCGTTCGGGTTAACCTGAATTCTTTTTTCGCGGTCGTGGGCGAGTTGCGGCTTTGCGGTAAAAGTCGCTTTCGCAATATTCAGACGCGATTTTCCTTTGCGTCCGACATCGAGTTGAAAATCGTTTTCGGTGGTGAAAAGATGACCGCTGAGGAAATCCGCGCCCAAAAGATTTCGGAGGATTTTGACCGCTTCTTTGAAATCGTGATTTTTTGCCGTATCGCGTGTATCATAGCGATAGAGAAAAAACAGACGTTTGCCTTTGCGCGTTTCGATCAGCCGCAGAAGGAGTTTTTGCAGGTGCCGGTCTGCGCCTTTATAATTGCCTAGAGACATTTTGACAAAGGTTTCTGCCTGCAAAGAGCGGGCGAATTCCGAGATGAATTTTTCGACGTTTTCGATTGACATAAAAAGAAGATTTTAACGCAAAGCCGCCAAGACGCTAAGGCGCAAAAATAAGAAATTAAAACAAACTTTGCGGCTTTGCGCCTCTGCGTTAAATAATAGTAAAAAAATGAAAACAATCAACCAGGACGATTTTACAAGCTCGCTGTTTGCCTTGTTCAAGGAAACTTTTGAAAGCACGAATACGGCTTTCGGGACAATGTATCTCGACGCGGGAACGGGATTTTTCGATACGATTGAAAGCATTGACGCGGAAAAAGCCTCGCGCTCCGTCGCGGACGGCAGCACGACCATTGCCGCGCACTGCGAACACGTCAGGTTTTATCTCGAATTTTTGAGCAATTATTTGAACGAAAATTTCACGATGGCTGATTGGAAAGACAGTTGGAAAATTAAAACAGTTGATGAAACTGAGTGGAATGCGCTTCGCGGGCAATTGCAGAAAACTTATCAGGTAGTAACCGACACGTTTAACGAAGTCGAAACGTGGAACGATTTCAAAATTTCCGGCGCACTCGGAATTCTGGCGCACACGGCTTATCATTTGAGCGCAATTCGACAGATTTTGAAACTTGTCTAAACGAAAAGAGGGAATTTATGGACGCTGAAAACTACATCGAAAAAGATTATTTTGTAAAATCGCTGGCGTATCTTTTGCACGAAACTTTTGAAGGTTCGCCCGAAGGTCAGGGCAGCGCGTATCTTGACCGCGGGGTCGGAATTTTCGCGACGCTCGAAAAACTTTCGGCGGAACAGGTTTCACGTCCCGTCAACGGCACTTCAATCGTCGCGCAGACCGAACACGCGAAATTTTATCTCGACCGTCTGTGCGAATTTATCGGCGGCAGAACCGAGCGCGTCAATTGGGAAGACAGCTGGCTGATCGAAGACGTTTCGGAAGAAGAATGGAACGCCCTGCGCGATACTGTCAGAAAATCTTACGAAAATACGCTTTACTGCTTTGCCGAAAATCAAGACTGGTCGGAAGACAACGTCGGTATGGCAATGGGAATGCTCGCGCACACGGCGTATCACCTCGGCGCGATTCGCCAGATCGCGAAAGGTTTATAAAGACGGTTTTAAGTGGAAATTTAGTTTGAACAAAGCCGTCCGGTTATTTTTTGAACGCGGAAATCAGCTTTGTCGGCGCAAAATAGTTTTTTACCTTAATTTTCTTAAAACCCGCGTCATCGAGCCAATCGCGGTAAGTCGTAAAAGCGCGTTCGACATCGGGCGCGTTCCAGCAGATGTCTTCCAGACAAAACAGCACGGAAATATCGGGCGATGTCAGGGTTTCGTCCAGAATCCAGCCACTGATCAGGCTTGCGCCGCCTTTCGGCAGGTTTTCGTAAATCTTGCGAAACATATCTTTGTTCGTTTCCGCGTCGAAAACCGCGAGCAGATTGGCAAGCAGCGCGACATCGAAATCTCCGGGCAGAGCGTCCTTTAGAACATCGCCGCCGACGCATTTAATCCGCTTTTGCAGTTTCTTTTTGCGAATCATTTCTTCGGCTTTTTCGACGTTTTCCGGCAAATCGAAAACGGTCGCGTGAAGGTGCGGGATTTTTTCGCATAAAGCGATACTCATCGCGCCGCTTCCGCCGCCGAGGTCGAGAAGATGCTTGAAGCCGGAAAAATCAAAGTTTTCCGCGAGCGCGTAACCGTGCAAAAGCGCGAGATTATGCTGTTCGGTCATCGCGTCTGTGCCTTGATCTTCATCCTCGGGATTTTCCGCCGCCGTTTCGCCGTATTCCCAGTTTTGCAGATGTTCGGTCAGATTTTTCCATTGCGGATACGAACGATTTTGGTAACGCTTCATTTGCCCGCCGAGATAATTTTCGCCCCGTTTAACCAGAAAATTTTCCGACAGAACGCTGTTCGCATAAAACTCGCCGGTTTTCTCTAAAAGTCCGATCGAAACGCACACATTCAAAAATCTCTCCATCGCGAGCGGATGAATTTTCAGCTTTTTTGCCAACTCGTCGGCTTTCATTTCTTTTTTCGCCAGCAGTTCGGGAATCTGTAGTTCGGCGAACGTAAAAAGCGTCTGCGATTTTTGATAGCCGACGGCAATTTCAAGCAGTTCGGCGGGCGAAGAAATCTTTTTTGTAACGGAAGCGTTTTTCATACTTTACTGAATTAAAATAATACGAGAATTAATTGAAAACTCTTTTCGGGCAATATTTGTGCCGTCAAAATTTGATAAGATTTTGCCTACGAAACACACGAAAAATACGAAAAAAAAGATTAGATCAAAAGCGGAGTCGGAATTTTATAATGTTTTTAGATTTTATTTTCGTTTATTTCGTATGTTTCGCAGGCAAAAATATTTTTTGAGAACGATTTTTGCTTTACGGTAAACGAGAATGAAAAAAGGTTTAGTCAAATTAACCGAAAAAGGTTTGTATTGCGAGCAGGGCGATTTTTACATTGATCCGTGGCTGCCGGTGAAAAAAGCGATTTTGACACACGCGCACGCCGATCACACCTATCGCGGTAATCAGGATTATCTCGTGCCGACCGAAGGCGAAAGATTGTCGCGCATACGGCTCGGCGACGAAGCAAACATTTCCAGCCAAAAATACGGCGAAGTTACAAATATAAACGGTGTCAAAGTTTCGTTTCATCCTGCCGGACACGTTCTCGGTTCGGCACAGGCGCGTGTCGAATACAAGGGCGAAATTTGGGTGATTTCCGGCGATTATAAATTAATGCCGGACGCGACCGCCGCGCCGTTTGAACACGTTAAATGCCATCATTTCATCACCGAAGCAACTTTCGGACTGCCGATTTACCGCTGGCAGCCGACCGAATTTATCTTCGAGGAAATCAATGATTGGTGGCGATTAAATCAGTCAAAAGATAAAGTTTCGGTGATTTTTGCTTATTCACTCGGAAAATCACAGCGCATTATGAATGGCATTGACCGTTCGATCGGCAAGATTTTTACGCACGGCGCAGTTGAAAGATTGACGGAAGCGTATCGTGAATCGGGCGTTGATCTGCCCGAAACGAAATATGTCGGCGCGGTCGAAAATAAAAAGGAATTTGCGGGCAGTTTGATCGTCGCGCCGCCGTCCGCGCACGGTTCGCAGTGGCTCAAACGCTTCGGCGCGCATTCGACCGGATTTGCGTCCGGCTGGATGATGGTGCGCGGCGCACGTCGCCGAAAAGCCGTTGATCGCGGCTTCGTTTTATCGGATCACGCCGATTGGACGGAACTGCAACAATCAATCAAAGGCGCGGAAGCCGAAACCGTCTACGTGACGCACGGCTTCATTCCCGAACTCGTCCGCTGGCTCAACGAAAACGGTCAACACGCCGTGCCGCTGAAGGCAAATTACGGCGACGAGGAAAATACTGAGAAAGAAGAAATGGAACGCGGATGAACGCGGATTAAGCAGATTATCGCGGATAAGAATTTTTATAAATTAAAATCAGTAAAAATCCGCCTCATCCGTGTTCATCTGCGTTCCATTCTCCTAAAAATATGAAATTATTCACCGAACTTTACAACGAGCTTGACCGGACGAATAAGACCAACGAAAAGATGGAAGCGTTGAAAAATTACTTTGCGGTCGCCGAAAAAGCTGACGCGGCGTGGGCTTTGTATTTTTTGTCGGGCAGGAAACCGCGCCAGATCGTGCCGTCGAAAAAACTCCGTGAATGGGCTTTGGAGCTTTCGGGCATTCCCGAATGGCTGTTTGACGAATCGCGCGATGCAGTTGGCGACGGCGCGGAAACGATTGCGCTGCTGCTGCCGAACAATCACGAAATTGCCGAAACGCCGCTGCATATCTTGGTTGAAAATGAATTGTTGCCATTGCGCGGTTCAGATGAGGAAACGCAGAAAAAGGAAGTTTTAGCGGCGTGGGCGCGGATGAATTATTCGCAAAGATTAATTTATAACAAATTGATTTCGGGTAGTTTTCGCGTCGGTGTTTCGCAATTATTGGTCGTTCGCGCATTGTCGCAATTGTCGGAAATTCCGACCGACATTCTCGCGCTGCGTTTGATGGGCGAATGGACGGCGAACGCGGAATTTTTTACGCATCTGCTCGATCCCGAACTCGATGCGGACGAAACGCCGATTGCGCGCCCGTTTCCGTTTCATCTCGCACACCAGGTTGATTTCGATGTGAACGATCTCGGCGATATTTCCGATTGGCAAGCCGAGTGGAAATGGGACGGCATCCGCGCACAGGTCATTAAACGCGCCGACGAAGTTTTTATGTGGTCGCGCGGCGAAGACCTGATTACCGAACGCTTTCCCGAAATCGCAAATGCCGCCGTAAACTTGCCGAACGGAACGGTTTTGGACGGCGAAATTTTGCCGTGGATTGACGATAAAGTAATGCCTTTTACCGAATTGCAGCGGCGCATCGGACGCAAAACGGTCGGCAAAAAACTGCTCGAAGAAGTTCCCGTAATTTTGCAGGTTTACGATGTTTTGGAATATGAAGGGCGCGATATTCGTTCGTTTGAAATCCGCACACGCCGCGAATTTCTCGAAGAAATTTTGCGTAAGATTCCCGACGAAGCGAAACGAATCTTTCGTCCGACCGAAATCGTCGAAGCCGCCGATTGGGAACATTTGGCTAAAATTCGCGAACAAAGCCGCGAACTCGGTGTCGAAGGTTTTATGCTCAAGCAAAAATCGTCGCCGTATCGCACAGGCAGACAGCGCGGCGATTGGTGGAAATGGAAGATCGAGCCGATGACGATTGACGCGGTTTTGCTCTACGCGCAAAAAGGCACGGGCAAACGCTCGGGACTTTTCACCGATTATACTTTCGCCGTCTGGAACGACGCGGGCGAACTCGTGCCGTTTGCGAAAGCCTATTCGGGCTTGACCGACGCGGAAATTCGCCGCGTGGACAATTTCGTGCGGCGCAATACAAAGGAAACTTTCGGACCGGTGCGAAGCGTCACGCCGAAACTGGTTTTTGAACTCGCGTTTGAAAACATCCAAAAATCCACGCGCCACAAATCGGGTGTTGCCGTCAGGTTTCCGCGAATTTTGCGCTGGCGTGAAGATAAAACGATTAAAGATGCTGATTCGCTGAAAACTATTCACGATCTTTTGGAAGGCGCAAAATGACTGGAGCGCAGGCAGCCTTGCCTGCATGAGCGTTCGCTTCGGACGCTCAAACGCGTTTGTTTATTTACAAACCGGATGTTAATCGGCACGTTTGCCGACTTTTGGGTTTTTATTCAAGCGCATTAACTTGCAAACGCTTTTGAGCAGTAAAAAACACCGCTCATGCAGGCAAGGCTGCCTGCGCTCCAGTCGAAAAAAATATGCATAACCTCAAATTTTCGCTCGCCGAACAAAGGCTTTATCCGCATTTCAAATTGACGCGCGAACAATTTCCGCGACTGCTGGCGACGCGCAAAATTGCTGATGACGCGGCAGAATATTTCGGTGCGTTTCTGCCTGAAACAGGTGTGAGATTTCTGATTGATTTTCTCAACAAAACTTTTCGCCTGCGGACTTGCGAGATTGAAATTGACGGGAATTTTAATGTGCCTTGCACGCAGTTTTACCGAAAAAGGTGTTCTGCTCCGTGTGTCAAAAGTTTGTGCGATGAAACGGAATATAAACAACAAGTTGAGCTTGTGCGCTTATTTTTACAGCAAAAAACGGCGGAACTGGAGCAAATTTATGTAGGGAAAATCGAAGCGTTGTCGGATGAATTCGAGTTTGAACGCGCCGCCGAATTGCGCGATGAATGGCTTGAGATCGAGAAAACTCTAACGTCAAAAGACTGGAATTTTTGGTTGACGGACGCGGTTGATACATTTGAAATTGTCGAAGCGGAAAATGCTTTTTTCGTTTATCTCGTCACGATGCGCGGCAGAAAAACTCTCGGCAAACGCACCTTTGTTTTTGAAAAATCAGGAAACCGCGAAGAAATTCTACCTGCGATTTTGCCCGAATTTTACCGCTTTCACGCGCCGAAGGAAATCCGTGTTTCCGACGATTTTGCTGAAAGATCAGCAGTTGCCGATGAGTTAAGCCGAAAATTTAACCGCAAAATAAAAATCGTTTTGATAAAAGAGAATGAGCCGAAAATAATGACCGACCGCGCTTTGGAAAGAACGAAATACGAACACGAATTCCGGCAAATCCGCCGCGAAAAAAGTTTCGGGAAAATTCAAAGCGAGTTGAAAGAAATATTCGGCTTGCCGCGAAAGCCTGAAAGAATCGAAGGTTTCGATGTCGCGCATATTTCAGGCAGCGATTTCGCGGCGGCAAAATCCGTCTGGGAAAACGGAAAATTTCTCGGGAAAGAATATTCCTTCCGGTTTTCGGACGAGGAATCGGAACTCGAAACTCTGCGAAAATTTATCGAATTTCGTTTTGTGCAAAGCGAAAAATATTTCCCCGGTTTGATCTTGATTGACGGCGGAAAATCACATTTGCAAGCCGCGCTGAAGGGTTTGGAAAATTTGCCTGACAGAAAATTTACGGTCATTTCCGCGGTCAAACCGCCGCGGCAGCACAGTGAAATCTCACATTTTTTAACCGAAACAGGCAAACGAATAAATTTTGACGGCGCGAACGAGGCGCATCGCGTTTTGCAGATCTTACGCGACGAAGCGCACGATCTCTCAAACGAAATTCATCGCCAGCGCCGCGAAATGTCGCATTTTTATGAACTCGCCGCTGTTTTACCGTCGTTGGGCGAAAGCGAACGCCGTGCGCTTTTGAAAAATTCCGGCTCAATAAAAAATATTCTGGAATCGAGCGAGAAAGATTTTTCTGCGCTGGTTTCGCCGGAAAAAGCGAAAGCGTTTTTTCAAGATTTGGAAAGTTACCGGAACGGAAATTCGTCTAAAATCGAACCGCTGATCGTTCCGCTCCGCTACGATGACGAGAACGGCGACGCGCAGGATTTGCGTCCGCTCGCGAGTTACCGCACAAAATGATTTTGCCTACGAAACACACGAATAACACGAAATATAAGAATGTTTTCAGCTTTGTCTTTTTTTCGTTTCTTTCGTGTGTTTCGTAGGCAAAAAAATTGAGTTAAAATAAAAGCCTATTTAGATTTTTTATTTGAAACTTATGCAAAATTTATTTCATCTGGCTTTTCCCGTTAAAGATTTAGAAGAATCGCGAAAGTTTTACGGCGAAGTTTTGGGCTGCGAAGAAGGCAGAAGCTCCGATGTCTGGATTGATTTCAATCTTTTCGGTCATCAGATCGTCGCGCATCTCGCGCCTGAAGCATCGGGCGTGCGGCACAAAAACGAGGTTGATGCCGACCACGTTCCCGTGCCGCATTTCGGAATCGTTCTGCCGCCCGCAGATTTTCACGAACTTGCCGAACGTCTGAAATCGAAAGGCATCGAATTCGTCATCGAACCGAAAGTGCGCTTTCAAGGCGAAATCGGCGAACAGGCGACGATGTTTTTTCTCGACCCGTCGGGCAACGCGCTCGAATTTAAATCATTCGCCGATTTTTCGCAGGTTTTCGCGAAATAAGAATATTTGCCTGCGAAACACACGAAAAGAACGAAAAAATGAAAGCTCTAAAAAATTCGTTTTATTTTCGTTACTTTCGTGTGTTTCGCAGGCAAAAATAAAAATATGAAGTTCGCAATAATATTATTTACGCTGGTCTTTTCCTTCTCTGTTTCCGCGCAAAAAACGCAACGCTTTATCGCGGTCACGATTGACGATTTGCCCGTTGTTTCATCGCGCCCCGATTTGAAAAACCGGCAGGAAATCACGCGCAAACTGCTCGCGCACATCACGAAGGCAAAGGTTCCGGCGATCGGTTTTGTCAACGAAAACAAACTTTATCGTGAAGAAAAACGCGTCGAAGCCGAGATTGATTTGCTGCGCTCGTGGCTCAATGCCAATCTCGAACTCGGCAATCACACGTTTTCGCACGTTAATATCGCCAATGTTCCGCTCGAAAAATATAAAGAAGAAATTTTGAAAGGCGAAATTATCACGAAAGAATTATTGCAAGCCAAAGGAATGAAAATGCGCTATTTTCGACATCCTTATCTCTGGACGGGTTTGAGTCTGGAAACGAAAAGCGATCTGGGCAAGTTTTTAGGCGAACATAATTACACGATTGCGCCCGTTACGATTGATAATTCCGACTGGATTTTTGCGCGTGCGTATGACAACGCTTTCGACAAAGGCGACAAAAAATTGATGGCGCAAATCGGCGCGGCATACATTCCGTATCTCGAAGTGAAAATGGATTATTGGGAACGCCAATCGGTCAAACTTTTCGGGCGCGAAATCAAACAAATTCTGCTTCTACACGCGAATTTTATCAATTCGGATTATTTTGACGACATCGCCAAAGCACTCAAAAAACGCGGCTACAAATTCGTCACTCTGGAAGAAGCCTTAAAGGACGAAGCCTATAAATTGCCCGACAATTTCGTCCGCCGAAACGGTATTTCGTGGCTTCACCGCTGGGCTTTGGACAAAGGCAAAGAAAATATTTTGGCGGACGAACCGAAAACGCCTGATTTTGTTCTGAAAGCGGCGGGCGTTGATTCCGAATAAAAGTCAGAACCATCTGCGGTAGCGGATGGTTGAATTTTCTAAACAAATAAATTGCATTATGAAACTTAAACCGCCCGCTACCGCAAGCGGTTCTGACCTAATGAAAAAAGCGGAAATCGTTATCATCGGCGGCGGCGTGGTCGGCGCGAGCGTCGCGTATCATTTGACCGAACGAGGCGCGAAAGACGTTTTGATTTTGGAGCGTGAATCGGCGCAGGGAAGCGGCTCGACCGGCAAAGCAACGGGCGGTGTGCGGGCGCAGTTTGAAACCGCAATCAATATCAAAATGTCGCTTTATTCGCTCGATTTTTTCAAAAATTGGGAGTTTGACTGCCAATACGAACCACGCGGATATTTGTTTTTTGCGACCGATGAAAAGCAGTTTGATTATTTGCGGCGAAACGTCGAAACGCAGAAATCGCTCGGTGTGAAAGATGTCAGAATCGTTGATAAAGAAACGATTGCGGAAATCTGTCCGATTTTGAATGTTGCGGATATTGTCGGCGGAAGTTTCGGGCAAACGGACGGTTTTATTAATCCTTTGGCGGTGATGCGCGGTTTTACGGCGAAGGCATTGGAAAACGGCGCGGACATCGAGTTTGAAACGCGAGTTTTAGCAATCGAAACGGCAAACGGCAAGGTCAAAGCAATTGAGACAAACAAAGGCAGAATCGAATGTGAAAATGTCGTGATTTGCACCGGCGCGTGGGCAAAAGAATTAGCGAAAACCGCCGCGATAGATTTACCCGTCGAACCGCAAAAACGTCAAATTATCTGGGCAAAAAGTTCAGAAAAGTTACCCGAAAATTTACCGATGGTGATTGACATCGGCAGCGGTTTTCACTTTCGTCCGGCGCGTGATTTTGTTAATCCGACAGCAAATTCGGATAATACAGAAGTTCTTTTTGCTTATCCCGATCCTGACGAAAAAACTTCGTTTGACACGGATTTCGACGAATTGTTTATCGAAAAAGTTTACGGAAAAGCCAAACATCGCTCGCCGTTTTTGTTTGAAACCGTGCCGATTTTAGCAAAATGCCGCGCCGGACTTTATGAAAACACGCCTGACCATCACGCGATTTTGGGCGGCTGTGAGATTCAAGGATTATATTTTGCCAATGGTTTTTCAGGTCACGGCGTAATGCATTCGCCCGCGACGGGACGCGCACTTTCGGAAATCATTTTGGATGGCAAAGGGGCATTTTTAGACGTTTCTTGTTTGAGTTTCGAGCGGTTTGCCAAAGGTGAACTGCTTCACGAAACGGCTTTTATCTAGGCGATTTTTTAACGCAAAGAGGCAAAGGAGCAAAGACGCAGAGATTTTTATAATTATTTCTTCGCGCCTTTGCTCCTTTGCTTCTTTGCGTTAAATTAATTTTATGAAGACAGCATTAATCCATCATCCGATGTATCAAAAACACGACACGGGATTCGGGCATCCGGAAACTCCGAAGCGTTATGAAGCCGTCATGAACGCGCTTCGCCGCGACGGCGAATTCTGGCAATCACTTCTCGAAATCACGCCCGAACAGGCTTCAAAGGGAATGGTTCAGGCGGCGCACACGACCGAGCATTTCAAGCGTGTTGAAAGCGCATTTGAAAATGGTTTGGAGATGCTCGATGCCGACACGGCAATTTCGATGAAATCGTTTGATGCCGCACTTTACGGCGCGGGCGGCGTGTGCCGTGCGGTTGATGCGGTAATGTCGGGCGAAGCCGATAATGCGTTTGTCGCCGTGCGTCCGCCCGGACATCACGCGACCGCCGAAAGCTCGATGGGCTTTTGTCTTTTCAACAACGTCGCGGTTGCGGCGCGTTACGCGCAGAATCGTTACAAGGAAATCGAACGCGTCGCGATTGTTGATTGGGACGTGCATCACGGCAACGGCACGCAGGGAATTTTTTTTGACGATCCGAGCGTCTTTTTCTTTTCGATGCACCAATATCCGTGGTATCCCGGAACAGGCTCGCGGGGCGAAATCGGTTTCGGACGCGGCAAAGGCTACACGATGAATGTGCCGGTCAAAGCGCACACCAAACCGAGCGATCAGAAACGAATGTTCGAGAGCGCAATCGGCGACATCAATCGTAATTTTAAGCCTGATCTGATAATAATTTCGGCGGGTTTCGACGCGCATTTGACCGATCCGCTCGGACAACTTCGTTTGCAGGATGCCGATTTTATGCAGATGACGAAAACCATTAAAAAATGGGCGGATGAAACTTGTAATGGGCGAATCGTTTCCGCGCTCGAAGGCGGTTATAATCTCGACACGCTGGGCGAAACCGTCAAAAATCACCTCAAAGCGTTGAGCGAAGATTGATTTCAGCGGTTTATTTACAAATTTGTCTTTAAATTCTAAAATTCGATCTATGGACTCCGAAGAAACATTAAGACAGGAAAACGAGGTTTTGAAAGCTATTGCCGAGCTTTCGGCGAAGTTTGAGAAAAGGATCAATGATTTAGAAACAAAATTCGACGCTTCCCAAAAATTGAATGACGCTCAATTGGAATCCATCAGACGCGGCATTCTCGACAACGCTATTCGCTTCGACCGACTGGAAGGTGAAATTTACTTGCTCCGTTCGGAAGTTTCTCATATAAAAGCCGACATTAAAGAATTAACCCGCAAAGAATTAGTTTGAAGTTTTACAAATTTTACAGATAAAATCCGGTTGATGAAACATTTCATCAACCGGCTTAGTGCAAAACAACCAACCTTTAACTAAAGAGCAATTAATTTTCATAGAACCGAATCTGCCAAATATTGCGCCTTCAAAATAACAACTGCAAAAGTTATAAATATTGTTTGCGGTTTTTTGCGGCTTTTAACGCTTCCGTTGTCAGCATCCGCAACTCTAACTTTGGTAATTGGAATCGCAGCAGCGGAGAACGCGCCTCAACCATGGGTGACAGCGGCATTGGCGGCGGCTTGATCTGTAATTTCTTACTGCGGGATTCTGGGAATAACAGAATTCTTGAAATCGTTTATTTTCAAAATCCGCCGCTTTTGATGCCCGAGCGAATTATATATATTTCGGTGTATGTGCTACACTCTTCACCAAAAGGAGATAAATAAAATGCCTGATGTTGAGATTCCGTGTGTCCAATGTAAGGAGACTTTTCTTTTCACGGAGAAAGAACAGGAAACTTTTTACCAACGCAATATGATGGCGCCGCAGAGATGTCCGAAATGCCGCTCGAAAAAAGCGTCGGCGGGCAACAATGCGCCGACTAAATTTGAAATCGTTTGCGACCATTGCGGCAAACACGACCAGGTTCCGTTCCAGCCCAAAGTCGGACGCGCCGTTTTGTGCCGCGAATGTTATAACGCGAGTAAATCGCGGGTTCGCTTTGCTTAAAAGAGTAAAGAGTGAGGAGTAGAGAGTGGAGAGTCAAATGATTTTTTCTCCACTCTCTACTCCTCACTCTCAACTAAAAAATGACATTTGAAACCATTAAATACGAATTACAAGAAAATGTGGCGATTGTTACGTTTAATCGCCCCGAAGCCTTAAATGCGCTGTCGCTTCAACTGACGAAAGATTTGTTTTCTGCCGTGCAGAAAGCGATTGAAGATAAAGCACGAGCGGTTGTCTTAACGGGCGAAGGGCGGGCGTTTTGTTCGGGCGGCGATTTGCGCGAGATGCAGTTGATGTGGCAGAAAGAAGGCAGAATCGAAGCCTTTCTGGAAGAACCTCTGAAAGCTTTGCACGATGTCATCCTGCTGATTCGCGAAACGCCGATTCCGTTTATCGCCGCCGTGCAGGGCGTTTGCGCGGGCGCGGGAACAAACTTCGCGCTTGCCTGCGATATTGTTTTTGCAGCTGAGAATGCGTCCTTTAACGAAGCCTTCGTCCGCATCGGACTTTCGCCCGATTGCGGCGGTTCGTTTTTCTTGCCGCGTGCAGTCGGCGAAAAGCTCGCGGCGGAACTTTTTATGACGGGCGAAACTCTTTCGGCAGAAAAAGCCTTGCAGATTGGTATGATAAACCGCGTCGTCGCGGCGGAAAATCTGTTAGAAGAATCTCTCAAAATGGCACAAAAACTCGCGCTTGCGCCGACCGCTTCGATCGGACGAATCAAAAAGATGCTCAACGCGACGTTTTCAAATAATCTCTCCGACCAACTCGAACTCGAACATCAACTGCAAATCGAATCGGGCAAAGGCGCGGATTTCAAAGAGGGCGTGCAGGCATTTTTCGAAAAACGCCCGCCGAATTTTACGGGTTCTTAAAGTTTGGCTACTTCCAATCCGCAATAAAAACAAGGTCGCTGACATTATCGCTAACTGATAAAACCCGGCTCGGAACGCTGAATTGATAGCGGCGGCTGTGAACCGTAAAAACATAAATTTCGCCCGCCGGAACTTCCGCGAAACGAAAATTGCCGAACGAATTTGAAACCGCCGTCTGCGTCTCGCCCGTCTGATCGGTCATCGAAACGCGGACATTGGCGATTCCGACCCCGTTTGCCGTCGTGACTCTGCCGCTGACTGACACGAGCGCAGCGGTCGGCGCGAAAAACGCCTGCCAAAAACCTCCTTTGACCGCAAATTGTCCATTGATCGAATCCGCGCCCGCACTTGCTTGCGCCGCCGTTCCGGTCACGCCGAAATTTCCGCCGCCGGACTGCGCGCCGCCGCCCGCAATGACCGATTGCGTAATCGAAAACTGCCCGCCCGTCTGCGCCGGGAAATTCATCGCAGAAACGCAGTGCCAGAGAAAAACAAACAACGCGAAAACCACTTTTGCCTTTTGCCTTTTGCCTTTTACCTTTTACCTTTTTCATTTTTCCTCCTTGCAGATTGCTGCTTTCGGTTTCAACTTGCAGTCAACGTATTTGAAGGCGCGTGTCCGCGTTTCTTTATGGTGTCGGGAAAGCCGGAGGCAGCCGCGTTATAGTATTGCCAAAATTGTCTGCAGTCCAGATATTCGCCCCATCAAAAGCAATTCCCAGCGGAGAAACGCCAACGTCAAATGTCCCGAGATTTACTCCATCGCTTGCCCGTAACTTTGTTACTGTGTTACTGCCGTAGTTTGCGACCCAAATATTGACACCATCAAAGGCAATTCCGCGCGGCAACATGCCAACCGGGAAAGTGCCTAAATTCGCGCCGTCGCTTGCCCGCAGCTTTGTAACGTCATTACTATTCTGGTTTGCGACCCAGATATTCGCACCATCAAAGGCAGCGGCACATGGACTAGAGCCTACCGGGAAATTGCCGAGATTTGCGCCGTCGCTCGCCCGCAGTTTTGTTACGCTTTCATTGCCAAGATTCGTAACCCAGATATTCGCACCGTCAAACGCGATTCCAATTGGAAGACTGCCAACGCTGAATGTTCCGAGAACTGCGCCGTCGCTTGCCCGCAGTTTTGTTACAGTGTTGCTTCCGTTGTTTGCGACCCAAAGGTTCGCGCCGTCAAACGCGATGCCTCTCGGAGCGATGCCAGCGGTAAAAGTGCCGAGAATCGCGCCGTCGCTCGCCCGCAGTTTTTCTACATTGCCCAAATCAGTTGCGACCCAGATATTTGAGCCATCAAAGGCAATTCCGTGCGGACTTCCGACCGCAAACGTGCCGAGAATCGCGCCGTCGCTTGCCCGCAGCTTTGTAACATTTGAGCTTACAAGATTTGTAACCCAGATATTCGCGCCGTCGAACGCGACTCCCCACGGTCTATTGCCGACGGCAAAAGTCGCCTGCGGTTTTAGCAAATCCCAGCGAAGCGAGCCGAGCATTTTGTAAGCCGTGCTGTTCGGCACTGCTTCCTGCGAGAGCTGCGAGGAAGTTACCGTGCCGGGCGTGATATTCGCGCCGTTCACGTTTGTCAGCCCCGCGCCGTTGCCGTTAAACACACCGCTTCCGCCCGTCACGCCGCGCCGCTTCCGATTTGCAGCCCGCCGTCATCGGTCTCGAACAGTTTGAAAACAAGATCATACTGTCCGTTTGCCGCCGCGCTCGCGTCGGTTAATTTTCCCTGATAGGTAAACGCGGACGTTTGCGCCTGCGCCGCCGCCGCCCAAAACACGAAGACGATTACAACCGCTAATTTAAATAATTCTCTTTTCATTTTCTTTAAACTCTCCTTCCAAAACCGCGATTGAATTAAGACAAATCAAAATCCTTCCGGCTTCGATAAAATGGATTTTTCCCGTTTCGACAAGGCGGAAAATCTCGCGCTCAGTCAAATCCGATAAATCCGCAATCGTCTGCGGCGAAGTCATCTCGACAAGTGCGCCGCATTGCCGGCAAAACCGGCTCGAAACCCGCGCCGTTTGCCGCAAGATAATTGTTTCATTGACTTCAAACGTGATTTCCGCTTTTCGTTTCATCTCCAAAAAATCATTGACGGTTCGCCGCGAAGCGATAAAAAAGTTTGGCGAGCGCGGAGGGTGATTTTTTCCGCGCTCGGCACTTTCGGCAAGCGGGAATGCCCGGCGCGAAAGCCGTCATTACCGAACGCTTCAATTGATGGCTATTTCACCGGAATCTTCCGCATCTTCAGCCGCGAGCGAATCGCCCGTGATTCCCCAATTGACATATCGCGGTTGAGCCGGGTCGTAATTGGTAGAACTCAGCAAAATAAACCAGGTTAATTGACCGCCGATGCTGCGCCGCGCCGCCAGATCGGTTTTGCCGTCGCCGTCGAAATCGCCGAAGGCGCGTCCGTCCGTATCCAAGCCCCACGGCACGGCAAACAACGAGCGGTCGGAACTGCGCTGAATGAAATAAGTCGTTTGACTGCCGGTTGTCGTCGAATCGGGATCGCGGACGACCATTCGGTCGGCAATTCCGTCGCCATCAATATCAATCTGAAGCCCCGGAAAAAGGCTGTCTAACGCGCCCGGCACTCCGCCGCCCCAATTATCAACCAGCATCGCGCCGTCGCTGCTGCGCCGGGTGAACCAAGTGGCTGCGCCGCCGCTCGTGGATGGGCGAACGACATTCAAATCGTTGATGCCGTCGCGGTCGAAATCGCCGACGATGGCGAAATCGTTCGGTCCCAGTCCCCAATACTCCGCCCGCATCTGATTGGTCGTGCTGAGAAGGACATACCAAATTCCCTCCGAACGGCGATAGACCGCAATATCGGTTTTGCCGTCGCCGTCATAATCGCCCGGCACGGTTTGGTCGCTTGATAAGCCCCATTGAACTTCACGCACCGAATTGCTGCCGCTCTGCAAAACGCGCCACGTCCGCATGTGATGGTCACACGAACGCGGCTTTGCTCCGCGAATGGTTTGCTTTGACAGTTGGTATTTGCCCATTGCGATCTTGAAATTGGTGCGCGGGCTGGGCTAAAACTTTTTGACGCGCCTGAAAGCCAACCGCTAAATCAATCCTGACCGGAAAGGTTTGCAAGCGGTTTCCGACATCGAAATTGTCGAAGCGGGGCGCGTGGTCTGGCTCAAAGGATTCGGAGAAGTCAAAGTGTTCAGATTGTTGCCACAAACGGCAGCACGGAACATTGGGCGAGTTCACAGATTGCGATGACCGAACTGGAGCGCGTCAAATATGCTGGCTACAGTTGGCAGATTGAACAGTTTCATCGTGGCATCAAGAGCAGTGTTTGATTGAACGAGCGCAATGTCGCCGCAGCCGCCAAGGGCAAAACCATATCGGTTTGTGTTTGCGGACGTTTTTGCGATTGGAAAGTCATTGTTATCGAATAGGCATCAGTTGGTTTGAAGCGAAAACCAGATTATTCGGGATGCGGTCAGGGCTTACATTGCTAATCCGCGTTATTCTCTTATTCCAACTGCGTAACTTCTAAGAATTTAAGCTGCAATACACTTTCCGACACATGTAGTGCCGCCACCGGGATTAGGGGTGCAATTTTCAGGAAGAACATAGCAATAACAGTTTGCCCCACATGGAGTACATCCGGCTGAGCAGTTACAGCTACTCGGTCCTGTTTGGCAAACAAAAGAACCAGACCTAACCTGTGCTGCTACCGGCGCGACCATCATATTAATAGTCGGTAGAGTTAATAATGCCGACAAACCAACTCTTTTTATCATCTCTCTCCTTGGTATTTCCAAGAAAGTTGATTGAATTTTTTCACCATCTTCAAGCAGATTGTGTCCGCGCAGTTGATTTAAAGCCAGCCAAACAAATTCTTCGTTGACGGGTTAAGTTGATCTTTTTACCAATTGCTTTTCTGATTTCTTGAACTGATCTTTTTCCGTCGCATAAACTCCAGATAAGAGAAAGCGATTCGTTTAGGCAATATGCCTGATGGATATTAAGGTCGTAGATTAGAACTTCACCTCCCAACTCCTAAATAATAATCCTATCGGTGCGACTTGTTGGATTTGTCATTTAAGGTTCCCCTTGATATTAATGTTAGATCGGAAATAGTGTTAGAAATTTAATCAAACTTACAAGGCTTCGTCAAATCCGAAATCGTAAAACTTCAAAAACAAGTCAATCAAAGCAGGGCTTTCCTATAAAAAATTCATTACCTTCAATGTTATAATCAGATTGTCAAAATCATCGGCAAAATTCTCTATCCGGGCTTTTTTGTTGTGACACTTGGTTTTCTGCAAAATTGTCGTTGCTAAAGTTCTGA
>JANODL010000109.1:0-15633 GCA_031412675.1 Acidobacteriota bacterium | reverse complement strand
TTCCAAACACCACGCTCTTACGCTCTGCGTCGCGATTGTGGTTAATTATTCACCGTCTAACCCGCCCGCTACCGCAGACGGTTCTGACAATACCCACTATTCAACTTGATTTCGTATAAATTAATTTTTTCCAAAAGACTTTCAATATTCATATTTTGTTTTTCCAATTGTTTTGAAACACACTTCGACTCTTGGGTGGAAGAATTAACCGTCGTGCAAAAAAGAATGCAGAAAAAACGCGAGAGTCCGAACTTCATAAAAGTTTAGATAATTCGGTAATGCGTGAATACGTTTCGGTTTATGTTTTACTTGATATTGGGGTTTTATGTCAAGAAAAAAATTATTGGAGGGAGATTACTGGCGTTCGGGGGCGGAGATTTCGCTGTATCTGATGACGTTGGATTTCAAGTCTTGATCGGGGTCAATCTGGAAATAAACGCGACCGACGATGCTGCCGTGTTCACCTTTTTTATATGCAAAGCGTCTGGTAACAGGCACACCTTCAAAGAGTTTTTTCTCAACTTCGCCATTCGCATAGCGGAATACTGCTGTTTTCATATTATTTCGATTTTACCACACGCCTCATCAAAACCTTTGCTTTTGCAAACGTCCGTTCAAATTTTCTTTCAAACGGGCTTAAATTTCGTTTCTTAAATAACGCCGAAAGGCTTTGAGCATCGCGGTTTGTCCCAATGAAGAAGAGGAGAAGAGGAGATTTTGTTTTAGTTAATGTGAAGTTCAAATTTCGCTTTAACCATTCAGAACAAAATCTCCTTTGCCGGGAGCGCACGCATCCTTGCGTGCTACGTCGCGCTTCGCGGCGTAAAAGCGTGGCTCAATCTTGAATTTACATTCAGCGTATTTATTCGCGCTCTGCGCTCAGCACGCAGGGATGCGTGCGCTCCCGGCAAAGGAGATTTTTATTTTCAACGACCAAATTTGATACCAAAATCTCCTCCGCTCCTCTTCTCCTCTTCTCCTCTTCTTCTTAGTTCATTCCGAGATTCTTGATCAGAAACCCGTAAATGTCGGCTTGTTCTTCGATGACCTTGGCGGTCGGTTTGCCCGCGCCGTGTCCGGCTTTGGTTTCGATGCGAATCAGAACGGGCGCGCCGCCGCCTTGTGCGGCTTGGAGAGTTGCCGCGTATTTAAAGCTGTGCGCGGGGAAAACGCGGTCGTCGTGGTCAGCGGTCGTGACCATCACGGCAGGATATTTCGTGCCTGTCTTGATGTTGTGCAAGGGCGAATATTTGTAAATCGCGTCAAATTCCGCCTTGTTGTCGGGCGAACCGTAATCCGTCGTCCAAGCCCAGCCAATCGTGAATTTCGTAAAACGAAGCATATCCATCACGCCGACTGCCGGGAGTGCCGCGCCGAAAAGGTCGGGTCGCTGGTTCAAAACCGCGCCGACGAGCAAGCCGCCGTTCGAGCCGCCTTGAATCGCCAGTTTCGCGGGCTTCGTGTAATTGTTGGCAATCAGCCATTCACCCGCCGCGATGAAATCGTCAAAGACGTTCTGCTTTTTCAATTTCGTTCCCGCTTCGTGCCACGCTTCGCCGTATTCCGCGCCGCCGCGCAGGTTTGCGACGACATATACGCCGCCCATTTCGAGCCAGACCAGCCGCGCAACCGAAAATGCGGGTGTCATCGAAATGTTGAAACCGCCGTAACCGTAAAGCAAAGTCGGGTTGTTGCCGTCTAATTTAATGCCTTTTTTGTGGACGATGAACATCGGGACTTCCGTGCCGTCCTTGCTCTTGTATTTGACCTGTTTGACTTCGTAATCCGTCGGCGTGAACGCGACTTTTGCCTGACGGAAAAGCTCCGATTTACCTTTTTTCAGATCGTATCGGTAAATCGTCGGCGGTGCGTTGAAGCTCGAATAACTGTAAAAAGTTTCCGTGTCGGTGCGTTTGCCGCCGAATCCGCCCGCCGAACCGATGCCCGGAAGCGCGACTTCACGAACGAATTTGCCCTTGATGTCGTAGATTTTAATCTGCGTGTAAGCGTCTTTGAGATAGTTCAAGACGAATTGATTGTTGATAAAATCAACGCCGCCGAGCGTTTCCGGCGTTTCGCCAATCACGTCCTGCCATTTCAAATCCTTTTCGAGCGCGTTGACTTTGACGAGTTTGGCGCGGGTCGCGTCTTTGTCGGTGCGGAAATAGAACGTCGCTTCGTCGTTGCCGATAAACGAATAATCGTTTTCGAGCTTGTCAACGAGCGGCATAATCGGAGCGCGTTCCATCGAAAGGTTTTTGAAATAAACCATATTCTGCGGTCCCGTGCCTTTGCCGACGTTAATAATCAGCCAGTTTCCGTCTTCCGTGACAAAACCGCCGACGAAATATTCCTTGTTGTCGGGGCGTTCGTAAATGACCGCATCTTCCGCAACGGGCGTGCCGAGTTTGTGGAAATAAAATTTCTGCCCGAAGGTCGTTTCTTTTAATTCCTTGCCTTTTTCGGTCGGTTTGAATCCGCTGTAAAAAAAGCCCGAATTATCTTTGAGCCACGAAATTCCGCCTTGTCGGTTGGGCGGCAGAACGTCCGCCAAATCCTGTCCGGTTTCGACGTTTTTGACACGCCATTCGCTTCGATCCGAACCCGCAATCGCCACGCCGTAAGCCATCAGCTTGCCGTCGTCCGTGAACGAAATTCCCGAAAGCGCGGCTGTGCCGTCCGCCGAAAGTTTGTTCGGGTCGAGGAAAACGCGCCCCGCGTCTGTGACGGAATTGGTGATATACAAAACCGATTGATTCTGCAAACCGTCGTTTTTGTAATAGAAATAATTTTTTCCGGCTTTGAACGGCGCGGAATATTTTTCGTAATTCCAGAGTTCGGTCAAACGCTTTTTGAGCTGTTCGCGCTGCGGAATCGTCGCCAGATAGTCGTTGGTTATTTTGTTCTGCACGTCAACCCAAGCCTTCGTGTCGGCTGAATCAACGTCTTCGAGCCAGCGATACGGGTCGGCAACCGTTACGCCGTGATAATCGTCCGTTTGTTCAACTTTTTTCGCGTTGGGATATTTAATAACAGTCTGTGCCAAAGAATTTATGGAGAAAGCCATAAGAACCAAAAGTGCAAAAGATACTCGGTAAATCATTCGCTTTATTTTCACCTCACAAGTTTTTCAATATTTTCAATAATTATAGAGGTAAAAGACGAAAAGTAAAAAGTAAAAGGGCAAAAGCTCGGATTATCAAACTTTTGCCCTTTATGATTGTTGGCGAATTAAACTATAGAAGAGCCGATGCTTAAAAAACGGCGATAGTTTTGTCTTCGTTGAGATTGGTTTGAAGTGCGCTTTGGTCTTCGGATTTCAGAGCCGGAAGCCAGAATTGTTTTTTGAGAAGCAATTCTTCCATCACATCTTGCGGCAGAGGTTTCGACATCAGATAGCCTTGTCCGTAATCGCAGCCGAGGTTTTTCAAAATGTTGAGCTGGCTTTCCGTTTCGATACCTTCGGCAATCACGCGCATCTTTAAATTCTTGGCGAGCGAGATAATCGTCTGTAAAATCTCGGAATCTTCGCCGTTTTCGCCGACCGAATTGACGAACGAACGGTCAATCTTGAGCGTGTCAACCGGCAGACGATGCAGATAACTCAAACTCGAATAACCCGTCCCGAAATCGTCAATCGAAAGCTGTACGCCGAGTTCTTTAAGACTCGTTAAAATCTGAACCGTCTGGACAACATTGTCCATCGCCGCGCTTTCCGTAATTTCGAGCTTGAGCGATGACGGCGAAAGATTCGAGTTTTTCAGAGCCTTTTTAACATCAACAATCAAATCCGTGTTCGACAAATGCTTGCCCGAAATATTGACGCTGACGATTAAATCTTTGGTCGCAAACGACAAGTTTTGCCAGTCGGCAATCTGTCGGCAGGTTTCGCCTAAAATCCAGTTGGTAATCGGAATTATCAATCCGCTGTTTTCGGCAATCGGGATAAATTGGGCGGGCGAGATAAAACCGATTTTGCGATGATTCCAGCGCAGAAGAGCCTCAAAACCAATCAGCGAACCGTCTTTCAGAGAAATCAGCGGCTGGTAGTGCATCGAAAGTTCGTTGCGTTCGATGGCAAACGGAAGTTCGGATTCGAGCGTCGCTTCGTGTATGAATTTTTCACGAAGCTCTTTGGTAAAAAACGCTATTCCGCTGCCTTTTTCTTTGGCGTGATGCATCGCAATATCGGCATCACGCAAAATCTCTTCGGGCGTATCGTATTCAGCCTGACACGGCGCAATGCCGATATTGACGCTCGTGTGAATTTTGCTTTTGCTGAGTGAAAACGGCTGGGCGATTTTCCGGTGAATCTTCCACGCGACTTTTTCCGCTTTTTCGTCCGAGGACAAACCGCGCAGAATAATCGCAAATTCGTCGCCGCCAAGCCGTGCGACTTTATCCTGTGCGCGAAGCATCCGCAAAAAACGCTTGGCGACAACCATCAAAACCTTATCGCCGATAATGTGTCCGAGACTGTCGTTGATGGTCTTAAACCGCGCAAGGTCTAAAAATAAAATGTAAGATTTCGACTCCGCGCCTTGTTTGGTTTCTTCAATCAACTCTTTGACGATTTCGCCGAAATAGGCGCGGTTCGGCAGTTTGGTCAACGAATCGTGAAGCGCGGCGTGTTGAAATGCGCGTTGGCTTTGGCGCAGAGTTTTACCGGTTTCTTCTTCTTTTTTGAGCGACAAAGTTAATTCTTCGGCGTATTTTTCAATTTCGATCCGCTTTTCGCGTTCGGCATCGGCTTTATCGCGTTCGGCTTGCTCCGCCTGTTCGATGGAAACTGTCATTTCCTCGATAATCTGACGGTAATTGTAATAAATAACGGCGAAAGCGATTAATGAAACGGCAATCGAATAAGTGTCGCCGTAATTGAGCAATTTGGAAACAGTTCCAGCCAAACAAGTTCCCGCAAAATGCGTCACCGAAATTGAAAAACATTCCTTTTTCCAAGCCGTCCACGGATTGGTCCCGGTTTTTAAAGAGTAAAAAATTGAAGCCAAAGCCGAGCAAGCGAAAAATTGGGTCAGAGCTAAAATTCCGAGTGTCGTTATCAGGTTTGGTGTCGAAGCGGAAGACGGATCAATGCTCGTCGCCATCGGAATCCAACTCCAAACATAATAGGTAATCGCAGTTGAAAGCACAGTTGCGCCGATATTAAACGGAACGGTGTAACGTGCGAACTCGATACCTTTGAATTTGAAGTAGGTGCGGTGAGCGATGATTTCAGCGGTTGCGATGATAATCGCCGCTTCGCCGCCGAACATGAGAAATGCAAGGAAAATCATCGAGTCCGAAAAACTCAGGATGAATTTCGAGCGCGGCAACATAATGCTCATACGCGGCGCAAGCAAAACCGTGAAAAGAAAAAGAACGGCAAATTTCCACGTCAAAACTTCGGCTTTGATATTCAACAATGCCAAAAGCGAGCAGAAACCGCCGAGAACGGCTATCGAAATTTTGTAAAAATAAACGGTATTTTCCCGACTCATATTTGGAGTAGATTGATTCAAAAATAATTGTTGGACGGGCAAATGAAGGGGTTAATAATCGGTTCAGGGTTTGGGAAATTCATGCAAGTATGAACAGATACACCTGCATGTTATTAAACACAATAGCATTTTGAGCCACCAAAACTCCAGAGTTTTTTTCCTCCCAAAATTTGAAGCCAATTTTTACCAAAATTGATTTTTGCGCGAAAATAAAGAGTTTTCGTCCAAAAAGCACGAAATAAGTTTTACATAGGTTTGTGAAATGGTCAACTAAGTTAAACATAATTGATTAAAAATAATAATTTTCAAAAAAATGTTGTAGTTTTCCGTGTTTTGTAGTAAAAAGAGAGTATTCTGTTGGCAATTCGAAATTTAAATAAAAAAAGGAGAAATTTATGGATTTCGGTGATTTGATTTGGAAACTCTTGGTCGGTTTAATTGTCGGTGCAATTGCGCGGCTGTTGCTTCCCGGCAAGGAAGCAATCTCGAGCGGTGCTTTGGGTTGGCTGATAACCGCTTTAATCGGGATTGCAGGCGCGTTTATCGGAACTTATCTGGCATTTTGGCGCGGTGCCGGTTATACGGCTGGTTGGATAATGTCGGTTGTCGGGGCAGTCGTTTTACTTTTAATTTATCGTTTCATCGCAAGCAAAACGGCTTCGACTTAGAAATCGTCATATAAAATAAAAGAGGTTTTGTTTCGATTAGAAACAAAACCTCTTTCTTCTTCAAAGTTTAACTGCAACCCGAATGACCGCAATCGCAAGCGATTTCGGTAACATCTTCTTCGCCCGCCGCTTCACATTGCGGACTGCAATATTCCTCGTCTTCCCCGACCGTACAAACACACGATTCGTGTCCGCATTTATTGTTTTCGTCTGCCATAAATTCAAATTCTCCCTTGTTCATTAATAAAATATTTGCCGTTTGATGCGACAGGTTTAAGTATAGACCTTCGGACGGTTGCGGGCAATAAAAAGTCGTGAACGGTTAACAATACGAAATCAAATTGAATAGCGCGTATTGTCAGAACCGTCTGCGGTAGCGGGCGGGTTCTTCGCACAACATTACCCGCCCGCTACCGCAGACGGTTCTGACCTGTTGAATACGCACAACTTCATTTGAATCGGTATAATTAAAAGAAGAGGCACGAGTTTTTAAGCCCGTGCCTTTGAGGCTTGATTTGTCAGTTAAACCGGATTTATCTGACAAAGGCATTCGGAGTCGGAGTGTCACCGTTTGAACCGAACACCTGTGCCGCAAATCCGGCGGTTGAGCGCAGTAAAAACCAAGTATTCGTACTCGGTCTGAAAACGGCAATGTCGCTACGTCCGTCGCCGTCGTAGTCAGCCGCAACGGGTTTGTCTTCGGCGAGTCCGAAATTGGTAATCGTGAACGAATTGTTACTGCTGTTGACGATATACCAGGTCGCGTTCGATGCACGGAAAACCGCGATGTCGGTTTTGCCGTCGCCGTCATAATCGGCAGGTGTCGGAATATCGGTCGAAAGTCCGAATTGATAAGCCGTAACCTGTAAATTTGAACTGTTCAGGCGATACCAAATACTGGTCGAAGGACGGAACACGGCAACATCATTTTTGCCGTCGCCGTCAAAATCACCGAGCGTCGGTTTGTCTTCCGCCGTTCCGAATTTGACGGTTGCGATACGCGTGTTCGAGCTTTGCAAAATCCACCAGGTTCCGGTTGACGGACGATAAACCGCGTAATCGGCTTTGTCGTCGCCGTCGTAATCCGCCGCAACGGGCAAATCGCCGGTTACTCCGAAATTAACGGTCGAAGCCGTGCCGGTTGCCGAATTCAGCACATACCAATTATTTTCCGAAGCGCGGAAAACCGCGATGTCGGTTTTGCCGTCGCCGTCATAATCGGCGGGAACGATGGTATCGGCGGCTAAACCGAAATTTCGAATAGTAAATGAATTGGCTGTACCGCTGTTTTGGATATACCACTTTCCTTCCGACGGACGGAAAACCGAGATGTCGGCTTTGCCGTCGCCGTCGTAGTCGAATAATTTATTCGCTGTCGGGACGGTTACGGTCGGACCTGTCAGAATAAGCGTGTAAGCTCCGACTTGAAAAGGGTCAAACGAACTTGCTTCAATCGTGTAAGTTCCGGTTTCGGGCAGGGTAAACAGTCCGCTTCCGGCTGGAATTCGGGCATTCGGCGAACCGCCGCCGTCATCATCGCCGACGCTTCCGTTGCCGCTCGGCGTGTGTAGATAGAGATACGAGTCAACCGCCGTCGAATTCATCGCAATCGAAATCTGCTGTCCGGCAGTTCCGTTAAATGTGAAACGGTCGGTGTAAAAAGGCTCACCCAAGATATTTATTGCACAGTCGGTCGTTGCCAGTGAACCGTTGACGGTTTGATTGTAGCTGATCGTCGTTGCCGCGCAAGCCGAATCCGTGTTTAAGGTCAGCGAATATGAACCCGTTTCGGGTTCAAACGAGTTTGCGCCGATAAAATATTCGCCCGTGTAGGGTAGCGTGATAACGCCGCCGTCAATCGGGATGCGCGAATTTGTATTCAATCCGCTGTCGTCGTTTGATTCGATTACGTCGCCCGCATCATCGAACAAATATAAAAATGTGTCAATTACGCCGGAGTTCATCGAAATATAGATGGGCTGTCCCGCCCTTCCGCTGAAACTGTAAAAATCAATCAGCGTCCCGTCATCAAGCAAACAATCGCCGGCGGCTAAATTGCCGTTCAAAGTTTGCCCGAGCGTAATCGGCATATCTTCCAGACACGGATCGCCGACATTCAGGCTTCCGGCTTTGCGTGCGTCGGCGATTTTCTGAATGCTCGGATTCTTTAGAGCGGATGGAGTTTTTTGAGTTTTCCTTTCAGAAATTGGCGTTCGTGCCGTTCTTTTTCCTTTGGTCTGAGCGTTCAAACCCGTGATAAAACTGCTTCCGGGTATTATCAAACCGAAGCAGAGCATTAATGTAAATAGTCGTTTTTTCACTATTTCCCTCCCCAATGTTCGTAAATTAAAATTTTTCAACAGAGAATTGTTGTAACTATTATTAGTTGCGTAAGACAGGTAAAAAGCACAAAAAGTTTTAAAGGCTCTATGTAAAGATTTGTAAAGAATATGAAATAAGTCTTAAAAAATGATCGTCAAAATTTTTGAGAATTAGGCGAACAATCGTTATTTTCATAGCACAAAAGTCTTCAAGATGCTGTCGAATCTAAAAATCCAAAGAGGAAAAAAATATATGGAAACGACTTGCGAAAATGTCCGTTTGGCAAAATCCGACGGTTTGAAAGCAATTTTGTATGGCAAATTAATCGCCGGTAGAAAGCGAAGTTTTCTTCCTTAACCCGACATCTTTTTTTCCACCCGAAGGAACTTTTTACCTTCTTCGGCATCTAATCGTTTGTCCAACAATAATCTCTTTTCGTTTGGCGCATTCCAAACTGAATTTATGTCCAAATCCGATGATGAAACAAAACAGATTGATTTGCCTTGTCTTGATTTACGCGATTTTGCTCGGTTCTTTTGTCCAAACCGTTCCGGCACAAAACGAAGATTCTCAAGAAGATAAAGAAGAAACGAAAGGCTTGCAGTTTCGTCTTCGTGAAGGCGAAGGAAAGTCTGCCGACAGCGAAACTGCGCCGCTTTCGCAAACCGTCAAATTGAGCGAAGCCGACGCGGACGCGATATTTCTGCGTTTGCCGCCAATCGAAGCGGAAACTTCCGACAAAACGGATTTTTCGACGCGCCCGAACAGTTTGCCGCCGCCGAAAACAGGCAAAGTCATTGCCGTAAAGTTTCCTGCCGAAGAACAACCAAACGCGCCGAATATTGAAAATTCCAATGTTCTGGAAATCGTGCGGGCTTCGCCGAACAGTTCTGTGCCGCTTGTCACGGATTTGAGTGTCACGTTTTCGCAGCCGATGATTGTCGTTTCATCGCAAAACAAAGCGTCGGAAACAGTTCCCGTCGAGTTATCACCCGAAGTCAAAGGAAAATGGCGTTGGCTCGGGACAAAAACGCTGATTTTCGATGCGAAAGATCGTTTTCCGATGGCGACGAAATTTAGCGCAACGATTCCCGCCGGAACAAAATCCGCAACCGGCGGAACTCTGCAAAAAGATTTTTCGTGGAATTTTGAAACGCCGCCGCCGAAAGTCGAAAGTTTTATTCCCAATAATGTAACAGTCAGGCGCGACGCGGTTTTGCTGGCGAAATTTAACCAAAAAATTAACGCCGAAGCCGTTTTGCAAAAAATCAATCTGGTTGCCAACGGGAAAAAAATCGCTCTGCGGCTTGCCGAAAAAAGTGAAATTGACGCGGACAAAAAACTTTCCGAAACGATAAAAACACTCGTCCCGAATCAATGGATCGCTTTTCGGACGGTTGATTTACTGCCGGTTGATTCATTCGTCAGCGTAAATTTTGAAGCGGGAATGCCGTCGGCAGAAGGCAGTTTGGCGAGTGTTTCAGCGCAAAATTTCGGGTTCAAAACTTTCGGCGCGATGAAATTAAACGATTCTTTCTGCGGTTACGACCGCAACGCGAAAGAATGTAAGTCGTATGACGATTTGCGAATCGAATTCAGCAATCCGATTGAAGCCGAAAGTTTCGATAAGTCTTTGATAAAAATCGAGCCGAAAATCGAAAACGCGGAAATTGCGTTTTACGCCGACGAAATCGAAATCGGCGGTTGCTGTCGGGATTTGCGGACGACTTACAAAGTAACGGTTTCGGGCGCGCTCAAAGATATTTACGGACAAACTCTCGGCACAGACGTTTCGGCGGAATTTAAAATCGGCGGACGCGACGCAGAATTATCTGCCGAAAAGCGCGACGATTTTATCACGCTCGACCCAAGCGCAAAGCGTGTTTTTTCGGTTTATTCGACGAATTATAAAAGTTTGAAGGTACAAATTTACGCCGTCAAACCCGAAGATTACGAAGCGTTTTACCGTTACAACCAAGGCGTAAAAAATGCGCCGCCGATCATCGGCAAATTGGTTTCCGACAAAACAATCAAGCTAAAATCGAAGCGCGATGTGAGCGAAGAAACGAAAATCAATCTTGCTCCGGCGATGCCGAACGGTTTCGGACACGCGATTTTGATTGTCGAACCGCCCGTCATTACAGAAGAAAACGAAAGAATCGTCGTTTGGCTGCAAGCGACCAATATCGGCGTTGACGCTTTTGCCGATTCCGAGCAATTGACCGTTTACGCGAGCGATTTGAAAAACGGAACACCGCTCAAGAATGTCGGTTTGCGACTTTCAAACGGCGCAAACGGCACAACTGATGAAAGCGGTTTGGCAAGTCTCGAATTGCCGTCGAAATACGAAGAAAAAGGCGATTGGCTGGTCGCAAACAACGGCGCGGACACGGCGATTTTGCTTGAAAATAATAATTACAACAGTGATAAAAATTGGTCACGGACGGCGCAATTCGATAGTTTGCGCTGGTTTGTTTTCGACGACCGCCAAATGTATCGTCCGGGCGAAACGGTTTCGGTCAAAGGTTATATTCGCCGAATTGCGGGCGGAAAATTGGCGGATGTCGAAGCGTTGGGCGACGGCGCAAGCGGTTTGAATTACGTTTTGCGAGATTCGCTCGGCAACGAAATTTTGCGCGGAAGCACGGAATTAAACATTTTCGGCGCGTTCGATTTGCAATTAAAATTGCCCGAAAACATTAATCTCGGCTATCAAAAACTGGAATTTTCGACCGCAAGCAAACTCGAAAACAAAACTTTCGTCCATCAATTTCAGGCGCAGGAATTTCGCCGTCCCGAATTTGAAGTGACGGCAAAAAATGAAACCGCCGCGCCGTTTTATGTCGGCAGTTCGGCAACCGTCAGCGTCGAGGCGAAATATTATTCGGGCGGCGGTCTGGCAAACGCCGAAACGAACTGGAAAGTTACGTCAACACCGACCGAATACACGCCGCCGAATCGGAATGATTTTACGTTCGGAAAATTTGTTCCGTGGTGGACAGATTCCTACGAAAGCGATTATACAGAAACAACTTCGGAAGATTTCAAAGCCGCGACGGACGCGAACGGCAAGCATTTTCTGGCGATGGATTTTGTTTCGGCAAATCCTGCGCGTCCTTTTACGATCAACGCCGAAGCGCGTGTGCAGGATGTCAATCGCCAAACTTTCGCGGGTTTGACGACGCTTTTGGTTCATCCGTCCGAGCTTTATGTCGGCATCAAAACGCCGAAAACTTTTGTCGAGGCAAACGAAACTTTTCGGATTGAAACCATCACGACCGACATTGACGGCAAAGCGGTCGCGGACGCGCCGGTTTCAATCGTCGCCGAACTCAAAGATTGGGAACAGATCAAAGGCGAATGGCAGGAAATTACGGTTGAAACGCTGAGTTGTCAAATAAAATCGGCGAGCGATATTGTTGCGTGCGATTTCAAGGCAAAACGCGGCGGACTTTTTACGATCAAAGCGAGCGTTCTCGATAAAAAAGAACGGCGCAACGAAAGCGAATTAAATGTTTGGGTCGCCGGCGGAAAAACTGCGCCGAGCCGCGAGATTGAAAAAGAAACGGTCGAATTGATTCCCGACAAAAAGGAATACGCGCCAAACGACACGGCGGAAATTTTGGTCAACGCGCCGTTTTTTCCCGCCGAAGGCGTTCTGACTTTGCGGCGCAACGGCATTGTCAAAACCGAGCGTTTTACGATGAATTCCTCTTCGACCGTTTTGCAGATTCCGCTTGAAGAACGCTTTTTGCCGAATCTTTACGTGCAAGTTGATTTGTTCGGCGCAACGAAACGCGTTGTTTTTGAAGACGAAACGGACAACAAATTACCGAAACGTCCGGCGTTTGCAAGCGGCGCGTTGAATCTCGATATTTCGACCGATTCGCGCAAATTAAACGTGACGGCGGAACCGCTCGAAAAGACGCTCGAACCGGGTGGCGAAACTTCGATAAATGTTGCTGTAACGGATAATAACGGCAAACCTGCGGCAAACACGGAAGTCGCCGTCGTCGCCGTTGACGAAAGCGTTCTCGCGCTGACGAATTACAAAATCTCGAATCCGCTCGACGCTTTTTACCGGGAAATCGAGGCGGGGACAACTGATTATTATTCACGCGAAAATATTTTGCTTGCCAGTCCCGAAGACCTCGGCGTTGACCTTGGAAACATCGGATTCGGACGCGGACAGGGAAGCGGAAACGGATATGGAGACGGAAACGGAAACGGCACCGGAATGGGCGGCGGCAGCGGTGGCAAATCTGTATTCAGCAATTTGGAAGTCATTACATCTTTACAGCGTCCGCCTTCGACTAATCCGAATCAAATAAAACTTCGCACAAATTTTGATGCGCTGGCGATATTTTCGCCGTCGGTCAGAACAAACGCAGACGGCAAAGCGGTTGTCAAAATTAATCTGCCCGACAATCTGACGCGTTATCGGATCACGGCGGTCGCGGTCACAAACGCCAAAAAATTCGGCATCACCGAATCGGCGATCACGGCGCGGCAATCTTTGATGGTTCGACCAAGTGCGCCGCGTTTTATGAATTTCGGCGACAATGCGGAATTGCCCGTCGTTCTGCAAAATCAAACCAATAATCCGCTGACGGTTGATGTCGCAATTCGCGCAACGAACGCTAATTTGACGGATGGCAACGGCAGACGTTTGACGATTGCGGCAAACGACCGCGCCGAGATTCGTTTTCCTGTTTCGGTGCAAAATGCGGGAATTGCGCGTTTTCAAATTGGCGCGGTCGCGGGAAATTTCGCGGACGCGGCGGAATTTGCGTTTCCGGTTTGGACTCCGGCGACGAGCGAAGCCTTTGCGACTTACGGCACGACCGATGCGAACGGTGCGATTGTTCAGCCGATTATTGCGCCCGAAAATGTTTTCCCGCAGTTCGGCGGTTTGGAAATCACGACTTCTTCGACGCAGTTGCAGGAACTCACGGACGCGTTTATTTATCTGCAAAGTTATCCGTTTGAATGTTCGGAACAAGTTTCGTCGCGCATTTTGTCGGTTGCCGCGCTGCGCGATGTTTTGCGCGCCTTTGAGGCAAAAGATTTGCCGACGAAAGAAGCCATCGAAGCAAAAATGACGCTGGACATCGAGCGTTTGCGGAAACTTCAACACAGCGACGGCGGTTTCAGTTTTTGGTCGAGCAAAGATAAGAGCATTCCATACGTTTCGGTTCACGTCGCGCACGCCGTGGCGCGGGCAAATTTGAAACGCTACAACGTGCCGCCGGTTTTGAGCCAAAGTTTGCTCAATTATCTGCGAAATATCGAAGCGAAATATCCCGAATATTACAGCGTCGAATCGCGTTGGGCAATTTCGGCTTACGCGCTTTACGTCCGCGATTTGATGGGCGAAAAGGACGCGGCAAAAGCGCGGAAACTTTTGCAAAGCGCGGGTTTGGAAAAACTTTCGGCGGAATCAATCGGTTGGCTTTTAGCGGTTTTGGCGGACGACAAAGATTCGTCGGAACAGGTTGATTCAATCAAACTAAATCTGCTCAACCGCGTCGCGGAAACGGCAAGCGCGGCGCATTTTGTGACGAATTACAAAGACGGCGAATACGTTTTGCTGAGTTCCGACCGACGCGCCGACGGTGTAATTTTAGAAGCATTGCTGAAGTCAGAACCACCTGCGGTAGCGGGTGGGTTAGAAGATTCACGGACGAAAAACCAACTTCCCAACGGACGCGTTTCCGCCTCCGGTTTGATTCCGAAAATCGTGCGCGGATTGCTTGCGAATAAAACCAAAGGACGCTGGAAAAATACGCAGGAAAACGCATTTGTCTTGCTCGCGCTCGATAAATACTTTCAAATTTATGAGAAAGTTACGCCGAATTTTGTTGCGCGGGTTTGGTTCGGACAAAACTTTGCCGGCGAACAAAAATTCGCGGGACGCTCCGTTGATTCAAAATCAATCAATGTCCCGATGCAGTATTTACAGCAAACAAAAGAAGCGCAAAATCTGATTTTGGACAAACAGGGCGACGGACGGCTTTATTACCGAATCGGTTTGAAATACGCGCCGAAAAATTTGAATCTCGACGCGGCGGATTTCGGTTTTACGGTGATGCGAAGCTATGAAGCGATTGACAAAGCGGACGATGTGACGCAAAACTCGGACGGGACTTGGGCGATAAAATCAGGCGCACGGGTTCGGGTTCGCTTGCAGATGGTTGCGCCGACACGCCGTTATCACGTCGCGCTGGTTGATAATCTGCCCGCCGGGTTGGAAATTATCAATTCCGAACTGGCGGTTTCCGAAAGTTTGCCCGAAGACCGAAAAATGCCTGTCAACAACGGTTATAATTACGGCGGTTCAATCTGGTATGACCATCAAAATCTGCGCGACGAACGGGCGGAAGTTTTCAAATCATTACTCGACGAAGGTGTTTGGAATTATTCCTACGTTGCCCGTGCGACCACGCCCGGCGATTTCGTTGCGCCGCCCGCCAAAGCCGAAGAAATGTATTCGCCCGAAAATTTCGGCAGAAGCCGCACGGATTTTGTGAAAGTTGAATGAAATGTCGGTTAGAAGGGAATTTAAAGAAATTTTATCTTTTTGCTAATTTCAGTAATCGGCGTTGATGTGTCCGTTCACGGTGGCAATTGGAGCAAACGACATCGCATTTAGCAATTTCACGTTTGAGTGCATTTATTGCCTTTTGCGTAATGGCATTTAAGCCGAATTCTTTTGTTTCGTTTTCCCGATGGTCAAAATCCATCACATAATACGGATAAATAATTCCGCAATCGGCACACGGTTGATTTTTAATCTCTCGAACAAACTCCCGACGTTTTTGAAACGAACGCAAGTTTTTGTCTAAATATCGGCGTTTATTTCGTTGATAATGACTTCTTGTTAAAATTTTTCCACATTCTTTACAATAGGCGTGTCTGATTTCTTTAGTTTTATTACGAAAATTAAATTCTTCGGCAGATTTGGAAATCCGACGGCGCGAACAAATCTTCTCCGTTTCCAACATAGTGGAAATTTATCACAAAATTAAAAAAGACTGCCATTCAGACAGTCTTTCTAATTTGAAATACACCCGGCATGATTCGAACATGCGACCTTCTAGTTCGTAGCCAGACACTCTATCCAACTGAGCTACGGGTGCATAAAG
>JANODL010000108.1:0-4425 GCA_031412675.1 Acidobacteriota bacterium | reverse complement strand
CCGCCTGCCGCAAGCGGGCGGTTGAAGATTATCATTTAACACTTTCGCGGAAAGGTCTGCTCCCGAAGTTAAACCATCCGCTACCGCAGATGGTTCTGACACGGCGCAATTTTACGCACAATTGAATCTGATTTAGTATAATTTTCTTTTTTCGTTTCTTTCGTGTGTTTCGTAGGCAAAAGGTTTTAAATTAAATGAATTAACAAACCGTCGCGCAGTTTCGGCTCGAACCACGTTGATTTCGGCGGCATACTTTCGCCCAAGTCTGAAACGGCGAGCAGGTCTTGAACAGTCGTCGGAAACATCGAAAACGCGATTTGCCATTTGCCCGAATCAACTAATTTTTCGAGTTCTTTTGTTCCGCGAATGCCGCCGACAAAATCAATTCGCTTGTCGGTTCGGACATCTTCGATTCCCAAAATCGGTTTCAGGATAAAGTTTTCAAGGCGGCTGACATCGAGCGATTCAATCACCGGCGGCGCAACAAAATAAGCGATATTAAACATCAATTTTCGCCACTTTCCTTCGAGATAAACGCAAATCTCACCCGGATTTTCGGGAATTGCCGAATCGGTTTCCGAAACGACGTAGCCTGATTCGGTAATTTTTTGCAGAAATTCTTCCGCGCTCAAGCCGTTCAAATCTTTGACGACGCGGTTGTAAGCCAAAATCTTTAATTGTTCGGCGGGAAACAAGGCGGCGATGACGAAATTGTATTCTTCCGCGCCTGTATGATGCGGATTTTTATTACGCATCGCGGCACGCGCACGCGAACTGCTCGCGGCGCGGTGATGTCCGTCGGCAATATAAATCGCGGGAATATTTTCAAAGGCTGACACGAGCGAATCGGTCGCGGGAATTTTCCAAACCGTGTTGCGAATCAAGTTTTTATTAACGTCTTCGGCTTCAAAATCGTAGAGCGGTTCGCTCTTTACAGTTTCTTCGACCAGCGCATTTATCTCATCCGTACCGCGATAACAGAGAAAAATCAAACCCGTCTGCGCTTCGAGTTCAATGATATGTTTTGTGCGGTCGTTCTCTTTGTCGGGGCGCGTTTTTTCGTGCTTTTTAATCAGGTCGTTGTCGTATTCGTCAATCGAACAACACGCGACGACGCTCGTTTGCACTTGTTCGCCCATTTGAAGTTGATAAACATAAAGCGCAGGTTCATTTTCAACCTGCAAAACGCCGTCGCTTTGCAATTTCTTGAAATTCTCTTTCGCCCGTTTGTAAACTTCGTCCGAATAAGGATTGACATCTTCGGGCAAATCAATCTCCGAGCGCGAAACGTGCAGAAAACTGAGCGGATTTTCGACGGCAATCGCACGGGCTTCCTGCGCGTTGAGAACGTCATACGGAACGCTCGAAACTTGTTTGGCGTTTGCCGCCGCCGGGCGCAAAGCGCGAAAAGGTTTGATTTTTGACACTTAAAAATTCTCCTCGTAAAAACTATCTGTTGGTTGAAATGTTCGCATTCGTATTCGACGCGGAATTGCTGTTTGAAAGCCTTGAATTGGCGAGTTTTTTGTTGATTTCTTCGTTCGCCTTTCTCAGTTCTTCTTCGATGTATTTGTCGCGGGCGATTTTCCACGCGCCGTTTTCTTTGACGAACGGCATTTTCAAATCGAATTCACCGTTCGTTTCGTTTTTGACTTCGACGGTTGCCGCGTCGCCTTCGATCTTTTCGTTGCGCGTTTCAGGCGCGTTTTGGATTTTAACCGATGATTCTTTCCGCAAAAGTTCGTCGGTCGTCGAATTTTGCGCCTTCGCGGATTTTTCAATCAATTCGAGCGAGCCTTTCGACAAAAGATTTTTCATCGCCGCAATGTCCTGCTTTTGCGATGCCGCGACATATTGCTTCAAAACATCGCTCGGCGTATTTGCCGACGATTGATTTGAATTACAGCCAACCAACAAAACAGCGGTCAGCAAACCTAAAACGTAAAAAATCCTCATAAATCCAAAATCCAAAATCTAAAATCCAAAATCGCTTAGGGTTGTCTGCCTTGATTGATGATTTGGTCGAGTTCGTTGTTTTTCTGCTCGACCTGCCGTTCGATGTTGACGGCAAAACCTTTGCGGTCAATCTTCCAAACGCCTTCTTCCTTAACAAACTGCACGGTGTTCCAAATTCCACCTGAATCCTTCATTTCGACGGTCGCTTTTTCGTCTTCGGTCTTTTCGTTGCGAAATTCGGCGGTTGTCTGATTTTCGCCGAAAAGCGTTTCGCGCTTCACAATATCGTCAACCGTCACGTTTTGCGATTTGGCTTCCTGCTCGTGCATTTTCAAAGATTCCTGCGAGAGCAGCAACTTCATCGCCGTAATATCTTTTCTCTTGTGGGCATTGCCGTAAGCCTTTAAGGTTTCGAGCGGCGTTAAAGTCTTTTTCGGCGCGGATGAACACGCCGAAAAAGTTGCCGCAATTAAAATAAAAACTAAAAATTTGTAATAAAACTGCATTATTTGAATATCCGGTTCCTAAATCGTTATACTAAAAAGACTAGATTATACCGCAAAACCAAGGAGTGAAAAACGAATGGAACGAAAAAAACTTTCCCCCGACGAAATTCTCTACAATTTAGCCGAGATGGAAGACTGGCACGCCGAAAACGATATTTTGTCCCGCAAATTTAAATTTGAAAATTTCGCGCAATCCCTCGAATTCGTCAACCGTGTCGGCGAAATCGCCGAAAAACACGACCATCATCCCGACATCACCTTCGGCTGGGGCTACGCCGAAATAAATTTGACGACGCACGACCGCGGCGGCATTACCGCTTTTGATTTTGCGGTTGCTAAAGAAATTAACGAAATTTAACAGAACGCAAAATTTTAACACGATGCGGATTTGACGGATTTCGGCGGATTTTCACGGATAATTTGTAATATCTGCGTAAATCCGCCTAATCCGCGTTTATCCGTTTCCCATTCCTCTTTGCGTGCAAATAACAGTTCCAATGAAAGTATTCGTTTAGTCTTGATACCGAATGAGGAACAGGCAATTAGAAGTTTTACACATGCGGTTAAATTAAAACCGTTCATGCAAATTACGTCGAGCCGGTATATGTACCCGTGCCGTCTTTGCCCGTGTGCGGATTTTTCACATGAGCGATCCCTTTTGCAACTGCGGTCATCTTTACAAAATGCAAGGCTAACAGCTTTTACTTTACGAACCGCGAGGATAATTTTTTTCGGTTAAATTCGGGATAGCTCATCATTTCTTTTTCGACAAAATGTTGCTTCTTCAGACATTTCTTTCAGTTTTCGGCTATTTTGTTTTATCATTCTAGAATCAAGAAATGACAAATCAATTTATTAACCAGCCGGCTGACGATTGGGCAAAACAAAATTTGGTGCGGGCAATCGAAATTAAACCGCTCCACAATTCGGTTCTCACACGAATTGTGGTCGCTTTGGCGATTGGTTTTCTCATTCTGATTTTTTTGGGTATACCGGCAGGGATTTTCTACGGTTCGACGGTTCGTTACGCAACTGAAGGCTGGAGCAGTGAGGTTTCACGCGGGTTTACCTTGGGAAGTATTTTTCTGCTTGCTTTTGTCGCTCTCGCTTGTTTCCTTTTATTTTATCTGTGGAGAATTCGAAGAAACCAAGTCAAATTTCTGACTTCCGAAGGGATTTTTACGCGCAGCGGCAAAAATTTCAATTGGAAAAAACTTCATCATCTAAAATTTATAACGGTTGAAACGGAGGTTAGCGGGCTTGTGCTTCTACGCGCTATGATAAAAAATATGTTTGCAAATGTTCAAAAAATAAAGGTTGAAATGGTTTTTGCAGACGAAAAAGCAACCGCGATTGTTCCGCCGTTCATCGCCAATCAGCGCGAAATTCTCGAACTGCTCAACACCATACCCGTCGAGTGTCGCCGCGATTGACAATCAGTACTTTAATTTTGGTGCTGTAACAATTTTGTTATGCTTTTTGTTCGTCTCAAAACGCCGCCTTTTGAAACAGTAAAATCATTAAATTAAAGCAGTTAAGTCCTTTATTTGGCTTCTCGTCAAAAAGCAAAGTCTCAAAAAAGTTTCCCGCAAAGGCGCAAAGAACTTGTTTGCCTGCAGCTTTGTGCCTTTGCGGGAAATCGTCTTTCGTTTACCTCAGAGTTGCTTTAAATTCCGTCCACAATCGCATTCAGCGTCGCCGAAGGTCGCATCGCCGCGTAAGCCTTTTCGGAATCCGGATGATAGTAGCCGCCGACATCTTGCGGTTTTCCCTGCGCCGCAATCAATTCTTCATTAATTTTTGCTTCCGATTCCTGCATCGCTTTGGCAATCGGTGCAAATTTTGTAGCGATTTCAGAATCCGATGTTTGATTTGCCAAACTTTCCGCCCAATACATTGCCAGATAGAAATGCGAACCGCGATTATCAATCTGTCCGACTTTTCTTGCCGGAGATTTGTCGGT
>JANODL010000107.1:0-13988 GCA_031412675.1 Acidobacteriota bacterium | reverse complement strand
TTGCGCTCCAGTCATTTAGCCGATTGCGCTCCAATCATTCGTAAGCACTGCCGAATTTCCAATCCGATGCTTTTTTGCATAAGCCCGCTTTGACCGGATTGTTTTCAATGTATGCGATTGTCTGCAAAAAATGATTCTCGTCGCGGATGTAGCGGTCAAACGGTTCGTGAAACCAAAATTGTCCGGTGCGATTCAAAATTTTGTTAGCTTTGTGAGCCGTGTAGGATTTGTTTGAATGCGCGATTTCCGCCAAAGTGTGAGGCGCAATGGGCGTTATCAAATAATGAACGTGATTCGGCATTATCACCCAAGCGTAAAGTTTGTATTTCGTGCCTTCATGATGCAGTAGATTTTCACGAACGACCTCAGCAACGTGATCGTCTTTCAAATAACATTCGCCGTAACCTTGGTCGAGATAATATTCAATCTTTTTACGAAACTCGACATCGGTAATTTCCTCTTTTTCCAGTTCAACGCGCCATTTTTCCAAAACATTTTGCGGTAACGAATCGCACAAACGGCTGGTGATAAACTGCGATTTTTCGCCGCCGTCGAAATGCGGCAAATAACCTCTGTTTCGCCAACCGTATTTTGTTTTTAATGTCATATTCTATTTCGACTGGAGCGCAATGACTGGAGCGCAATCGGCTCGATTGCATGCGTCGCGTCTTTTGCGGCGCAAACGCCCGTTAATTATTTTAACCTTTCGGGTAATCGGAGTCTTGTGAGCGTTTTTCAAACGCTCAGGCAATCGAGCCGATTGCGCTCCAGTCTTTATTTCGCTTGTCGCGCTTTTTTCACCATTTCGCGCACTTCCTTTGCCAAGGTCGGCGCGTGAAACGGAATGCCGTCTTTGATTGTCCATTCGATGCCGCCGGTTTTGAAAACTTTGCCGTCGCGGATTTCTTCGATTCCGGTCGGATATAAGACTTTGAAATTTTCGAGCGGATTGCCGTTGACGACGATCAGATCGGCTTTGAAACCGACGCGGACGCGCCCGAGTTTGTCGTCTTGACCGAGAATTTTCGCGTTGTTCGTCGTGGCGTGTTGAATGACTTTGAGCGGATGAAAACCCGCTTCCTGATGAAGTTCGAGTTCACGAATCAGCCCGAAACCATACATCTGATAGATAAATCCCGCGTCTTCGCCCACGCCGATTAAGCCGCCGCGCCGTTCAAATTCGAGCAAAGCCTTCATCCAGATTCGATAATTTTCCTTCCAGAAAGTTTCGTCGGTCGAAGTCCAGCCGATAAAATACGAGCCGTGATTTGCCGGATTCGGTTTGAAAAATTCTTCGAGCGTCGGATGCAGATATTCGGCAAAGGCGGGATTTGTCTGCGCTCTCTGCAAATCGCGTGAGGCTTCGTAAATATCGAGCGTCGGATTCCACGCAACTTTTGCTTCGACCATTCCGTCGAGAACCTTCATCAAACGCTCCCAATTCGCTTCGCGCCAAAGTCTTCCCGCATAGCGAAAACGGTCAACTTCGTCGTTGTAATTGTAGTCGGACGGAAAATTCTGACGACCGCTTTCGATTGCGGCATCGGGAATTCCATACCAATGCTCGATGCTCGTCGTGCCGAATTTTATATCGTCCCACGCGTTTGTTTCCTCAACGCCCGTGTGATGCGCGACGCGAAGCCCGAGTTTTTTGGCTTCGTCCATCATCGCTTCCATAATCGAACGGTCAACGCCGAAAAGTTTGATGCCGTCATAGCCGTTTTGTTTGATTTCGCGCACTTTCGCTCGGGCTTCGGTCGGATTTTTTACGCCCGAAAACACGCCGTAAGCGTAAATCCGCGGTGAAAAAATCTCATTCTTCTCCGCTTGTTCGCGCCATTTCAAAGTTTTCGGCGACGCGCCGACATCGCGGACGGTCGTAATGCCGCAGGCGAGCCACATTTTCATGCAATATTCGACCGGTTGCGGAACGCCGCCGCGTTCGTCCTGCGTGTGTCCGTGAAGATTTATCAAACCGGGCAAAACATATTTTCCGCTCGCGTCAATCTCGACTTCGCCTTTCGCCGGACGCTTTGCGGTGCCGTCTTTGACCGCGACCGGATCAATCGAAACGATCTGCGAAATCAAATCGTTTTCGACGACAATATCAAACGGTCCCGAAGCAGGTTTTCCGCTGCCGTCAACAATCATCGCATTGCGAATGACCAAACGAGCGTAACGCTTTCCGCTCGTAATTTGCGGAAAAGCCGTTAATTGAAAAACAAAACTGACGAGAAACAATAAAGAAAAAGCGCGGACGATGTTTTTTGACATAAATTTTCAGAACTTTTTGATAGGTAAAGCAATTACCTCGAAATTTAGCATTGATGATTGCTCAAATCAAGCAATAAGTCGTACCGCTCGTGTTTTGCCGTTTGCCGTCAACTATGCCAAAATAAAGTTGCTTTATGTATCGTATTTACTTGGTTCACAATACTTCTGCAAATGAGATGGTTATAGTTTGGAGATTACAAACTTTAGCCGCAGCTTCAGGGCTTCATCTGGATGTTCCTAACAATACACAACGGCAAAATCCTGTATTAATTTCTCAAATGATAACAGAGGCTGATGCAGTAATTGTTCTTATTACTCAGTCAGCCCTTAAATCCGAATTCGTAACATCTGAGATAAATTTTGCTAAGGCAAAAGGAAAAACCATTATTCCAATATTCGTTAAAGGAATCGCACCTCAATCTATTCAAGCACTTAGCGGAAATGATAGCTTTGTGTTTGATCCTCAAAAATCTTGGGAAATGGAATCGAAATTATCTGCCTTTCTTAACCGAAAAGTCGCTGATAAAAATACTAGAAATGCCATTCTCGCAATCGCCGGAACTTTTGCCGGATTATTTTTGTTGTCAAAACTTTCTGAAAACTAATGAGTCGAAAAAATATCGAAGCGGATTCCACCGTGATTGATACGTCTTGTTTAATACATTTATGGAAACTTGAGCTAATCTCGAAATTGGTTATTAGATTTAACACAATTTATATTCCACGTTATGTTTGGGAAGAAACAGGTCGTAAAGGAAGGACAAAAAATCGTTTAAAAGAACTCATTAAAGTTAATGATCCTTTTTTGCAAATATGCGACATAGGAAATCGATTTGATGTGCAGCTACTATATGACCGACAATTAAATCCTGATGCCAATATTGACAGAGGTGAGTCCGAAGTAATAATACAAGCACGTGAGCGCGGAATCTCAAATGTCCTGATTGATGACAGAAAAGGTAGAAAAATGGCTATAGCCCACACTTTGAGTGTAAAAGGGACATTAGGTATATTAATAGAATTAAAACGAATTGGGTTAATTGAAAATGTAACCCCTTTCCTTTTACGAATTGGAAATACTAAAAATAAAATTCTTAATAGATTACAAGTATCTCCAGAACTTTTTTCAGAATTCCTAAAGGAATGTGATGAAATTGAATATTTCAAAAGTTTTTTAAGTTAAAATTTGAGAGGAAAATATAAATAATGGCTGGAAGAAATAAAATTACGGTGGTCGGCGCAGGAAATGTCGGCGCGACCGCCGCGCATTGGATTGCATCGAAGGAATTAGCAGATGTTGTCTTGGTTGATATTGTCGAAGGAACGCCACAAGGCAAATCGCTCGACTTGGCGCAAGCCGCACCGATTGACGGGTTTGACGTGAAACTCGTCGGCGCGAATTCGTATGAAGAAACGGCTGATTCGGATGTGGTTATCATCACCGCCGGATTGCCGCGCAAACCCGGAATGAGCCGCGACGATTTGCTTAAAACCAACTCGGACATCGTCGGCAACGTCACCGAACAAGTCGCTAAATATTCGCCGAATTCGATTATCATCGTCGTTTCAAATCCTTTGGACGCAATGACGCAGGTTGCCTTCGTGCGTTCGGGTTTCCCGAAAAACCGCGTGATGGGTATGGCTGGCGTTTTGGATTCGGCGCGGATGCGTTGTTTTGTTGCCGAAGAATTGAATGTTTCGGTCGAAAACGTGACTTGTTTCGTGCTTGGCGGACACGGCGACACGATGGTTCCGTTGCCGCGCTATTCGACGGTCGCGGGAATCCCGATTACCGAACTCATTCCGCAAGACCGTCTTGATTCAATCATTTCGCGCACGGCAAACGGCGGCGCTGAAATCGTCGGATTGCTCAAAACCGGGTCGGCTTACTACGCACCGAGTTTAGGCGCGGTCGAAATGGCGGAAGCTATTTTGAAAGACAAAAAGAAAATCCTCCCGTGTGCCGTCTATCTCGAAGGCGAATACGGAATCAGCAATCTGTTCGTCGGCGTTCCCGTCAAATTGGGCAAAAACGGTGTCGAACAAATCATCGAAATTTCATTAACAACCGAAGAACGCGCCGCTCTGCACAAATCAGCGGGCGCGGTTCAGGAATTGATTGATGTTTTGGGAATCTAAATTTTAGAAAGTAATTTGCGGGAAAAAAGGAAAGTCTTTCGAGGCTTTCCTTTTTTAAGTCAGATTTGTCTGAATTTCTCTGCGAAATCCGGCATAGTAAGCCGCGCCCCAGACCGGTGTTTTTTCAAAGTAATAAAGCCCGCCGTTTGCCAGATCAAAAACAATCGGCATTTCGAAAGCCGACCAATGTTTGATCGGCATAGTTTCGCAGACGCTCTGTGCCAATTGCGGATGCAAATTCGCGGTGATAACGACCGCAAAACAAAATACCGCTTCAAAAAATCCGCAGGGCAACGGAAAAGTTTTATTTTTCAGCGCGAATTGAAACGCCGCTGAGGAATAGCTGCGTAAAACATCGGGCGTGAGATTCGGGATTTCGGCAAACGTGAAAAAATATTCCGCATTTCCAAATTTTGAAATTTCAAATCTCGAACGGCGAACCGCGTATTTATAACCTTGCGGCTGATAAATTTGTGCGTTTAGCGGCACAAACGAACTCGCCGCCAATTTTTGGCTGACGTGTTGCATCCACGAATTACTGTCAATCATTTTAGAATTTCTCCTTCACCTGAATTCCCAAATTTTTCATCCGCCGATACAAATGACTGCGGTCAACGCCCATCGAATCGGCGGCTTTTGAAACATTGCCGTCAAATTCGGCGAGTTTGTGTAAGATAAATTCGCGCTGGTAAGCATCGGTCGCGTCTTTGAACGACGGAAAGCGAAAGCTCGACGCGGGTGCATCGTCCGCGACATTAAATTTCGGCAAATCTTCGCCTGAGATTTTTTGCTTTTCGACCATAATGACGACGCGCTCGATGGTGTTTTTGAGTTCGCGGACGTTGCCGAGCCACGCGTAATTTTGCAGAGATTCGATGGCTTCCGCCGAAAATTCTTTGAGTTTTTTGCCGTAGGAAAGCGAAAATTTGCGGTTGAAATGTTCGACCAGCGCGGGAACGTCTTCCAAACGCTCACGAAGCGGCGGAATTTGAAACGGAATGACGTTCAGGCGATAAAACAAATCGGCGCGAAAATCGCCGTTCTCGATTAAACCCGAAAGCGGTTTATTGGTCGCGCTGATGACGCGCACGTCAACTTTGATGGGCGTATTACTGCCAACCGGCTCGAACCGCTGTTCTTCCAAAACGCGAAGCATTTTTGCCTGCACTCTGGGCGACATATCGCCGATTTCGTCCAAAAACAATGTCGCGCCGTCGGCAATCTCGAACTTCCCTTTTTTCGCGGCAAGCGCGCCCGAAAACGCGCCTTTGGTATGTCCGAAAAGTTCGGATTCGACCAAATCCTCAGGAATCGCGGCGGAATTTATCTCGACGAACGGCAGATTTTTGCGGCGCGATTGTGCGTGAATCGCCCGTGCGACAAGCTCTTTGCCCGTGCCGGATTCGCCCGAGATCAAAACGCGCCCGTCGGTCGGCGCGACTATCAAAATCTGTTTGCGAAGCGCGCGCATCGCCACCGATTCGCCGATCATCGCGTATTCCTCATTCAATTGTTCGACAAGTTGCGCGTTCGCGCGTTCAAGCTCGCGCTGGCGAATCGCATTGCGGACGGTCAGCACGGTTTTCTCCAAAGATAAAGGTTTTTCGATAAAATCGAACGCGCCGAGTTTCGTAGCATTAACAGCCGTTTCGATATTGCCGTGTCCCGAGATCATGACGACCGCCGCATCGCTTCCGCTTTCGCCTAAGAGTTTCAAAGTTTCGAGCCCGTCAATTCCATCGCCGAGCCAAATGTCGAGCAGAATACAAGCAAAATGCTCGGTTTCAACCGTTTTCAAACAATCTTCGCCCGTTTCGACGGTTTCGACTTCAAAACCTTCGTCCTCCAAAACCCCGCGCAAAGTTTCACGGATTCCGCGCTCGTCGTCAACGATTAAAATTGAATTTGACATTTTTTAAGGGACAACAATCACCGTTCCGAATTGGTGAAAATGTTTGTCAAAAGCAAAAGCGTGAGTGATGCCGAATTTTTCGCAGACAAACTTGCTCGAACAATCCGTAAAACTCCAGTCTTTATCCGAAAACTTTTGAAAAACTTCCCAAGTTTGCAAAACGTCTTCTTCCGAAAGATGATAAATATGTGCCAAAAATCCGCGAAAAAATAAATTGCCGATTTCCAAAGCCTTCTGATTTTCGCCCCGCGCACGAAGCAATGTGAGAGTTTCATCTACAACATAATTTGTAGAAAACAAAGACTCTCTATTTTCATCCAACCAAATTTTCGCCGTTTCGTAGTCGCTGTCATCTGTGACGACACTTGCAAACCAACCACCTGAATCAACAAAAATCATTTTTCGTTTACCTGCCCGTATAAGATTCGGTCGTGGTCGCGGTTCGAGAATTTCTCGCCGTTACCTTCAAGCGGCAAAGCGGCAATTTCCGCCAAAAGTTCCGCCGGTGTTTTCGATTGTTTTTTGTCTTTCGGTGATTTTTTGTCTTTCGGTGAAAAAACGATTATTTCAACTTTCACACCCTCGGAAATAGCTAACGGCTCATCCAAAATTAGAGTCCCGTTTTCATAAACTGCTGAAATTGTTTGATTCATTTTTCACACTCCATAATAAATTCGTCAGCATAAATAAACGAAGCATTTGAAACATCCTGCCAATCTTCATCCGTCCATTCGTTGCCTTCGTCAATTGTTTCGCTTTTGCCGTATCGTTCGCGCAAAAAGACCGCAAAATCTTTAACTTCGGCGACCTTCTCCGACGGCAGAGATTTCAAAACATCTAAAATTTCCAAAGTTTGCGTATCGGTCATAATTTCCAAATTATACAGTTAAAAGGCGAAAGTTTCACGGATTTCGCGCTCATCGTCAACGATTAAAATTGAGTTGGACATTGAGGTTATTTTCTAACAGTTTTCCAAGCAACCGCAATTAAAAGAGTGATTTTATAGAAAAACCAACAAACAAAACCGAAACTCGTTAAAAGAGCAATCGTCCCGTCAACTCCAAGCAAGTGGCTTGAATAATTGACATCAGCCAGTTTCGAGGTTTCGGAATGAACAAATGCTGACCAAACGAAAAGTCCGAGCCACGAAAAAAAAGCGATTAAAGTTCCGAGTTCTGAAAATCTCAGAGCGTAACGATTATCAAACCGCAAAGCAATCAGACGAATCATTAATCCAAGTAAAATCACGAATTGATAAATAGCTGATTTAACTAGATTGAGACGAAAACGATCATCATAAAAAGGCGCGAATCCGTAGTTTTTTAGAAAATCGTAGAAGTTTAAGCTAACCAAAAAAAGAACAGCTAAAAATGTCAGTAAAGAAATGATTTTTGCACGTTTAAGCTTTTTCAGTATTATGGAAAAATAATTTTCACTAAAAGTTGTGATAAAATTTTTACTTATCATAAATTCACCTCAAACAATCACAGGTAATTCTACAATAAATTTCGCGCCTTTTGGAGAATTGTTGACAGCCTTTATTTTGCCGTGATGTTCGGAAACGATTCTTTGGACGATTGCCAGACCTAAGCCCGTGCCGCGTCCTTTGGTCGAAAAATACGGCTGAAAAAGTTTCTGAAAATCGGACGGCGTGATGCCGTTGCCATTGTCGGAAATCTCGGCGACGATCAGATCACGCGCTTTGTCGTAAAAGGTTTTAACGCTGATTCGTTTGTCTTCCTGCGTTTTATCAAAAGCCTCCGCCGCGTTTTCTATTAAATTTACAAAAACACGTTTTAATTGTTCTTCGTCAATCATCGTGTTCGGCAGATTTTCGCCCAAACTTAATTCAATGAGCGCGTCGCGGTCTTCGTAAAGCACGGCAGACTGACGGATAATTTCGTTCAGGTTTCCGCTTTCGAGCTTGACGTTCGGCAGCCGCGCAAAGCGTGAAAACTCGTCAACCATTGCCTTTAACGAAGAAACTTCGCGCAAAATCGTTTCCGTTCCTTCTTTAATGACTTTCGCGGTTTGGTCGTCGGTATTCGGCTGCGGGTCTTTGGATTTCGTTGTAAAAACATCTAAAAGACTCTGAACTTTGGACTTTGGACTCTGGACGGCATTGAAGCGTTTCGCAATCCGCTCCGCCGAAAGCTGAATCGGTGTCAGAGGATTTTTGATTTCGTGCGCCATCCGACGCGCCACTTCCTGCCACGCCGAAGCGCGTTGCGCCGTGATAAGTTCCGACAAGTCTTCGATCACGAGAACCACGCCGCTCGCTTCGCCGAAGTTTCGCGGCAAAGCCGTCGCGATCAAAGCAACCGGCAGATTCGCGTTCGATTCCGCGCCTCCGTTGGTATTTTCGCGCTGTAAAGCGGTTTGTTCGCTTGCCTGTCCGATGCGTTTGGCACGATTCAGAAGCCGTTCCAAAACGATGCGGTTTTCTTCCGTGACCAGTCTGCCGAGTTCAAAGCCCGTAAAATCCGCGTCTTCAAGGCGTAAAATCTGGACGGCGGATTTATTGATGGTCGTTACGCGGTTTTCCGCGTCAAACGAGATCACGCCCGTCGGAAGCGATTGCAGAACCGTTTCGATATAACGGCGGCGTTCTTCTAATTCAGCGGAATTTTCCTCTAATTTCGCTGACATCTGATTGAACGATTCAACCAAAAGCGCGAGTTCATCTTCCGCCAAAACCTCGACGCGATGCCCGAAATTTCCCTGCGCGATTTTGTCCGCGCCTTCCGCGAGAGCCTTAATCGGGACGGTCAAACCGCGTGCGATATAAAGTGCCGTCCAGCTTGACGCGAAAATCAGCAGAAACGTCAAAACGCCGAGCGTCGAAAGTCCGATTTGACGCACACGGACTTCGGTCTGTTTTAGTTTTTCAAAATCGTTAAGCGAATTATCAACCAACTGACTGACACTTCCTTCGGCATATAAATCGGGTATGATAAGCAATTTTCTGCCGTCGGAAAACGTCGCAACTGCGGCATCAAATCGGCGGCTGTCAAGCAAAGCAGGCTCGTCAAGACGACCATTTCGCGCCAAATCGAGCAATTCGTTGACTTCAGCTTTTTGCTCTGCGTTGATATTTTTTTCGTACAAAGCGATGGTGTTATTCGTTTTTGAAAGAATTTCGATGTGCGTCAGATTTCCCGCCTCGGCGATGCGTTGCAAATCTTCGCCCGTAAAATCGCGCTTATCCAAACTGACGGCAAGCATCTGTGCGCTTTGGCTGAGTTTTTCGGCTTGCAATTTAATCGCTTGATTTTGCACTTCGCGGGCTTCGAGAATGGCGGTTCCGGGAATCGAAGTGAACCAGCGTTCGAGCGCACGGTTCATAAAAAGATACGAAAAGCCCGCCATTGCGACAATCGGCAAGATGCTGACGGCGAAAAAATAAAGCCAGAGCCGCGTTTTAATCTTTGCACCGAGCGTCAGTGAACGGCGTTCGCGGGCGAGTTTGATCAGATTTCTGAGCAGAATAAAGCCGAAAATGACGAAGGCAAAAAAGTTGAGCGACGACAGCGCGTAAAGCAAAAGCGTGTCGCCGGTGGTTTCAATCGAGAAGGTTTTCCAGAGATTCGACGATTGCAGCAAGATCAGAAACGTCAGCAAAGCAAGGACAAATAAGCCTAAAACCCAGGGCGATTTGATTTTTTTCGGAATCGTTTTCGGCTCGCTCATTGGAAGCAATTTTAGCATAAAATTATTTGTCGGCGGATGTCCTTTGTCAGTTGTTCGCAATTTGATTAAACTCAACGTGAGTATTTGATAAGAAACCTACTGAAATAATGGATAATTGAAAGTTAATAATTGATAAATGTGTTTTCCCGATGAGCAGATTTATCAATTATTCATTGTCAAATATCAATTATTTCAGTAGTAATATTCGTCAAAATAAATGCCGTTTGGAAATTTTCGCTTATCCGATACTCACGTTAAACTCAAGTAAATTTATGAACTTCAAAACCATATTTTTCAACGAATTCGGACGGCTCAGAAGCGGTTGGCGATTCACGATTTTTCTGCTTTCGTTCTTTTTGACGACGATTGTTTTGCTGACTATGGCGGTTGGCGTAGCGATGGCTTTGCCGATCGGTTTTACGCCGAACAGCCTCGAAAGTTTTGTTCTGCAATTTGCGGTTTCGTTCGTGGTTGCCGTCTTTTTCGGCTGGCTTTACGGCAAGATTTTTGAAGATTTGCCGTTTCGCGCACTCGGTTTGTGGTTCACGAAAAACTGGCTCAAGGATTTGGTTTCGGGTTTGCTGATCGGCGCGTTTTCGATTGCGCTGGCGGCTTTTATCGCGGTCGCGGTCGGCGGTTTGAGCTTTAAATACAACGATTCGGCGGGCAGTTCGGCGATGATTCTGACGCTCGCCGTGTCGCTTTTGATATTTACACTCGGCGCGGCGTTTGAAGAAGCGTTGTTTCGCGGTTATCTTCTGCAAACTCTTTCACGCGCAGGATTAGCGTGGGTCGCCATCGCGCTGACTTCCGTTTTTTTCGCGTCGGCGCATCTCGGCAACCAGAGCGCGAATGCCATTTCGACCATCAACACTGCGCTTGCCGGAATCTGGCTCGGCGTGGCTTATCTGAAAACGCGGAATCTGTGGTTTCCATTCGGGATTCATTTAACGTGGAATTGGTTTCAAGGCGCGATTTTCGGCGTTGAGGTCAGCGGAATTACACAATTTACGACCGCTCCGATTTTGCGCGAAATTGATTCGGGTCCGGCGTGGCTGACGGGCGAAAGCTACGGTCTCGAAGGCGGAATTGCCTGCACGATTGCGCTGGTAGTTTCGACGGCTTTGATTTATTTTCTGCCAATTCTGAAACCGACCGAGGAAATGATTGCTTTGACGAGCGCGGAAAAACCGCCGAGCGAGATTTTAACCGATAATGTCCGAAACTTTTAGCTCTATTTCGGGCGCAAATTTCGGCGAAACGGTTTGCGTTTTGCCGTATTTTCCGGTGATTTTATATTTCCCTTTTTCAGGCTGTGAATAGACTTCGATAATTTGGCGCGGCAGATTAACCAACCAAACTTCCGACACTTCGGCGGCGGCATAAAGCGGAATTTTCACATCGCGGTCATATTTGACGGTCGAATCCGAAACCTCGATCAAAAGCAAAACATCTTCCGCCGAGGCTTTGCCCGAAGCATAAAAATCTTCTTGAAATTTAAATATCGTGGCATCCGGTTCGGGTTCGGAAATATCTCCGATAACGACCGGATTTTGAATACTTACGATTGCTTTTCCTGCGAATTTAACGACTAAAAGCATCGTCAATCTATTCACACAACTAATATGATAATCTCCGACTGTCATTTTCTTTAGAATTTCTCCCTCGATGAGTTCGTAGTCCGAATTACCGATGAAAACGCCCGCGTCAATCATCTTGTGATACTCATCAACCGTAAAAATTTTGCGTTTCGGTAAAGCTGTCATATTTTTAGTCTAGCAGATGTGTCAATAGCTTTTTTCACTTCTCACTTTACGAACCATTTATCCAACACTTCGAGAATCTGCAAAATATGTCGGCGATTTTCGCCCAAATCGGATTTGCCGACGCGGGAATTTGAATGAATGTTGATGACAACCTCTTTTTTCTCCGCGTCGTAGTCGGCTTTGATTTCCAAATCGTCGGTGAAAATAACGACCGGAACTTCGATTTTAATTGAAGCCGAATTCCCTGCCGCCGCCTCGCTCGAAACGATTTTCCAGTCCTGTCCGTAAGTCGAAATTGTCGGAATCAGCGTTTTGGTTTCGCTCGTGAAGGTTTGCAGATCGGTTTTATAACGGCGCGTCCGCAACACCGTGTCTTGATTGTCAACCGAGGTTTGCGCGGCATTATTCGGATTCATAATCGCTAAACCCGCAATTCCCGCGACCGCCGCACCTGCCGCAATTCCGATGATTTTTAGAATATTCATAATTGGTCAAGAGTAGAGAGTGGAGAGTGGAGAGAAAATCTTCTGACTCTCAACTCTCAACTCTCCACTCTCTACTGTTAAATCGTTTGAATCTTGAACGAAATATCAACCGCCCGCGCCGAATGCGTCAGTCTGCCGACCGAGATGAGGTCAACGCCCGCTTCGGCAAACGAGCGGACGCGGTCTAAATCCATTCCGCCCGAGGCTTCGATCAGAACATTCGGGTTAAGTTGGCGCGACATTTCGACCAGTTTCGCGGCTTCTTCGGGCGTTTGGTTGTCGAGCATCACAATATCCGCGCCCGCTTCGATGGCTTCGCGAAGCTGCGCCCAGTTCGAGATTTCGACCTCGATTTTGTGCAGATGACCGACCGCTTTCTTCGCCAGCGTCACGGCTTCGGTAATTCCGCCCGCAAGCGCGATGTGGTTATCTTTGATCAAAACGCCGTCGTCCAAACCCAGACGATGATTCTTGCCGCCGCCGACCGTGACCGCGTATTTTTCGAGCATTCTGAGTCCCGGTGTCGTCTTGCGCGTGTCAACGATTTGTGCGCCCGTGCCTTCGATTGCCTTGACATACTGGCGCGTGAGCGTCGCAATCCCCGACATCCGCTGAATCAGATTGAGCGCAGTTCGCTCACCCGCGAGCAGCACATCGGCAAACCCGCGCAAGGTCGCAAAGACCGTTCCCGCCTCGACCGCATCGCCTTCGACGACCGTTGTTTCAAGCTCGGGCGATTCTTCGTCGAGATGAATAAACACCGCTTCCGCGACATCCAAACCGCACACGACGAGATTTTCCTTTGCCAGAAACTTCCCGACTCCGCGCATTTCCGGTGCGACGGTCGCCTGCGTCGTAATATCTCCGCGCCCCAAATCCTCGCTCAAAAACTCCGCGATGCTCGCCAAAATATAGCTGTTCTCAAATAGATTCATAAAAATAAAATTAGCACATTTTTCCACCCGATGCAGAAGCCCGCACGTTAGTAAGGGCGGACACTCTTTCCGTATCAGTTTCGCTCCCGACTTTCGTGCGGGCTTCTACATTTATTTATTTTCTTGACAGGCAAACGCGAAAAGGTTTATAAATATAGCCGAAACGTATTCACGCATTACCGAATAATTTAAACTTTTATAAAGTTCGGACTCTCGCGTTTTCACAAAGCTCCTGTGCTTTTCTATGCAAAGACGGTTTCTACCACCGCCCAATGGTACAAGGGTGCTTCAAATTACAAAATCATTAAGACGAGATAAAAATGGTAAATCAAAATGACAAGAAATTTCTAAAGTGGAATGAATGGCTTAACACCTTAAATAATGAAATTTGCAATTTATTTTCACAACGCGAAATGTTTAATGAGGTTCAGGAAATTATTAAAAATAATCCATTAATAAAACCGAATCATTTCTCGCATAATATGGCAATGTGGTATTCCGCCTATATGTCAATTACAACTCGAAAATTGGCTGATGAAGATACGCGAGTCATTTCATATCATAGATTATTAAAAGCAATAAAAGAGAATCCACAAGTTATTTCCCGAACCCGTTTTTTGAAAATGTTTGCAGATTCAAATTATCCAGCAGGGCTTTCCTATAAAACTTGAGAACAAGGGGGCAAACAGTTACTTTTTAGAGTGACGAAACTTAAAAAAGTAACAAATATGCCACCTTGTCAAGAAAATAGTAGAAGTTTTTTCGAGAAACTGCAAAACGCCGATGG
>JANODL010000106.1:0-14865 GCA_031412675.1 Acidobacteriota bacterium | reverse complement strand
CAAAAACGGCGATTTCGCCCGTGATGTCGAGATAATGCCGCTTGCTTCTGATACAGGCTTCGACCATCAGCTCGGAAGTCAGCGAAAACGGACCCGCGCAATGCAGAACGAATTCGACTTCCTGCAAAGCCGTATAAAGTCTCGACGTGTCGCGCAAATCAAAAACACGAAACTCAAACCCGTATTTTTTCGCTAACGCTTCGACCTTTTCCGCGTTTCTGCCCGCGAGAATCGGCTTTAAGCCGCGTTCGGCGGCAAATCGCGTGATCAGTTCGCCCGTGTAGCCGTTTGCGCCGTAAATGAGAAAGTTTTTAGACATAAAATTTCTCTTAATCTAACACGATTTCAGAATAAGGAAAAAGGACTGGAGCGCAACCGGCTCGGTTGCAATGAGCGTTTGCTTCAAACGCGAAAAAGCCTTGATGACATTCAACTTGAATATTATCAAGGCTTTTTCGCATCAAAAACCGATGCTCATTGCAACCGAGCCGGTTGCGCTCCAGTCCTTTTACTTGACGATTGCCGTCGTGCTTGGTTTTTCCTTCGGGTCGTAAGGCGTTGCCTTGTATTTTTGGACGGCTTCCTGCGCGTTGTCGTAATTGTCGCCGAGCGCAGAGGCTTTGTCGTAAGCGTCCGTTGCGCGTGCGCGGTCGCCTTTCGCGTCGTAAGCGTTGCCCATTTTGATTAAAGACCAAACATAAAGCCAGTTGGGGCGCGCCGAGCCTTGTGCGCCTAAATCGCGGACGGCTTTGAAATTATCAATCGCCAAATCGTAATTTCTCTGCTGCAAAAACAATAATCCGAGATGATAATAAATCCACGCGTTCGAGCGGTCTAATTTGAGCGCGGCTTCAAATTGCTGTTGCGCTTCGACGTAATTTCCGTCCTTGAACTGCTCGATTCCGCGCCGTGCGATTGAAGAAATTTTCAAATCATCGGAGATTCGCAAGATTTTATAATTCGGATCAATCACGACTTCAATCGGTTTGCCTTCCGATTCGATATTGAAATCCGCGCTTGCTTCGTCAATCTGAACCGTCACGGTTTTCAGACCGTCGCCGCCTTCCGAACGAAGCTGAACTTCGAGCGGCAAGCGCAAATTGTCGTAATTTTGGCGAACCGTTCCGCGTGTGATAAATTTTCCGCCGCGTGTGCGGATAATCAGATAATCTGCTTTGAATTCGGGAACGCCCGTGCCTTCGACCCAACGCGCAAAGAAATAGCGCATCGGTTGTCCGGCAATCTCGCTCGTCAGCTTTTCAAAATCGTCAACCGACGCGGCTTTGTCGCGGTATCGGTCGAGAAATGTCCGAATCAATTGATTGAATTTCTGTTCGCCGAGCGTGTCGCGCAAGAGTTTATAAACCATCGCGCCTTTCGCAAACATTATGTATTGATACGCGGTTGACTGGTCGTCCAAATTCGACGGCGCACGAATCAGCGACGCGGTTTGTTCAAAAGTTAAGGCTTTTTCCAATAATTCGCGGCGCAAGTTTTCGAGCTGTGCGCCCGAAATTGTGCTTTCACGAAGCGAAAACGCGCTGTATTCTGCCAAACCTTGCGAAAGCCACGCATCGTCAAACGACTTCAAACCGACGGTCAAGCCCCACCATTGAAGCGCGGCTTCGCGTTGCAAACGCTCGTCAACCGAATCACGCGATTCGTCAAACAGACGATTCGCCATAAAAATCATCCCTTGCGCCGAATAATATTCAAGACTGTCGTCATCAATCTGCGCGACAATTAATTTCTTCCCGCCGTTCGGTGCGCCGTATTTTTTCGTGTAAAAATCGAGTGCGCGCCCCAAAGTTTCGCCGTATTGCGCGACTAACGCTTCGTTCGCGGCTTTCGTGTAAAACTGCAATTCATATTCGCCGAAACGTAAGGATTTTGTCGTGTAGCGGTCATAAGAAAAATTGCCGATTAACGCAGGTTTATTCTGCACGAAACGAGATTTTCCGCCCGCGCTCGTGACGGGTAAATCGCTGTAACCCGCCAAAGTGTAGCCGGTCGGAATCGAAATCGAGATGTCGGAAGTGGCGCGGTCAGCCGCGTAATCGTGAAACGGAAACCAACGCGCCGCATACATCAAATAACCGTTGCTTGCGCCGATGTATGCCAAACGCTTAGTCAAAAGCGGTCCGCCTTCCGCCGAAACCAAAACGCCGCTGTATTTAAAGCGCAACGTAACACGCGTTCCTGCCGCGACCGATTCGCCGATGTCAACCTTGACGCTCGGACCCAAATCCGAAACGCCGACGCGGTCTTGGACAAACGTCACCTGACTTTGCGGTGTCGCGGGTTTCGGAGTCGGTTTGGCGGTCGTTTTTGTTGTTGGTGTGGTGGTTGTCGGAAGCGTTGCGGAAAAATTCTGGCGCGTGATGCTTTCGATATTTAACGAACCGTTCATCTCAAAAGCGATGTTGCGCGTTTCCGATGCCGGCGTGAAGGTCACGTCAGCCGTTGCCGTCAGTTTGTTTTCGGTCGGCGAAATCTGAACGTCTATTTTGTAATCGGAAATGTCGTAAGCGGTTCGCTGAACTTGCTGTGCCGATGCCGTGAACGTCAAAAATAAGGCGACGGAAACGACTCCAAACATCCGAAAAATGTTTTCTCTAAAATTTCTCATTGATTTACCGTAACTTAAAAATTCTACCTATTGTTTCGCTTTTTTATGATGTTTCAAAATGTCAATACGTTTGCCTCGCGCAAAAATACCGGCTTAATCATTCAAAAAATCAACCGAAACGACTTTTTCGGAAAGTTGTTTTCCCAAATTCACGACCTTTTGATGTTCGGCGTGAACATTATAAGCGTCTAATTCTTCGCGGCTCGAAAAAACGGCAACCAAACCCGTATCGAACGAGCGTTCGAGATTCAGAATGTCCGCGCCGACATTAAAACTCAAGATATGCGGAATCAAATCCGGCAAATTTCTCAGTTTCGTCCGATGTTCTTCACGCATTTCTTCGGTCGTTTCAGCTTTATATTTCCAACAAACAATATGTGTCAGCATAAATTTCAGATTTCAAATTTCAAATTTCAGATTCGCACCATTTTCGCGTAACTTCGTGGCGATATGCAAACATCTTTTCAAGTTTCGGCACAATCAAAAACGGTGCGGCAATATTTCCTAAAAAACTCATCGGCGGTTCGTATTCGATTTCATCGCGCAAAATTGCGCCGTCCGCGTGCGGCAAAACGATGTGCTGATGCCGCCAACTCGCAAAAGGTCCCGAAATCTGCACGTCTTCAAACATTTTCGGCGGCTCGTATTTCGTATGCTCGGCAACCCAGCGCGACGTAATCAGACCGAAAATCTTTTGCTCGATAATCGCCTGCGAACCGATTTTTGTAATGTCTGCCTTCTGAATGATTTTCGCGTTTTCCCAAGGCGGCACAAGGCGTTCAAACGCATCGGGCAATTCGTGGAAAGCAAAAACCCTTTCGGGCGCGGCTTTGATGATTGATTCTTTGATAAACTGCATAGAAGAAGTTTAACGCAGAGGCGCGGAGAACGCAGAGAACTTTAAGATTTTCTACGACTTTATAAAAACGTCAAACACAAAATGCAGTTAAAACCTATCTAAAAACTCTCTGCGTTCTCCGCGCCTCTGCGTGAGATTTCTTCACAAATTATCCACAACTCTTTTAATTCCGTCCTTCATCAGCACAACATTGAAATTCAACAGCAATCCGAGTTTTTTGCCCGACAGCCGCAGATAGGTCAAAAGTTTTTTGCTGTGAATAGGCGCAATCGCTTCGATTGATTTAACTTCGACGACAACCTTCCGTTCGACAATCAAATCGGCGCGAAATCCGACATCGAGTTTAACTTCCTCATAAACGACTGGAATCGCCTGCTCGACCGCAACCTCTAAAGCTCTTTTTCTTAATTCGTAAGCTAATGCGGATTGATAGACCGATTCAAGCAGTCCGGGACCGAGTACTTTGTGAATTTTCACGGCGCAGTCAATGATTATTCCCGAGATGTCGTTTTCGTGCATAAGTTTTTTTTCACCCAGAGGCGCGGAGAACGCAGAGAGTTTTGGGTTTTCTAAAACGGCAAGCCTAAATTGATTTTGCTAAAACAACTCTGATCTCTCTGTGTTCTCCGCGCCTCTGCGTGAAATCTCCTTTTTAAATTTTTAAAATTTTAAAATTCACCAAATCCCAAATTTTCCGCAAATGTCTTTCCTCAACTCTAATACTGCCGACCGAAAGACGCAGAGTAAATTTGCCGTCGAGTTTCGTATGCGACAAATATGCTTCGCCCGAAGCGTTGATTTCGTTCATTATTTTTTCGTTGAGTGCGTCCAAATCTTCGACGGTTTTCGGGCAAGCACGAAAACAACAGAGCGCGAACGGCACGGGCGCGAGCATTTCAAAATCTTCCGAATCATCAACCCAATTTGCGAACAGCCGCGCCAGACGGCAATGTTCGCGGATTCGTTCGATCAAACCTTCCTGCCCGAAATAGCGCATCACGAACCATAATTTAAGCGAGCGGAAACGGCGACCGAGCTGGATTCCGTAATCCATCTGATTCGTGACGGTTTCGGTTACTTTCAGATATTCGGCAACGAGCGAAAATGTTTTTTTGAGCAAATCTAAATCTTTGACATAAAGCACCGACAAATCGAACGGCGTAAAAAGCCATTTGTGCGGATTCGTGACGATTGAATCGGCGCGTTCCCAGCCTTTAAAATAATCTTGAAATTCGGGAACAATCGCCGCGCTTCCGGCATAAGCCGCGTCAACGTGCAGAAAAATATCGTTGCGCTCGCAAATGTCGGCGATTCTTTCAATCGGGTCAATGCTCGTCGTCGAAGTCGTGCCGATGGTCGCCACGACGCAGAGCGGAAGATGTCCCGCCGCTTTGTCGTCGGAAATCGCTTCGCGCAATTTTTCAATGTCCATTTCAAAGCGTTCGTTCGTCGGGATTTTGACAATCGAGCGTGTTCCGAGTCCGAGCAGAATGACGGCTTTATCAATCGAGCTGTGCGTTTGCTCCGAGCAATAAACGCGTAGCAGCGGCAAATCCGTGCGACCGCTCATACCGTTTTCGCGGATTCCTAAATTCAGTTTTTCACGCGCCATTGCAATCGCGTGAAGCGACGAAATCGAAGCGGTATCGTAAATCAAACCGTGAAAATCGTCGGGCAGATTCATCATTTGCCGAAGCCAATCGAGGACGACGGGTTCGAGTTCAGTCGAAGCGGGCGACGTGCGCCAAAGCATCGCTTTCATATCGAACGCGGCAGAAAGCATTTCGCCGAAAACGCCGACCGAGCTTGTCGAAGTCGAAAAAAGTCCGTGAAAATTCGGATGATTCCAATGCGTCACGGCGGGCAAAATCAATTTTTCGACATCGGCAAAAATATCGCCGAAATCTTCGCCTTGTTCGGGTGCGCTAATCGGCAGAGCGTTTTTCAAATCGTTCGGCGCGTTTTGCGACAAAACGGGGAGTGTTTCCATCCGCTCAAAGTAATCGGCAATCCAATCCACAATTTCGTGTCCGAATTTGCGGAAATCCTCTTTCGGCATATCGCCCAAATTGTTTTTTTCCATTGTTTTCATACAAAAAATAGTCCAAGTTACAAAAATTCTAATCGAAACGAGTTAGACATACTAACCGAAAAAGGTATAATGCTTTTTTGTATAATTATTACGATAAATTATAAAATGCTCTGAAAAACAAACTTTCCCTGAGAGGTTGCGTATAACGACCGACAGAGCATAACAAATCTAAATCTAAACAATTTTTTCTAAGAGGTAGATATGAGCAGAATCTTTTTAGCTATTTGTGTAATGACTTCCATTTTTTTATCAGCGGCTTGCGTTGACAAGAGCGGAACAAATACGACAGGACCAACCGGCGATACGATTAAAGTCGGCGTTTATGGCGACACGACCGGCGCAACTTCGAGTTTCGGGCAATCAACCAAAAACGGTATTCAACTGGCTTTTGACGAGATTAATGCCGGTGGCGGCGTGAACGGCAAGAAGCTCGAAATGATCTTTGAAGACGATCAAGGAACGCCTGAAAAAGCCAAAACGGTTATTTCAAAATTGATTAATCAAGATAAGGTCGTCGCCGTTTTAGGCGAAGTCGCATCGAGCAATTCGCTTGCCGCCGCGCCGGTCGCACAGGAAGCGAAAATTCCGATGATTACGCCTTCTTCGACCAATCCGAAAGTGACGGAAGTCGGCGATTATATTTCGCGCGTTTGCTTTATTGACCCGTTTCAAGGCTCGGTTATGGCAAAATTTGCGGCGAATACTTTGAAGGCGAAAACTGCCGCTATCTTAGGCGACAACAGCTCGGATTACAGCAAAGGCTTGACGAAATTCTTTGAAGAAGAATTTACAAAACTCGGCGGAAAAGTTATTACCAAACAGACTTACGCGCAAAAAGATCAGGATTTCAAAGCGCAATTAACACAAATGCGCGACCAGAAACCGGACGTGATTTATGTTCCGGGTTATTACGGCGAAGTCGGCATTATTGCCAAGCAAGCCCGCGAACTCGGAATGAATCAACCGCTACTCGGCGGCGACGGTTGGGATTCGCCGGAACTTTGGAAACTCGGCGGCGCGGCTCTCAAACCGGCGTATATTTCCAATCACTATTCGGCAGACAATCCGGCACCCGAAATTCAAAATTTCGTCAAGGCGTATCAGGCGAAATTCAGCGTCGCGCCCGACAGTTTAGCGGCTTTGGCGTATGATTCGGCAAAGGTTTTGGCGGATGCAATCAAACGCGCCGGCGGAACGGACAGCGTAAAATTAAAAGATGCCATCAACGCGACCAAAGATTTCAAGGGCGTAACCGGCGTAATCAGTCTTGACGGAAGCCGCAACGCGGTCAAATCGGCAGTCGTGCTGGAACTCAATCCGGCGGCGAGCAAATTCGACTTCAAGGAAACGATTTATCCTGAAGGAATGACTCCGCCGACATCAACAACGGCAACGGCAAACGGCAATACTTCATCAAATACAAACACGATGTCGAACACGAATTCGACATCGAACACAAACTCAACCGCGACGACAAATACGTCAAATAAGTCGGTATCAGACAGTAAATAGTAGAGAGTAAAGAGTAGAGAGTGGAGAGTAAAAGTCTGACTCTCCACTCTCTACTCTCCACTCAGCACTCGCCTGATTATGGATACTTTTGTTCAGCATCTTGTTAATGGATTAACCATCGGTTCGATTTACGCGCTGATCGCGCTCGGCTACACGATGGTTTACGGCATTTTGCGCCTGATAAATTTTGCTCACGGCGATATTTATATGGTCGGCGCATATACCGGATTATTTCTCGCCACATCGCTCGGTTTTGCCGCCAATCCGTCAGTTTTCGGCTTTGCCGTCACGCTTATCGGTTCGATGGCGATTGCCGCCGCACTCGGAATGGCAATCGAGCGTTTCGCGTATCGCCCCGTTAGAAAATTCTCGAAAATGACGACGCTGATTACGGCAATCGGGATGTCGCTTTTAATCGAATATCTTTTCGTTTTCTTCTTTGAGGGAAAGCCGCGTCCTTTTCCATTACTTCTAAAAGTGCCGGAATGGTTGCCGCAATTTTTCCAACCTGACGAGTTTGGAAACTATATATTATTTGGCAATGCCAAAATCTCTTTTATACAAATACTGATTTTCATCGTTTCGATTCTGCTGATGGTTACCCTGCAATACATTATTTTCTACACGAAAATGGGCAAAGCGATGCGGGCGGTTTCGTTTAATCTGAATTCGGCGAAACTGATGGGTATCAACACGGATTTCGTGATTGCCTTTACGTTCGCGCTCGGTTCGGCATTAGCGGCGGCGGGCGGCGTTTTGACGGCGCAATACAATCCGAAAATTGATCCGTTGATGGGCATTATGTATGGCTTAAAAGCCTTCGTTGCGGCGGTCTTGGGTGGCATCGGCAACATTCCGGGCGCGGTTCTCGGCGGGTTGGTAATCGGCGCGGCGGAAACGCTGGTCGTCGGTTACGGCGGATATATCGGTATTCCTTCGACCTATCGTGATGCCGTCGCGTTTGCCATTTTGATTTTGGTTCTTTTGATTCGTCCCGCCGGTCTTTTGGGATCGAATGTGCAGGAAAAAGTTTAATATTAGTTGATAGTTGATAGTTGATAACTGAAAGTTTTTTTCACTATCAACTATCAACTATCAACTTTCCACTCAAATTATGAATTGGGTTAAATCAATAATCGTCGGCATCGTTTTCATCGCGCTTTTCTACATTATGAACGCGGCAATGTCGTCAACAGGTTTTTTCGGAATCGGGATTGACGATTATCAAGCGCGGCTGCTTGTTCTTATCGCCATTGCCGTTATTTTGGCGACATCGCTCAATCTGATTAACGGGTTTACGGGACAATTTTCAATCGGACACGCCGGATTTATGGCGGTCGGCGCATATTCTTCCGCCTTTTTTACCGTCAATTACGGCAAAGCAATCGAAGCGTCGTTCGGATTCTTGGGCGAAACGCTCGCGTCAAGCATTGTTTTATTGATAGCAATAATTGTCGGCGCACTTGTTGCGGCGATTGCGGGTTTGATTGTCGGGATTCCGAGTTTGCGTTTAAAGGGCGATTATCTCGCCATCGTCACGCTCGGATTCGCTGAAATTATACGCATCGTGATTCAGAATATTGATGCGGTCGGCGGCGCAACCGGCTATCCGGTTCCGGGTTACGCCAATTTTCTTTGGATTGGAGTTTTCACCGTTATCACGGTTGTCGTGATTCACAATATCATTAAATCCGACACGGGACGCGCTCTGATTTCCATCCGCGAAGATGAACTCGCGGCAGAAGCGATGGGCGTAAATGTAACGCGCTATAAAGTTACGTCGTTCGTTATCGGCTCGGCTTTCGCAGGTGTCGCCGGAACTCTTTTCGCGCACTATAACAAGTTTCTGCATCCCAACGATTTTCAGTTTATCAAATCATTTGAAATTATCATTATGATTGTCATCGGCGGAATGGGTTCGATGACAGGCGCGATTTTGGGCGCAATTATCGTTACGCTTTTGCCTGAACTTCTGCGTAATCTTCCACCGATTCAAGTCGGCGACAGCACATTTCAATTCGCTGATTTGCGGCTCGTTATTTTCGCGTTGATTTTGATTTTGACAATGATTCTGCGTCCGCAGGGAATTTTGGGAACAAAGGAAATCGGCGATTTCTTCAAACGATTCAGACGCGCCGATAAGCCCGAAGGAGGTTTGGAATAATGGCAAACGGAAACGGATACATTTTGCAAACCGATAAAGCCGTCATTAAGTTCGGCGGTTTGACGGCTGTTAAGGAACTCGATATGCAGGTCGGTCAGGGCGAGATTTACGGCTTGATCGGACCGAACGGCGCGGGCAAAACGACGGTTTTCAATCTTTTGACAGGCGTTTATGAACCGACTTCGGGCGACATCAACATCGCTGGAAAACGGATTAACGGCTTGCGTCCGTATCAGATTTCACGGCTCGGCGTTTCGCGCACCTTTCAAAACATACGGCTTTTTCCTTCGATGAGCGTTTTGGAAAATGTCATCACGGCTTGCCATCGCCACGCCAAACAATCAATGATTGACGGCATTTTTCGTCTGCCGCGTTATTATAAAGACGAAGCCGAACACCGCAAATTCGCCATGGAATTACTCGAAATTTTCGATTTGGCGAAATATAAAGACGAAGGCGGAACGAGTTTGCCTTATGGAAATCAACGCCGTTTGGAAATCGTCCGCGCTCTCGCAACCCGTCCGCAACTTTTGCTTTTAGACGAACCGGCGGCGGGAATGAATCCATCCGAACAGGAAGATTTAACGGCTTTGATTAAACAAATCCGCGACAGATTTAATCTGACAATCGTGCTGGTTGAACATAATATGCGCGTCGTGATGGGCGTTTGCGACCGCATTCAGGTGATTGATTACGGCAAATCAATCGCGCTCGGATTGCCGCAGGAAATTAAGAACGACCCGAAGGTTATCGAAGCCTATCTGGGAGATTAAGAAGATTTTTAACGCAAAGACGCAAAGTAACAAAGGCGCGAAGATGTTAATAATTTTATTAAACCGTTTAGTTTTTTACTTTGCGACTTACATTCTTTGCGCCTTTGCGTTAAATAAAAAGATTTATGCTTATTTTAGAAAACATATCGGTCAGCTACGGCGCAATCGAAGCGTTGACGGGCATCAATTTACAGGTTAATCAAGGCGAGGTCGTCACGTTGATCGGCGCGAACGGCGCGGGCAAAACAACGACGCTTCGGACGATTACGAGTTTGCTCGAACCGACCGAAGGACGCGTGATGTATGAAGGCAAAGAGATCAGCGGTGTTGCGGCGCATAAACTTTTGCCGATGGGCATTGCGATGTCGCCCGAAGGTCGCGGTGTTTTCGCCAACCTTTCGGTGCGCGAGAATCTCGAAATGGGCGCGTATATCCGCAACGATAAAAAAGGCATTGCCGACGATATGGAAAAAGGTTTTGCGATGTTTCCGCGTCTCAAGGAACGCGAACAGCAAAAAGCCGGAACGCTTTCGGGCGGCGAACAGCAGATGCTGGCAATGGCTCGTGCGCTGATGTCGCGTCCGCGTCTTTTGCTTTTGGATGAACCGTCGCTCGGACTTGCGCCGATTGTCGTTCACACGATTTTTGAAGCGATTGACAATATCCGCGCCGAAGGCACGACGATTCTGCTCGTCGAACAGAACGCCAACGCCGCACTGCATCATTCCGACCGCGCATACGTAATGGAAACGGGGCGAATCGTGATGGAAGGCGACTCGAAAGAACTCGCGCAAGACCCGCGTGTCAAAGAAGCGTATTTGGGCGAATAATTCAATAAAGTTCCAAGTTCCAAGTTCCAGGTTTCAAGTTGTTGATTTTAACTTGGAACCTGGAACTTGGAACTTGGAACTTTAAATGAAATCAGAATTGACGAAAACTTGGTGGCGATGGTTGATTGTCGTTGCGTCGGCTTTGGTGGTCGTTTTGATTCCCGTTCCCGCCGGAATTACACGCGAATCTTGGACGCTGCTTGCCATTTTTGTCGCGACGATTGTCGGTTCAATTGTTCAGCCTTTGACGGGCAGTGCGATGGTTTTGCTTGGCGTGATTGCAACTGCGCTATTCGGTGCGTTGAAAATCGAAACCGCGCTCGGAGGTTATGCAGACAAATACGTCTGGCTCGTTCTCGCCGCATTTTTTCTTTCACGCGCCATGATAAAAACGGGTTTGGGCAACCGCATCGCGCTCATTTTCGTGCGGCTGATCGGCAAAAAAACGCTCGGTCTCGGTTATGCGCTGATTATCACGGATTTTCTGCTGGCGACTTCGATTCCTTCGACGGGCGCGCGTTCGGGCGGCATTATTCTGCCGATTGCCCGGAGCGTTTCCGAAACTTACGAATCGCGTCCTGACGACGGTACTGCCGGAAAGCTCGGCACTTTTCTGATGAATCTGCTGTATCAATGCGAAGTCATCATCTGCGCGACTTTTCTGACGGGACAAGCCTCGAACGTGATCATTGCCGATTTTGTCAAAAAAGGCGCAAATATTGATTTAACTTATTCCGTCTGGTTCGTCAGCGCAATTGTCCCATCGATTGTTTCGCTCATCGTCATTCCGCTGATGATTTACCGTTTTTATCCGCCCGGAATCAAGGAAACGCCGAACGCCATCGAATTCGCAAACAACGAGCTGAAGAAATTAGGCACGACCAAACGGAGCGAAATGATTCTCCTCGCGGTTTTTATCTTAATCGTCGGGCTTTGGATCACAATCACGCTTCACGGGATTGACGCGACCGTTATCGCTCTGTTCGGCATTGCCGTTCTGCTTTTAACAAAGGTCTTGGAATGGCGCGATTTGACGGACGAAACGCACGCGTGGGAAGTTTTCATCTGGTATGGCGGACTCGTGCAGATGGCGCGTTCTTTGGGCGACACGGGCATCACGAAAATCTTTGCCGAATCGGTCGCGGGTTACACAAGCGGCTGGAATTGGATTTTCGCGCTCGCCTTTCTGCTGCTCGTTTATTTCTACGCGCATTACGCTTTTGCCTCGATTACGGCGCACGTTTCGGCGATGCTCATTCCGTTTCTGGCGGTCACCTTGGCAGTCGGCGCACCTGCCGGAATCACGGTTCTGCTTCTCGCGTATTTCTCAAATCTCAGCGCAGGTCTGACGCATTACGGCACAACGCCCGCGCCGATCTATTTCGGAACGGGCTATGTCAAACAAAAAAACTGGTGGACAATCGGCTTTATCGCGTCGGTTTTGAATATTCTGATTTGGTCAACGGTCGGCTTGCTCTGGTGGAAGATTTTGGGCTGGTGGTAATTTGAGTTTCAGGTTTCAAGTTCCAAGTTTCAGGTTGGATTCGTTTTTAACTTGAAACCTGAAACTTGGAACTTGAAACTTTAATTATTGTTGCGGGAAAGACGGGAACTTCGGCATTTGCGGAGTCGTGCTTTGTGTTTCCGCGTCGAGTTTTTCCAAGACTTCGTTATAAATCTTGATTTCGTTGCTCTTTTCCATCTTTTGACGAACCGCCGCGAGATAATCCGAGAAAACTCCGCCGCGTTTTTGCTGAAGCATTGTTTGCATCAACGTATCACGCTGTTTCGCAAAATCATCCATATTCGCATCTTCGCGTTTGGTGATGCCGACAACATACCAATTATCGCCGACTTTGAGCGGTGTTTTCGTGACTTCGCCCGATTTCATAGCGTAGAGCGCATCTTCCAACTGTTCGCTGGTCGAAGCCGAAGGTCCTTGTCCGAGCGGTGAACCGAGGATGAAGCCTTTCTGGTCTTGCGCTTTCAAACCTTTCGCCGTCGCCGCCGCATTCAAATCAGCCGCCGTCGTCGCGCCCGAAGCGATTTGTTTAGCGATTTCTTCGACCTGATTTCGCGCTTTTTCGATTTTAACGGTTTCGGTAACTTGCGCCTTAACTTCGTCAAACGTCGCATCACGCGGGTCTTTGCGTTCAACCAACAACGGAATCGCAAAACCGTTCTGAATCGGTGTCCGTTCGCCGACATCGTTCGGGTTTTCGAGATTCTTGATGCCTTCTTCAAACTGCGGTGAAACGCCGACGTTTTCGACATTATCGCCCGGCTTGATCAACGGTGTTTCGCGCACCATTTCCGCGACGCTCATATTTGCCTGCGCCGCAAATTTCTGCGCCGTTACTTGCGCGTCTTTCGTCTGTTTCAAATCTTCAACAACTTTTTGCGCGAGTTCGGCAACCACCGTGTAAGCCTTACGGTTGCGTAAACTGACTTCGAGTTCGGGTTTCGCATCTTCAAAGGTTTTCGGAATTTCCTTGCCGCGCCGGAAAATATAATAATTGGTTCCGCTTTCGACGGGTTCGCTGACTTCGCCTTCCTTCATTCCCAAAACGGTTTGCGAGGGCGGCAAAACGGCGTTCGGATTGTTTTTCAGATTCGGATTGTCGCGCACAAGCGTCGGAAGTTTGCCGTCGTTTGCCTTGCTCACCGCATCTTCCGAATAACCGCGAACGAGTTCGGTAAAGGCTTCTTCCGAAATTGTCGCGCCGTCTTTTTTCGCTCTTTCGGCAAGTTGGGTTGCTTTTTCCAAAACCTGCGCTTTGAATTCCGGCTTCGCAATGCGCAGAACGATTTGCTGGGCTTCAACACCTTTCGATTTTTTATCGGCGGGAACTTTGTCGTATTCGGCTTTCAAATCTTCATCCGAAAGCGGGATTTTTTCGCCGACTTTTGAGGTGTTCAGAAAAACGTAGCGAATCTTTTTCTGCGGGACGTTGATGTAATAGTTCGCTTTGTTTTTCTCGAAATATTCTTTCAGTTCTTCGTCGGTCGGTTTCATCGTTTGCGAAAGTTCGGCGGCATTGACGGAAACGTAGTTAACATCGAATTTCGTGTTTTTGCGCTGAAAATCCTTCAAAACTTCTTCTTCGGCAATCGTCACACCAGCCGTCAAAAAGGCTTCGAGCTTTTGTCCGCTCAGTTGGTCGCGGACGGTTTGTTCATAAGCAACGACGCTTCCGTATTGAGCGGCAACATTTTCCTCGTAGCGTTTTTGCTCAATCGCCGCGCCGGTTTCATCTTTAAGTCCTTTACGAATTTCGGCGGCGACTTCCGCATCCGAAGCGCGAAGCCCGAGCCGATTGGCTTCGACGCGGATAATGCGCTGACCAATCAAAGAATTTATCAAATATTTTGACGGCAAACTTCCGGCACGACCTTGTTTTAACTGGGCAATCTCGCCGACCGTCACCGTTTCGCTTCCGACTTTGGCGGCGGTTTCTTTATTGCCGCCAGCCTTGTTTATCGAAGGATCATCGCGCATAAACAAACCCGCGACAATCAAACTTAAGACCATTACGACGGCAAAGAGCAGAATTACGAAATTTCTGGTCTTTTCCAAACGACTGAAAAACTTTAACATCTTTTTAAAATACCTGTTTATTGAAGATTTGAACTAAATTGTCATCTTGGACAAACCGCGATTGTATCAAGTAACCCGCCAAAAGTAAAAAGGCAAGCGGTCAAGGACGAATCTGAAAACAAATTTAACGCAAAGGCGTAAAGATGCAAGGACGCAAAGATAAAATTTGAGAATATTCAATAATTACACAAATCCTTTGCTCCTTGGCAACTTTGCGCCTTTGCGTTGAAATTTTCTTATTCCTGGGTTGTGTTGACATAAGGACTGGAGCGCAAGCGTCCCGCTTGCCAACGCCGCGTTTTTCAGCGGTGTCACGGCGATTGCGTTAAATCGAGTTGAATTTATCCCGAACGCTTTTTCGCGTTTCACGCTCAGGGCAAGCGGGGACGCTTGCGCTCCAGTCGAAGA
>JANODL010000105.1:0-14232 GCA_031412675.1 Acidobacteriota bacterium | reverse complement strand
ACGGCACGAAAGCTGACGAAAACGAAGTCGAAACGGAAGATGCGAACAAAAAAATCGATGCGCCGCAAGCCGAAAAAATCAATCTCGACGAGATTGTCGAAAATCTCGAAAATCTTTCACAGGCGATTGTCCGCGTCACGGATTTCAGTTTTCCGCTCGACATCACTTTGTCGAAAACCGACATTCGCGCTTTGATCTACGACACGCTTTTGCGTTTTCACGACGAGTTAAGCAAACGCGGAATCAGCCTCGAAATCGAAATAGACAAAGAGATAAAATTCGCCACGCTCGATCATCTGAAAATCCGCGAAGCCGTCACCGAACTGATCCGCAACGCGCTCAAAGCACTGCCCGAAGCAGGCGGAAAATTAGGTTTGCGGGCGCGACTCGACGATACGAATCTGCTCATCGAAGTCGGCGACAACGGCGAAGGTTCAGATAGTCTTTCGGTTGACGAAATTGATATAAAAACGCGCCGCGATTACCGCACCGGCTTAAAATTAACCAAAGCCATCATCGAACAGCACGGCGGCGAACTGAAAATCAACAGCGAATCGGGCGCGGGAACTTTTGTTCAGATACGTCTGCCGCTGCGTCTCGAGATATGAAAGAGCGCAAAATTATTCTGAAAGAATTGCCAAAACGACAAAAATATAAAAGGCTAACTTTTCATATTTGAAAAAAACCGCGTAAAATCAGAAAATAAAGTTCTTATTATCGAATCATAAATATTTGGAGATTAATAAATGAAAATCGGATTACCGAAGGAAATTAAAGATAACGAGTATCGAGTCGGGCTGACACCGGCGGGTGTGAACGCTTTGGTTCACGCGGGACACGAGGTTTTTGTGCAGAAAACGGCGGGCGAAGGCTCTGGATTTTCTGATGAACAATATGTCAATGCGGGCGGAAATTTGCTCGACACGGCAGACGAAATCTGGCAGACGGGCGATATGATCGTCAAAGTTAAAGAACCTGTCGCGCCGGAATATCCGCGAATGCGTGAAAATCAATTGCTTTTCACATACTTGCATCTCGCGCCGGAATTTGAGCTGACGAAGCAGATGATGGAGCGCAAAGTAACGGGTGTCGCGTATGAAACCATCACCGATAAAAAGGGAACTCTGCCGCTTTTGACACCGATGTCGGAAGTTGCGGGCAGAATGTCTGTGCAGGTTGCGGCGACTTATCTCGAAAAAATGAACGGCGGCAAGGGAATTTTGCTCGGCGGCGTGCCGGGCGTTCCGGCGGCGAATGTCGTGATTATCGGCGGCGGCGTGGTCGGCACGGAAGCCGCGAAAATGGCGGTCGGACTTGGCGCGAAAGTCACGATTATTGACATCAATCTCGAAAGACTTCGCCAACTCGACGACATCTTTTTGTCGAAGGTTCAAACGCTCGCCTCGTCGCGCTATCAAATTCACGAAGCGATTTCGCACGCGGATGTCGTGATCGGCGGCGTTTTGGTCGTCGGCGCGGCGGCTCCGAAGCTCGTCACACGCGATATGCTGAAAGACATTCCGAAAGGTTCGGTTCTCGTTGATGTCGCGGTTGACCAGGGCGGTTGTTTTGAAACGACACACGCGACGACGCACTCGAATCCGACATTTTACGAAGAAGGCGTTCTGCATTACTGTGTCGCAAATATGCCGGGCGCGGTTCCCAGAACCTCGACATTTGCGCTGACCAACGCGACTTTGCCGTATGCTCTGGCATTGGCGAACAAAGGTTTCGAGCAAGCAATCGCCGACGATGCGGGCTTGAAAGAAGGTGTCAACACTTACGCCGGAAAATGCACCTACGAAGCGGTTGCGGATTCGCAAAACATCGAATATACGCCGCTTGACGATTTGCTCAACAGCGCATTTGGTGCGAAAAGCTAAAATTTGATTCCAGATTCCAGATTTCAAATTCCAAATTAAAAACAATCTGGAATCTGGAATTTGGAATCTGGAATTATGCCGATGAAATCCGCGAGAATGAAGATTTTGCTTGTCGTTTATATCTTCGTTCTCGCGGTTATTATTTTTATCGCCAGCCGAAAAGGAACGCGTTATCTGCTCGATTTTGTCGGCAATATTCCTTATGGCGACAAACTCGGGCATTTTTTTCTGATGGGCGGCTTTTCGTTTCTGCTCAATTTGGTCTTAAATGCAAAAACTTTCAAACTTTGGAGATTCAAATATTTACTCGGAAGTTTGATTGTTTTAATCGTCGTGACAATCGAAGAAATTTCGCAAATGTTCGTTGCGGGGCGCACATTTGATTGGGGCGATTTGGTCTTTGATTATCTCGGAATCTTTATCTTTGGCGAAATTGCCAAATTAATTTTGAGACGGAAAGCACAAGCCTAAAGCAGTTTTTGCAAAGCCGCTAAAAGCTGTTCTTTAAGATTTATGTCTTTTGTCAAAAAAACGTCCGCCAAATCTCCGTCCGCATTATTTTCGGCGAGTCCGCTTAAAATAATACAGGGAATTTTGCGAGCGCGGAGCATTCGGCATAAGTCGTAACCGCTCATATTCGGCATAATTGCGTCGGCGACAACGGCATCAATTTCGGTGTCAAGCGCAATTTGCATTGCCGCCAAACCGTCTTCGGCGGTGAGAACGTCAAAGCCTGCTTTTTGCAGAGTAATTTCGATAAAACGCCGCATTGAAGAATCGTCTTCGGCGAGTAATACTTTCTTTTTTTCGAGCATTGTCATAAAAATTGGTAAAAACTCTTTTTGTTCCAAATTATAGAGAATAAATAATTTGAGGGGTAGAGAACCAATTAGTAGAAGACATTTTCAGAATAAAAACTTGCCAACCATTTGTCAATAAAATTAAACTAAATCTTTCATAAATTTTATGTATGAATTCGCCGTTACGCCGGCTGTAACACAATTAAGACGCGCCGGAGTTATTATCACGGAAATCACGCCCGAAAGTTTGGCGGAAGAATTGGGTTTGGAAATCGGCGACCGCATCGTTAAAGTCAACGGGCGAACGGTGCGCGATTATCTCGATTTTCGCTTTCAAACTTCGGGCGAAACGGAGCTCGATTTGACGGTCAAAAAACAGGGCGGTGAAACATGGGAAATCGAACTCGAACGCGAAGAAGGCGAGGATTTCGGCTTGATGTTCGAGCAAATCGTCCCGCGCCAATGCGCCAACGAATGTTTATTTTGTTTCTGCAAGGGAAATCCCGAAGATGCGCGCCCAAGCCTTTTCGTGCGCGACGAAGACATTCGCCTGTCGTTTCTTTACGGCAATTATACGACGCTTTCGTCAATCACGCCCGACGAGATGAAACGAATTGTCGAACAACGTCTTTCGCCGCAATACGTTTCGGTTCACGCGACCGATTTGAAAACCCGCGCATACTTGCTCGGCGTTGACGAAAAACGCGCCGATATTTTTGATAAACTTCAAACCTTGCTCGACAATGACATCGAAATTCACGCGCAAGTCGTTCTTTGTCCGACCATTAATGACGGCAAACAACTGGAAAAAACCCTGCGCGATTTAGCCGCGCATTATCCGAAAATTGTTTCAACGGCGGTCGTTCCGGTTGCCTTAACGCGCTACAACACGGATGAAAGATTAACCAAAGTCACGCCCGAATTTTGCCGCCAAACCATCAAAGAAGTCGAAAAACTGCAAAAGGAATTTCGCGCTAAATTAGGCGTGACATTCGCTTTCTTAGGCGATGAAATCTACATCAAAGCCGGTTTGCCAATTCCTTCACGAAAGCATTACGGGAATTATCCGCAAATCGAAGATGGTGTCGGAATGATTCGCTCGTTTCTCAATTCGTTTGAAAATTTGCTGAAAAAGGTAGCGAAAAAGTCAGAACCATCTGCGGTAGCGGATTGGGTTTTTGCCGAAAATGTCAGAACTCACAAATTAGCAATCAAGCCGAAAAATCCAAAATCCAAAATCCAAAATCCAAAATCGCTCAACGGCACGATTTTGACAGGCGAAATGTTTGCGCCGATTCTCGCGGAACAAATCGAAAAATTAAACTCGGTTTTACATTCAAAACTGAAAGTTCTCGCCGTTCCGAATACTTATTTCGGCGGCGATGTCGCGGTCGCGGGACTTTTGACGGGACAAGATTATCTTGCCGTCAAAGACAAAATCGAAGGCGATTTTGTGATTATTCCGAAACATACGATTAAATCAGACGAGCCGATTTTGCTCGACGGGATGCAGTTTGCCGATTTGAAAAAACAATTTCCCGTGCCGATTTACGATATGGACGTTCAGGATTTTCTCAAACAATTTTTAAATTGAATTTTTGACTGCGATGATTTCCGCCGCGATGGAAACGGCGATTTCTTCGGGCGTGCGGCTGTTGATTTTTAAGCCGACCGGCGTGCGGATGCGGGCGAGTTTTTCTTTGTCGAAATCTTCTTTTTCAAGATTTCTTAGAAGCGTTTTCATCTTCGCACGGCTGCCGAGAACGCCGAAATATTTAAAGTTTTTATCAAAAAGTTGGCGAATGACAATCTCGTCGAATTTATACCCGAGCGTCATCACGACAACGTAAACATTTTCACCTGACTCAATAAAATCGCCGATCTTTTTATAAGATTCGATAACTTTTTTCTCGTGAACAAATTCGTTTTTCGCCAGAGTATTCAAATCCGCACGATCATCAAAAAGCGTAATGTAAAAATCCATCTTCGACATCAATTCCGAAAGCGCAAGCGCACAATGTCCGCCGCCGATGATAAAAAGTTTGTTTTTGTAACCGAGGTTTTCCTCATAGACAAATTCGTTATTGCTCGGTCTTTCAAAACAAAAATCCGCTTCGTCTGGCGGCTTTTCTAAAATTTGGAATTTGGAATTTGAAATCTGTAATCGGCAAGGCAGTTGATTTTCGAGTGAATGAATAATGTCACGGATCGCTTTAAGATGCGAAGGATTTAACTCAACAAAAATAACGGTTTGTTTGCCCGAACAAATCATCCCGCTCGAATTCGGCGAGTTTTTCTGATGAACCTGCTCAACAATTTGGGATTTGGGATTTGGGATTTATTTTTTCCTTTTTCCTTTTTTCTTTTTCCTTTAGCGAGTTCGACGAGCGACACTTCCATCACGCCGCCGCCGATGCTTCCTGCCAAATCATCACGCGCGACAATCATTTTAAAGCCTTGTCTGCCCGGACTGCTTCCCGAACTTTCCGCGACTACGAGAAGCATTACCGATTCTTTTTGCTTCAATCTTGCGGCGGCAAATTGCCAGATTTCGAGGTCTTTGTTCACAATGGAAAATTTACCACAAACAGAGATTTGTGGAAAAACACTTTGCGGAAAACTAGGAACTCGCATCAAATTTAGATTAAAAAATCAGCCGGACTTTTGATGCCGAGGCGGTTAGACTGCAGGACGTGTGTATAAATCATTGTAGTTGTGAGTTCTTTATGTCCGAGCAAATCCTGAATCGTGCGAATGTCTTGACCATTTTGCAACAGATGAGTTGCAAAAGAATGTCGGAGCGTGTGCGGGCTGGCTTGTTTGGCGATATTTGTTTTAATAACCGCTTGCCGAAAAGGTTTTTGCAAACTCGCCTCGCTTTGGTGATGTCGTCCGGTTGCGTTCGTGCGCGGGTTTTTGCTTAAGGATTTCGATGGGAAAACATATTGCCAAATCCATTCGCGTTCGGCGTTCGGCATTCGGATATTTTCGGGCTAAAGCGAAAGGCATTTCCACACGTCCGAGTCCGAGCTTCAAGTCGCGTTCGTGAATCTTCCTGACTACGACTAACTGCCGTTTTAACGGTTCAATCAGTTTTTCGGGCAAAACGGTGGCGCGGTCTTTGCCGCCTTTTCCGTCGCGCACGATTATCTGTTTATAGGAAAAATCCAAATCTTTGACGCGCAAGCGCAGAGCTTCCGTCAGCCGTAACCCTGAGCCGTAAAGCAAATTGGCGATGATCCAATTTGTTCCCTTTAATTCCGACAAAATTAAATTAACTTCTTCCTTGGTCAAAACTACGGGTAAATGATTGGATTTTTTTGCAGGAGTAAACTTTTCGAGCCACGGCAGATTTATTTTTAAAACTTCACGATAAAGAAATAAAAGAGCGGCAAGGGCTTGATTTTGTGTAGAAGCGGAAACTTTATTTTCAACCGCCAAATTAGTCAAAAAAGCCTCGACCTCTATTGCCCCCATCTCATTCGGATGCCGCAAGTTATGAAAATGAAAATACTTCTTCATCCAATAGATATATATCTTTTCGGTCTTGTAACTATAATGCTTTAGGCGCATGACAGAACGAGTTCGATTTAAAAGTTCAGACATTATATAGCTCCCGACTTTAGTCGTGTTAAATTTATTAAACGGAATTACCTGTTTAGCTATGCAAAATATCCTAAACCATTTGAAAAAGCAAATTTTTCTTGACAAAAAAACATCTTGGAGAGTATAAATTAACTTACTTAACACGACACAAGTCGGTTCAATACAAAGTTCGATTGCTCGTGGTGAAAACGACGAGTAAATTAAAAAGAATTATGAAAAATATCTTACGTTTATATTTGGTTTTATTTTTAGTAATTCTGTTCTCGCCAACTTTGACTTTTGCACAAGGCGAAAAGAAAGCCGCTTATGGAATTTTGCTCGATAATACTGGAACAATGTTTACACAAATAGAAACGGTGAAAACTCTCGGCAAAGCGGTTGCCCAAGATGCGAGCAAGCGCGGCATCGTTTCTGTGTTTAATTTTGAAACTCAAGGCGACATTAAAGATACAAAAAATTTCTTTGCGGTGGTTACATCTGGAACTGAATGGAGTCAGGATAAAAACGCCATTGAAAAATATATTGACGGCGTGAACGTTGCACGAGGACAAACGACTTTATGGGACGCGATTCGTTCAATGGCAAAAACCATCGTTGCAAAAGCAGATTCCGAAAAGTTGTCGGAAAAAATTATCGTCTTGATAACAGACGGAGAAGACCGTGCTAGCAAAGTTACAGACAAGCAACTGATAAAGGAGTTGAAGGAAAGCGGCGTAAAAGTTTATGCTATTGGGCTGACACAAGAACTTGATTCTGGAATAAATTTTGGCAGTTCTCAAGGTCGCTCTAAAAAGTATCTCAAGAAATTTGCACAAGAAACAGGCGGAAATGTCATTTTTCCAAAGTTGAAAAAAGACACCAAAGTTGAAGATTTATTGACAGAGTTGTTTGCAGAACAGCCGAGTAAAAAATAACGGCGCAATCGAACAATTCAATGGACGTGAGGGCGAAACAGCGACTTTGTTATCGCGTCGTCCATTACCTTTTACGTTGACGCTGGCGGTTTCGCCCCACGTCATCTCAGCCGTTAGGCGGCTATCGGTTACACGGATGCGCCGTCAGATAACACGCTTTTTCAGTCATCCTTATTATTCAGTTATAGGAGAAAAAACAATGAAGAAAATGCTTATAATTATGGTGATAGCAATTGCCGCGTCATCTATTGCTTTTGGTCAAACGAAAATGTCGAAAGACAAAGGCAATTCAGTTGAAACGCAGATTATCGCTCTGGAAAAACAAGGGTGGGAAGCGTGGAAAAATAAAAACAGTTCCTGGTTCCAAACTAATCTTACGGAGGATGCTTTGTTTGTCAATTCAGAAGGCGTAGCGAATAAATCGCAAGTCGTTAAATTTATGGGCAGCGAATGTGAAATAAAAAGTTACTCGCTGGACAACTTCAAGTTTCTAATGCTTGACAAGAACTCGGCTCTGATAACTTTTACGGGAATGCAGGACGGGGTGTGCAGCGGGAAAACGCTACCGGGAAGCGTTCGCGGGTCAGCGATTTATGTCAAACGCGGCGGAAAATGGCTCGTTGCCTATTACACGGACACACCGGTAACCAAATAGCTTGTTTTCGCACGGCTAGAGTAGGAACAATCGGCTCTCTAGCTAAACGCGCCGCCCAACAAATCATTGGAGGTGAGGGCGAAACAGCTACTCTTTAAAATCTTGCGTGGTTAATTTTACGTTGTCTGTGGCTGGTTTCGCCCCACGTCAGTCGGGTAAGGAAGTGGTATTGCTACCACTCCCTCCCCTAAGAACCGTGCTTGCGAGTTTCCCCGCACACGGCTCAAGCCTTATTAACGCTCCTTGCGGAACGCGGTTTCACAACTTCCAATCCTTTCGAGTGAACTTGATTATGGCAATTCGGGTGTAACAGAATACGGTTGCTGTTTCCGTCTATTCCGCCGTGAACACGGTAGATAATATGATGGCTGTGCCAACCTTTTATCTTCGTGATTTTCTCGTCGCAGACGGGACATAACCCTTTTTGTTCAAACCACAGGCGTAGAAGTTTCTTATAACCTTTCAAGTCTGCTTCCATTTGAACATCAAGACGACGTTCAAAGTAAGTTTCCCAAGTCGGGTCATAAGGATTAGCTTCTACTTTTATTTTGATGTGTCGTTTGATTGACACACTTGCGGCGTTCATCAAGCGGACATTCTTCGGTTGCCCGTCGCGTCCTTTAATGATGCCGCTAAAAACCCAATTATCGCCGCCGACAGATGTAAAGTATTTCTTTACAATCCAACTTCGGTTTTTATTCGGGTGTCTGCGTTTTGACCATTGCCATAAACATTCAAAGATAATCGAATCAACTGAATTGAATGCTACTTTAGCGACAATGTGCCGATGATAATTTGCCCAACCTCGAATAATCGGATTGAGTATTCTTATCAGTTCTCCGGCTTTCATTGTCGGATTTTGCTTGATTATTTCTCGGACTTTATCTAAAAATGAATTGGTATTCTTTTCAGATGGTTTGATAAGAAGTTTTCTTATCGTTCCGTTTTTATACTTGCGTATATTTTGACCGAGAAAATCAAACCCTTTGTCAATCTGAGTTATTTTGGTTTTCTCTGTCGAGAGTTCCAAACCGCGCTCTTTCAAATGCGCGGTGATAATTGGCATTACTTCGCTTTCAAGCAGTTCTTTGGTTCTGCCTGTAATGACGAAGTCGTCCGCGTATCGAATCAGATTGACTAACCCTTGTTTGCCTTTTCTAGTTCTCAACTTTTCTTCCAAGCCGTCAAGCACTAGATTGGCTAAGACGGGCGAAATGATACCGCCTTGCGGCGTTCCATCATCCGTCGGGTAAAGAGTATTCTTGTCCAGATAACCCGCTTTCAACCATTTCTTGAGAATGTTTTTATCCATTGGAATATGGTTTAACATCCATTCGTGGCTGATATTGTCAAAACAGCCTTTGATGTCCGCTTCAAGTATCCATTGGGCTGATTGCTTACTACTCAAAGTAATAAAACATTGTCCGATGGCATCGCTGGTTGACCGATTCTTACGAAAGCCGTAAGAGTTTGGGTCAGCCGTCGTTTCCGCAATCGGGTCAAGGGCAAGCAAGTATAAAGCCTGCATTGCTCTGTCCTTCATTGTCGGAATACCTAAAGGTCGCATCTTGCCGTTTGATTTTGGAATATACACGCGCTTTAAGGGCAAAGGTTTGTAACCTCTGCTTTTGAGCGAATGCACAGCCGTCATCTTCTTTTCGGGTGTTTCCCAAGTTACCTTGTCCACTCCCGATGTTCTCTTTCCAGAGTTTTCAGTTACTTGTTTGACGGCAAAAAGTTTGCCGCTTAACGAGTGGGTAAGCAGATGTTGTAAGGCTTTTGCCTTGTTCCATCTCTTTTCCCGTGTTGCCTTGACAATACGCGCTTGCAGCCGACGCACGTTTTGATTAACCTTCTGCCAATCGGTAGAGTGCCATTCTGTAACGCGGGAAATCGCACCAACTTGATTCATTGCTGATTCGGTTGTCATTTGCTTTATCTCCTAAGTCGGTTCGACAAGTTTTCTTGTCAGTTAAGACCGAACGGAAGTCTGCCCGCTTTCGCGTAAGATAATGTTTCAATCTTTATCCGTGCCATTACAGCGCGGCATTCGCTTTCTCCGTTTTCCTATGTCCGCAATCTTTTCGGCTCGCCTTACGGTTTGCTTTCCTTTTCGCAAAGGAAGATTACGGGGTTTCCACGTTCCGCATAAATACCCGAATGGGTTAGGACTTGCCTTTTCGCCGATGGCATAACATCTACGGTTAAGAACTGAGAAGCCTTAACTCCTAGCCATTTACCTTTTGGTTCAAGCCTGTCAGCATCTTTGGCTTGTCATAACTTACGACGTTTATCAGCAATTCACTTATGTTGTCCATACCATTCAATCCTAGCTCCGTGCCTTCTTGATGCTGAAAGCAACGGTTACATTGTTCCACAGGCTTCAAACCTCATCGTTACCAATGACGCTTGCTGTGGTAGGATACCGTCAGTAGAATGACGGGTGATGTCAGAACTTTCGTTCAGCATCACAGCTATTTACGCGACTTCGTGTCGCACTCTCAGCCGTTAGATTGCTCGTGGTATTCCAAACGGTTGAAGAATGAGAGAATGGAGAAAGTTATAATTTTGTGTTAAGTTTGAGTAGTTTAGACATAACACAGAGGAGCTAATTTATTTCAATGGTTAAACGTCAAATGACCGCCGTTTCCTTATTTTCCGGTGCAGGCGGAATGGACGTAGGAATTATGCAGGCGGGTTTTGATGTGCTTGCTTGTATGGAAATTGACCCGCATTGTTGCGAAACTCTACGCGCCGCCGCGACACGCGAAAAACGTAAAACTCTTATTCTTGAAGATGACCTTCGCACCGTTGAGCCGGAAAACCTAATGGAGCAGCTTGGATTAAAAGCGGGCGAATTGGATTTGCTTTGTGGTGGTCCGCCGTGTCAAGCGTTTTCCCAAATCGGCAAGCGGCAATGTCTTGACGACGAACGCGGAATGCTCCTTTTTGAGATGGTTCGTTTTGCCGAAGTTTTCCGTCCTAAAGCCATCTTGATTGAACAGGTCAAAGGTTTGCTTAACGCGCCAACGCCGGACGGAAAAATTGGCGGTGTGTTTGAAATATTGCTGGACAAATTACAAGCACTTGATTATGTGCCGAAGTGGAAAACTGTTTTAGCGGCGGATTATGGAGTTCCACAGTTACGGCAACGGGTTTTTATTGTCGCCACAAAAAAACCGAACGGATTTGAGTTTCCGCCAGCCACGCACGGACACGGCAAGCAAACAGTTTCTTTATTTCCGCTTCCGCCATACAGGACGGTTGGAGATGCGCTTGAAGGATTGTCCGCGCCATTGCCGATAAAAAGTTATCAGCCCGAAGACAGTCATTTGGACGTAACGCCCGAAGGCGATAGACGACGAATTAACGGAGTGCCGGAAGGTTCGCATTTGGCAAAAGAGTTGCACCTTCCAGCCGAGCAACGATGTAACTTAACCAAGAAGGACACAACCAAATTCCGACGACTTTCAAGGTTTGAACCGTCAAATACTTTGCGTTGTGGAGAAATTTTCTTTCACCCGTTGGAAAATAGATATTTAACGCCGCGTGAATATATGAGAATACACGGTTATCCCGATGATTATTTGTTAAAGGGACCGATTCGAGGACGTTCCGGCAGAGTTCGTAACCTTGACCAACATCGCCAAGTTGCTAACTCCGTGCCGCCGCCGCTTGCTTATGTTCTTGCAAAATCAATCAGGAGAACTATTGAATGCCAAAACTCTTTGAAATCTTCGGCTATCCAATCAGCGATGAGTCCGAAGAGGCAGCGACCAATCGTTTAGCCGCACGTTGTCCGTTTATGGGACGCGATTGCGACGGCGGTGGTAATCGTTATTCTTCGCAAATTGACCTGACCCGAAATCGTGAGTTGGCTGCAATTTTTCCGAATCGGTCAAAACTCGCGGCGGGCGTTTGTTCAATTCAACTTTTGCCGGACACAACGCCTTGGATTGTTTGCCCTCGACGACTTCTTGTTTTAGGACGCGAACGCGTCGGAGAACGAACGCATCAGAAAAGTTCGGAGTCCAAAACTTTGAATGTTCTCGGTTATTCGTCAGGCACAAAATTAGGCGTTTGGAGTGAAGTCAAAATCAAGTATAAAGAAACCGTCAACGATTTGCGGATTTCTTTCGACTACACCTTTGATTATGTTTTAATGCCTATCGGTTCTGTGAGTGAAACAGAAATTGTTGAAGAGTTTGGCGGAAGTTGGAACGCTTGGCAGCGCATTTTTGAATCCGGCGGTTATACGATTGCTAAAAGAGGAAACGAGTATTTTGTTGAATATTGTCCTTTGGGAACGCCGAGCATAATTGAAATTATGACTTCCAGCACTTCCGGCGGAAACAAAAACAAAGGCAACACGATTCCGATGGCATTTGCGGACGCGATGCTCAACAAACCACACAGCGCACCCGGAATTAACTATCGTCAAGTTTGGGCGCGAATGGCAAGCCAACTTATCGCCAAAAGCGAAATAGCTTTGAACTGGAACGGGAAAACAATTTGGGTTGTGCAGGATGTTTTAGTTGATTACATTTCAGCGACAACAGCTTTAAATGTCAGGCAATTTCTAGCTGAAACGCTTCCGAAGTGAATCTGTTAAGTTTTTCATACGGAACTGACTTTAAAAATTCTAGCGGCGTAATAGATTTGTCAGATGTAGAATTATTTGCCGGACAAATTTCATCTGTTCCAAGAGATGTGCAAAAACCGAGTTTTCAAGATATTGTGCGTTCTCCGATTTGTCCACCGCTATCGTCGTTGAGAAAGTCATTGGCAAAACGCAGTCCGATGAATCAAGTTTTTGTGCCGTGAAAGAAAGTCTTTTGAAAGTTAAAACGCAATCTAACAAATCAGCTATGAAAGAAGCAGTCGAGCACAAACCTCCACTTGCCTGCCGAATCTGCTGACTGCGGCGGGCTAGATGTAGATATTCGCCGGATGGCGTTTCAAGTTTGTCGAGAAAGAATGTGTAAATGAAATTCCGCGCGGCAGAGCCGCGAGGTATCAAAAAAGGCGAAGTTGAATATTCTCCTGCGACTTGCCTTGATCTTTGACATATTGCTTTATCACATCTTCGGTTGTATGCGAACCAACCGTGCTGATGAAATACCCGGCACTCCAGAATGCGCCTCCCCACAATTGTTTTTTCACTTCCGGCATCTGCCGAAATATTTCTTTCGCCGTGATTGACTTGATCGTTCGCATAATCTTTGTCGGACTGTAACTCGGTACCGACTGCACCAGAAAATGGACGTGGTCGGTGTCAACTCCGATTTCCAGAAACTCAATTTCGTAACGTAATGATATTTCTTCGCATATTTCCTTGAGTTTCTCATCCACTTCCGCCGTAAAGACCGCTTTCCGGTACTTTGCCGGACAGACGATGTGATAAAGCAAGATGTTGACGTTATGCTGTTTCCGAATGAGTTGACTCATTCACACAGTATATTCCGTAGCAGAGCTACGGGGAATTACACCTATTACGAATCGATTAAAGGATTTGGAGCGCACCGCCGAAATATTGGAATAATGCGCGGATAACAATATTGATTCGGTTGACTGCGTGATTGTCGCTATCGCCGAAAGACTCGACATCAGGCGTATTTTGACGGTTGACCGCCGACATTTCAGCGTTTTTCGCCCGCGTCACTGCGATTCTTTTGAGATTATTCCGTAAGAAACATTATGTCTAAAAATTTTATGAAGCTAAAAGTTTTCACTTCCGCAATTTTAATTTATGTTCTGACTGTAATGCCGATTTTCGCGCAAAATCGGAAGACAATGCCCGCAAAATCTATGAATTCATCAATCGCAACGGTTTTTCAGCCGGGAAAATCACCGCTCGTTTCGCTTCGCATTCAATTTTTGACCGGTTCGATTGACGATCCCGACGGAAAAGAAGGTCTGGCGAGTTTGACGGCGGCGATGCTCGCGCAGGGCGGCTCGAAAATTTTGCCTTACGACCAGATCGTCGAGCAGTTTTATCCGATGGCAACCGGTTTCGGCTGGCAGGCGGATAAAGAAATGACGACTTTTGTCGGCGCGGCGCACGTTGATAATCTGCCGAAATATTACGCGCTCATCAGTCAGATGCTGCTGGAGCCGGGTTTTCGGGACGAGGATTTTTCGCGCCTTAAAGACGACGCGACGAACTTTTTGAAAACCGGTTTGCGGCAAGGAAATGACGAAGAACTTGGTAAAGAAAGGCTTTATAATATTATTTACGCCGGACATCCTTATCAACATCATTCGATGGGAACGGTTTCATCACTCGGAAAAATTACTCTGCAGGACGTAAAGGATTTTTATCGTGACAATTACACGCAGGCGAATTTGGTAATCGGACTTTCGGGCGGTTTTGA
>JANODL010000104.1:0-3918 GCA_031412675.1 Acidobacteriota bacterium | reverse complement strand
GGGTAAGTTCCCACAATCGGGGGAAAAGTCCCATAGGATTTACCGCCAAAGTCCTTCAAATCGGTGAGCTGAGGTTCGCGTGTAGCGAACTGTGTGAGTGATATTTCGATGTCCGAGATAGTCCTGGATAAGTCTGGTGTCGCAGCCTTTGTTTGCCAGATAGTAACCGGTCGAATGCCTCAGCATATGCGGATTGACTTTGAAACCCAATTTGGCGTGTTTGCCGATTCGTTCAACCAGATAGTTGATTGATTGTCTGGTCATCGGACCGCGTTCGCTCAGGAACAGATAATTCGAGTTTGAGTTCGGATAATTTTCTCTGATTTTGAGCCACGCTCGGATTGCCCTCAGTTCGTCGCCTTCGATTGGCTGGTGAGTCGAAAGGCTTCCTTTCAAGCGACGCACATAAATTCTTGCCGAGTCGAAATCAAGATCTTTAAGTCGAATATCAATCAATTCCGAAACTCGGAGTCCGTGTCGGTAAGCCATCAGCATTAAACAATAATCCCGCACACCGTGTCTGCCTTTCCGGGCAGCTTCAAGAAACTTTTTCATTTCGCTCGTTGTCAAAAAGTTCTTGGCATTTTGGTCAATTGTTTCGTTTATTTCTGTCGGCATTTTATTACTCTTTACATTACGAGAGTTGGCGCGAGTCTTTTGAGATCGCTTTCGCTTCGATGTTTATTATACTTTAATCTGACCACTCTTGACAATATGCTTCTTTTGTAGTGAGTATGTTTTATGTCAACCGTCCAAATTTTAACGCCTACCGAAATCAGAAATTATGAATCGCCGCCGCGCTTTGATAGTTTCAACAGAAAAAAGTTTTTCGCGTTGCCGATTGATTTAATGAAGGAAGTCCAAAATTTACGAAATTCTTCCGGCAAGATCGCTTTTGTTCTTCAAACCGGATATTTCCGCGCCGCCAAACGCTTTTTTGGCAGCCGATTCTACGAGTCCGACATCGCTTTTGTTGCCGGTCGTTTATCTTTGCCGAATCCGATTTCTTTAGAAACCCCCAAACAGAACCTAGCTCGTAACCGGAAAATTATTGCCGAATTCTTCGGTTTTCGCACTTTAACGAAAATTGACAAAGAGCAGTTAATTCTCGAAATTAACGATTCGGTCAAACAATTCACGCGTCCGGCGGAGGTCTTCCGCCAAACGATCAAAAAACTAAACAGCCGTAAGTTTATTCTGCCCGGTTACGATTTTTTGTCAACAAACATCTCGCGGGAAATTTACCGGCGTAAACTTTTCCTCAGTCAAATTATCAAAGAGTCACTTTCTGTGGAACAAAAACAATTACTGGATTCACTTTTGGAAAAAGAAGAATCAACTTTGGAAATCAATGCAGATGCGGATTCGGAAAATACCCGAACCGGGTTTCGCGCAAAAATAACCTTGCTGAAAAATCCTTCGCAATCTCTTAAACCTTCAGACATTAAATCAAATCTTAATGACTGGAATCTTCTCCAATCACTTTACAAACAAATCTCCGATGTCATCGTGAAACTCGATTTGAGTTTGGAAACATTGCGTTATTATGCGAATTCGGTCTTAAAGTCCGAATTATTTCAGATTTCCCGCCAAAAGGATGAAACCCGATATTTGCATCTGCTTGCCTTTATCGCCTCACAAACTTTTCGTTATCAGGATGCGGTCGTTGATTCATTTCTGCAAACCGTCCAAAACATTACCAATTGCGCAACTCAGGAATTACGCGACAAGATTTTTCGGGAACGCCGGAAAAAACGCTCCGAATTGCACTCCTTCGTGCAAACAGTCCAAACGGATGTTTTTCAGCCGATGGTCTCGGTTGATCAAATTGTCGCATCCGAGAAGTTACCGATTGACGAAAAGATCGATCAAATTAAAGCCGTCATGCTAAATTTTCACGCCTCGCGACCGGTGGTTGAAAATCTAATGTCCGAGATGCTTGCCGACACTGATTCTGCCTCCGATGATTATGAATTTTATAATGTTCTTCAGCAAAAATCCCTGACTCTGCAAAAGCGGACCGCTGATATAATCAGGCTTTTGCAAGTTGATGAGAAAACCGTCCATAAAGATCTGTTTAACGCCTTGCAGCATTTTCAAATCAATGACGGACATCTCGACGGACGCGCTCCGCGTGAATTTTTGTCGGAAAAAGAACAAAATGCAACTAATTCCGACGATAAAAAATTTCCTGTTTCACTCTACAAATTTCTGCTTTTTCAAAAGATCGCCGGCGGGATTAAATCAGGGACAGTCAATTTTACAGCTTCGCACAAATACCGATCCCTGGAAGATTATCTGATTCCACTTGCCGAATGGAAAACGAACTCTTCAATTTTACCGGAAAAAGCAGATCTTGATCATTGGCAAAATTTCGCAGAAGTTCAAGCTGAATTGTCAAAAATCACTCATCAAACTTTCCTTGAAGTTAATCAAAAACTGAAAAATAACCAGTGGTTCAAACCAAAAACTACGGACGATTGGACAATTTTCACCCCGCCCGTTGAAAAGACCGAACTGAGTGGATTGAAACATTATTTTCCGACCCGGCGACGGGTCTCGCTCGGCGAAGTCTTTTCAACCGTCAACCAAGCCACTAACTTTCTTGAAGAATTCGCCCACTGGCAAAGCTCAAGTAAATTAAAACGCCCGTCAAACCGCAGTTTTTGTGCTGCGATCATCGGGTATGGTTGCGAAATCGGCATCGGGAAAATATCTCACATCGCCAAAAACATCAACGAAACCGAACTGGAAAATACAGTCAATTGGTTTCTTTCAAATGAAAATCTGCTGGCGGCAAACTCGCGTTTGGTTGATTTTATCGGACAGATGGAACTGCCCAATCTTTACCGCCGGTATCAAGATAAACTTCATACTTCGAGCGACGGACAAAAATACGGCGTTTCCGTGCCGTCGCTCAATGCCAATTATTCCTTCAAATACTTCGGTCAGGAAAAAGGCGTGTCGGTTTATAGTTTTATTGACGAAAGACACCTGCTTTTTTATTCGACTGTGATCAGCAGTTCCGAACGAGAAGCCGCATATGTAATTGACGGATTGCTTCATAACGAAGCCGTCAAAAGCGATATTCATTCAACCGATTCGCACGGCTTTACCGAAGTCGTCTTTGCCGTCACTCATCTGCTCGGATTCACTTTCGCGCCACGGCTGAAAACTCTCTGCAAACACCAACTTTATTCATTTGAAAAGAGAAAGATATATTCTGAAAAAGGCTGTGCGATTTTACCCGATGCTTACATCAATACCAAAATCATTGAAGATAATTGGGATTCGATCCTCAGATTCGTTGCCACCATCAAACTTAAAAGAACCACGGCTTCGCAGCTTTTCAAGCGTCTGAATTCCTACTCGAATCAGCATCCGCTTTATCAAGCCTTGAAGGAATTCGGAAAGATTATCAAAACCTTGTTTATTTTGCGATATGTAGATGATCTTGAACTGCGCCAATCAATCGAAAAACAGCTCAGTAAAATCGAACAATCTCAAAAATTCGCCAAAGCCATTGCCTTCGGCAACAATCAGGAATTCTCCGAAGGCGATAAACAAATGCAGGACATCATCGCCAATTGCCGCCGTCTGCTCGAAAATATGGTTATTTGTTGGAACTATCTATACTTAACGCAAAGACTGACTGAACTTAAAGGAAAAAATGAAAACCAAGAATTGTTGGAAACATTCAAAAATAGCTCAATCATTACCTGGCAGCATATTAACTTTCACGGCGAATACGATTTCTCGGAAGAAAAAACCAGAGATTCTGTCGGATTTGACCTTCCCAAAATTCTGAGTTGGAAATTGGAAGAAAATGGGAACTAAGAAATCCTACTAAACTTTGTAAATAGAACAAATTGTCAAAAATCCTATGGGACTTTTCCCCCGATTGTAGGAACCTACCCA
>JANODL010000103.1:0-18010 GCA_031412675.1 Acidobacteriota bacterium | reverse complement strand
AGCGACAACTGAATTATCGCCCGTTCAGTTGTCGCTGAGGCGACAGGAAATCAGCTAAAACAAGACCGTGCAATAAATTACACGGCTAAATTCAAGTAATCGCTACGCGATATTTAAGGAAAATTTAGTTGCACACAAGGTAGGTTCCAAGTTAAAAACAAAATACAACTTGGAACTTGGAACTATTTAAGAACTTCGAGCATTTCGCGATGAATCAAGCCGTTTGAGCCGCAAATCGGCGGTGAATAAATGTCGTATTTTTCGCCGTTGTAATGGGTTACTTGTCCACCCGCTTCTTCAATCAATAAATATCCGGCGGCAACGTCCCACGGATTTAAGCCTTCTTCCCAAAATCCGTCGAAACGTCCGCAAGCGACATACGCCATATCAATCGCCGCCGAACCGTCGCGCCGCACGCCGCGTGAATGAAGCAGAAAATCGGTCAGATGCCGCGCAAAGTTTTCTTTTTCTTTGAAGTTATACGGAAAGCCCGTGACAATCAGCGATTCGCTCAGTTTTTCGGTGTCGGAAACGCGGATCGTTTTGCCGTTGAGCGTCGCGCCGCGTCCGCGTTCAGCCGCAAAAAGTTCGTTGCGCGTCGGGTCGAAAGTTACGCCGATGACGATTTCGCCGTCGTGTTCGAGCGCAATCGTGACACAAAAACACGGATAACCGTGCGCGAAATTCGTCGTCCCGTCGAGCGGATCAATAATCCATTTCCAGGTGTTCACGCCGTCAAGCAATACGGCATCGCCCGATTCTTCGGCTAAAATCGCGTGTTTCGGATAATAACTTTTGACCCGTTCGATAATCATTTTTTCCGAAGCCAAATCGGCTTCCGTGACGAGATTGATGTCGCCTTTTTTGGAAACATTTATCTTCCGCCCGAACTTTTCGAGCAAGATTTGTCCGGCTTCACGAGCAGTTTCGATTGCAAAATTCAACATATTATTAAATTAACCATCCGCTTCGCGACACAAAGGACACAAAGCTATAAATAAAACTTTGTGTCCTTTGTGCCTTTGCGGTTAAAACATTTTAACGAAAGAAAATGTCAACGTAATCCGTCACGCCTTCGCACGGATTGTCCATTTCCGCTAAACGCCAATATTTGCGCGTGCCGGTGATTTTGAACGTCATTTCGCCCGTCCGTTCGCAAGGTTTGCCGCCGTTGATGTGGCTGACCTGCGTGATGATCGTGCCGTCAAACTTGAAGTCTTTCGCGTTGATTTCGGTGATCGTGCCGTTCACTTTGACGAAATCAGTTCCGCCGCGCTGTTTTTGTTCGCCTTTCAGATAAAAAACGCCGCTTTTGTTGGTCACGGTCGCCACGCCGAAATAATCCCAGCTAACCCATTGCAAAGCAAGTTTGTGTCTGCCGAGCAACATCGTTTTCGCTTTCGCGTTGTTGACCACCGTTTTCTGTGCGAAAACCGTTAAACCGAAAATTGCGGTTGTTAAAAATATTGCGAATAAAAATTTTTTCATCATAAATTCCTCCGCTTATTGGAACGGGAAATTATTTTGTTATTGCGCTCTGCTTCATCAAAAATTTTTCGCTAAGTCTCAAAAATTCCTGCACTTGCGAATCCCAAAAGACCCAATCGTGTTTGCCCGGAAGCTCGCGAAACTCGTGCGGAATTTTCTTTTCCACAATCAGCGCGACAAATTCACGATTGTTCTGAAAAAGGAAATCTTCCGTGCCGCAATCAAGATAGATAAACGGCAAAGTTTTTATTTTTTCGGGCGAAATTTCCCTCACGATTTTGAAAATATCGTTTGAGTTCCGCGTTTCGCTATCAATATTTCCGAAGATTGCGTCAATTGATTTGCCAATCGCGCCGGCAGTTTTTGCGGTGAACGAAGCCGCGCCGAGCGCACCGCTGAAACTACCGACAAAGACGAATTTTTCGGGATATTTCAAACCGAATTTGAGCGAACCGTAACCGCCCATCGAAAGTCCGGCAATGATTCGATGTTCGCGGTCGGCAAATGTGCGGAATTTCGCGTCAATTTCAGGAATCAATTCCTGCACGATATAGCTTTCGTATTTGTCGTTCGGAACGGTCGCGCTGTCCGAATACCAGCCGTTATCGCCTTCGGGCATTACGATTATGTAGTTGTAATTCGTCGCGTAATCTTTGAGTTTCGTTTTGTCAGCCCAATTGTTAAAATGTCCGGTTAAGCCGTGAAGAAGATAAAGCACCGCGAATTTTTCCGCTTTGTTTGACTCGTAATTCTTCGGCAAAATCACGCGATACGGCATTTCACGCGCCATCAATTTGCTGTTCAATTTTAAGTCTTGCGATGAAACGGAAGTTTGAACAGCCGTCTTGATTTCCGTCTGTTTCGTTTCGGGCTTTTTGGCAAAAGCAGACACCGACAACGCGAAAAACAGTATCGAAAACGCGAAATATCTCAAGTGCTTCATTTATTTTTCTCCCGAATTTAACCGAAAACCTTCCCGAACCAACCGCTTTCGTCTTGGTGCGAAATTTGGGCGAGTTCGCCTGCGTCGAGCCAAACGCCGTGGCATTTGTCGCAAACGTCAATTTTTATGCTCTCAAAACTCGTTTCGTGCAAAGTTCCGTCACATTTCGGGCATTGCATTTCTAAACTTTTTGATTCGGCAGATTCGATTTTCGCCTTCATCTTTTCGAGTATTTCTCTTTCTTTGTTGCGAAAATACTCGTTTTCCAATGCTCTTCCACGGTCGTCTAATTCTAATGGCATAAATAATTATTCTCCTTATGATTGATAAATTTATCGTTATAAAAAAACTAACAGTCTTAGAAGTAAAAAGTAAAAAGTAAAAAGTAAAAAGGCAAAAAAAAATAGAAAGTTTTTAAGTTCCATCAAACTTTTGAGATAATGGAAACTCTTTATTTTTACTTTTTACTTTTTACTTCTAAGACTCGGTTTTGTGAATCGAACGGACGCGCTGGCGGGCTTTTTTGGCGCGGCGGATGGTGTTTCGTTTTTTCAGACTTGTTTCCGCCCAATCCGAAACCTGTTTGAGCGGATGCCATTCGAAATCTTCGAGCGGCAAAACTTCGCTTGCCGAATCTCTCAACTTCAATGTTCCGAAAGCGATAAAAAATATCGAGACGTTAAAAAGAAATCCGACAAGTAGTACCAACCAACCCGGCGCGAGTCCGACCGAAGCGCGTTGCAGAAATATCTCGGTCGGCGTGTAATTTGAACCGCTGGCGATAATCGGCGAAGGATGAATATAAACTTTGAGCGTCCAGCTTAACGCCAGCAGAATAAAAATCCACAGATAATTGCTCCGAAGCCGTCTGCCCAAGGCTTCCCAGATGCTGATTGTAAAATGCGGATTGATCAAATCCGCCGAAATATGGTCAGCCCATTCTTTGTCGGGCGGAATCGTCCGGTGCGAAAGCATCGGCGCAAAATAGCCTGTTTCAAGAACGCGCACACGGCTTGCCCAAACCTCGTAATAACGATACCGCCGCGCTTCCATAAAAAGAAAGATCGTGACGAGAATCGAATTGATCGGAATCGCAAAATGCGGATTATCGGGCGAACTGAAAACAAACGAAAGCGTCGCGCCGGCGGTAATGACCGCCCAATTCGTCGTCGCATCGAGCCGTCCGCGCCAAACATTCGACCGCTGAATCTCGCCGCGATAAAAATGCACCATCGCCGTATTAAACTCCGAAGGCGAAAGTTTCTGGGCAATCGTGATCGGCGTTGATTTCGGCTTTTGGCTTCGTGCGCGAACTTCTTCGGCGAGCGATTGAAAAGAGGCTGGCAATCGGCTGATATGGATGTCTTCGTCGGTTGAAAAATCATCAAACCGAACTTTGTCTTTCATAGCGCGTTTAGGACTGAAAAATTATAAATGTGAACCCTTCTAATGCCATTTTAGATTTAATCACTTTCCAACTTTCGATGCAAGAATTTTGACAATTTTCGCAAACTTTCATTTTTAATTGCTTTTTTTGTCCGCTAAAATCCTTTTAGGATGACGGAAACCGACGAATTTTGGATGCGCGAAGCAATCCGTGCCGCACACGAAGCCGAAAATCTGGACGAAGTTCCAATCGGCGCGTGTCTGATTGACGGCGCGGGCAATCTATTAGCGGTTGCCGGAAACCGCACAATCACAAAAAACGACCCGACTGCCCACGCCGAAATTCTCGCTCTGCGCGAAGCCGCCGCGAAAATCGGCAATTACCGTCTAACCGGCGCGACCGTCTATTCAACCATCGAACCGTGCGCGATGTGCGCCGGTGCGCTCGTCAATGCCCGCGTCAAACGTCTGGTTTACGGCGCAAAAGACGAAAGATTCGGCGCGGTCGAAACTCATTTTAAGATTTGCGACAGCGATTTTCTCAATCACAAAATCGAAATCGTTTCGAGCGTTTTGGCGGAAGATTGCCGCAAATTGATGCAGGATTTTTTCCGCCGAAAACGCGAATTTCAAAAATCTAAAGGTTTAATTGATAACGCGACTTGAAATTTTTCGCCTCAGACCATTAAAATATAAAATTCGCTCGTGCGGAGAGGTGCGAGAGCGGTTGAATCGGGCAGTCTCGAAAATTGTTGTGCCTTAACGGGCACCGTGGGTTCGAATCCCACCCTCTCCGCCATTCGATTTTAGATTTGTGATTTCGGATTTCGGATTTGAAATCCGTTTTTCTTTGAAAATAAAAAGTTTTACGGAAAGGTGCAAGAGCGGTTGAATTGGCAGCATTGGAAATGCTGTGAACCTCAAAAGGGTTCCGTGGGTTCGAATCCCACCCTTTCCGCCACGCCGATTTCGGATTTTAGATTTGGGATTGCGGATTGAATTAAAATCCCAAATCCGAAATCACCAATCCCAAATCGCTATATGGCTTCAGGCTCCGCACAAGGTTTGAGTTGTGAACTCCGCTAGATCCGGAAGGAAGCAACGGCAGCAATTTCAGCCTGTGTTGCGGTTAAGTCTGAAGCCTCCAATTTTTAGAAAAAAAGGTCAAAGAAACAAACATTTCTTTGACCTTTTTTATTTTATAATTTGACGCTCAAGGGAGATTTATTGACTGCTCTTGATCGTAAAATCAACCGCTTTGGTGACGCTGCCGCGAACCCGGTAATAATAGGTTCCGGGCGAAAGATTCTGCATTAGAATTTTTTGATTTGCGGCGGTTGCGAGCAGATTTCCATTGCCGTCGAGCAGTTCGAAGAAAATCTGTTGATTGCCTTTGTTTTGATTGATCTGCGCGTCGAGCGTCGAATTTCTCACGCTGAACGAGATCAAAACCTGTCCTTCGCCGACATCCAATGTGTCGGAATAACGCTCTTCAAATCTGCCGTTGTTGGTCTGCGGCGAGGGCGAAGGCATCGGTGTCGGCGTAACGGTCGGAGTCGGAGTCGGGGTTGGAGTCGCCGTTGGTGTCGGAGTCGGGGTTGGAGTCGCCGTCGGGGTCGCGGTTGGAGTTGCCGTCGGACTCGGACTCGGACTCGGACTTGGTGTCGGTGTCGGTGTCGGATTTGTCGAATTATCGCTGACGTTGAAATCCGAACCGGTCGCCGCATCGGAATTTAATAACAGACCGCCTGAAAGCGACGAGCCGATTAGAATCTGCGCTTCGGCTTCCGTTCCGGTCGAGGTCGTGCCGAGAACATTACTGCCGACCGCCGCGTTTATTTTGTCCAAACCGAGTTTGATAATTATTTGATTGCCGACGATCTCACCCGAATCAACCGCGCCGAGGCTTTCCTGATTCTGTGTTCCGGTCGCTAAAGTCGTAATTTTTCCGTATTCGAAAGTGTTCGCGGTTTCGTCAACCGAAGCCGTCACGAAAATCTGCGTCTGCCCGAAACTCGATGTCATTGTCCAACGCATATTCGGCGTTCTGACCGAAAGATCGGCAACCGTCAAAGTGTAAATAATTTGATTCGTCGCCGCGCTGTATTTGAATTTCGCCTCGACAATATCCTGCGCGGTCGTGCCCAATTGGTCGTCGCGGACATCAACAATCGTCGGCGCGTTCGGGTCAACCGACGGGAAAAGATTCGCCGGATGCGGCACGGCTGAAAGCGCGAGCGCGCGGCGGACGGCGTTATGCGCGTCAACATAGCCCGCGCCGACGACGCGTTCTTCATACGGCATCGGATTCGCCGTCTGGCGCAGAATCGTAATAATTTCGTCGGGCGTTAAAAGCGGATTCGCTTCCATCATCAAAGCGACCACGCCGGAAACCTGCGGGGTCGAAAAGCTCGTTCCCTGCGAAGTCGTGTAATACGGCAGAAAAGCGGGCGGAATCGTCGAAAGATCGTTTGCGCCGACAAAAACCGGCAGTGTTCCCGCGACGTTCGTGACGCCCGGAGCTTTCGAGCGCGTAGATTTGATGTCAACTCCCGAACCCGTAATGTCGGGGCGCAGATTCGGCAGAGCGTCCGGTTCGGCGGGCTGTCCCGGCGTGTCCGTTCCCGTGCCGTTATCGTTGCCGCGCGACGAAAAACCGGCGGGTGTTCCCAAACCGCGTTTTTCGCCCGCCGCCACGGAAATAACCCACGGCGCGACCGAAAATGGATTTATCATATCGGGCGCGTCGCCATCGTTTCCGGCGGCAAAGACGACCGTGATATTGCGGTCGTGCATAAGTCTGGTCGCCGTGTTGACTGGATCGTCAGCCGAATAAGGCAGATTGGCGAGCGTCGTCCCGTAAGAATTATTGCAGACGCGAATATTGTATAGAAATTGATGAACCAGCGTGTAATCCATTGCTTGTAGAATCGCGAAGGTCGAAAGCCCGACATCGTTTCCGGCAGTCAAGCCGATAAGTTTTGCGCCCGGTGCAACGCCGCGATAAAAACCGCCCGAAGCCGCGCCCGTTCCGGCGGTTACGCCCGCGCCGAACGTGCCGTGTCCGCCTTCGACATCCGAAATCGGTACGTTTTCGACCGGCACGATCGGCACAAATCCGGTCGGCAGATTGAGCGGAATTTCGGCAGTCGGGAAAAAGACGTTCTGCGCGACGTTTTCGCCGAGCTTCAAATCGGGATGCGTCGCGTCAATGCCGGTGTCAATATAGGCGATACCGATATTTTTGCCTGTGACCGGCAAGCCCTGATTCATCGCCGTGACCATAAAATCGCCCAACAGACTTTCAACGCCGATAAATTTTCGGCTTTCGTTGTTGAGCGGTTTGAAAATGCGGTTCGCGTAAAGCGAGCGAATATTATTTTTCTGTTTGAGAGCGTTAAACTGCGTTTTGTTGACGAGCGTCAAAACCATCGGCAGCTCGCCCGTCTTGTATCCGCCCGTGATGCCTAAGGATCGCAGCATCAAAAAATCCGCGCTCGTCGGTTTACTGTTGAAAGTAATCACGACGGGCGTTAAACCGAGCGGCAGCGCATTGATTTTTTCATTCAACAAGCCGTCAACCTTCGGCAGCCCCAACGAAACCAGCTGGAAACCCAAAACCAAACTCAAAACCGCAAAACCGTAAAATAATCTTTTCATCTCTTTCGCTCCTGACTAAAAAATTTCCCTTTGCTCTGATTCTAAAATTACAGGACAGGGCTTGAGAGATTCTTGAAACAGACTTGAGAAATCAAGAATCCTTGTAAAAAGAAAGAAGGCGAATCGTTAATTTGACGATTCGCCTTCTTTTACCTCGTTTTTAGCTTTGTTAATTGAGGATTTGGAAAGTCACTTTTTTAGTCAGCGGGTTGACCGTAAAGCGAACCATTTTTGAAACAATCCCGGTCGCTCCGCCGGTCGGCGAACCCGTTCCGGCAGTTCCGTCATTGGCATTCGGCGAACCGCTCGGCAAAAATTGCTTGACAGCGATCGTGTATTCCGCCGGACCGTGCGCGAAACCGTTGACACGCAAGATATATGTCGTGTTCGGCTGGACTGCTGACGAAACTTGTTCGGCGGCAGTTGCACCGGCTGAACTCGACAGAATTGTGCCGTCTTGTGTGCGGAGTTGAAAGTCCATATCAACGGCTGTCAGCGAACTCAGGTTTGCCTGTAAAAACAGCGCGTCCGATTTGGTCGTAATCGGAATGTCGTCCCAGGTAATTCCCTTAAATGCCGGATCGCCCCAGGTTGCGCTGTTGCCGGTTGTCGCAGTCGGTTCACCGAAAACGAGCGTTCCGGTTTTCGTTTCGTTAAAGAATGAATACGATACCGGAGTCGGCGGGTTACTCGTGCCATCGCCGTTTTGCGAACCTGTTCCGTTGGTCGAACCGGCAAACTGATTACCGAAGATCTTCGCGTCGAAACTGAACAGCTGCGCCATCGGGTTATTGAATTCGAGCCGTTTGGCGTTGGAAGTTTGTCCGAGCGCGAGCGTTTGATTATACAGGAACGTATTTGCGCCGCCGTCCGCGTTTTTCACCGTCACGGTCGGGTTTGAAATACTCATGATCTTGAATTCGATCGGTGAATAGACGGTCTGGTCAACCGAGAAAGCGCCGCGCGCATTTGTCAGTTTATTGTCGAATGCGAAAACACCGTTCGCAAACGTCACGTTCGAGATCGCCGAATCAATCTGCGTCGTCAAATCCTGTCGCGCCACAGTCGGACGCGCCGCGCCTGAAAGTGCCGAGAATCCGAGCTGTCCCGTTGAATTAACGCCGACCGCCCGAACGACATATTCGCTGTCGAACAGATTGTTTAAGCCCGCCGGTGCGAAAACTTCCTGAACTTTGCCTTTATCTTCGTAGGAAACCTGATTGCCGTCAACGAAAGCAACGTGGCGGAAGCCTGTCGTCGAAGCGTCGCCGTCGTTATATTCGCGTTTGCCGTTCGGTTCGCGCTGGTTGGCAAGATTCGTTTTGCGTTTCAAAATTTCATAAGAAACCGCGCCGGCAACGCCATTCCACGAAACTCTGTTGGTGCGTGTCGAAGCCGGCATCACCCGGATATTCTGCGGAACGCCCGGAGCCGACTGGTCGCCGACAAACGGCGTGACCTGTGTTGAAATCGTCGCTTTGCCGCCCGTTACTTCGAGAGCATTAACACCCAATTCGTGCGCCGCAAAGATTTGTTCGATCATCGAGCGGTGTTTGCCCGGCGCATCCGGATCGGTCGCGTCAGACGGATAGAGCAGCTGATCGGCAACGATCATCGCGTCACGCGCTTTGACCATCGTATCCGGCGCGGTCGTGCCGAGAATATACATCGAACCGAGAAAGTCGCGTTCAAAGATTTCCGTCCCTTTCGTGATTTGTTTGAGTGCCTGACCGTCTTTCGGACGCGGACGTTTGTAAGTCGTGTTCTGCGGGTAAATGCGATTGAACATTTCGCGGATGTCCCACATTGTTGACATATAGATTTCGCCGTCGTAATGCTCTTCAAAATCGGGTTGTCCGGTTGTCCGGTCAATCAAAGTTGCGATGTCGCTGTATTTCAAGGTCGAACGTGCGCTGCGGATATAGGCAACCGAATTCGGGTCGCGTCCGAGATCGCGGAAGCGTTGGCGAAATTTGAAAGCGTTGACGACATAATCGCCCAAAGAAGCGTTATCGGTAATCGTAAAAGCCCACATATCGGCTTGACCTTCGTTCAATGCGCTGCCTTCGATGCCTTCGAGACCGGCAATCGGCGAAGTGATCGCGTGCATTCCTTCGTGGTAAGGAACCGTTCCTTCCAGAGCCAGGTCGTTAAAGAAATAACCGTGTCCGTAGAATGTCGGATTCACGACGACGGGCGATTTGGTCGCCGTCACGCCTTCGATGATGCTCGTCAGATTGAGTGCGAAAGCATTGTCCAAACCGAGAACTTTTTCGGCAAAAATCGGGTCGGTCGGAGCGGGATAACTGCCGCCTGCAACCGGTGTCAGCACGTCGGGAATATGAACCGTTGCCGGCAGCGGGTTTGTTTTGTTCGGATAATCGTCCGGGAAACTTCCGGTTGAACCGAATGTTCCGCGGTCGCCGCCGATGTGCAGATAATCAACGTATTCGAGCAGATAGGTCGTAAAGAAAAAGGCGTTGATTTCGTCCTGGTGTTCGGCTGGCTCGGAAAAGTGATCAATTTCGTTGGTGCGTCCTTCGAGCGGCACATTGTTCTGGCGGAAATGCCAGGTTCCGAGGCCGGCTTGGAGAAACGGCTGTTTGGTGGCGAGCGCGTTATTGACCAAAGCGTGTGTTCCCGTTAAAGTTCCCATCAAGCCGGTCGTGCGGTTCGATGGGTCGAAACCGCGAAGCGTCACGCGTTCTTGTCCGCACGGCGTACCGTTACAATTGCTGATGATGCCCTGATCTTTCAATTCCTGCGTAATGGTCGGATACTTCGGGTAAATATCGGCTGTTTCCTGACCCGGTGCGGTTTGGAAATTAAGAAAATCCTTTCGGGCGACGACTTCGCCGGTGTGCGCGTCAACCGAAACCATATACAAACCGAACGGGTTGGTTGAATACTTCGCGACGTTATAGACGAGTTTGTAGCCGTCGGCGGTCGGATAAATACCGAGATGCGGTTCGACATTATCAATCGCGCTGACCTGTTGGCTGATGATGCTTAAACCGTTTTGAAGTAAGTTTGAAACTGCCGAGGGAATATTCGCGGCAAATTGATTCAGGTTAGCGGCGGCAGCGGCTTTCGCTTGTTCCGCGCTCAAGGTCGGCTGCGTGTTGACCGCAACATTGCTGAAAAACGGACCCGAAGCCATGATCACCTGATTGTTCGCGTTCAGCACCAGACCGATTCCGCCATCCTTAACCGGAACGCCGTTAAAAGTCTGCTGAAAGCGAATCAAATTTCCGCCGAGCGCGGATTTTTGACTGAAAACGCGGAAGTTATTCAATTCGGAAACACCGAAAAGTGAAGCATTTTGGGCGATAAAAGCGCGACCGGCTTCTTCGGGCGTGCCTTCGAACGGTGCCGACGCGAAATCATACATCATATCGGGCGAGCCGCCGAAGTCGTTCCAGCGAGCCGTCATATTCGGCGCGTTCACCGACTGTTTAAGATTGCTCAGCGCATCTGTCTGTGCGCTCGTCATCTGCCGTAGATTCTGCAGATTGCGCGACAGATTCAAATCGAAATTCGGCGCGGAACGCCGGTATAAATCGGTCAGCGAGCTGACGCTGTTGCCGTTCGGTGCGGCTTGGGTTTTGGTGATCGGCATAATGATGCCGGTAATCACGATCGCCCAAACAATCAGCACACTTGCTAATCTAATTAATGTTTCCTTTCTGGTTGTTTCAACTTTGCTTTTCATTTCCCTTTTCTCCTAAATATTTTTTTTGTAAAACTTTATGTTCCAACTTTAATTAATGACTCTTGAATAAAACTTGACGCGCCGAAATCAGGCACTTGAGCCGAACTTGAGGAAACAAAAAAGAAGCGGGAAAATATTTGAATTTTCCCGCTTCTTTTGCCGTTCAATATTTATTTCAAAGTTGAACGAAGTGAATTAAATCGAAACCAAAGCTTATTTTTTCACTTCCGCCCGATTTGTTTTAAGTTTTAACCGCCGGTTGTGAACAGCGTGTTGAACCGGTTTAATTTTTCTGCCAGAGTTGCGCGTTTGACAGTCGTATTCGGCTCGAAACGCGGTCCCGGCAGAGCTTGAAATTGTCCGGGAGCGATTTGAATGACTTCGGCGGGAAATGCTTCAAACAAACCTTTGTCAATTGCTATCTGAACATAACCGCGAAGCGCCGCCGGAATCTGTGCATTATCGGAAAGCACCGAACCGTTAAAAGTGACGTTCGTGTTCGCCAGACTTCGCGCCCGGGCATCATGACCGAGAGCTTTGACAAAAGCCACCGCCATATTAAGCCGGTTAGCCGATCCTGACGGGTTGAAACTCGTTCCCGTGAACCCGATCATTCCGCCCGGCGTGAAATTATAATCACGCAAAGTCGAGCCATTGGCGACAACCGCTTCGGCGATGTTTCTGAAACTTCCCGAAACGTCGGTAAATTTCGGGCTGCTGCCGAGAGTTTGGCGGAGCGACGTGTTCAAGACCAGCGTGCGCGCCAAATCTTCCCGCGTAACGACCTGATTCGGGCTGAAACTGCCGTCGCTGTAAGTATCAATCAAACGACTTTTGATTGCTGTTTCAATTTGCGCCTGCTCCGGATGTCCCTGAATATCGGCAATGTTCGGCAGAATATATTTAACTTGCACAACCGTTCCGTCAACCGGACCGGGCGAGGCAAGCTGTGTCGGCGAATTAGCTTGCGGAGCGGCAGCCAAACCTCGTGCGCCGCGAACTTCGAGCGTCCACACGCCGGCTTGCGGATTATCAACCGTGATTTCGCGGCGGTTGCTGCCGATCACCGGAAAATCAATCGCCGTCGAATAAACCGCGCCATTGGGAGCCGTCAGCCGAATCCCGACCAGATTGCCCGTGCCTTCTTCCAGATCCGTATCAACGACCGCGCTGACTTCCAACACGTTCATATTCGGGTCAACCGTAAAATTCGTGGCGTTCTGCGAAGCCGCGCCCGAAACTGCCGGATTGAAGTCAATGTGAAAGTTCTGTGTGGCGGGGCGTTCTTCGCCAAAAACCGTATTAAACGAAACGTCCTGAAAACTCTTGTAATTTTTCGTCCGATTGAAAACTTTATCAACCGCCGCGTAGGAATTTAAGTAGCCCGCGCCGACTTCATAATCTTCATAACCGGGCATTCTCGATGCCGTGTCGGTAATAATTTGTTTGATTTCATCGGGCGTCAGTGTCGGGTCGGCATCGAGCATCAGCGCGACGGTGCCGGCAACGAACGGCGTTGACATCGAAGTTCCGGAAATCTGCGTGTAAAACGGAATCATCCCGATGGGCAGTTCCGCATCGGCGGTCGTTCCGTTAGAAGTTAAATTCGAAGTCGAGCGGGTCGAAGCGATTGCCGAGGTAAATCCGTATTTGTCCAAACTGCTTTCAAAAGCGCGTCCCGTGCCGGGCGCGGTAATTGTCGGCGCATCGTTGTCGTTAAACGGATTGTTATCCGAAAGCCGTTCAGCCCGCGGAGTTCCGCGTGATGAAAAATCAACGAGCGTGCCGTCTTTAGTTCCCGCCGCGACCCCGATTGCCCACGGAGCTTTCGCATACGGACTCATCGTATTTTTCGCCGCGCCGTCATTTCCGGCGGCAAAAACCACCGTCATATTTCTTTCATATGCGATGCGGCTGGCAATCGTCAGCGGGTTGTCGGGATTAAATTCACCGCCGCCGAGCGGTCCGTAAGAATTCGATACGACGCGAATATTGTATTGAAATTGATTCGTCAAAGCCCATTCCCAGGCGCCGAGCGGATTAATCACCAAAATTGCCGCGCCGAGTCCCGCGCCGATTATTTTGGCACCCGGCGCAACGCCGGCATAGCTGCCGCCCGAACGGGTTCCGAGACCGCCGATAATTCCCGCGCAGTGCGTTCCGTGTCCGACCGATTCGTCGGTATTCGGTAAATTTTCAATTGTCACATTCGGCGTAAATCCGCTGACCGTGCTGGTTGCCAGAACCGGATGGACGTTTTGCACGACCTTTGTGCCGAACGGCAAATCGGCGTGGGTTGCGTCAATTCCCGAATCAATCACGAGCACCGAAAAATCGCCCGCACCCGAAACCGGCATCCCGCCGTTGCGCAGCGTCAAACCGCTGTCCGAGCGTAATTTTTCAACGCCCGTCAGCATCCGCGCCTGATTCATAAAATAAACGAGCTGGTCATTCGACCAGATCGAACGCACCGCCGAATTGCCCGCCAATGCGCGAACCTGCGCGACCGTCATCGGTTGGGCGACCATTCCGAGCGTCGGAAAAGTTTGTCCGCCCGTGATGCCGACCGAACGCAAAACATTTAAATGCGAATTCTGTAAACCGTTGGTCGTGTTAAACGATACAATCACCATTCCGACCGAATCATTATCGGTCAACGTGGTCAATTGTGTTTGCAAAGTCGGCGACAAAGTTGCCGCCTGCATTTGAAACGCGAAAATACCCGTCATAACGAGCATTATTAACAAACCTGAAAATTTGCCGTAAACTTGATTGAATCTCACCGTTTTTTTCCTCACATGTACTAAAAATATTTGTTTGTAAAAACTGAAATCAGATTAAACGATGACATTTGAGAAAAACTTGAGCGATTATTAGTTTGACTTGAGGCTGGCTTGAAAAAAAAGGTGCGGAAAACCCCTTCAACTTTTTTCCGCACCTTTTACTGCCCAACATTCATTTAGAGTGTTGGGCAAACTTTTATAATTTTCAAATATTTGTCTGTTAAAACCGATATGATCGGGAGAACTCGATGTTATAGAATAAAACTTGAGGAAATCTTGAGAATTGTTTAACTCTTTGACGTTGAGCGATTTATTTCGTTAGTTCCTGATAGATTTTGCGGGTTTCGGGCGCGGGCGAAACGCCCAATTCTTTTTTGAGCAGGGTTTGCAGAGTTTGAAATTGTTCGACAACCGACGAGCGTTTGCCCTGGGCGGCGTAGATTTTCATAATCAGACGATGCGCGTCTTCCCGAAACGGGTCGTTTTGCAAAATCGAGTTGGAATATTTGAGTGCGTTCGACCAGCTTTTGTCCGAAAAAGCGAGTTTTGCCAGCGCATTTAAGACACGCGAATATTGCTCGACAAAATAATTGCGCCGTTCTTCCGCCCAATCTTCATAAACGCCCGCCATAAATTCGCCGCGATAGGCGAGATTTGCTTTTTCAAGATTTTCGCGAAACAGTTCGGCATTTTTTTCGCGCTTGGCTTTCTCGGCTTCCGCCATCGCCGTTTCAAATTCTTCCGTGTCAATCGAATAAGAAAGCTCGGGATTGAGTTGATACGCGCCGTCGCGGAAAACGAGAAAGTTCTGTTTGAAAGATTGGTTCGAGTTCAGAGCTTTGCGAATATGCGAAATCGTCGGGTGAAAATTCTTTTCAATCGCCGACAATTCTTCATCGCCCCAGAATGCGTCAATCAAAACTTCCTTGTCAACGCGGCGGTGTTTGCTCGTCGCAATATAGCAAAAAATATCGCGGGCGCGTTTCGTTGTCCACGCATCTGCCGCGAAAGGTTTCGATTTATCGCGGAAAATCTCGACAAAACCAAATGTTTTGATGGTTAAATCGGTGATTGCGGAGAGTGGAGAGTGAAGAGTAGAGAGTGGAGAGTCGGAAGATTTACTCTCTACTCTTAACTCTCCACTCTCTACTGTTTCCCGTAAATCGAGCGGAAGTTTTTCGATGACTTCTTCATCGGCAAAAAGACGCGGATTTCGGCGAATTTCGCCGCGCAGCCAATGTTCGTAATCAAACCGCGCCGTCAAATCCAAGGCTCTCTGCAAAGACGGCAGCATTTCTTTGCGGTTTTCTTCGGCAAAATAGGTTTCGGCAAGCAACAGAGATGCATTGGCTTCGTCATAATTCAGATTCTGCTCGTGAAAAAATTCCGCCAGATGCTTTATTTCCTTTGCCAAATCAACGATTTCGCCCTGCGCCAAACGAACCCGGCAAAGCGCGAGTTGCGCGGTTTTCAAGCCGATTTCGTTATTTAAATTTCGCCGTTTTTCAATCAGGCTCTCCAAAAGATTCCGCGCTTTGACCGCATCGCCGCGAAGCAGATAAAATTTGGCGCGTTCTTCGTCAAGCTCGCGGGTTGCCGGATTGACATCGGCTTCTTCAAACGATTTCAAGGCACGTTCGTAAAATTCGGCGGCGTGCGTAAAATCGTTTTTGTCGCGGTAAAAATTTCCGTAAGCCTCGAAAATTTCGCCGCGCAGGGATTTTAAATTGTAAAGCTGGCAGAGTTCGAGCGAGCGTTCGAGATGTTTTTCGGTTTCCTCGAATTCGCCGCGATAGAGATGAAGCCGTGCGACATTTAAGTGTCCGATGGCTTCCTGCGGCAGAGGTTTGTCGTTTTCGCCGTCGCGGAAAATCCGCTTGAACCAGCGCAAAGCCTCGCCGAAATCGCCGCGAAATCCGGCGGGAAGCGCGAGATTATGCGTAATCAGCCGAATAAAATGTTCGTTCGATTGTTTTTCCGCGAGTTCGAGCGCGTAACGAAATTGCTGTTCGGCGGGCGACCACGCGCCTTGCGCGATCAAACAAAGTCCGCGTGTGTTGGCGCATTTCAGAAATGTTTCCGAGTTTTCGTCAACCAATTTTTCGGCTTTTTCGAGATTTTCAAACGCCGCCGCCGTCGCGCCTTTGCGCCGCGCCAGACTTGCCAAAGAATGCAACGCTTCGGCTTCGCCCGTTTTGTCCGCTTCTTTGGCAAGCAGTTTGACGGCGCGATTCAGCAGATTTGAAGATTTATCCGTTTCGCCGCGAAGCCGTGCAATTTCGGCTTTGTGCAGAAGAACACGCGGAAATTTATCCAAAATGGCAACCGGTATCTTTTCAATAAAACTATCGAGCGTCAAACCTGCGCCGCCCGCAATCCATTCGCCGCCTTTTTCAGCGATGATTCGGGCGGCTTTGTCGAAGTTTTCGGCTTCGAGCAAAAACGGTAAGGCTTTTTCCCATTGATTTTCGCCCAGAAAAAATTCGGCGAGCCGGTTTTTTTCCTTTTCCAGCTCGGCACGACCGATTTCGGAACGCAGACGACGCTGGAGAAAATCGCGGAAAAGCGGATGAAGGCGATAAACTTCGCTCGTCGAACGGTCGCCCGCGACGGTCAAAAAGACGTTTTTCTGCAAAAGTTCGGGCAAAATTGCCGAACTGTGTTTATCCGGAAAAAGCCGACTGCAAACATCGAGCGGCAAAGATTCGAGCAACGAAAGATGCAAAAGCAAATTTTGAACTTCTTCCGTTTCGTGCGAAAAAACTTCTTCCGCGAAATAATCGAAAATATCTTTTTCCGATTGATGAAGCAGTTCGCGCAAATCAATCGTGCGCCGTTCCGATTGCGCGTAAATTTCCTGTTCGGCGACCTGACGGACAAGTTGCAGAGCCGTAATCCAACCGTGCGTGCGTTCGCGGTATTCGGAAATTTCCTCGTCTTTTAATTCGACATTGAGGGTTTTGCGGAAAAGCTCGCGGACTTCTTCATCGTTAAAAAGCAAATCTTCGCGGGTGATGACGAGCGCGGCGGATTGCGAACGGCGGCGCATAATCGCGAGCGGCGGCAAATCGCGCGTCGTGATGATCAGATGAATCATATCCGACGAGTATTGCAAAAGACGGTCAACGAGTTTATGGACGACCGTTTCGCGTCCGATGTGATGATAATCGTCCAAAACGAGAAAAAATGGCTGTTCGATATTTTCGAGAATTTCGTTGAGCAGTAAATCAACGGCGCGTTCGGGAAAACGCAGGAATTCATCGGTCGCCTCGGACAAATACGGCAAAATCGTGTCACCGAAATTCGGCGCGATGTTTTTGATGCCGTGCGCGATGTAGCCGAGAAAAACAAACGGATCAGCGTCCGTGTAATCGAGTTGATACCAGACCGATTGGCGCGGCTGATTGCGGATAAAATCTGCGATCAGCGTTGTTTTTCCGCAACCTGCGTCAGCCGCGACCAGCGTAATTGTCGAATTTAAATTTGCTTGCAGTTTTTCCGTCAGGCGCGGTCGCGGCAAAAGTTCGGAAACGGCACGCGGCGGAAGGAGTTTTGTCCGCAGAAAAAAGTTCGGTCTTGACATTGAATTTCTGATTTCCAGAGGCTTCTATTTCTCAGAAATTATGGCATAACCGCGCCGCTTTTGCGAACCGATATTCAAGGCATTTTTGGAAATCGAGAAACGAGGCAAGAAAGTTTGTTTTTAACACGGATTCACACAGATGAAAGCAGATAAAAACAGATGATTATATATTTTATCTGTGAATATCCGATAAACCCGTTTCCATCCGTGTTAAAAAGTTAGCCTCAAATTCCCAAACTTTAATTTCCAGGTAGTGAACAGAAAGTAAGGCTCTTTGAAATTCTCAATTTGTGATTGAAAAGAGCAAAACGTCGTCGCCGGGAGCGCACGCATCCCTGCGTGCCAGGTCGCGCTTCGCGGCGCATCGGCGTTGGGTGCGAAATCAACTTGCATTAATAACGAGATGTTTGAACGCTTCGCGTCCGGCACGCAAGGATGCGTGCGCTCCCGGCAAT
>JANODL010000102.1:0-9049 GCA_031412675.1 Acidobacteriota bacterium | reverse complement strand
TTCGTTTGCAAAGACATAGAATATAACAAAATTTTAACATCTTGGGTAATTTACGGATATGATGAAGACAAGATTTTACCGTTTTATTACAATTGCATTTCTGTCGTTTTGGCTGATTTCCTGCGCTTCCAAAGCCGAATCGGAATCGGTCACGCCCGCCGTCAGCAACGCTTTAATCGGCGAAACCGTGACAAAATGCGATGCTCTATTCAAAGAGCGCGACGACTTGGCAAAATTGCGCGAAGCCGTCAAATCGCTCGCTGTCGTCAGAAACTCTGACGCACGAAATTACGAGGTCGAATGGAAATTCGCCAAATACAATTATTTTTTAGGCAAACGCAGCACTGACGAAAAGGAAAAAGAAAAAGCCTTTGAAAACGGCGTGCAGGCAGGCAGAATTGCTTCGCGGGTCGCGCCCGATAAACCCGACGGTTATTTCTGGTATGCCGCAAACTTAGGCGAACAAGCAAAGCTGAGTCCCGTCACGATCGGCGTCAAATCAGTTGACGACATCAAACAAGCGATGAACAAAGTCATCGAAATTCAGCCCGATTATCAATCTGCGAGTGCATATGACGCGCTTGCCCAAGTCGAACTGCATACCGCCGGATTGATGGGCGGAAAACCCGAAATGGCGGTCGAATATCTCGAAAAGGCTTTGACAATTAACAAAACCAATAGCGACGTTTACCTGCATTTAGCCGAAGCCTACATTGCCGTCGGCAAAAAAGACGAGGCGAAAAAACAGCTCGAATATCATTTGAAAATGAAACCCAATCCCGATTATCTGCCCGAACACAACGAAAACGTCGAAAAGGCGAAAAAGTTGCTCGAAACAAAGTTTTAAAGAGTTCCAAGTTCCAAGTTCCAAGTTCCAAGTTGTTAATTTCTTTCGTTAGGCATTATATTCATAATCATTAACAATTTGTTTTTAACTTGGAACTTGGAACTTGGAACTTTTGAACTACTTGTTAATTCTTCTGTGATTTTTGTAAAAAGTCAACAAACTCCGCCGTGTTTCGCGTTAAACCCGGAAATGTCGAAACGGTTTTGCCGTCGGCTTCCAAAATTGTGTAAAACGGGAGCGCGACGGTGGCGAAGGTTTTCTCCTGAAATTGCTGTTGTTTCTCGTTATTTTCGCTGCCGTCGTCGGTGTAAAGCCGCGCCAAAACGAATTTCGACATTTCGGCTTCGACTTCTTTTTTGACGAAAACATTCGCTTCCATCCAACGGCAATTCGTGCAGGTGTAACCCGTAAAATCTATGAAAACGCGCTTGTTCTCAGACTTTGCTTTTGCCAGAGCCTTTTCTAAATCGTTGTCAATCCAAGTTAATTCTTCTTTAGTTTTACCGAAAACCTTTGACGAAGAATTTTCCAGATCGGGCGGCAAAAACGATTCAAGTTCGCCGAGCTTTGCGCCAAACAAACCTGTCAGCAAATAAAAACTTATCGCCAAACTCAGAATCGCCGAAACAAGCCGTAACGCGCCGATTTTTTCAGGCTTTGAATCGTGAAAAAGTTGGAATTTACCCAAAAGATAAATTGATAAAATAATGCCGATGGCAATCCAAATCGCCAAGACGAAAGAGCGCGTGAAAATTCCCCATTTCCAGATTAAATCAACATTCGAGAGAAATTTCATCGCCGCCGCGATTTCGAGAAAACCCATCGCAACCTTGACGGAATTCATCCAGCCGCCGGCGCGTGGAAGCTGTGAAACAAGCTGCGGCGCAAGCGCGAGAACAAAAAACGGCAACGCAAAAACGGTCGAAAACGCGAGCATTCCAACCAAAGGCATTTGCCAATTCCCTTGCGAAGCCGAAACCAAAATCGTCCCGACAAATGGCGAAGTGCAGGTAAAACTCGTCAGCGTAAACGTCAATCCCATCAAAAGTGCGCCGACAATTCCGCTTCCTTCGCCTTCTTTCGTGCGCGTCAAATTGTCGAGTTTGGTCAAGATGCTCGACGGAATTTGAAGTTCATACGCGCCGAAAAGATTAAACGCGAACAGCAGAAAAACTGCCGTGATGATGATATTGACCCACGGATTTGCCGCGAAAAGATTGATGCCCGCCGCGCCGACAAAAATGGCGAGAAGCATTCCTAAGATAGTAAAAGTCGCAATAATTCCGAGCGAATAAATCGAAGCGAGCTTGATGGCTTTGGCGCGGCTGTGGCTCGCGTGGTTGGTAAAATACGAAACCGTGATCGGAATCATCGGAAACACGCACGGCGTTAAAAGAGAAAGTGCGCCGAGCGTGATTGCCAGCCAAATAAACGAACTCAAAGGTAAATCGTTCGGATTTTGAGTTTGGAATTGCGGATTTTGGATTTGAGTATTTGGCTGATTGCTGACTGATGATTGCTGACTGCTATCATCAATCGGCGCACTTGCCAATGGAGATTTTTTGACATCTTCAAAACCTGTGAACGAAACTTTAACGGTTTTCGGCGGCAAACAAACTTTGTCGTCGCAAACCTGATAACGCACATTTACCGCCAAATCATCGCCTTTCGCTTCGCTGATTGCCTTCAAAGGCAGATTGAATTCAGCCGATTTCGCAAAAAACTTCGTGTCAATATTAAAATTCGGGTCGAATCTGGTAATCGGCGCGGGCGAATTCGGTTTTCCGTCAAGCTGAAACAGCGAATTTTCGGGAATCGTAATCTTGGTCGGAAACGGTCCGCCGTCGGGTTGTTCGACCGCGTAGAGATGCCATTCGCCTTCGATTGTCGCTTTGAGCTTTGCTTTGAAAGCCTCATTTTGTTTCAGAGTTTTGCCTTTCGCATCGGATTCGAGCGACCACGAAACCGGATTTTGCGCCAAAACAACGGCGGGCAAAAAGAGAACGGTCAAAATTAAAAACGATTTCAGATAAAAATTGCGAATCATATTTTCTAAAGATTAAATACCAAATACTATCATTTTTATTCGCCGATTATTAAAAAAAGTTTCAATTCGATTTGTGATTTCGGATTTGGGATTTCGGATTGTAGTTTTTTCGAGATTATATTGCGGAAAGCAAAGCCCTGCAAAACAACTTCAAATCCGATTGTTTGCCGAGAAATCCGCAATCCCAAATCCCAAATCCCAAATCGAAAGTGTTCAAGGTTTTGCACAAACCGCGCTGAGTCGCTTATAATTTTTAAAGAAAGATTTCAACAAAATCTGAAAATTTTTAGAAAAACCAAAGGCATTTGGAGGAAATAGATTTGCCAAAAACAGCGACTCGCCAAAAAGAAGAAACCAAGACGACAAAGGCTTCGACCAACGGAGACGGTAAAAATGCGCCGAAAGACGCGCCTGAAAACGTCGTCGTCGAACCCGTAATTTACGATGTCAAAGAAGCGCAAGCCGAATTTAACAAGCGTAAAAAATCGCAACTGGCGGCGATTAAAAAGCTCGATAAAGAATTGTTGCGCGAAATGCTCTATCAGATGATTCTTGGGCGTGTTTTCGAGCGCAAATGCGCGGAAGTTTATCGAATGGGCAAAATCGGCGGATTCTGTCATTTATATATCGGACAAGAAGCGATTGCGGTCGGTTCGATGATGGCTCTGAAAGAAGGCGATTACGTTATCACGTCCTACCGCGACCACGTTCAGGCGATGATTGCCGGAATCGCGCCCGAAGCCGTGATGGCTGAACTTTACGGCAAAGCGACCGGAAATGTCGGCGGCAAAGGCGGCTCGATGCATATGTTCTCGAAAGAAAAAGGTTTCTACGGCGGACACGGCATCGTCGGCGGACAAATCGGTGTCGGGACGGGAATGGCTTACGCGCAAAAGTATAAAGGCACGGACAATGTCACGCTTTGCTTTTTCGGCGAAGCGGCGGTCAATCAAGGAATTTTTCACGAATCGCTGAATATGGCGCAATTGTGGAAACTTCCCTGCATATATATTTGCGAAAACAATCAATACGGCATGGGAACTTCCCAGAAGCGTGCGATGAGCATTTCGAGCATTGCGAAAAAAGCCGAAGGTTACGCGATGGCTGGCGAATTCGTTGACGGAATGGACGTGATGGCGGTTCGTGAAGCGACTTTGCGCGCAATCGAACGTGCGCGCAAAGACGGTTCGCCGACGCTTTTGGAAATTCGCGCCTATCGTTATATGGGACATTCGATGAGCGACCCGGGCAAATACCGCACTTCGGAAGAAATCAAAAAATATCAGGAACGCGACCCGATCATTTTGTTCCAAGACAGTTTGAAGGAAGCAAAAGTTTTCACCGACAAAGATTTTGAAGAGCTTAATGCCAAAGCAACCGCCGAAGTTGAAAAGGCGGTCAAATTTGCCGATGAAAGTCCGTTTCCCGATGAAAGCGAATTATTTACGGATATTTTCGCGTAATAAAAGATGAGCAAACTTTACAGTTTCAGAGAAACAAAAGCGTTCACAAAAGAGGTTTTATCGCTTTTATCTGATGATGGTTATTTTGCTTTTCAAAATTATTTACTTGAAAATTATTTGCTTGGTGATGTAATTCCGGGCGGTGGCGGTTTGCGAAAAATTCGTTGCGCGTCAAAGACAAAGGAAAAAGCGGCGGAGTTCGCATTATTTATTATGTCGCGTCAGAAAAAGGTTATCTTTATATGATGGCGATTTACAGCAAAAATCAACAGACAAATTTAGACAATGACCAACTAAAAACATTAGTTGGAGCGGTCAAAGAATGGTTACAATGAACGAACAGAATTTCAATGAATTACTCGAAAGCGTCAAAGAAGTGGGTTTGATGGAAAAAGGCTCGATTGCTCCGAGTCGTGAATTTGTTGTTGAAAGAAAATTGCAAAAAACAAATGTTTTGGAAACTTTTGCAATTTGTCTTTCAGCCGAAGATGAAGAGTTGATTCCGATGAAAATCTATCACGTTGTTCTTCACTCGCAACACAAAACTTGCACTGTAAAAGACGAGTCGAACGAAACTTTAGTTTGTCCGATTGAATGGTTTTTGCCAATTGAATTTCCCAAAAACATTGAGAAATTATTGGAAGAAACCGAAATGGCTTTAGCTTGAATTTTTAATTATTTATGGCAGAAATGACAATCCGCGACGCACTCAATCAAGCGTTACGCGAAGAACTTTTAAGAGACGAAAATGTCTTCATTATGGGCGAAGAGGTCGCCGAATATGATGGCGCGTATAAGGTGACACGCGGGCTTTGGAAAGAGTTCGGCGATAAGCGCGTCGTTGACACGCCGATCACCGAACTGGGTTTTGCGGCGGTCGGTGTCGGCGCGGCGATGGCTGGCTTGCGTCCGGTCGTCGAGTTTATGACGTGGAATTTTTCGATTCTCGCGGCTGACCAAATCATCAACCACGCGGCGAAAATGTATTATATGTCGGGCGGACAGTTTAATGTGCCGATAGTTTTTCGCGGTCCCAACGGTTCGGCTTATCAGGTTTCATCACAACATTCGCAAGCCTTAGAAGCATTTTACGCAAACTTTCCGGGCTTAAAAGTCGTCATGCCTTCGACGGCGGCAGATGCGAAAGGCTTGCTCAAATCGGCGATCCGCGACAACAATCCGGTAATGTTTCTCGAACAGGAAACAATGTATGGTTTGAAGGGCGAAGTTCCCGAAGGCGATGATTTTACGATTCCTTTGGGTGTCGCTGACGTTAAACGCGAAGGAAAGGACTGCACGATCGTGGCGCGTTCGTTCACCGTTCCGCAAGCATTGAAAGCCGCCGAAATTATTCAGGCGGAATTTGATGTTTCGGTCGAAGTCGTTGACCCGCGCACGATTAAACCGCTCGATATTGACACGATTGTCGCGTCCGTCAAAAAGACGAATCGTTTGGTCATCGCCGAAGAATCGCACGCCTTTGCGTCGGTCGGTGCAGAGATTTCGCATCAGGTGATGGAACACGCTTTCGATTATCTCGATGCGCCGATCAAACGCATTTCGACCGTCGAAGCACCGATGCCTTATGCGCGAAACCTCGAAGTTCTGGCATTGCCGAGCGTCGAAAAGATCGTCGCGGCGGTCAAAGAAGTCTGTTACATTTAGTGAATAACTGATAGTGGAAAACGGATAGTTTGAAAACACGAGTTATCAGTTATCAGTTATCAACTATCCGTTAATAAAATTATGGCGAACAAAATTTTAATGCCCAAGCTTTCTCCGACGATGGAGGAAGGACAAATTTCACGTTGGTTAAAGGCGGAAGGCGACGAGGTTGAAGCGAACGAAACGATTGCCGAAGTTGATACCGACAAGGCGACGATGGAAATGACCTCGCTCGAAGGCGGAGTTTTGCTCAAAATTCTCGTTCCGGCGGGCGATAATGCCAAGCTCAATCAAACCATCGGCATCATCGGCAAAGCCGGCGAAGAGTTTTCCGCGCTTTTAGATGAACCCGCTTCAAACAGCGCGAGTTCAGTCCGGAGTCCGGAGTCCAAAGTCCAAAGTCAGGAAGAAACTCCGAAAACAGACGTAAAAGCCGAAACAAAGGTTGAAACACCCGCGCCGAAGGAAGAAACCAAAGACCAAAAACCAAATGCCGAAGACCAGCCGACCAACGGAAGGCTCATCGTTTCGCCGATTGCGGCGCGGATGGCGGCGGAAAACGGCATTGATCTAAAATCGCTCAAAGGTTCGGGTCCGCAAGGGCGTATCATCAAACGCGACATTGAAGCCGCACTCGCAGAAGTCCAGAGTCCGGAGTCCGGAGTCCAGAGTCCAGAAAATATCCGGAGCTTTGCAGAAACGCCCGACGTGCAAGGCGCATCGGCATTCCGCGAAGAAACCACTTCCAAGATGCGGCAGATTATTGCGAGCCGTCTTGCCGAATCAATCGGACCGATTCCGACATTTTATTTGACGGTCGAAATCGAGATGGACAAGGCTCTCGAATTCCGCAAGGCAATCAACGCCGCGCTCAAGGAAGACAAAAAAGTTTCAGTCAACGACGTGATTATCAAAGTCGCGGCGATGGCTTCATTGAAGCATCCGTTCGTTAATTCCAGCTATCGCCACGACAAAATTCGTTTCTACGAAGACGCGGATGTCGGCGTGGCGGTGGCGATTGACGAAGGCTTGATCACGCCCGTCATTCGCGGCGCAAACAAAAAAGGCATCGCGCAAATTGCCAAAGAGGTCAAAGAATTAGCAGGGCGCGCCCGCGAGAAAAAACTCCAACCCGAAGAATACACCGGCGCGACCTTTTCGATCTCGAACCTCGGGATGTTCGGCATCAAGGAGTTCACGGCAATCATCAATCCGCCCGAATCGGCAATCTTCGCGATCGGCGGCGCGACTCCGACCGCTGTCGTCCGCGACGGCGCAATCGTCATCCGCCAGATGATGTCCGTAACAATGAGCTGCGACCACCGCGTAATAGACGGCGCAACCGGCGCAAAGTTTTTGCAGACCTTTAAGCAAATGCTCGAAAACCCGATTTTGATGTTGATGTAAATGATAAAGGGAGATTAGACGAAAGGCGCGAAAAGGCTTCTGGTTTAATTTCCCTTATGTTTCTTTAACCCTTGAAACCAGTGAACAGGCGACTTTTGCGTCGAGCGCGTTGTTGTGGATGATTAGCAAACCGACGACCCAAGTTGCGATGGCGGCTGATTTGAATTCGGGTTCGTTCGGGTTGTAGTTAATTTTTGGGTAATGAACAGAAAGTAAGGCTGTTCGAGATTCTCTCACGGTGATTGAAAAAGAAAAGCGTGGTTCGCCGGGAGCGCACGCATCCCTGCGTGCAACGTCGCTTGGAAAGCGGCGTTAAAGCGTTACTCAATCTTGAATTGACATTCAGCGCAATTTATTCGCGCTCGCGCGCTCAGCACGCAGTGATGCGTGCGCTCCCGGCGATGACGTTTTTTGTTTCGATAAAGCAATTTTCAAAGCATTACTTTTAGTTCACTACCAACTTTTGATTTCAGCTTTTCGGAGAAAATTCCTAGTCACTTGAAATTTTAGTTGCGGTTGTATTCGTTTTTGACGATTTGGTAGCATTCACAGGTGAGTTTTTCGAGACCTTGGCGGTCGAGGACGATGATGTGTCCGCGTGAATATTTGATGTAGCCTTTGGCTTGCAGAATTCCGGCGGAGATCGAGACGATCGGGCGGTGGACACCGAGCATCGTGGCGATAAATTCTTGGGTCAGGCTGATTTCGTCGCCGTTCACGCGGTCGTGACTCATCAAAAGCCAGCGCGATAATCTTTCTTCAATCGGATGCAGACGGTTACAGAGCGTCGTCTGGCTGATTTGGATGATTAATTTATGGATGAAGCGCAAAAATGAGACGTGGACTGCGCCGCCGAGTTTGAATTCGTCGCGGATTGCGGCGGTCGGGATTCGCCAGCCGTCGCCCGGAATTTGAATCATACATTCATTGGGCGAAGCATCTACGCTCATCAAAACATCCAAACCGACTGCGCCTTCGCGTCCGATGATGCCGACTTCGGTGCTGCGTCCGGCGGAAGTGTTGGCAACAATCGAAGCAACCGCGTCGTTCGGAAAATAAACGTGCGTGATCGGTTGCAGCGATTGGTAAAGAAATCTGCCCGAAGGAAGCTCGACCGCTTGGAGATGCGCGGAAATCCGTGCGAAATCTTCTTCGGGAAGCGCGTTGAGAATCTCATTTTCAGTTACAATTATTGATTTATTTGACAATTAAAATCTCCTCAATGTCCATTTGCGTGTCGGAACACAGCAATCGGCTTAAGAAGATTACTTTTTGAGGTAAGTCTTGATGTCCGGTAGATGAATTCTCAAAAGAACAGTGTTACTAAATACAGTATCGCAATTCAAAATCTTAATCTGTCTGCTATCGCACAAAAAAGAATAAACTTATCTGTTATTAATTCACCATATGCAACGCGTAATTATTTCGGGCTATGCCCGCTGATGAGCGGAAAGGCTCTGCCTTTCCGCTCATCAGCAGGCATAGCCCGAAATAATTACGCGTTGTGTAAGGTAAGTTAATAACAGATAAGTTTATTCTTTTTTGTGCGGTAGCAGACAGTTTAAGATTTTAAATTGCTATACTGAATTTATTAAAACTGTTCTTTTGAGAATTCATCTA
>JANODL010000101.1:0-24774 GCA_031412675.1 Acidobacteriota bacterium | reverse complement strand
AGCGACAACTGAATTATCGCCCGTTCAGTTGTCGCTGAGGCGACAGGAAATCAGCTAAAACAAGACCGTGCAATAAATTACACGGCTAAATTCAAGTAATCGCTACGCGATATTTAAGGAAAATTTAGTTGCACACAAGGTCGAAACTAATAAATAGTTCGAGTTTATTTTGCTCTTGGAATCTTTTATTGGCTACGAAGATGAATTCGGTGAAAAAACGAAGAAGTGTTCCGCGAAGCCCGAAATTGGGCGACTTGCCGAAAAAAATGGCGTTTGTTCCGGCAGAACCCGTTTTCATTCGAAACGATAAACGATTCACGGCAGCAGTTTTATCGGCAAAAAACGCGGCGAATGAAAATCCGAAATGCGTTTTGTGATTGGCGGATTATTCTTCACGAAATGATTTGCCGCGTTTTTTCAATACACGCTTTGAAGCCGAGAAAATCCCGTCGTATTTGCCGGAAAATCAAAAGCGTATCGAACTCGATTTTGCCGCAACCGTCGAATCGGTTACATAAACCGATTTATCTGATTTTCGGATTCTGCATTTTGCGACACACGCCTTGCTTGACGACCAAACCCCCGAATTGTCGGGCATTGCGTTTTCAAAGTTTAATAAAAATGTCCGCCGCGCCCTCCGCCAAGCCTAAATTGCTGTTTCCAAATTTTTTTTCCTTGAAAGTGATGCGTTTACTTTTTCTCATCCACTCTTATTCTGTGAAGCCGTAAAATCACAATAATCGTAATCTTACGGTTTCACGGAAATCGGAAGAAAATTAAGCGGGTTGACAAAAGTAACGCAGCATTTTCTCGGCTACATCGTTCTAGCTCAAACAAAACGCGAAATTTTAATCAACGCGAAAATAGTTTGTAAATTACTGACTCATGGAGGACTAAATGAAAAAATCACGTCGAATTAAAAGAAGAACAAAATCTTTTTTTGATAAGTTCAATACAACTTTTACAAAGGCAATCGCTATAACGATTGCTGTTACATTACTTGCTTTCTCATTTTTGTTTACTGTCGCTAATGGACAAGAGCCGTCTTCAGGCGATGGAATGAACGATGAGTTTAATGACATAATGCAGAAAAAAAATAATCTGCGAAAAATAAACACCACAAACTCTGACATCGTTCCTACTTGGAAGGGAAATTCGGTTCTGGAAAATTTACTCATACCCACGGCGGGCGATGTGGATTTATCTTTCAATCCGTCTTTTGCGACATATGTCGGCTCGATTCGGACAAGCGTTTTGCAGCCGGACGGAAAACTTTTAATCGGTGGTTTTTTTATCAGCATCAACGGAATTACCAAATATAATCTTGCCCGTTTTAATATTGACGGTTCGCTCGACGCGACATTTTCGCCGAAAGTAAGCGACGGCGTTTATTCTATTGCCTTACAGCCGGACGGAAAAATTTTGATCGGCGGTGCGTTTACATTTGTCAATAATGTCAGTCGAAATCGGGTGGCGCGGTTAAATTCCGACGGTTCGCTCGATGCTTCTTTCAATCCCGGCGGCGGAACGGACAATACGGTTTTTAGGGTTGCTCTGCAATCGGACGGGAAAATTCTTGTCGGCGGCTTTTTTACGCTTTTTAACGGAGTAGCAAATAGCAGTTTGGCACGACTCAATAGCAACGGTTCACTCGATACGAGTTTCAGCACGAATACCAATTCAACCGTTTATGCGATCGTTCCTTTGGCGGACGGGAAAATCTTAATCGGCGGATTTTTTGGGACGGTCAACGGCACTTCACAACAGAACTTTGCCAGATTAAATTCTAACGGTTCTCTTGATACAACGGTAACAACATTAGTCGTCGGTTCGCTTCGGGAAATTATTTTGCAGCCGGACGGAAAAATTTTGATTGGTGGAAATCTGACTTCCGTCAACAGCACAAGCCGTAATCGAATTGCCCGGTTAAATACGGATTTTTCGCTCGATACGACATTTAATCCGGGAACGGGATTTAATAGCACCGTTTGGACAATAAATCTTCCGGCAAGCGGCAAAATGTTGGTCGGCGGACAATTTACGACTTTCAACGGCGTTTCCCGAAACGGAATTACTCAGCTCAATGCCGACGGCTCGCTCGATACGACATTTAATGTCGGCACGGGCTTTAATGTCGGCGCGGCAGTTTATTCGATAAAAATTTTGCCGAGCGGTCAAATCGGAGTCGGCGGTTTCTTTATGCAGTATAACGGTGTCAATCGTGATATTGGAGTTGTTCTAAATACCGACGGTTCGCTCGATCCATCATTTTCATTGTCCACACTGTTTCAGGCAAATATTAGAGTTGCGGTTACACAGTTTGACGGCAAAATCATTGTTGGCGGCACATTCAACCGTATCAACGGTCAAATTCGTAATAACATTGCCCGCTTAAATACGGATGGAACGCTGGATACGAGTTTTAATATCGGTTCAGGCGCGAACGCTCAGGTTTATACGATGGATTTGCAAAACGACGGCAAGGTTCTAATTGGCGGCAGTTTTACAACTTACAACGGAACAACCCGAAACCGAATCGCTCGTTTGAACAGCGACGGAACGCTGGACTCGACATTTAATCCCGGAATCGGCGCGGATGCTTTTGTTGCTAAAATTTCCGAGAACGGCAAAATTTATGTCGGCGGCAGTTTTACAACCTTTAATGGTCAAACCGCCGCGCCCGGCTTGGTTCGTCTTAATAACGACGGTTCAATTGACTCTACTTTCACGATTCCGACCGGTCTGGGATTCGTTGAAGGCATTTATGAGGATATTAACAATAGTAAAGTTATTATTGGAGGCATTTTTACCAATGTTAATGGAACGTTGCGGAATTCGATAGCCAGACTAAATACCAACGGAACATTGGACACCACCTTTGTTCCGGTAACGTCAGCGAATACGGGAATTTACTCGCTTGATTTGCAAGCCGACGGGAAAATCTTAATCGGCGGCACATTTTCGAGCATCGGCGGAATCAATCAAAAAAATATCGCCAGATTGAATTCAAACGGTTCGCTCGATACTTCGTTCAATGTCGGCACGGGAACGAGCGAGGGCGACGATGTCGAAGATATTATCGCTTTACGGAACGGCAAAGTTTTAATTTCGGGTTTGATAAATTCGGTGAATGGAACGCCTCGCAGCAACATTGCTCGTTTGAACGCTAACGGCACTTTGGATAATACGTTCACCGCCGCCGCTGACAATATAGTTTGGGATATAGAAGTGGATGAAACCTTTTACGGACGCGGCAGGAAAATATTTATCGGCGGTGATTTCTTTGCTGTCAACGGTGTTTCGCGCAGCGGCTTGGCAGGTTTATTTATCGAGCCGAATTTTAATCGGACACGATTCGATTTTGACGGCGACGGCAAAACCGATTACGGAGTTTTTCGTCCATCAGACAGAGTTTGGTATCTGCAAAATTCGACTACCGGATTTGCCGCCGCGCAGTTCGGACTGTCAACCGACAAAATCGTTCCGGCGGATTATGACGGCGACGGTAAAACCGATATTGCGGTTTATCGGGATGGAACGTGGTATCTGCTTCGCACGACGCTCGGATTCGGCGCAGTTCAATTCGGTGTGGCGAGCGATGTTCCCGTTCCGGCTGATACGAGCGACGACGGACAAGCCGATTTGATTGTTTTTCGTCCTTCGGAAGGAAACTGGTATCGGCTTGATCTTTCAAACGGCGCGGTCACGATTCTGCATTGGGGACAAAACGGCGATATTCCGATTTCGGCTTCCGACTATTATGCCAGCGAAGACGGCGTAACCGTCTTTCGCCCGTCAAACGGCGTTTGGTATATTCTCAACGAAGGCGATTCCCCGCAGTATATTCAATGGGGACAAAACGGCGATATTCCGGTTGCGTCCGATTATGACGGTGACGGCGAATCCGATGTCGCGGTTTATCGCAACGGAGTCTGGTATATCCTGCAAAGTTCAAACGGTCAAGCGCGAATCGAACAATTCGGTTTAGCTAATGATAAGCCTGTTGTCGGCGATTACGACGGCGACGGCAAAGCCGATCTTGCAGTATGGCGACCGTCCGACCGCGTGTTTTACGTTTTGCGAAGCAACGGCAATCAGTTTAGCTCTTTTCAATGGGGATTGAGCGGTGATCAACCGGCGGCGGCGGCTTATCTTCCTTAATCGAGTTAAAGGACTGGGGCAAAGGGATTTCGCCCCAGTCTAAAAAAAGAAGACTTGACCGGAAAGAAAAGTTAATTTAATATTTTCGACAAAATAAGGGAATAAGTGTTTTATTACGGCGCGGCGGACGCGGATTTCGCCTTTTCGCCGGGCGCGTGAAAAATGTTTTCAAAGAGGAGCGAAAGATTATGAAAAAAGTTTTGCCGACAGCTTTCTTGGTGTGCGCGTTGGCGGTCGTCGTTAACGCTCAATTTAACAGCGGCTCGACCGGCGCGGACGGGACTTTGGATTTGTCAACGATGACTTGTCCGAGTAATATTTGCGAAGTTCAGTTGCCGGAATCAGGAATTTTGAATTATACAACAGTAAATATTCCAGCACTTAAAAATTTACGGTTCAATCGTAATTCACGAAATACTCCTGTTACGATTCTTGCACAGGGAAGTGTTACCATAAATGGCGCAATTGACGTAAGAAATGGAGCCTATGTGCCTTGTAATCAGCCCGGTGGAAGATGTTTTGATTACAGACTTGGTGGACCTGGTGGTTTCGCAGGTGCTGAAACAGGAAACGGTTTTGGTCCAGGTGGAGGAATAGTAGGTGGTATCTTGTATGGTCGTTGGGTTGGACCACTTTCATTGTTTCCGATAATTGGTGGTTCGGGGGGGGCGAAAACTTGCTGTCCTGTTACCGGAGGCGCGGGAGCCGTTGTAATTGCATCTTCGGCATCTATTACGGGTAGCGGGGAAGTTAACGCAAGCCAAAGTGTAGTGAATTGCAATGCAGTCGAATACGGTTCTGCCGGAGCAATTAGACTTGTCGCAAATAACATAAATTACACTGGCAATCTACAAGCGATTGGAAACCCTTGCGGCACACATAACAATTCAAATGGAGTAATTAGACTAGAGGCTAACAATTTAATATTTAATGGAACATCTACGCCTGCACCAGTTCTCTCACCAATTAACCCAAATATAGTATCTAGCGCACAATCACTCCTAACGATTTATTCTGTCGGCGGGTATATCGTCCCTTCTTACGGCGGAACTCGATTTGATACAGTTGATTTGCTTTTGCCTAATCAGATTCCCGATCCGGTGAGTGTGGCGGTCAATGCGAACAATATTCCGGTCGGAACGCAGGTTAATGTCGGGTTTGTGAGCGGTTCGCCGAACGGGACGTCAACGCCGTGTACTCTGGCGGGAACGCTGGCGAGTTCGTCCTGCACGGCGACGATTTCAAGTTTGAACCGCACGGGTGTAACTTACCTGCTGGCAACCGCTGCCTTCGCGCCGCCCGCGCCGCTCGCTCAGTATAATGCGAAAGGAAAAGACCAAGTGGCAACCGTCCGCCTCGAAATGATTTTGGGCAAACCGCCGAAATACGTTTTTCTGCGAAGCGATAACAGCACGATTGATGCGGCGAAAGTGCCGAAAGAATTTTTGCAGTATTTTGGAATGTAGATGTTTCGGTTTTCGTTCAGAGTTCACACCTTCAACGTGTTTCCGCCAGCGAAGCGCGGCGGAAGATGCAAACTGAAGTTTGGACTCTGAACAAGGAGCAAACCTAAAGTCGTCTGAAGGCGGGACTCAAAACTGGTCAAAACAGTTTCTCGAATCTTTTCTGAAAATTATGCGAGTGAAGACAATTTACATCTCATCAATTTTTCGCACGACATTATGCCGACAATCATTATTGATTACGGCGATTGTCGTCGCGCTGTCTTTTTCCGTCAAAGCACAAACCGAAGGTCCGGCGGCGGTTTCGAGCAACGGCGTAACAATCGGTTTTCAAAATCAAGGCGGCGACGCGACTGCCAGTAAAGGCGTGAGCGTTTCGTTTCAGAACGAAGGCGGCGATGCCAAAGCCAGCAACGGCGTAACAATTTCTTTTCAGAACGAAGGCGCGGCAAGTTCGGGCGCAAGTAGCGGTGTTTCAATCGGTTTCGGGACGCGGGCGAATGACAGTTTTTATTACGGAAACTCGCCAAATTCCGGCACGTTTGCCGACCCGGTGAATACGGCGACGGGGAATTTTACGTCCGACAAAACCGATATGACCGTCGCCGGAAAAGGTCTCGGTTTTGAGTTCAAGCGTTCGTATAATTCAAAGGATTCGACCGCCGGAACGCTCGGCGTTGGCTGGACACATTCCTATAATCTGACCGTTACGGAAAACACGACCGACAACACGGCAACCGTGCGTTATGAGGACGGACGCGAAGAAGTTTATAACCGAACCGGAAACACTTTCACGCCGCGCTATTCGGGCATTTATAACAAAATTGTCAAAAACGCCGACAACACTTACACGGTTACGCGCAAAGACCGCCGCAAATATAATTTCAGCACAAACGGAAAATTGACGACAATCGTTGACCGCAACAATAATACGGCAACGCTCGACTATGACGCTAACAGCAGACTGACAACCGTGAATATTCCGGGCGGCAGACAAGTCAATCTGACTTACGACGCAACCAACCGCATCCGGCAAATTTCCGACACGCTCACGCCAACGCCGCGCACGGTAATTTATGAATACGACGCGAATAACAATCTCGTCGCGGTAACGGATTTGAACGGCAACACAACGCGCTACACCTACGACGCGAATCATCAAATGCTGACGGCGACCGACGCAAGAAACAACGTCTTTGTAACGAATGTTTATGACAATGCGCGGCGCGTCGTTTCCTATCAAAGCGACGCGAAGGGCAACCGCACCGATTTCACCTACGACACGGCAACCGGCAGGACGACGATAAGAGACGCGGCTGGAAATTTCAGCTACGATTATCACGACATTCGTTTGCGTATGATTCGCCGCCAAGACCGTTTGGGCAATAGTTTTTCTTACACCTACGACGAAAACAACAACCGCACGAGCGTTACGGACAAAAACGGCAACCCGACCATTTATGAATATGACGCAAACGGTAACGTCAAAAAACAAACCGATGCTTTGGGCAGAACCGTCACGATTGTTTATGACGCGAATGATAATCCAATCTCGCGCACCGACGAACTCGGCAATGTAACGACATTTGAATACGACGCGAACGGCAATCTTTTGAGAACGACCGAGCCATTGAATAAAATCACGAATTTTACCTACGACGGATTCGGGCAATTGAGAACCATCACCGACGCGCTCAATCGGACGACGACCAACAATTATAATTCGTTCGGCAATCTGATTTCGACGGTTGACGCGCTGACGAATACGACCGTTTATGCTTACGACGCAATCGGGCGCAGAATCTCGACGACCGACGCGAGAAACAAAACGACGGTTTTTGTTTATGATAAAAATGGAAATTTGTTGAGCATCACCGACCCGCTGAACGGAACGATTATTTACGAATATGACGCAAATAACAACCGCACAAAAATAACGGACGCTCGCGCCAAGATAACCCGTTTCGAGTATGACGCAAACAATCTGCTCAAGAAAACGACGGACGCAAGAAGCGGCGTAACCGAATATTTTTACGACAATCTTGACCGCCGCATCGCCGTCAAAGATGCGCGAAACTTTACGACGAATTTCGAGTATGACGTTGAAGGACGTTTGAAAGAAATCATTGACCCGCTCGGCAATATCACGCGCTTTGAATACGACGCAAACGGCAATCGAAAAAAGACGATTGACCCGAAAAACAATGCGACCAATTTTCTCTACGACGCGCTCAATCGTTTGATACGACCGACCGACGCGCTCGGCAATCAAACAACAAATTCGTATGACGCGCTCGGACGCTTGACGCGCACGACCGATGCCAAAGGCAATGCGACACGATTTTTCTACGACGCACTCGGACGTTTAACGAAGGTTACGGACGCGGACAATAGAGACACCGAATATACTTACGATTTAGTCGGCAATCGTTTGACGGTGAAAAATCCGAATAACAATACGACCGTTTTTACTTACGACGCGCTCAATCGTTTGAAAACCCAAACCAATCCGCTCGGAAAAATTTACACTTTCACTTACGACGCAGTTGGAAATCTGTCGCGCAAGCAAGACCCGAATAACATTCAGATTGATTATACTTACGACGGCAACAACCGCCTGACGCGGATTGATTATCCAAACTCGACTTTTGTTTCTTTCATTTATGACCTGAACGGCAATCGAACGCAGATGACCGATTCGGTTGGCAATTCCGTCTATGTTTATGACGAACTGAATCGGCTGACGAATTATACCGACGCTTACGGCAAAACCGTCGGCTACGAATACGATGCAACAAGTAATCGCACGGCTTTGATTTATCCCGACAGCAAGCGCGTTACATATATTTTCGACGGCGGAAACCGTTTGACGAGCGCAACCGATTGGGCAAACCGCGTAACAAATTACGGCTACGACGCGGCGAGTCTTTTGAACAACTCGACCAATGCGAACGGCACGATTGTAAATTATTCTTACGACAACGCCGGACGTTTGATTTCGATGAGCAACAAAAAATCGGATTTGTCAGTAATTTCGTCTTACGCTTTTACATTGGATTCGGTTGGCAACCGCACAAACGTCAATCAAACCGAACCGATTACGGCAGGCGCGAATGTGAGCAATACAACTTACACTTACAATCCGGCGAATCAAATTCAAACCGCCGGAACGACGACGTTCACATCGGACGACAACGGCAATCTCAAAACGCAAACGACGGGCGGCGTAACGACGAATTTCAACTACGATTTTGAAGACCGTCTGATAAGCGCGATAAACGGCGCAACATCCGCGCAATACGTTTATAACGGTTTAGGACAACGGCTTGCGCGAACAACAAGCGGCACGACGACGCGCTTTGTGCTTGACCCGACTTCGCGCTTGCCGCGTGTTTTGGCGGAAACCGATGCTTCGGGAAATATCACGAATTATTTCACGCACGGTTTAGGTTTGATTGCAAAAATCACGCCCGCCGGAGAAGCATTCCAATATCATTTCGACGCTCGCGGTTCGGTCGTGGCGATGACCGATGCTTCACAAACGATTGTCAACCGCTACGCTTACGATCCGTTCGGTTCGCTGACGGCGATTGCCGAACAAACGCCGAATCCGTTTCGCTACATCGGACAATTCGGCATAACGGCTGAACCGTTCGATTTACTGTTCGCCTCGCGGCGTTTTTATAATCCGACGCTCGGCAGATTTTTGACGAAAGACCCTGCGGAAGCAACATCTACTAATCCGCAAACTTTGAACGAGTATGTTTATTCGCTCAACAATCCGATTATGTTGATTGACCCGTCGGGGTTGAGCGGACAAAGTGATGGTGGAGCAAGATTTGAACCACGCGGATCTTCCGACCAGACTCATCAATGGCTTATTAGAACTTGGACTAATGGCTCTTTACCAAATCCTTTCTTTGATGATGGCGGTTTAATTGATTATTTGCTCGATCCGCAAAATATAATAGAGTATTTGCCTGCTATAGGATTTGCACTGGAATACGGTGGGACTTATCTGATTGCAACTTATGGTTCGGCAGGCGCAGTTGGTACGATTGGTGGAGGGGCTATAACTGCGGGTACCGCTGTTACAGCCGCAACTCCCTATGTCGTAGCCTTTAGTACAGGATACATTGTTGGAAATGCAATTTATAATTACACTCCTGTTGGAAACATAGTTGGCAATTTTACCTATAATGTCTTAAGTAATAATTCGAGTAATCCTGTGGCTAATTATTTGCTCAATTCAAATGGGATTGTGGGACAAATTTTAGACAGTAGATATTTAAATTTTTTCCGTTAGGAAAAATTGGGGTATTTAATTTATGGCGGTGCAGTCATCAAAAAGCTATTTCTTAAGTTTAGGAAAGGCACTTGTGTTTTTTCTCGTGTTTTTTGCTTGTTTAAATATGAGTGGACGATTGGCTTCTGCTGATAATGTTCAATACGTTTATGACTCTCTCAATCGTCTTGTCGAAGTTCGCTATTCCGACAAAATCATTCGCTACACTTACGATGCGGCGGGCAATCGAAGCGGAGTGACCGTTGAAAATCTTACGGTGATACCGTCAATTATCGGATTGAGTCCACGCGGCACGGTGGTCGGCGGAAATGGTTTTGTTCTCAAAATCAACGGCGCAAATTTTACGAATAATTCGGTAGTGCAATGGAACGGCGCAAACCGGCAAACGACTTTTGTCAGCACTAACGAATTGCGGATAAACATACAGCCGGGCGATATTGCCGCAATCGGCACGGCATCAATCGTCGTCGTTAATTCCGCGCCGAGCCTCAGCGTTTCCAACGCGCAGACATTTTCCGTCGTTCAAAACGCCGCCGTCAACGGACGCATCACTTCCGGCGGAGTCGGGTTGAACAATGTAACCATCAATCTAACCGGAACGGAATCGGATTCGACCGCGACCGACGCTAACGGCAATTTTAATTTCGCCGTTTTAAACAACGGCAGTTACACGATCACTCCGATCAGAACGAATTACGCTTTCAGCCCGGCAAATCGAACGATAAATTATTCGGGCGCGAGCCAGACAAATCTGGATTTCACGGGTTCTCTGGTTTCTTACGCCATCAGCGGGCGCGTGGCAACAAGCAATGGAACGGGCGTGTCAGGCGTTACCGTTTCTCTGAGCGGCTCACAAACCGCTCAGACGACGACTGATATTAACGGTAATTATTCGATAAACGCGACCGCTGAAGGAAATTACATCATTACACCGAATCGGGTGGGCTATACTTTTAATCCGACTAATCAGAATTTTACAAATTTAAGTGCCAACCAAACGGCAAACTTTACCGCGAACTTCGCAATGCGCCCCGCGCTGTTTGATTTTGATGGAGACGGCAAGACAGACATTGGTATTTTCCGGGCGAGTGACGGCTCTTGGTGGTATTCTCGCTCGCTTGATAGTCAATTTCGGGTTTTCAGCTTCGGCACTTCGAGCGATGTCATTACGCCCGGAGATTTTACCGGTGATGGCAAAGCGGACATTTCCGTTTTTCGTCCTTCAACGGGCTTTTGGTTTGTGCAGCGAAGTGAGGATAATTCCTTCTTCTCGTTTCCGTTCGGCGCGTCGGGCGATATTCCGATGCCTGCCGATTATGATGCGGACGGGAAGACGGATGCTGCCGTTTTTCGTCCGTCGTCGGGAACGTGGTTTATCTTGAATTCTTCGGGCAGCGGCACTTCAATCGTCAACTTCGGAACGGCGGAAGATAAGCCGGTCGCGGCGGACTATGATGGCGACGGGAAAGCCGACATCGCTATTTTCCGCCCGTCGGACGGTTCTTGGTGGTATCTGCGCTCGTCGGACAACCAGTTTCGGGTTTTCAGGTTCGGAGTTTCAACCGATAAACCCGTGCAGGGCGATTTTACGGGCGACGGCAAATCCGACATCGCCGTATTTCGTCCTTCCACAGGCGAATGGTTTGTGCAAAGAAGCGAGGATAATTCGTTTTATTCAGTTCCGTTCGGTACGAATGGTGATATTCCCGTGCCGGGCGATTATGATGGCGACGGCAAGTTTGATATAGCGGTATTTCGTCCGTCTAACGCGACTTGGTATGTGCAGCGTTCGACGGCGGGAACGATGATTCAGCCATTCGGAGTAGGCAGCGATAAGCCGGTACCCTCGGCTTACATTCCGTAAAGCCATTTTCATTCTTCATATCTTGGCGCAAAAATCTCAAAGACTTTTGCGCCTTTTTTATTTTACGGTTTGGCGAAAGGTTTTGGTGAAATGCTACAATAATCACAACAATTTACCTAAATCTTTATTAAGAGGAAATATACAAAAAGTGATTGATTTTGAATTAACCGAAGACCATATTGCATTAAAAAAAACCGTCAAAGAATTTTGCGACGGCGAAGTTGCCCCGCATATCAAGGAATGGGACGAAAAATCGCATTTTGAACGAAGCGTATTCGACAAAATGGCTGACTTGGGACTTTTGGGCGTTTGTATTCCCGAAGAATACGGCGGCGCGGGATTTGACTATATTTCGCTCGGTTTGGTTTGCGAAGAACTCGAAGCCTGCGATACGTTTATGCGCGTTGCGATGAGCGTTCACGTCGGCTTAAACTCTTTGTCTTTATTAGCTTGGGGAACCGAAGAACAAAAGCAAAAATATCTCGTTCCGCAGGCGAAAGGCGAAAAACTGGCGACCTTCGGTTTGACCGAACCGAACGCTGGAAGCGATGTTATCGGAATGCGTTCGTATGCCAAACGCGACGGCGACGATTGGATTCTAAACGGCGAAAAGATGTGGATTTCACTCGGCGATGTTGCCGATCATTTTCTTTTCTTTTGCTGGACGGATTTAGAGAAACAAAAACAGCGCGACCATTCGGGCATCAGCTGTTTTATCATCGAACGGACGATGGCAGGTTTTTCAAGCGGAACTCTGCACGGAAAACTCGGAATTAAAGCCGGAAACACCGGTTATTTTTCGCTGCAAGACGTTCGTGTCCCAAACGCGAATATGCTCGGACAAGAAGGCGAAGGTTTCAAAATTGCGATGTTTTCATTGGAAAACGGACGCTACACGGTCGCGGCGGGCGCAACGGGTGTAATTCGCGCTTCGCGGGACGCTTCGGTCGCGTATGCCAACACGCGTGAAGTTCAAGGACAGACGATTGCGAATTTCCAACTCGTCAAACAAAAAATCGCCGACATGGAAGCCGATTATGAAATGGCGCATCTGCTCTGGCTGAAATGCGGCTATTTGAAAAATGAAGGCAAGCCTTCGGCAAAAGCCGCGAGTTTGGCGAAATGGCAAGCGACAACGCGTTCGGAAACAGCCGCTTCGATGGCGATTGAAGTTCACGGTGCGAACGGCTACACGAACGATTATCCGGTCGAACGCTATTTGCGAAACTGCAAAGCCGCCGTCATTTACGAAGGAACCCGGGACATTCACACGCTGATGCAAGCCGATTGGGCGTTAGGCTTGAAGAAAGAACCGAAAGCGCGGGTAAGTTTGCCGTCTTACAAAGCCGATGCCAAAGCGGCGAGCTAAAACTTTTCTCGATCAAACAAAAAAGCGAAGCAAATTTTCTGCTTCGCTTTTTTGTTTTGTTCTAAAAGAATTTTACTTTGCGCGTTTGGCAAACGGCATGAAACGGTCAATCGAAGCATTGATCTGGAGATAAATCTGTGTTTCGCGCGGGATTAAATTGCGCCAGTTTGCGCCGCCGCGTTTGATGTAGCCGGGAAGTTTTGCGGGGTTTGAATTATAGCCTGCCGAAAGCAATTCGGCTTCGGTCGCAATGCCGGTTTGAAGCGCGTTGACGACGGTCGGACTGGCAACCAGATCGTTGTAAGTCATCTGAATATAAAGCAGCATCGCTTGCGAGGCGTTGACGTGATTACGCATTCCTTCGACAAAATCGGGCATCAAATTCGCGCCCGGATAAAGACGGCGCATCATCGAATATGTCGAGGGAATCATCTGCACCATTCCGCCCGCACCCGCCGAACTGACCGAATAGCGATAGGTTTGTCCTTCGTTCAGCGCGAAAAGCGTGAAAATATCGTTGTAAATGTTCGGGTGATATTCGTTGCGGAAACGATAATGGTCAACGTGTTCGACGATTGAAAGTTTTTCCGCCATATCGGCGATGTTCGGCGCGACGGCGTAACCTTTCTGACGAAGTTTTTCACGCGCAATATCAATCGTGTTGCGGACGTAAAGTTTGCCCGCGTTGACGACTTCGGGCGTGACCAAGCCCGGATGCGTGGACATATAATAAGCCGTTTCGTAATATGTTCCGCCGCGTTCGACCGGATATTGAACCATCAAAGGCAGATGAACTTTGTTTGTGTAATCGGAAATAACTATCGGCGTATTAACACCGTTCGGACGAATGATCTTAACTTTTAACGATTTGGAATTTGCCGATGTAACGAAAAAATCGCCGTCTTTGGTCAGAAACGAATCTTTGGTCATCACGACATAATCGAGTTTTCGCGTGTCCCAATCGTAAAAAGCAATCCTGACGGAGTTAGTCGTAAAAGTTCCGTCCGTGTCGGCAATCGTAATCGGTCGCGCTGTCATTTCGCGTTTTGCTTCTTCGAGCTTGGCTTTGATTTGCCCGAACGAAAGTGTTTGACTCGTATTATAAGTCGGATAAGGTGTCGGGCTTGGCTTAGTTCCGACGATAATCGGTTTTGGTGTCGGCGTGGTGACGACAACAGGCTTCAGTGTCGGACTCGGTGTCGGCGGCAGATTATTTGTTACGACCACGCCTTTTGAAGGTGTTGGCGTTGCGCCGACGACGCGCATACGCGACGGTGTTGGGGTCGTCTGAATGTTCTGTGAAAATGAATTGATTGTTAAAACAAGTAGAAACGCAAATATAGAAAAATACTTCATCGGGGCTATCCTTTGGGATTTATAATGTTTGGAAATTCTGTTTAAGTGAACCAATTTCGCGGCACGTTTTATTTTGTGCGCGATTATAGATTCGCTCAAAAGGTAAAAGGTTGTCAAATATCTTCGGAATATTTTATATAAACCACAAGTTTTTGTTATAAATGTCATAATGCCGTTGGACGCGGCATAAAAACGCTTTTTGCATTTGTAAAATCTGAATTCAAGCGTTAATTTGTCGTTTTAGTGAGTTAGTAAATTATGAAAAATCTTTTTGGAACAGACGGAATGCGCGGCGAAGCCGGAGTATTTCCGCTCGACGAAAAAACAATCGAAACGGTCGGACGCTCGGTGGCGCGGCAGTTTCGGGAAAAGTTGGGGCGAACACCGCGTTTTATTACCGGACGCGACACCCGCGAATCGGGAACGTGGATTGAAAAAGCCTTTCACGCGGGCGCAAAATCGGAAGGCGCGGAGGGTGAGTCGGCGGAAATCATCACTACGCCCGGAGTTGCTTTTTTGACGAAAGAGTTCGATTTCGACGCGGGTATCGTCATCAGCGCATCACACAATCCGTTTTACGACAACGGCATCAAAATCTTTTCGCCGAGCGGAAAAAAACTCGACGGCGAAACGGAACGATTGATTGAAAAAGATATTTTTGAGAGTCGAGAGTTGAGAGTCGAGAGTCGAGAGTCTGAGGTTGATTCTTCAAAATCCGGCGAATATCAAATGGCTTATTTGGAGTATCTGGCGGAAGAATTTAAGGATTTGCGGCTTGAAAACTTCAAGATGGTAGTTGATTGTGCCAACGGCGCGGCTTCGGAACTTGCACCGCGTTTGTTTAAACGATTTGGGGCAAACATTATCGTGATAAATTGTGCGCCGGACGGCAAAAATATCAACAAAGATTGCGGCTCGCTTCATCTCGAAAAAGTGCAGGCAAAGGTTTTGGAAGAAAAAGCCGATTTCGGTGTCGCATTTGACGGCGATGCCGACCGCTCGCTGTTTGTTGACGAGCAGGGAAATCTGGTTGACGGCGATGCGGTGCTTTGGATTATGGCGCAATTTTTGTCCGATCACGGACGGCTTAATAATCAAACCGTCGTTGCTACCGTGATGAGCAATATCGGTTTGGAAATTGCTCTAAACACAAGAAAAATAAAACTTTTACGTGCGGCGGTCGGCGATAAATATGTTCTGGCAGAACTCTTAAAAACAAATTCGGCGGTCGGCGGCGAACAATCGGGGCATATTATTTTCCCCGAAAAAAGTTTAGTCGGCGACGGGATGATGACAACGCTTTTTTTGCTCGAATCGCTTTATGAAAAAGGCAAAAGTCTTTCGGAAATGACGAAAGGTTTGACGCGTTATCCGCAGATTTTGGTCAACGTCAAAGTTAAAGAAAAACGTCCGTTTGAGGAAGTTTTCGAGATTGTCGAAGCCTCGAAACTGCTTGAAACCGAACTCGACGGCAAAGGTCGGCTGCTGCTTCGCTATTCGGGAACGGAAAATCTGGCTCGGGTAATGATTGAAGGCGAAAATCAAACGCAAATCGAATCGCAGGCGCATCGCTTGGCGGACGTTATCAAAACGAGTTTAGGATAAAAGTCGAAAAGATGAAAAAGTTGAAAAGTTGAAAAGTTTGGCATCAACTTTTCAACTATCTTTTTCACTTTTAGCCTTTTTCACTTTTCTACTTTTTTATGTTTATAGTGCTTTATCGTTGGAAAATTAAGCCCGAAAAGGAATTGCAATTTATTGAAGCCTGGTCGGAAGTTACGGCTTATTATCGCAAAAATTTCGATTCGTTGGGATCGCGTCTGCATCGCGGAAATGACGGGCTTTTTTATGCTTACGCGCAATGGAAATCGGTCGAACAGCGTGAAAATGCCTTTGAAAGTACCGTTAAACTTGAAGCCGGAAAAAAAATGAAGGAAGCGATTGAAGAAAGATTTGAACCGGTTATTCTTGAAAAACTATCGGATTATCTTATGTTTTCCGAACTTTCATAAAAAATGCTTTACTGCCTTGCGCTTTAGTTAAGAAAAGAGGTATATTTATTTCAATCGAGACGGTTGGTGGAGCCTCCGTCTCTAGTGGTAGCTGGGGTGAGGACAGTTACTACGCATTGGCAGGTGCGGTACACTTCCATGTTGCTTCGCCTGCTTTATAAAAGAAATTTGAGCCGTAAGTTTAGTAAAAAACTTACGGCTTTTTCTATTGCTTTTTTTCGGTGAAAACCGCAAAATTCTTATCAGACATGAGCGAAAATAAACCGATTACCATCAAAATCCGCGAAAATCCGCACGAATACGAAATCAAAATCGGACACGATTTATTAAAAACCAGCGGCGATTGGGCGCAAATTTGTCTTTCGGACAAAACCGCTAAAATCGTCATTGTTTCAAACGCCAAAATCTTTCGGCTTTACGGCGAAACTGTCCAGAAAAGCCTTGTAAAAGCGGGTTTTGAGGCTTTTGTCTTTTTGATGAAGGACGGCGAAAAGCACAAAAATCTTCGTTCGTTTGAAAATCTTCTGAAATTCATCGGCGAAAATAAATTGGCGCGAACCGATGCGGTTGTCGCGCTCGGCGGCGGTGTTGTTGGTGATTTGGCAGGTTTTGCGGCGGCGGTTTTTTTGCGCGGCATCGCTTTTTTGCAAATTCCGACGACACTTTTGGCGATGATTGATTCATCCGTCGGCGGAAAAACGGGTGTGAATTCGGATTTCGGAAAAAATCTCGTCGGCGCATTTCATCAACCGAACGGTGTTTTGATTGATACGGAAACGCTCAAAACTCTGCCGAACCGCGAACTTGTCGCCGGATTTTGCGAAACTGTCAAACACGGCGCGATTTCAAGCCGCCGCCTTTTTGACCAAACCGCCGATTTTTTAGAAAATTATCCGCCGAAAAAATTCAGAAAAAACTTTTCAGACGGCGAATTTCTTGCAAAACTCGAAAATCTGCTTGCCGCACAAGTTTCTTTTAAGGCTGAAATCGTGATGAACGACGAACGCGAAGCGGCGGAGAGAACCGACGCTAAGTCACGCAAAATATTGAACTTCGGGCATACGCTCGGACACGCACTCGAAAAAGTTACCGGTTATAAATACTTCAAACACGGCGAAGCGGTCGGCTACGGAATTTTATTTGCCGTGGAACTGTCGAAAATGCTTGAAATTTTAGATGAAAATGAATTAAAATTGTTGAACGATGTTTTTCAAAATATCGGCAAATTGCCGGACACAAAAAACATCGAAATCGAGAAAGTTGTTCAAGCATTTTCTTTTGACAAAAAAAATATCGGTCAGACGCTTCAATGGATTTTGTTGAAACGAATCGGTGAGCCGGTAATTTTGTCAAACAAAGAGATTCCCCAAAAGTCTCTGAAAGAATCTCTCAAAAAAATTCTGCAAAAGTAAATTCATCCTGAAAGAAATCTATTTTCGAGGAAGTTGTTCAAAATGAAAAAAGCAGTAGAAAAAAGAAGTTCCGAACGCGGCGGAGCAGGTGTTAAATTTTTAATAATCGCGGTCGTTTTGTTTTTGATCGGAAACGCCGGCATCCAGTTTATTCCGGTTGCCTATAATGGTGAAAGTTTGAAACAAGATATGCACGCGGCGGTCGTGCAAGGTTTGGCAATGCCGGGCAGATTGTCGCCGATTGATATGGTCAAGCAAAAAATTCAAAATTCGATCCAAAGCAACGAAGTTCCGCCGGATGCTTTTGTTGAGGTAAAACAGGTTAATAAAGTGGTTCAGGCGCACGTTGCCTATACAAAAGAAGTACCGATTTTGCCTTTCGGTATTTACAATTATCAGTATGAGTTTGACCATACTGCCACACCGACCGGATTTATGACCAAACAATAAAAGAAGTTTTGAAATTAAACTCCGGCAGCTAAAATCTGTTGAATTTTCGCGGGCTGAATTTGAACCAAATTTATCGGCGCATCAGCCAGCCAAGTTGTCGGACAAACGCCGCACGTTGTGCATTTTTCGACCGCCGGACACGGTTTCGAGGAAAGTGCTTCGTGCGCTTTTTCGTTTTCTTCTTTCAAAAACTCAAACGAAAGTCCCGAATCAACGATTGACCAAGGCAGAAATTCGTCGTAACTGCGGTTGCGTGAGATGTGAAAAGAGTCGTCGAAATTCAATTGCCGCAAGGTTTCTTTGATGTTATTGCCGTTTCGCGCCGCCGCTTCGATGACTTTTGAAACTGTGCGGTCGCCCGAAGAAAACAAGGCTTGTTCGTGCGCGATTTTCGCCGACATAAAACGAACCTCGACGTTCGGAATGCGCGACAAACCTTTGCAAACGTATTTGATTTTTTGCTTCAGTTCCTTTTCATCGCAAATTCCGTCCCATTGCAGAGGCGTGTTCGGTTTCGGCACAAAGCCGTTCAAACTCGGAATAATCTTTCCGGCGCGACCGAATTTCTTTCCGGCTTCGAGCATCCGGTTTTTAATGCGTTCGACCAACACGAACATTTCGTCCAAATCTTCCTGAGTTTCAGTCGGAAGTCCGACCATCATATAAAGTTTAACGGTCAGCATTCCGCGATCAAAAACCGCACCGCAAATGTCCACAATTTCGTCGTTTGTCAGGTTTTTGTTGATAACGCGGCGCAATCTGTCCGAGCCTGTTTCGGGCGCAACGGCAATTTGCTGGTCATTTGATGCGACCAAAGCATCAAGCAATTCGTCGGAAATTTGGTCTAATCTTAAAGACGAAACCGAGATTCGATAATCCATCGCCCGAAGTTCGCGCAAAATCGTCGAAATTTCGGGATGATCGCAGACGGCGGTTGAAACCAGACCGATTTTGTCGGTTTTATCGCGCCATTCGCGTGCTTTTGCCAGAATGTCTTTTGCGGGAACGACACGCGGCGGATAATAATTATAGCCAGCCCAACAGAAACGGCATCCTTGCGAACAGCCGCGTGAAATTTCAACCAAAAGTCTATCGCCCATTTCCGCGCCCGGCGACCACACCGAGGTTGAAGGGCAGAAAATATCTTGATTAATTAAAAAATCGGCAAGCTCGGTTTCGCCGCGTTTCAGAGCGCGACGCAGAGTTCCTTCCTTCGGATTTACTGCGGAAAGTGTTCGTCCGACGCGTTTCGGAACGCCTTTTTCTTTCGGAAGATAATCGAAAACCGTGCCGTCGTCGTTATAGACGACATCGTAAAGCGACGGAACATAAAAACCGCGTCCGATACGAGCGAGATTTAATAGAATGTCTTCCTTATTGCCATGTTCTAAAATCGTGTCAACGAGCTGAAACGCGAGAACTTCGCCTTCGCCGACGGCGATCACGTCCGTAAAATCGGCAATCGGTTCGGGATTCAGAAACGAAGCCGCGCCGCCCATCACAATGAGCGGATGAAAATGATTTCTGTCTTTCGACCAAACAGGAATGCCGCTCATTTGCAGCATTTTCGCCATATTTAGATAATCGGTTTCAAACGAAATCGAAAAGGCGACGACATCAAAATTTTTAACAGGCGTTTGAGTTTCGAGCGAAAGTAGCGTTGTGCGCGATTTTTCGTATTCTTTGAGTTCTGCATCGTCGGGCAGAAAAACTCTCTCGCACGAAACTTCGGGAATTTTATTGAAAAGCTCATACATCGTGTGCATTCCCAAATTTGCCATTCCGATACCGTGCGTATTCGGGTAGCACAGCGCGATGCGAAGCGTTGCACCGTGTTTGACGATCCAGCCTTCTTCCTTTGCAAGTTTCTGCTTGTAGCTTTCGACGATTTTTTTACTCATAAAGTCAAACGGACAATTATACCTGTCACGGGCAATTTAGACAATATAATTATTGAAAGAAGCTTAGATGTGGTAAAACTTAAGAAGTTGGACAATTTATCAAAAAGTTTTTAATATCACTTCATCATCTGAATGGAGCAAAACAATCTAACTCAAAATTGGAGCCGAAAAAAGAGATTCTTTGTGAAGTTTATCTTGCTTTTGATGAGTCTCGTAATCGGTTTGACGGTCACCGAAATCTGTCTGCGGCTGGTCAATTATTCGTTTCCGACATTTTATTCGGCGGACGAATTTCGCGGCTACGTTTTAACGCCGCGCATTGAGGGCTGGTATCGCAAAGAAGGCGAAAGCTACGTCCGCATCAACAGCGATGGTTTGCGCGACACGGAACATTCTAAACAGAAGCCTGCTAACACTTTACGCATCGCAGTTATCGGCGATTCTTACGCTGAAGCTCTGCAAGTTCCGCTTGAAAACGCTTTTTGGAAGCTGGCTGAAAATCGGCTTCAGCAATGTTCCGCGCTCGGCGGAAAAACGGTCGAAGTGATAAATTTCGGCGTTTCGGGTTACGGCACGGCGCAGGAACTGATAACTTTGCAAAAACAGGTTTGGGAGTATTCGCCCGATGTCGTGCTGCTCGCTTTTACGACCAACAACGACGTAACCGACAATGTTCTCGCTCTGAAGAAAACGGACGAAATTCCGTATTTTGTCTATCGTGACAATAAGCTGGAATTGGATAATTCGTTCCGTGAAAATTCGGCATTTCGCTGGCGCAATTCAAATCTCAGTAGATTCGGTGGCTGGCTCAGAGATAATCTGCGTTTCGTTCAACTCGGGCATCAGGCGCAGTATTCGCTCAAAAATTATTTGGCGAAAAGACGCGCTTCAACGGTTTCGCAGCAAATTTCAAATCAATCGAAACCCGAAACCACTGCACCAAAACCGCAAAATTCAGCCGTTCGAGCAGAAGATGTCGGCATTGATAATTTGATTTACCGCGCTCCCGACGAAGCCGTTTGGCAGGAAGCGTGGCGCGTGACGGAAGGTTTGCTCGTTGAAATGCGTAACGAAGTCGAAGGCAAAAACGCGAAGTTTTTGGTCGTCACATTGAGCAATGGCATACAAGTTTTTCCAGATGCCGCGCCTCGTCAGGCGTTTTTAGAGAAGATCGGCGCAAGCGATATTTTTTATCCCGACACGCGGATCAAAAATCTCGGCGTGCGCGAAAAATTTACGGTTTATAATCTCGCGCCCGAATTGCAAGTTTACGCCGAGCAAAATAAAGTATTTCTTCACGGCTTCGGCGAAAATATCGGAAACGGGCATTGGAACGCGGAAGGTCATCGCATCGCGGGCGAAAAACTTTCACAAAAACTCTGCGAAGAATTTTTCAAATAAATTGAAATGTATATTTTAGGAATCTCAGCTTACTATCACGATTCAGCCGCTTGCCTTGTGCGCGACGGCGAAATTCTTGCGGCGGCGCAGGAAGAACGCTTTACGCGCAAAAAACACGACCATAATTTTCCGTCAAACGCCGTTGATTACTGCTTAAAACACGCCGGAATTACGATTGAGGACCTCGATTTTGTCGTGTTTTACGATAAACCTCTGCTGACTTTCGAGCGGCTTCTCGAAACTTATATTGATTACGCGCCGAAAGGTTTGCGCTCTTTTTTAAAGGCGATGCCGATTTGGCTAAAAGAAAAGCTCTGGACACGCGAAAATATCGCTAAAGCCTTAAATTACGAAGGCAAAATACTTTTTACCGAGCATCACGAATCGCACGCCGCTTCGGCTTTTTTCCCGTCGCCGTTTGAACGTGCGGCTGTGATAACAATGGACGGTGTCGGCGAATGGGCAACGACGAGTTACGGCTACGGGCAGGGAAATGAGCTTCATCTGCAAAAAGAATTGCGTTTTCCGCATTCGATCGGGCTGCTTTATTCGGCGTTCACCTATTATCTCGGTTTCAAGGTCAATTCGGGCGAATACAAAGTGATGGGACTTGCGCCGTATGGCGAACCGCGCTACACGAACCGGATTTTGGACGAACTCGTTGAACTTCACGAAGACGGCTCGGTTCGGCTGAATATGAAATATTTCAATTTTGCCGCCGGACTGACGATGACGAACTCGGCTTTTGATGAACTTTTCGCTGAACCGCGCCGCGAACCCGAAAGCGAATTAGGACAAATTCATCTCGATTTAGCGCGTTCCGTGCAGGAAGTTACGGAATTGGCGATGGTCAAAATTGCGCGGCACGTTCAGCGCGAAACAGGCGAAAAAAACTTGTGTCTGGCGGGCGGTGTCGCGTTAAATTGTGTCGGCAACGGACGGATTTTACGCGAAAAGATTTTTGAAAATATCTGGATTCAACCGGCGGCGGGCGATGCGGGCGGCGCACTCGGCGCGGCACTTTCGGTTTGGTATCAATATCTCGGCAACGAGCGCGAAGCGGCAAAATATCAAACGAACGGCAAGAAAAATTACTATCTCGGACCTGAATTTACGAATGACGAAATAACGAATTTTCTCGATTCGGTCGGCGCGAATTACCAAAAATTGCCGCGCCCTGATTTAAACGAAACAGTCGCCAAACATCTGGCGGACGAAAAAGTTGTCGGCTGGTTTCAAGGACGGATGGAATTCGGTCCGCGTGCGCTCGGCGGGCGAAGTATTTTGGGCGATGCGCGTTCGCCGAAAATGCAGACGCAGATGAATTTGAAAATAAAATACCGCGAATCTTTCCGCCCGTTCGCGCCATCGGTTTTGCGCGAGAAGGTTTCCGAATATTTTGAACTCGAAACGGATTCGCCGTATATGCTGCTCGTCGCGCCCGTGCGTGAAAATTTGCGCGTCGAGCTGACCGAAAGCGAGCAGAAACTTTTCGGTATCGAGAAGCTGAATCTGCGGCGTTCGACAATTCCGGCGGTCACGCATATTGATTATTCGGCGCGGATTCAGACCGTAAAGGCGGAAGAAAGTCCGGCTTATCACGGTTTGATCTCGGCGTTTGACGATTTAACGGGCTGTCCGGTCGTCGTCAATACGTCGTTCAACGTGCGCGGCGAACCGATTGTTTGCTCACCGCAAGATGCTTACCGATGCTTTTTGAAAACCGAGATGGATTTTCTCGTGATGGAAGATATTCTGCTTGATAAACTGGCGCAAAACGGTAATTTATCGGTTGAAACCGAGGATGAACAAACTCCGAAATCGGTTGAAATAGAAAAGGTTACGAATAAACAGGCGCGAAACACGGCGTTGGTTGTCGCCGCCGTTTTGTTTCTGATTGCTTCGTGGAATTTCTATCGTTCACGCGAAACCGTTGCGCTTATTTTCGCAAGTTTGAGTGCGATTTTCGCTTTGACGGGAATTTTTCTGCCGAAACCCGCGAAACTTTTTCATATTTATTGGATGAAATTGGCGATGTTTTTGGGGCATATCAACAGCATTATTTTGCTCACCCTTCTTTTTTATCTAATGTTTGTGCCATATAATTTAATTTCGAGAATTATCGGGCGCGATCCGCTTCAACGGCGCGGCAAAAAGGGCGCAAGCAATTGGACGGAGCGCAAAACGACCAGACAATCGAAAGAGCGGTTTGAACGACTTTTTTAATGAACTTTTAAAATTATGGGCAAAATATCCTTGGTCAAAGAAATCTGGCTTTATCTTCGCCACAACAAAAAATATTGGCTGATTCCGATACTCTTTATTTTGATTTTGATGAGTGTCCTGTTGGTTCTCGCGCAAAGCTCCGCGCTTGCGCCGTTTATTTATTCAATTTTTTAGAAAAGTGTTGAAAAACAATCTTTTTCAAAACGATTTGACCAATAAAATCACCGATTTTCTCACGGAAATCGGCATTCGGATAATTCCCGCAACATTTGATAAGGAAACATTTCTGCCCGGAATTTTGGTCAAAGACGGTAAACTTCTGGTTGACGAGAAAAAACTCACCTTTCCCGGCGATTTGCTTCACGAAGCCGGACATCTGGCGGTTGCGCCCGCTCATTTGCGCGGACAGTTATGCGACGAAGTTATTTTGCCCGATGGCAACGCGGACGTTTTGGAAATGCGGGCGATTGTGTGGTCTTACGCGGCTTGTGTTTATCTCGAAATTGACCCGCGCATCGTCTTTCACGAAGGCGGCTACAAGGGAAAAGCGGAAAGTCTGTTGTTTAATTTCAGCCTCGGCGTTTTCGTCGGCTTAAACGGTCTGGAAGAATACGAAATGGCTTTCTCGGAAAGGAAAGCTCTCGAACTCGGCGTTGCACCGTTTCCGCAAATGCAAAAATGGCTCAAAGATTAATCGCAAAAACATTAAATCTGTAATGCCTCAATAAAAAGTTTTGACTGGAGCGCAAGCGTCCCGCTTGCTCCGTTCGAGCGAAGCAAGAACGGATGCGCCGCATCACGGAAATCTAACTAAAGCCCGCGCCGCACTCTCGTCCGCCTTCTCGCTGCGCTC
>JANODL010000100.1:0-8667 GCA_031412675.1 Acidobacteriota bacterium | reverse complement strand
GCTTCATTTTTCGAGCTTTTAGTTGACCTGAAGTCGTTAGTGTTGTCAAATAACTATGTTCTGAATCGGCTAATTTTAAGTGTTCTTTTCTCATAAGAGATATAAACACTTATTTTGTTAAAAAATTTAAAAAACAGAGTACTTAATCCTTGTCGCCGTCGCCAAAGGCGACAAACATTATAGCCCAGCGAGAATCGCTGGGACGCAAACGAAATCCAATCGCTCGCTGACGGCGAGCAACAAATCATCGGCAATTTGTTCGACACTTTCAGCGTCGGAGTCTTTTGGTTATCGTTTCCTATGGTTACGCTCGTTTTACTCGCTTCACTATAGGCTATATTCTTTGTCGCTTTCGGCGACTTTGATCGGATTTACAAAACCCTTGTTAAAAGATTTTTCAATTGTTTCTTTGCCTATGAAGATTCCAAGCATTAGGATTGGAATTTAACATAGATTTAACTTACAAGGGGGAACGAAATGGATATTATTTGGGAAGAATTAACTCACGGTTTGCCGGACACGCGGCAGTTTATACAGGTTTTGATCAGGCTGATTGCTTCGGCTTTTCTCGGTGCGGCGATTGGTTTGCAGAGAGAAAGAGTCGGGAAACCGGCGGGCATCAAGACGCATATTTTGGCAACACTCGGCACGACCGTTTTTGTCTTGGCTTGCGCGGGTTACGGGATGAGTTCGGACGGTTTGTCGCGGGTCATTCAAGGGATTGCCACGGGCATCGGTTTTCTTGGTGCGGGCGCGATTTTGAAATTGGACGCAAGCCGTGATATTAAAGGTTTGACGACCGCCGCGAGCATCTGGATTTCGGCGGCAATTGGTGTCGCGGTCGGCTTGGGCGTTCTCGGACTCGCTTTGCTGGCGACGATTCTGACGCTGATTGTTCTCGCGGTTCTCGGCAGGATAGAACTGAGCATTATTAAAAACGATGATTCGGAAGCCGAAATTGCAGATTAATTAACCGCGAAAGACGTGAAAAGACGCTAAATAAATCTTAAAAATTTTCGCGTCTTTTCACGTCTTTCGCGGTTTTAATCTCACTTCGTCGGCGAATTTGTTTCCGTGTTTTCTTCCGAAGAATCATCAGGCGTGACGGAGTCGTCGGGCGTGATGGTCATCGGTTCGCCGAAAATTTGGTAGATTTCCTGCGCGTCCGTGTCGGCTATATCCTTTCGCACGAGCAGAACCAAATCAACGCCCGGACGAAGCGCGTATGAGCCGGCGTATTTGTAGCGGACGGCGTAGCGCGAAACGATTTCCGCGTCTTGTTCGTCTTTTTTGGCGACAATCATTTCCGCGCTGTTCGCGTCAACGGGTTTGCCGTGAAAAACCGCGTTCGGGTATTCATTCATATACCAGGGCATTGACCAGTAATCGGGCGAAACGATTTCGATTTTCGCCTGTTTGCCTTGCCCGCTTTTGTCCGCGTAATATTCCACTTGTTTAATCAGATCTAAGAATTCGCGTTTCGTATGCGCGTAAATATACGGCATCGCGTCCGAATCGTAACGCACGAAATTGATGTCGTAGGTTTGAAAGGCGAGAATACAGCTTGCCAGAATTGCCGAAATTCCGCCGAGGATTTTCACGCCGAGATTGCGCGACGTAATCAATTCGTTGACCGCATAACCCGCGACCACGCACATCGGAAGCAAGAATGAAAGCGCGAGCCACGGCGTTTTGTAGGGAATCAGCGTGTAAGCCAAAAAAAGTCCCAATGCCCAAAGTCCCGTGAACATCGCAAAACGATGCCGCGCTTTGAACATCGCAATCAAAACGCCGAGCGCGGAAAGAATCAAAAGCGGTGCTTCGATAAACATTCCCCAGCGAATGTATGCCCAATTGCCGTTCTGCGTGTGATCGGTCTTGCCCGTTTTTGTCCAGATTGCATAAGCCTCGAACGCGCCTTTCAAGCCTTCGGGATAAGTAAAGAACGACGAGAAAAATAACGCGCCGACGTAGAGAAATACGGCGACCATAACCGCCGGCATCATTACCAAATCGGACGAGATTTTCGGCGGTTTTTTCCAAAGCCAGATGACTGCCGACAGTGCTAGGCAGAAAAACGCGGCGGCTAAAATCCAGAAATCAACCTTTGTCAGAATTATCTTATCGAGCGCGGACGAAAGAGCTTGATTCATTTTCCAAGCCGTCAGCAACTCAATCGCGTAGCGCACGAAAAGCCAGACGAGCGCAATCACCGCGCCGCTGATCGCGCTTTTGACCATCACGAATTCCCATGTGTCGGAAGCCGCCAGCTTTTCACGAAAATTTGTCCATGTCAGTTCCGTGTCTTCGGGAATTTCCGTTTCGATTTCTTTGCGGTTGACGATAACAAACGACAGCCAAGCGATTGCCCCGATGGCGATAAGGGCGAAAATTGCGTAAAAGACGGACATCTGATTCGGGTCGTTCGCCGCCGCCGTCGAAAAGTTTTCGTAGAGCGTTTTGATGCCTTCTTTAATGCGTTTGTATTGAACGGCGGCGATCATCAGCACGATGACATTGAACGCCATAAAAACGCCGAATTTGTTTTTGGCAAAGCCTTCCGCCGAATTGATTTTGCGCCAAATCCAGACACAGACGCAGGCAATCGCCATCGTCCCGATCGTGATAAAAGCCGTTTCCTTCGTCGCAAAAAGCAGGACGGCGGAAGCCGATGCGAGAATCAAATAAATCGGCTGACCTTCGTTCCAACTGAGAAGCACACGCATCACGAAAAAGACCAAACCCGCTTCGACAAGGAAAAATGCGGCGCGCAGAATCCACAAAACCGTCGTGTTTTCGCCGCCGAGAACATTTGCCAGATTGAGCGCGGACGGCAGAAAACAAATGAGCAAAAGCAGGGAAGTCCAGATAATCGCGCCGATGCCCGCTTTGCGCCGTTCGATAAAAAACAGAATCGAAAGCGCGATGGTGAAGCTGAAAAAAACAAACAGAATCTCGTGGATAAAATAGCGCGAAATATAAGTCATTCCGGGCGACAGCGCGAGAAAAAAAGCGGCAAACAGACTTCCGGTTTTGCCGATGTATTTCCGTAAAAAGAATGCCAGAATAACAACCAGAACGCCGAAAATTGCGACGCTCGCCCGGATGCTCAGAGTGTTCAGCCCGAAGATTTTCGTAAAGGCGAGCGCGAGATAATAAAGGTCTGGACCGTGATAATTCGCCGGGTCGTATTTATATTCGCCGGTGCGGAAAAGCGTCGTCAGAAAATAGCCGTTAACGCCTTCGTCGTGATGCAGAGGCTTTAATTCGAGCTGGAAAAAACGCACGAAAGACGCAACGGCAGTAATTAACGCGCAGCACAAAAGCCACAAATAGTCAGTTCTTTGTTCGTTGTCAGTTGTTTGGAGTTCTTCGTTCATTTTTTTTAGTTTGAGTTACGCCTTTAGGCGTGAAAGCGACTGTGATTATTCAAGTTTCGAGCGATTCTTTCAACTCGAATAAAAATCGCAGTTTTCACGGCTGAAGCCGTTACTCTGAACTTTTTATTTAACTTTAAAAACTTTATACGCGCCGACTTCGGCGATGATCGGATATTTGTAAAAAAATTCTTCCCTGACAGTTATGTTTGCCGTTTCTTCAGGCGAAATTATGACATATTCGATATTATTTTTCTGCAAAAGACGTTCGGCAAGCGCAGTTCCTTCGTAAATTCTTTTGACTTCCGATTCACGCGGTTCATAATCAATCCCGTAAGACGAAAGATGACCGCTGTAACGCATCAGCGAACGTCTGCCCGACAAAACAACGGCTGAATTATACGTCGGCGCATTTAAAAACAAAGCGTTCGGCGGAGTTTTTTCTTTAATCAGTTCAGCGATTTTGACCGCGTCTTCGCTGAAAATCTTGTAATTGATTTGCCCCGAAATCGTCCGCCAGACATCCAACGCGCCCGACAGCGTTAAAATCAAAAGACACGCGACAGACGCAATTTTGAGCGCGTTATTTTTCTTCCAAGCCCACGCCAGAGCAAACGCGGCGAACGGCAGAGAGCCGACAAACCAGTAAATCAAAACCTTGATATTGTCCCATTCCCACGGTGCGAGTTTGAACGTATTTGAGACAAGAAAAAGAAATGCGAACGGCAGATAAAACAATAAAAGATTTTCGGCGTTCGGCTTTTGATCTTTGGTTTTTGGTTTTTGGTCTTTGGTTTTGGGCGAATCTTCCGCCGAATCTTTTTGCGTCAAGTAAATTAAAATTATTCCGGCAATTAAAACCGGCGCGAAAAGTCCGATGTTTTTTGCCCAGAACAGCACGAAATTTTGATCTTTTGAATCCCAACCGAAAAAAGGCTCGATAAATTTGCTCAGATTGCTCGCGCTGCCCGTCAAAGACCAGACAAGTTCGGGAACGGCGATAATCGAAACGCCGACCGCAAATGCGCTCCATTCGCGCCATTTATCGAGCCGCAAGAAAAACAAAAACGCGCAGACGACGAACAACGCGACCAAACTGTGAACGTGAATCAGGACGAGCGTTCCCGCGAGAAGTCCGACGAGAAAAGGAGAAGAGGAGAAGAGGAGAAGAGAAGATTTATTATTTTCGACGGTTCCAAATTTCAGTTTTACTGTGTCGGATTTTTTCTCCTCTTCTCCTTTTCTCCTCTTCTCCTCTTCTAAACTTTCGCTTGAGAAGATTTCCCAAATCTTCGTTAGCGCAATTAAGGCTAGAGGCATTCCGAACAGCAAACTTCTTTGCGTCAAGAATAAAACGACGAGCGAATTTCCCCAGCGGAATTTTTCGCCGATGGTGTAATCTTGCGGCAGTTTCCACAAAATCTCGAAAAACGATTGCGCGCCTTGCCAGTAATCTTTGAAAAACCAGACGAATCCGAGTCCGCCGCTGAAAAATAGAAGAAGCGGCGCGATTTTTCCGGCAGTTTTATTGTTTGTCAGCCGACGCGTGAATTTTTCGAGCAGAACGACGAGCGAAAATCCGAGGAAAACATTCTGCACAAACATCGCGTCGCGGACGGTTGCACCGAGCTTGACGAAACACGCCGTTACGAAATCCGCCAAGAACGGATAGGTAAATTTCGCGCCCGTGAATGACGGATTTTCGGGCGGAAAATTATTGCCTTCCGTGAAACTGAAGATCGCGCCGAGGTGAAATGGCAAATCGCCGAGATTTTGCGAACCGCCCGTAAAGATTCCGTCCGGTCGGTCAAGCATGGCGCGGTCAAAGAAGAAAACAAAAAGCAGAAAAAAGAAAACGTAATAAGCCGCCCGCAGAATTTTTTTATAGCTTGTGCCGTGTGTGCGGCTTCGCGCTTTTTGCCAATCGAGGTTTAACCGATGCTTAAAGCGTTTCTTTCTGAACAAAGCGAGCGGCAAAAGCGTGAGCAAAAGCGCGATCAAAACCGTTGCGGCTGAAAGTCCGAAAAAACACGCCAACAAAAATCCGACGGTCGCAAAAATCGCCGAACCGACGACATTTCCCGCCGCCAGACGCGTCATCACCGAATCTTCTTTTTCATAAAGATACGTCAGCGCAGTTCCACCGCAAGTTATCAGCAAAATTATCAGGAAGGTCAAAATCATTCACTCATTTATAGCAAAAACTTTGACAAATCTCACGACCTTTACAAAAAAATCCGCGTAAAAGAGCCGAAAGATTAAAAATTTGTTTGTTTGCGGCGCAATTTGCCGCTCAAAAGCATATATTCGCGCAGAAAATTACTACCAGTTCGGGTGGTGCGCAGAAGGTTTGAATTATCTATAAATATTATTTTGGCGAAAATTCGTCCGTTAAATTTATGCGCTATATTGTCGGGTTTATGATGTTCGCGTTTTTCTTGTGCGGAATCGGTTTGGTGATTGCCGCCGTCAGGGAATTTATTCTCAAATTTTATCGAATGGCTTATTTCCGCCGTGCGACGGGCAGCGTGGTCAAAGTCGAACGCCAACGCCAAATCAGCCAATCGAACGCTTTCCGTCACCGCAAAACACAATACAGATTTTTTCCCGTGATTAAATTCAAACATCTTTCGGGCGAAGAAATTGTTTTTCAATCGGAAACAGGCGACGGCGGCGAAACTTCAAAATACAGCGTCGGACAGCGGATTGCGGTCGTTTATGACGTTGATAATAAATTAACGCCGATGATTAATTCATTTGCAGGCATTTGGCTGTCCGTCATTTTGCAAACAGTCGGAGGCATCGTCTTTGTCGGCAGCGCGGTGATGATTTATTTCGCGTTCGGCGCAAAAATCTTCGGTAAAGAATAAATTTCCCGACGAAAAACCTCGATTTGGCGGCTGACAATGGTAATTTGTCGGCGGACAATTGCAATTTGTCGCTAAGCAATCGCGTTCCGTCGGCGAATCATCGTAATTTGTCGGCGACAAATCGTAATTTGTCAGCGGACAATTGCATTTGGTCGGCGGGAAATCGTGTTCGGACAGCGGGAAATTGCAATTTCCCAATGAGAAATCGCGGTTGGACAGCGGGAAATTGCCGTTGGACAATGTCCAAAGAGCTTTGGACAGCGGGAAATTGTAATTTGTCGGCGGGAAATTACGCTTAATTGTCGAGAAAATGGAGTGATTAGATGTTTTCTTTATGATTTTTAACGTCCTCAGACCAAAAGCGCGAAAACAAACGATTCCGGCGTTATTTCAAAGCCTCATTTCGTAAAATCCGCGTGAAAGGTTAAAATATTCGTTTTTGATTTATAATTGAAAATTCAAATTCTAAATTGAATCGCTGTTTTAATCTGAAATCTGAAATCTGAAATCTGAAATCTTATGTTACAAGCCGGAATCGTTGGTCTGCCCAACGTAGGAAAATCTACTCTTTTTAATGCTTTGACCGCGCAGGAAGCCGCGCTCGCCGCCAATTATCCGTTTGCGACGATTGAGCCGAATGTTGGTGTCGTTGCCGTTCCCGATGAGCGTTTGCCTGTTTTGGAAAAAATGAACAAGGCGCAGAAAGTCGTTCCCGCGACGGTCGAATTCGTTGACATCGCGGGACTCGTGCGTGGCGCGTCGAAGGGCGAAGGTTTGGGCAATCAATTCTTAGCGACGATCCGCGAAACCGATGCCGTCATTCAAGTCGTGCGCTGTTTTGATGACGAAAATATCATTCACGTCGAAGGCTCGGTCAATCCCGTGCGCGATATTGAAACGATTCAAATCGAACTCGCGCTCGCGGATTTGGCATCGGTCGAAAAACGCCGCGATAAAGCCCAGCGCGGTTCAAAATCGGGCGACAAGGAAGCCAAACGCGACCTCGCCATCATTGAAAAAATTCTGCCCGTTCTGGAAGAAGGTCGTCCCGTTCGTTCGGCTGATTTGACGGACGATGAAAGAGCGGTTGTAAAATCGTGGTTTCTTTTGAGTTCAAAGCCGACGATTTACGCGGCGAATGTTGACGAAGATACTTTGATGGACGAATCGGGCAACAGCCACGTCCAAGCCGTGCGCGAACACGCCGCTCTCGAAAAAGCCGAAGTCGTTTTGATTTGTGCGAAACTCGAAGCCGAACTCGTCGCGCTCGAAGAAGAAGAACGCAAGGAATTTCTCGCCGATTTGGGCGTTACGTCGAGCGGCGTTGATAAATTGATTAAAGCGGCTTACAAAATGCTCGGGCTGATGTCGTTTTTGACGGCGGGCGAAAAAGAAGTCCGCGCATGGACAATTCCCATCGGCACGAAAGCACCGCAAGCGGCGGGCGAAATTCACACCGACATCGAACGCGGATTCATTCGCGCCGAAATCGTTTCGTATGACGATCTGGTCAAACACGGTTCGCGCAAAGCCGCGAGCGAAAAAGGCGTGGCGCGGCTCGAAGGCAAAGAATACGTGATGCAGGACGGCGATGTCGTGGATTTTCGTTTCAATGTCTAGCGTTTGGTGCTAAAATCTTTTACAAACGGAGGTGAAAATTATGGAAAACACAATTGCCGAAACTACTTCGACCGTTATTGTGCCGCCAAGCGTTCCATACGACAAACTTTCTTATCAAAAATTTCTCGAATGGAACGGCGAGGAAGGCTGGTTTGAATGGATTGACGGCGAGGTTATAAAAATGAGTAATCCGAGTTTAAGACATCAAGATTTATCAGATTTTTTAACGGCGATTTTACGATTTTTTGTCGAAGCAAAACATTACGGCAGAGTAATCTCAGCACCGTTTCAGTTGAAAATGGATTTTCGTCCATCGGGCAGACAGCCGGATATTATGTTTGTTTCAAGCGAAAACCTTTATCGGTTGGAAAAACAATATGTTGACGGCACGGCTGATTTGGTCATCGAAATCGTTTCGCCCGAAAGCCTTTCACGCGATACGCAAGAAAAATTTGACGAATACGAACAAGCGGGCGTGAAAGAATATTGGATTATTGATTATCGCACCCGCACGGCTAATTTTTACGGGTTTGACGAAAACGGTAAATACAAAATGTTTCCGCTTTCAACCGATGGAAAGTTTGAAAGCCGCGTTTTGCAAGGTCTTTGGCTCAAAATTGATTGGCTCTGGCAGGAAGAATTGCCGAATTTGATGGATGTTTTGAAGGATTGGAAATTGGTTTAGATGAATTTATCAAACGGAAACTACGAAAAACTTGTCGAACAGATCACCGATCTGGTTTTGTCGAAAATCGGCGAAGATGCTTATTGTCCGTCGTTTTGCCGCGCCGATGTCGAGC
>JANODL010000099.1:0-16034 GCA_031412675.1 Acidobacteriota bacterium | reverse complement strand
GGTAAATGTTGTGCGAAGAACCCGCCCGCTACCGCAGGCGGTTCTGACATTTCAACTTGATTTCGTATAAATCATCCTTTTTTTGCACTCGAAGCCGTTCTTTTGACTCGTCAAAGGCGGCTTCAACTGCATCGTGACTGTGAGTTTGCATAAACAGATCGCCCCACTTTTCCCAAGGCGTTTTGCCGTTCAAAGAGCCGTGCGGGCGAAACTCGTTACATAATTAACGTCAGTTCGGGATAAGAATGGAGCGCGGGCTGCCAGCCTGCAAGCGTTTGAAAAACGCTCAAAACGTCTGAGTTTATTCAACCTTGCCGAAAATCGAAGGCGCGTTACGCCGCTTTTCAAGCGGCGTGGCAGGCTGGCAGCCTGCGCTCCGTTCGGCAAATTCCTTATCCCGAACTCACGTTAATTAATTTCAATAACTGAAAAATCTGGAATACTGACAGCTTTACACCTTTAGTTTCAAGTAAATGCATAAAGCTGTTGTCTATCATACGATTAGCACGCCCGAAGTCCGTTTGCCGTCAGATATTGATATTTCGCCGCAACGCTTCGAGGAACATCTTCAGTGGCTCGCCAAAAGGCGTGAGCGAGTCGTGACGCTCCGCGACACGCTTTCCGAGCCGAAACGGACAAATCTGATTGCCATTACATTTGACGATGGCTACCGGGACAATTTGACCGTTGCACTGCCGCTTTTGGAAAAATACGATTTGCCGATGACGCTCTTTATGACGGCGAGCTTTGTCGGTAAAGATGGTTATCTGACCGCGGACGACTTGAAATTTCTGGCGGCTCATCCGCTTGTGACAATCGGCTCACACACGCTTACGCATCAGCATTTAACCAAAATGTCGAGGGAAGATGCCCTTTTTGAATTGGACGTATCGAAAATCCTTTTAGAAGAAATTACCGAAAAAACAATTGATTTACTGGCTTATCCGTATGGCGACTGCAATCAGACGATTGAGCGTCTGAGCGAAGAATGCGGCTATGCGGCGGCGTGGTCGGTCTGGAACGGCAACGATTCGGCGTTTTCGCGCTGGCGCGTTCCGCTCGGCAGAAACGATAACCTGTGGCGATTTATCGCAAAAGTTTCGCCGGTTTATTTTCCCCTCAAACGATTTTTGAAACCGCCGGTCATCGAAGCGAAAAACGCGGATGAAGATAACGGGTTTGTCTTTGCGGGCTGAAACGCTTAAAGCCCGGGAAAATTTGCTATGAAAATACTTTTCTACAGTCATACGGGAATCGTCAGCGGCGCGGAAAATATTCTGCTGCTTGCGCTGAAGCGCATTGATCGCAGTCACTTTACGCCGTCGGCGATTTGTCCGGCAGAAGGTAATCTGGCGGAGAAAATCTCGGAACTCGGCGTTCCGTGCCGGACGATTGCGCCGCTTGAAATGCGTTTTACGTGGCGCATTGATTTGCTTTTTAAATATTTGCTGTCGTTTTGGCGCACGTTCAGAGAGTTACGCAGCGCGATTGTCGAAGCCAAACCGGATTTGATTCACGCCAACAGCATTCGCGCCGGATTGGTCGCAACATTGGCGAGCGTTTTTACGGGCAAGCCGGTTTTTTGGCATTTACAGGACGAATTGCCGCGTCATCCGTTGAGTTCGGCGATCCGACTTTTTGCCGCCGCGTCTTCGCGAATTCGTCTGATTTCCGCGTCGCAGGCAACCGCCGACAGTTTTTACGGGCGATTTTTACGATTATTCAAAAATCGTCTGCCTTTGCGCGTCGTTTATAACGCCATCGAACTCGAAAATTTTGAAATTGATTCGCGTAATCGTCAAAAAGTCCGCGAGGAACTACAAATTAACGATAACGAATTCGTGTTTGGCATCGTCGGGCAAATCACGACGCGCAAAGGTCAGCTCGAACTTATCCGCACTTTTGCCGAAGCAAGCAAACAGATGGCTTCGTCAACTCTGCTCGTCGTCGGTGCGCCGATGTTTAATCAGGACGATTTGTATTTTGAAGAACTTAAAAAAACGGTGCGCGAACTCGGTCTGGAAAATCGCGTTCGGTTTCTCGGCAAACGCAGCGATGTCGCCGCCGTGATGCAGTCTTTGGACGCGCTGGTCGTCAATTCAAAAAGCGAAGCCTTCGTCATCGTCGCGCTCGAAGCGATGGCTTGCGGCACGCCCGTGATCGCCACGAAAGTCGGCGGAATCCGCGAAATGATCGAACACGGAATCAACGGCTGGCTCGTTCCGCCGGATGACGAGGAATCTTTAACTAAGTCGCTGGTTACTTTGAGCCGTCAGCCTGAATTGCGCTCGGTATTTTCCGAAGCCGGAAAACGAATCGTTGCCGAAAAATTTCACGCCGACAAATTAATCGGTGATTTAGAGAATTTCTTTGCCGAATCTGTCCTGCAAGCCAAAAAGAAAAACGAATTTTTATTGGTTGAAAATTAATTATCGGAGGAGAACGATATGTCGAAAATCGCTTTAGCGCACGATTATTTTATTCAGACGGGCGGAGCCGAGCGGGTTGCCGAAGAATTGCACGCGATTTTCCCGACCTCCGAGATGTTCACGACCGTTGACCGTCGCCGGCAATTTCCTTCCGGCTTGGGCAAGGAAAAAGTCCGCACATCCTGGATGCAACGGCTTCCGGTGAATATTAAAAACCATCGCAATTATTTTCTGCTTTATCCGTTGGCAGTCGAGAGTTTTGATTTATCCGGTTTCGATTTGATTATCAGCAGCAGTTCCGGCTACGCAAAAGGTGTGCGAAAAAAAAAGGGCGCGGTTCACATCAACTATTGTCATACGCCGATGCGTTGGGTTTGGCGGTATGAAGATTACGCCGCCCGCGAACAGTTCGGCTGTCTGAAGCGAAAAGTCTTGCCGTCTTTGCTCGAAGGCTTGAAACGCTGGGATTTACGAGCCGCCGCGCAACCCGATTTGTATATTGCCAACTCAAACATCGTCGCCGAGCGAATCAAGCAATGTTACGGACGGGAAGCAATCGTTATTCCGCCGCCGATTGATGTCGAAAGATTTTCGATTGACGAGCCGGACGAAGATTTTTACCTTTTGCTTTCGCGCTTGAATCCATACAAACGACTCGATGTGGCAATCGAAGCCTGCAAAAAACTCGACCGTCCGCTGGTCGTCATCGGTGATGGTGCGGCACGCAAAGAACTCGAAAAAATTGCCGGAAAACGAACAAGATTTTTGGGACGGCAACCTGACGAAGTGGTCGCGCAATACGCCGGACGCTGCCGCGCATTGATTTTTCCGGGCGAAGAAGATTTCGGGATGACACCGCTTGAAATTAACGCCGCCGGGCGACCGATCATCGCTTTTCGCGCCGGCGGTGCGACTGAAACGGTCATCGAAGGCAAAACCGGAGTTTTTTTTAATGAACAAACGCCTGAATCATTAATCGGCGCGATTGAAGAATTTGAAAGTCTTTCGTTTGATCGTCCGTTGCTTCGCCGACACGCCGAAAAATTTGACCGTCGCGTTTTCGCCGCGCGCATCCGCGAGTTTGTGGGAAATATCGTTCCATTAAATCAAACAACGGAAATTTTGGGAACAAGCGTCAATTCGGCATTTATTAGACAACAACATATTGAATTAACCGGAGAAAATTAGTGTTTGAGTTTCATTCATCTTTGAATTTACAATCGGGCGGCGATTTGCAAGAAACGGAAATTTCCGCGCCGTCTGCCAAAGTTAATTTGCAAAACGGCGAGCGCATTCGCGTTGTCCGCATCGCCCACGCGAGTTTGACTCCGGCTTTGCGCGGGCGCGAACGCGGACTTGCGAGGCGTTTTCCCCAAATCGAGATGGAAGTCATCGCCCCTCCGCGCTGGCACGAAACGGGAGTTGATGTCGAAGCCGTGCCGGACGATTTGTTTCGGGTCAGAACGGCGCGGACTTTTTTCTCGAAACACATCCAGCTTTTCGCTTACGACCCGTTCCCGATTATCGAAGCGTTTCGCCGTCACAAACCGCACCTGATTGATATGGATCACGAGCCGTATAGCGTGCAGTGCGCCGAAATTATCACGCTGCGAAATTTATTTGCGCCGAAAACTCCGATTGTGATGCAGACCGCGCAAAACATTCCGAAAAAATATCCGCCGCCGTTTTCGTTTTTGGAACGACGCGCTTTTCGTCAAGTCGCCGGAGCGTATATGTGCAGCGAAACAGTCCGCGAAGTTTTAGTCGCTAAAGGTTTTCAAAAACCGATGCAAATCGCTTATTTCGGTGTTGATCCGGAAGCGTTTCGCCCGATTGAACGCTCGCCGTTCGAGCCTTTTACCATCGGATACATCGGACGGGTCTTAGAGCCGAAAGGCGTGCTTGTTTTGGTTGACGCGCTGGCGCAAATCAAATCGGAAAATTGGCGATTGTTAGTAGTCGGAGATGGCGACGTGAAAACCGGGATGGAACGAAAACTAGCCGAACACGGCTTGCTTGAACGCTGCCGGTTTGTCGGCGCGGTGCAGTATGACGAAACGCCCGCCTATTTTCGGAAAATTGACGTTTTGGCAATACCGACGCTGACCACCAAAAGCTGGCGCGAACAGTTCGGGCGCGTCATTATCGAAGCGATGGCGTGTCGCGTGCCGGTCATCGGCTCAACCTGCGGCGCGATTCCCGAAGTCATCGGAGATGCCGGAATCGTCGTCCCGGAAAACGATGCGAAGGCTTTAGCCGAAGCGTTGCGGCAGGTCATCAACAATAAAAAATTACGCGCCGGTTTTGCCGAAGCGGGCTGGCGGCGGGTTCGAGAAAACTACACATGGGAGCGTGTCGCGGAACAGATTTTTTCGCTTTACAGGCAAATTCTTAAACTGCCGAATGGTGAATTTTGAAGGAGGTTTGATGGTTAAATTTGAAATACCGATTCCCGCAAAAAAAATAGTCATTGTCTTGGCGGTTTGTGTGTTCGGTCTGATTGTTGCCCATATTTTGGGACAATATTACAAAAACTTTGTCCCGAACGACGGTTTTCTTTTGAGAGTCATAGATAAATTCGACCTTGACCTTGAAAAAAACAGTCTGCCGACCTGGTATCAATCTTCGACGCTTCTGCTGAGTGCGGTTTTTTTGGCAATCATCGCTTTTGTCAAGAAAAACAAACAGGAAAGCGATGTTCGTTACTGGACTTTCCTGTCGTTCACGTTTTTCTTTCTCTCGGTGGACGAAGCCGTCTGCATTCACGAACAGATGACGATGCCGCTTCGCAAAGCATTTAATTTGAGCGGGTTTCTGTTTTTGAGTTGGGTGATTCCGGCGGGAATCGCGGTGTTGATTTTATTCGCCGCGAATTTCAAGTTTTTGTTTCGCTTGCCCGCCGCAACGCGTTGGTTGTTCATTATTGCCGGATTCGTTTATCTGGGTGGCGCGTTGGGAATCGAAATGATCAACGCCAATTATTTAGAAGCGAATCATTTTATCGCGACCAATCCCGAAATCGTCGGTGCGACCAGATTCCAATACGCTTTGCTGACCGCGCTCGAAGAATTTCTGGAGATGGCGGGCATCGTCATTTTTATTTATGCGCTCGTCAGGCAGTTAAATTTTGAACTCGGGCGTGCGGCGGCGAAAAAGGAAAATTCGGATTTTGCGGAAACGCATTCCGCTTTTCCGGCGATCTCGACAGAAACTCAAACAATAAGTTTTGACAAAGGAAAATATGTTTAAGTGGGAGTTATTGACCGACAACAACGCCAGCCGAAATTGGGATAAAAATCTGGCACGATTTACCGATTGCTCGCCTTTTCAGAGCTACGCTTTCGGGCAATACCACCGTAATTTGGGTTGGCAACCGTATTACTGGACGGCGACCGACAAAAACGGCGCAACGGCGGCGATGTGTTCGGGCTTGTTGCGCTCATTTCCGCTCGGATTCGGGATTTTGTGGTGCCTTGGCGGTCCGGTCGGGAATGTGCAGGCGTGGGACGACAGTTTGCGAAAAACGATTCTTGAAACAACCGGCTTGAAACGTCTGTATTTTCGTTTTCGCTGTGATCGCCAACGAAACGTCACTGACGCGCTTTTTTTGAGTCATCGCGGCTGGGCGCATTCGATATTTCCGATGGTTTCGAGTTTCAGTCTGGAACTGGATTTGACTGAAAACAAGGATATGCTTTTTTCAAAATTTTCACGGCGTTGGCGGAGAAATTTGCGAGTTGCCGAACAAAATAATTTGACGATAAAACTTTGCGTCGGGTCGGATGTCGAAGAAATTTCCCAAGTCTATGCCGAAATGGAAGCATGGAAAAATTTGCCGCCTCAGTTTTCGCCGGAAAAATTGGAAAATCTATTCAAATACGCCAAATCAAATTTGATTTTTTATCGCTGCGAGGACGAATCCGGCAATCTGATTTGTTTTAGAGGCTGTTTGATACTGGGCAATCGCGCTTGCGATTATTTGGCGGCGACGACGGAAAAAGGACGCGAAAAGCGGGCTTCTTACGCAGTTTTGCGGCAGATGCTCGATCATTGCCGCGACCAGGGAATCGAAATTTACGATTTGGGCGGCATTGACCCGTGGACGAATCCGGGCGTTTATGCTTTCAAAAAAGAAACCGGAGCGCGTGAAGTTGAATTTTTAGGCGAATGGGATTGGGCGACTTCGCCCGCCTTGAGATTGCTCGGTAATTGGGCAATCGGACGACGACAAAACCGCAAATCCGCCGAATCAACAACCGTTTCAAACGGCAAACTGCTCGGACGGTTGGCGAATATTTTTAAGTTGCCGTCAAAAAGACAAAATCCGGCGAAACAGGCGACGCGCTGAACAATTGACCGTCGGTTTTTAGACCGCGTCAAAAAAATGGAAAAAAAGTTTTGCTTCTTTTAGTTAGCAATTAATCAAAATAGGAAATGTTATGAAAAAAAGCCAATCGAGCTTTTTGAGCAAACCGAATTTAAGTTTACGCGACGGAGCAGTCGTTTTATTTCGCCGAAAGTGGTTGATTTTAACAACACTTTTGACCGCGCTGATTGTTACCGCGTTTGTCGTGTCGAGAACGACCGACAAATACGAATCGCGGATGAAGCTGCTCGTCAAAAATATGCGAGCCGACGTTCCGGTTACGGCAACCAGTAAGGATTCGGCGGCTGACAACGAAGTTTCCGAATCGCAAATCAACTCGGAAATCGAATTGCTGAAAGGCAGAGATTTGCTCGAACAAGTGGTCAAGCAGGTCAAACTGGCGAAAACATCGCCGACGGGCGAAGAAAACAAAGCCGTCGAAGAAGCGGTTTATAAGTTGGAAAAGGATTTACGAATTTCATCCGTTAAAAAGGCGAATATCATCGAGGTTACATTTAGCGCACAATCGCCGGAAACGGCGGCGGCGGTTTTGAATAAATTGGCTGAACTGTATCTGGAAAAACATCTCAAGGTTAATCATCCGACCGGGGCTTTTGATTTTTTTCAAGATCAGGCGGACACCCGCAAAAAAGATTTGCGAGAGGTCGAAAACAGATTTTCAAATTTTCAAAAACAAACCGGAACGGTCGGCATCGGTCAGCAAAAGGAATTGACGATTAACCGTTTGGCGGAAACAAAATCGAAGTTAAAAGACCTCGAAGGCGTGATTGCCGAAACCGACAAGCGCATGACCGAGATCGAAAATCAATTAAGCCGCACCGACAAACGGATTACAACGCAAAACCGCGTCGTGCCGAATCAGTATTCAGCCGAGCGTCTGAATACGATGCTGGTCGAACTTCGCAACCGCCGCACTCAACTGCTCACTAAATTTCAGCCGACCGACCGCGTCGTCAAAGAAGTTGACGAACAAATTCTGACGACGAACGAAGCCTTGCAAAAAGCGGTCAAAACCACGGCGAGCGAAGAAACGACCGACACGAATCCACTCAGACAATCACTCGAATCCGAACTTGCCAGAGCGAAAATTGACCAAAAAGGGCGCATTGCTTTGCAAAGAAATCTGAGCGAACAGGTTGGGCAATATCAAGCACAATTGACGCGGTTAACGGGTGCAACGGCGATTCACGACGATTTGGCGCGGCAGGTCAAACAGTCTGAGGAAACCTATCAGCTTTACGCAAAAAAAGAAGAAGAGTCGCGCATCAGCGACGCTTTGGACAAACAAAAAATCTCGAATGTGTCGGTTGCCGAAATTCCGATTGCGCCGCTCATGCCAAACAAAAACGAGCGTCTGACGGTCGGCGTGCTGGGATTGTCAATCGGGTTGTTGTTCAGTTTCGGCAGTGCTTTTGCCGGCGAACTGTTGCGCGATACGTTTTACTCGCCGCGTGAACTCGAAACCTTTGCGGAAGTGCCGGTTTTGGCAACGATTCCGTTTCAAACAATGAAGATAAAACGTCCGAACATCGAGGCAACCGAGGAAATGGACGAGATTGACGCTTACGATTTGTCCGACGAAATTTTGGATGATTCCAAGGATGAATTTAAGGAATTTTACACGAACAACGGGCGGTTTCAATATCAGAAAAAATAAGGAATTTTATGAACTCGTATCTGCAATTATTTGTGAACGGTATTCAATCCGGCAAAAACGCCTCCGGCAAATGCACGGTTGTCGCTTTGACTTCGGCTGTGCCGCGGGAAGGCGTGAGTTATGTGACGCAATCGTTTGCGGTCGAATTGGCACAACGCACCGGCAAGCGCACATTGATTGCCGACGCAGACAATCTGCAACAAGTGGATATGCTTCATTACAGTCAGGTCGCCGGATTCTGTTCGCAGACAAACGTGCCGGGGCTTTATGTTTTTTCACCCGGCGACAAAGCCGAAGAAGCGGAAAATACGCCGGGTTTGATGCGTAAAAACAGCAAAAGTAGGTTGGAGAAAGGCTTAGAAAATCTGCAAACTCTGCGCTTTGTTTTCGATTATGTTTTTTTAGATTGTGCGGCTTTGAAAACATCGGACACCGTTGCTTTGCTTGCTCCGGCGGTTGACGGCGTGGTCATCGTGGTCGAAGCCGAACGAACCAGAAAAGAAGAAGTGCGAAACGCACTGAAAGCGATTGAAACGGCGGATGGAAATCTTCTCGGCTGTGTTTTGAACAAACGCCGCTATGCGATTCCAAACTGGATTTATTCAAGATTATGATTTATCAAAAAATATTTTTATGCGTCTGTCTGGGATTATCGGCAAACACGTTTTTGCAAGCCCAAACTATCGAGCCGACGGAAAAACCGCCGCAGTTGAAAACGCCCGTTGACTCGCGTTACCGGCTCGTTCCCGGCGATGTTTTGGAAATCGTCTATCGCTACACGCCGGAATTTAACCAGACGGTTACGATTCACCCGGACGGGTTTGTCGTGTTGGAGATTGTCGGCGATTTGAAGTTGGGCGGATTGACACTCGAAGAATCGCGGAAAACGATGATCGAAAAAGCCGGTGTTCGGCTCAAAGACCCGGAGATAACCTTGCTTTTGAAGGAATTTCAAAAGCCGTATTTCATCGTTTCGGGCGAGGTCGCGCAGCCGGGCAAATTCGAGATGCGCGAAGATATAACGGCTCTGCAAGCCGTCTTGATGGCGGGTGGTTTTAAGGATTCCGCGAAGTCGTCGCAGATCGTCATTTTTCGCAAAATCAATGCCGAATTTGCCGAAGTCAAGTTATTAAACTTAAAGAAAATCAAACAGACAAGCGATTTGGAAAATGATTTGACGCTCGAAGCGGGCGACATCATTTTCGTGCCGCGCAACAATTTCAGCAAAGTCGAAAAATTCGTCAAGTTGGCGAGTTTGTTGAATATTCTGAATCCTTTGCGGTAGAGAAAATATGAATTTCAAACGGGGACAATTATCATTAATAGCTCTCAAATCGGCGGATTCGCTGTTGCTGCTGTTTGCTTTCGGAGCGACGATTTTGTTAAATTTCGCGCCCGAAAGCGAAAAGAGCCTGTCCGAATATTCGCTCGATTTTCTCTCGACACGCATCAAGCTGAGCAACGCCGTTTTGTTCGGGCTGCTTCTTTACATCTGGCATTTTTGTTTCCGCCATTACGGTTTATATTTGTCGAGCCGCCTCAACACTCCGAAGGAAATTCTGCACCGCGTCGTCAAAGCCGTCGGCGTATCTTCGATTATCCTTCTAATGATTGCGAAAATCGGCGATTGGGATGTAATAACGCTTTGGACAACCGCGTGTTTCGCGATTGCCACGATCGCCTTTGTCGGCGGTTTGCGAATGAGCGTTTATCGCTTTTCGAGATATTTCCGGCGGTGCGGATTGAACACGAAATCTTTACTTATCATCGGCGGCGGCGCACGAAGCAAACAAATTATCGAAAAAATCAGCCTCAAAAATGAACTCGGTTATCGAATTTTGGGATATTTGGACAGCACGCCCTCGTTCAGTCAACAGCCGGTTGCCGGAGTGCCGTGGCTTGGCAGCTTTGAAGATTTGCGAAAAATAATTGACGAGAAAATTGTTGATGAGGTGGTCGTTGCGCTGCCGATTAAATCGCATTACGCGCAAATCAAAACGGTAATCGCGCAGCTCGAAGAACAAGGCGTGGCGGTGCATCTGCTCTCTGATTTCTTTCCGCATCATCTGGCGCGGATCGAGCCGCAGGATTTTTACGGAATGCCGATGCTCTCGCTGCATAACACGCCGCCGGTCTACTGGCACACGGAAGTCAAACGCATTATTGACATTTTCGGAGCGATTACACTTTTAATGCTCTGCGTTCCGTTGTTTGTCGTCATCTCGGTTTTGATTCGGCTTGATTCGTGCGGTTCGATATTTTTCCGGCAGGAGCGCGTCGGCTACAAAAAACGCCGTTTTCAGATGATTAAATTCCGCACGATGGTTGCCGATGCCGAAGCGCGGCTTGAAGAAATCGAACATCTCAACGAAAAATCGGGTCCGATTTTCAAAATCCGCCGCGACCCGCGCATCACTCGAATCGGCGGAATCCTGCGAAAATTCAGCCTCGACGAACTGCCTCAGTTAATCAACGTCCTGCTCGGCGATATGAGTTTGGTCGGACCGCGCCCGCTTTCCGTCCGCGATGCAACGCGAATCGAGGAATACTGGCAAAAACGCCGTTTCAGCATCCAGCCCGGTATGACTTGTCTATGGCAGATTTCCGGCAGAAGCAATCTGTCGTTTGAAGAATGGGTTGATCTGGATTTGAAATACATTGATAACTGGTCGTTGCGGCTTGACGGATGGATTCTGCTGAAAACTATTCCGGCAGTTCTGACAACCCGTGGAGCAATTTGACGGGCGAAGGTTAGGTTTTATCCTTATTCTATGACAGGAAACGTCAAATTAGTCTTTATGACCAACGTCGTGATGATGCTTTTCAGCGTTATCACGAGCCTCATCAGCGCGTGGGCTTTGAAACCCGAAGGACGCGGCGAGTTGGCGATTATTACGATGTGGCTGTTCGTTTTTTCGCTCGCCGGAGCTTTTGGATTGCCGCTTGCCCACCGATTCTGGGCGGCGCGTGAACCAACACGACAATCGGAAATATTCTCGAACACCGTCGCTTACACGATGATTGCCGGACTGATTACGGGCGCAATCGCGTGGTTTGCCATGCCTCTGCTGACGGCGGGCAGAAGCCTCGAAATTATCCGTCTGACACAATTATTTTCGCTCAATATCCCGATTATTCTGCTGACCGAAATGTTGCGCGGGCAGCTCGAAGGCGCACGGCTTTTCGGTTGGGTCGGGGCGGGACGACTTTCCTTTATCACGACGCAAGCCGTCGGTTATACGATTTTTTATTTTTTTAACTGGCTGACGCTGGAAAACGCGATTTTAATCATTATCGCGGGACAAATCATCTGCCCTTTAATAATGCTTGCAGGCGTTTTAAGGAAATTGCGTCCGCGCTGGAAATTCGACTTTAAGATTTTCCGCGGTGAAATCGGCTACGGCTTGCGCGGTTATTTGGGCATCGTGACCGGCTACACGGTTTTGCGGCTCGACCAGATGATGCTGGCGATCATCGCGCCGAGCGGAATTATCGGGCTTTACGTTGTCGCCGTCGCTTTGGCGGAAATTACCGCGTCGCTCAGTTCATCTGTCGCGGACGCGCTGATGCCGGAAGTGGCGGCGGCGAATGACCCGAAGGAATCCGCCTTGTTAATCGGCAAAAGTTTGCGTTTGATGTTCTACGCGCATCTATTGGTTCTGATTCCGTTATGGACGGCTGCGCCGTATATTTTGCAGATGATTTACGGTGAAAGTTTTATCGCGGCAACCGGCGCACTGCGTATTTTACTGCTCGCTTCGATTGTTTGGAGCGCGGGTTTGACCGTTATCAGCGGCTTGGACGGGTTTGGTCGCCCCGGTCTCGGCACAATTGCGCGGCTGGCTTCCGCCGTCGTCACCGTGACGGCTCTGTTTTTGATTGTGCCGCGATGGGGAATAATCGGCGCGGCAACGGCTTCGCTTATCGGTTACAGCACATTGCTGGCGGTCGCGCTGTTTTGTTTCCTTCGCCGTCAGCGTCTCAGCCTGCGGGAATTTCTGCATCCGCGCCGCGAAGATATTTCGCTCAAAAAAATAAAAGCTCTCGTCGGTTTTTCGACACTGCGCCGCGCCGACAGCAAAATATGATCAAGCCTAAACTCGAAAATTAATAAATTTTCGTAAAATATCTTTCCAATTAAGCCTTTTATAAGACAAGAAATGAACAGCCAAACCCAAACAATCAAACGCTTTCGGATAACCTCGTCGTTTATTTGGCTCGGAATCGTTCAGGCGGCAACGGCATCGAGCGTTTGGGCGGTAGCTTCGGGCGGGCAGATTTTTCGCGCTTTCGCGCTCGGTTCAGTAACTCTTTCAATGATAACCGCACTCGTTCTCAGTTTCGAGGCGGGCTTAACGGCAATGATTTTGTTTGAGCCTTTTCGCGGACTTTTGCGCCGCATTCAATATATTATTGTTCCTTATTCACAAAGCGAACCGATTCATTTGATTACGCCCATTGTTACGTTTTGCGCGATAGCCCTTTTGCTAATGCGGCATAAATTCGAGATTTTTCGTGCCACTCCGCTGGCGGCGGCAACCTCGATTCTGGCGGCGATTTGTCTTTTGCAAGTTTTTAATCCGCTGCAGGGCGGTTTATTTGTCGGCTTGACCGGCGCGTTGTATATTCTCGTGCCGATGGCTTGGTTTTATTTCGGACAATCGGCAAACCCCGATTTCGTGCCGCGAATTTTGCGGATTATCGTTGTTCTGGCAATCGTTACATCTCTTCACGGCGTTTATCAACTTTATTTCGGTTATCCTTTTTTCGAGCAGGTGTGGCTCGATAATACCGATATGTATAACTCGATTTCGGTTTATAACGTCAAACGCGCGCTGGCGACTTTCAGCAGTTCGGAAGAATGGGGACGTTATACTCAAATCGGCTGTATTATCGCGGCGGGTTTGGGCTTCAGCCGCAATGAAGGAAATAAGCGCGTCTTTTGGTTCGGCGCGGCGGCGGCGTTAATCGTTCTGCTCGCGCTGACCGGACAGCGTACCTCGATTTTCGGTTTAATGCTCGGATTGGCGATTTTGTTTTTGACCGGAGCGCGACATTTTCGCGGCGCGGCGGCGCGGACAATGCTGCTTTTCGTTCCGTTCGTCCTGATGTTCGCACTGGTCAAACCGCTGACCGACGATGACGGAATGAGCAGCGATAACAAATTCGGTGCAATGATGACGCACACAAGCAAAGGCGTTGTTGACCCGACGAACGAAGACAGCCTCTATATTCGTCTGGAAACCTGGGGCGAGTTGATTACCAAAACATTACCTTCAAACCCGTTTGGAATAGGTTTGGGCGCGGCGACGCTCGCCGCGACCAGAGGTCATTGGGATCAGGATTTTGCGATTGACAATCATTTTCTCAGTCTGGCTTTATCAGCCGGAGTTTTGGCAACGCTGCTGCTCGTTTGGATTCTTGTTCGCGCACTCGTTTTCTGTTTTCGCGGCTGGCGCGATTCCGAACACGGTTCGGAACAAGCCGATTTGTGGCGAATTATGCTGGCTCTGACGGCGACGTTAATTCTCCATAATTTTTTTGGCACTTCGCTCGTGATTTACTCGGTCGCGCCTATTAGCTGGCTGATGATCGGTTGGATTAGCGCAACTTACGGCGAAATGCGGGAGTCGGTCGGCAAAACCGAAGATGATGTGGAAGAATGGCGTGATTGAATCTTTTTAACCGAAAAAGGTCAGATAAATTTTATGCTCGAACTGGGAGTCAATTTAAATGGATTTTCCGCCGGTGTGTTGGAAATCAATAATAATCTGTCGAGCCTGCTCAATAGTTTGGCGGGACAATCCTTGATTTTCGATAATCTGGTCGGTCTGGTGCTGAAAAACAATCTGGTCAAAGCCGGAGTTATCGGAGCTTGTTTTTTTGCTGCGTGGCACGAGCGAAAAACGATTCTCGAAACTGTCAACACCCGAAAAATCCTAATTGCTACTCTATTGGCAATAATTGCGGTGCTGGCGGCGATGAGAATGATTTCACATTCGGTCTTGATTCCGCGAACATTCGTTCAAAGCCAAAAAATCTACTTTTTGGAAGATAACCGCCTCGTCGAAAATGCTCCGGTCAAATACCGCTTGCCGCTCGATGAATCGAGCCGCAAAGATTATCGGGATTTACAGCGAGGCGATATTGACACAAACAATCTCGGCTCGTTTCCGAGCGACCACGCCGGATTTTTTCTCGCCCTCAGTCTGGGGATTTGGTGCGCTTCGCGGCGGTTTGGAATCATCGCGCTGGCTTGGACGCTCGGCGTAATTTACCCGGCGAAGCTGATTAGCGGGCAGCATACTCTGCTCGACATTTTAGCCGGAGCGATGGTCGGGATGGTCTTGCTGTTTGTCTGTCAATTTTTAGCCGGCGGGTTGGGCGAAAAGATCGTTAATTATTTATCGGAATGGACACTAAAAAATCGGGTCTGGTCATCGGCTCTGCTTTTTTTAACAGTTTTTGAATTAGCCAGCACGCTCGGTCATATTCGGGAATTTCTGAAGTTTTTGGCGGCGGCAGGCAGTTATTTTTTGATAAGCTGACGTGATGAAAATGCCTTTATGAAATTAGCTTCGATAATTTGCACGGTGGTTTTATTGAGTCTGCTCTGGCTCGTTTCGTCGCAAGCCGAACGGGACGGTTTTGTTGTTGTGATTGATGAATCCTATCGCGCCGAAATTGCAATCGTCAATCAAACCGAGTTGGCAGAACTGCAATTTCCCGCCGCTCAATCCTTCGAGAATATATCGAACCGGGAATTGCGCCGCGCGGTTGAGCGCGAGCAGAATTTTCCGCCTGAATCCATTTTCCAAATCAGCGAAAACTATTATTTAACCGACAATCGTCACGGAAAATTAAGCGGCTTTAATTCGCAGGACGGACTGAAAACAATCGCTGTGTTCGGCGGGAAATTAAAAAACCTGCAAAGCGTCGGAGTTGATAAACACGGAATAATATTTATTTTAATTAAATCGGATATTAATTCTCAAACAAATTATATCGTCAAATTAATAAAATAATTCGATTTGATTGAGAAGCCAGATGCTCCAGCCGTTTGTGATCGGTGGACTTTGCGGCTGCTTGCCGGTAAATCATTAGAGCCGGGTTAGATTGACTCGGTTTCACACTCGGAAGTCGGACGAATTCTGAAAAAAACTCTTTGAAGCCGCCTACGCAAAAGCAATGGTGGATTGAGCAAATGACGGGTGAGTATTTAGCCAAAATGGAAGATGCCTTGGAAGTTTATCCACCCAAAAACGGCGGAATGATGCACAGAACGAAGCAATTACGAATTAAAAATTAAAAATTACGAATTAAAAGAAATGAATTCAGTCATTCGTAATGCGTAATTGGTTTTGCGTGTTTGGACAGTAAAAAATTAGTGAGTCGCCCACAACAAGCGGCTTAATTTATTTAAGTAGCTGGACAAAATTAATTTGCAAAAGTTGGAGCGCGGGCAGCTTGCCCGCATCGCGCGTTCGAGGCTTTGCGAGAACAAGTGCGAAACGCCTCGTTTTCTCGCTTCGCTTGAAGATCGGCAAAGGCTTTCCGTTCT
>JANODL010000098.1:0-10855 GCA_031412675.1 Acidobacteriota bacterium | reverse complement strand
AAAACCTCGTCGTCAATTCAAGTTGACTTTAGATAAACGCTTTTTATGCCGCGAAGCGCGACCTGGCACGCAGGGATGCGTGCGCTCCCGGCAATGACGGTTTTTTTGTTCTTTAAACAGCATTACTTTCTGTTCACTACCAAAAATTTAACGACGAATTAACACGAAAAAGAGTTTTATTGTTTCGTGATTTTTAGTATTAATTCGTAGTTTCAGGTTTTATCGGTTGAAAATCTTTCAACTCAAGCACTTTTGAGGCAAAGCTATAAATTTGCAATACGAAAAATGACAGTTTAAAATAGCCAAATGGTGTGGAAAGTGCGAAGATGAAGTCACGAAACGTTTTTTAACAAACCGTCCATTCAAAAAACTTTCCCTGAATTGACTGCCGAAAACTGCAATTCTGTTTCGGCTCGAGAGCAACTTATGAAAATTCTGCTTTATAACCCTGATAACGGCATTACGCGAAATTTTATGCCGCATCTTTGGATGTTTCTTCTGCAATCTTTAACGCCGAAGGAACACGAAGTGATTTTGATTGACGGCAACGCCAAAGCAATGAGCCGCGAAGAACTCGTGCGGTTTTGCAAAGATGAAAATATCGGCTTGGTCGGCATCGGCGCGATGACGCGAATGGTCGCCCGCGCTTATTTAGTCGCTGATTCCTTGCGTGAAGCGGGAATCAAAGTCGTGATGGGCGGACCGCACGTTACGGAATGCCCCGACGAAGCATTAGGCAAGGACGGCGGAAAACGCCACGCCGATGCGGTCGCGCTCGGTGAAGCCGACGAAACGTGGCATTTGATTGTTAATGATGCCGCCAACGGAACTTTGAAAGAAATTTACCAGCCGGAAGTTGACGAGAAAGGCAACGACAAAAAGCCGAGTTTGCAACCTTATCCGCATATTCCTTGGGAAACTCTGGATTTGGAACAATTCAGCCTCGTGCCGAAATTCCTTCGTCCGATGCTTTCAAAAATGGGCGCGGGTTGGGGCAAATTCTTTGTCGTGCCGATTGAAACCGGACGCGGTTGTCCATATGGCTGCGAATTTTGCACCGTGACGGGATTTTTCGGCGATTCGATTCGTTTCCGCTCAAACGAAAGCGTGGTCGAAGAGCTTTTAAGATTGAAAAAACGCTCCAGAGAAGAAAAAGGACAAGTCGCCGTCTTTTTTATTGACGACAATCTTGCGATTAACAAAAAGCGTCTGAAAAGTTTGTTGCGCGATATTATTGCGGCGGACGCACAGCTTCCGTGGGTCGCGCAAATCAGCGCGAATCTTTTGGCGGACGAAGAACTCGTTGATTTAATCGCCGACGCGGGCGGCAAATGGATTTTTATCGGAATGGAATCAATTGACCCGGCGAATATGGCGGATGTCAATAAAACCTTCTCGAAACCCGCGAATTACAAAGACGTTTTGGACGGTCTGGCGCGGCGCAATATTTATGCGATTACATCGTTTATTTTCGGAATGGACAACGATACGGTCGGCGTGGCGAAAAGAACCGTTGACGAAATCGAAAGCTGGTCGCCCGGGCTTCCGGTTTTCGGACAGTTAACGCCGTTTCCGTCAACGCCGCTTTACGACCGTCTGAAAGATTCGGGACGTTTGACACGCCCGACCCATTGGTTAGATTTCGCGCCGTTCGTGATGGCGCATAATCCTCTGAAAATGACGATTGATGACGCGAAGGACGAAACTTTTAACGCCTGGGCGCGGTCTTACAGCCCCGAAAGAAACTGGGAAGCCATCAACGCGATCAAAGATGCGCCGATTGATGTGCGTATCGGTCATTTCGTGGCGCGGCTTTTCTTTCGCGGAATTTATTTCCCGCAGATGAGCAAATGGGCGTGGATAAAATTGCTTCTCGATAACCGCAAACCGATTTTCAGTCTGACCAAAGAAGGTCTGAAAACGTGGCGCAATGCGCGAAGAAAACGAAAAATCACGTCGGAAGAAGCATTGCCGACAACTTAATAAGTGAAAAGTGAAAAGTGAAAAGTGGGAGGTAAAGAGTTACTTCTCACTTTTCACTTATTTATTATTTGCCTTTAATTTAAATCTCCCGAATTCATTCAACAGCGAGCGGAGTTTGTTGACCGCCGAATCGTGTGCCACGCCGTTTGAGGCGAGAATTCCGTTGTGATTCTGCACGTCGTGTAAATCGTAGCGCAGCGGCGCACCGAAAAGGTCGGTCATTTTTCCGCCGGCTTCTTCGAGAATAATCTGCGGCGCGCAACTGTCCCAATATTTGGTGCGCGGTGAAAGATGAATATATAAATCGGCGATTTGCCGCGCAATCAAGCCGATTTTTAAGCCGACCGAACCGCGATGAATGACTTCTTTGACAACAAATTTTGAAGCCACTTGCGACATTTTCGGACTCAGGTGGTTGCGCGAAACGGCGAGAATCATTTCCGTAAAATCCGTTTTCGCGGAAACCCGCAAACTCTTCGGCGATTCGTTGTTTTCAATCAAAAACGTGCCTTCGCCTTTGACCGCGTAAAATAATTCGTTGTGAAAAGGCAAAAAGACTACGCCCAAAATCGGTTCATTATTTTCGACCAAACCGATTTGCACACCGAAATCGCCGTCTTTGTTGATAAATCCCCAAGTTCCGTCAATCGGGTCAATCATCCAGACACGCTTTCCAATCATCCGATTTTCCGCGTCGTCCGCTTCTTCTTCGGACAAAATCGCGTCTGCGGGAAAACTTTCAGCCAAACCTTCGACAATGATTTTGCTCGCTGTGCGGTCGGCAATCGTCACGGGTTCGGAAAAATTATCAAAGCCGATTTTTTGTTCGGCGATGATTTCGAGAGCGTAAAATTCCAAAATTCTTTCACCGGCTTTTCGGGCGAGAGCAATCGCGGTTTCGAGTTCTTTTTTCAGCATTAAGAAAAATTTACCACAATGACCCAAAGGACACGAAGATAAAAAAATAACTTTGTGTTCTTGGTGTCTTGGTGGTGAAAATTTCTTTCGTGATAAAATCGAAATATGGCAGAAAGTTTAGCATTTTCAAAAACTTCGGACAGAAGAAAAATTTACGAAGAACTCGTGCCGCAGGTCGAATCGCTTGTTTCGGGCGAAACGGATTTGGTGGCGAATCTGGCAAATATCACGGCAATTTTAAAGGAAGCGTTCGGTTTCTTTTGGGTCGGATTTTATTTAACGAAGGGAAATCAGCTTGTTTTGAATGCGTTTCAGGGAACGCTCGCCTGCACGCGGATTGATTTTGACAAAGGCGTTTGCGGACACGCTTACACGACACGCGAAATCGTGATTGTGCCGAATGTCGAAGAATTTCCCGGGCATATCGCTTGCTCTTTTGATTCAAAATCCGAAATCGTTTTGCCGATTTTCGACCAAAAGGGCGAAGTCTTCGGTGTTCTGGACGTGGACAGCCACAAACTCGATGATTTTTCGCAAGTTGACGCACAAGGTTTGCAGAGAATCATTAAGATAATCGAGAAACTTATTTAGATTTTACGCCATTCTCGCGCATCGGCGAAAAGGCTCAGATGTTTGACGTTGGTTGTTGCAATTACTACGTTTTCTTGTAAATTTTCGGCTAATGTAAAAACTTGTGCCGAAAGAATCATATCGCCGTCGAGTGATAAATCAGGTGCGGTTGGTTTGCCTTTTTGTCTGGCAATCGCCCAAAAATCGGCGGCTTTCAACATTGCATCAGTCGTGATCGGTAAATAATTGAGTGCGGCTTTAAATGCGTCAAGCCGTTTCAAACCATGTATTTTATTCGCTCTTATCAACTCACGACGAATTTCGTAATCGCAAATTTCAGGAACGAATATTCCATCGCCGTCGGAAAGTTTGGTTTTTAACCAGCCGGTGCAGGCGAAACTTTCGGTTGAAGATTTGGGATTGGTCACAATTCCGATAATTCCGGTGTCGAGCGCAATAATCATTGAAAAAGTTGACGGTCGGAAAGACGGTCTTCGTCCAAAACTTTCTTTAAATATTCAAAGGTCTTTTTCTGTTCATCGTCGTCCTCGTCTTTAAGCCAAGAATCTATCAATAATATTGCCGACGAATTGTTTTTTGCTAAATCCGTATTGTTTGGTTTGTCTTTCTTTCGGGCATTGTTTCGCGTTGTCATAAATAAAATTTTAGCTTTGTTTTTTTCGCTTGCCAAGTGATTTTTGATAAACTCGGTTTATGTTTGTAACAACTGAAGGCACAAAAAAATACGCCGAAAGATTTCCGGGCGCGGCGGACGGACATTTTCGTGAGGCGCAAGGTTTGACGCTTTCATCTATCGGCATCGGGACATATTTAGGAAATTGGGACGCGGCGACCGACGCAAGTTACACGGAAGCGATCACAAAATTCGTCGAATCGGGCGGAAATGTGATTGACACGGCGGCGAATTATCGTTTTCAGCGCAGCGAACGCAACATCGGACAAGCGTTGCAGAATTTGAGCGAAAAAGGCTTCGGGCGCGATGAAGTTTTTATCTCGACAAAAGGCGGATATTTGCCGTTTGACAGCGAACCGCCGAAAAATGTTCAGAGCTATTTTGAAGAAAATTTTGTCAAAAAGGGAATTGCGACGTTTGACGATTTGGTCGCGGGAAGTCATTGTATCGCGCCGAATTATCTGCAATCGCAGATTGATCAATCGCTCGAAAATATGTCGCTCGACGCGCTCGATTTGTTTTACATACACAATCCCGAATCGCAGCTCGGCGAGGTTGATAAATACACTTTTGAAGCGCGTCTGGCGAATGCTTTTGAGAAACTCGAAGAAAATCGCGCCGACGGGAAAATCAAGTTTTACGGCGCGGCGACGTGGAACGGTTTCCGCGTTGCGCCTGATAATCCGAGCTATCATTCGCTCGAAAGAATGGTCGGAATTGCACGGCAAGTCGGCGGCGAAAATCACGGCTTTAAATTTATTCAACTGCCCTTTAATCTGGCGATGCCCGAAGCCTATCTTTTTCAAAATCAAGCCGTCAGCGGCAAGGTTTATTCACCGTTCGACGCGGCAAATGAACTCGGCGTTGCGGTGATGTGCAGTGCTTCGATTTTGCAGGGCAAACTCGCGCACAGCGTTCCGATTCACATTCGCAACGGTTTAGGAAATCCGACAACCGATGCGATGACGAGCATTCAATTTGTCCGTTCAACGCCGAATGTGACGACCGCGCTGGTCGGGATGAGCAAGCAATTGCACGTCGAAGAAAATATGAATCTGGCAAAGACGAAACCCGTATCTATCGAAGATTTTACAAAACTTTTTCAAACGCAATGAAAATAGCTTCGGGAATAATTACTTTCGTTTTGATGATCGGCATCGGCATCGGTTTCTTTTTCTCTCTGATGCTTGCTCTTAACGGCTTTTCCGAAAGAGACGCGAATCCGGCGATGATTTTTTACGCCGTCTGGACGATATTTTTTGCAGTCGTATTCGGTGGCGCAAGTTTTTTTCTGACGAAATTCTTGATTGCAAAGTCATTTAACGCTATTTTAGCTGTGATACTTTCGATTGTTGCGGCAGTCGGCATCGGCTTCGTGATTGACTTCGGCGGATTGATCGTCAGCACAATAATCGCTTCGGAAGTCAGGAACAGTTACAAAAAATGAGTGAAGAAAATATTAAAACATACGCTGAATTTTGGGATTTTTATGTGCGGGAACATAGTCAGCCGTTGACGCGGTATCTGCATTTCGTCGGAACGTCGCTTAGTTTGGTTTTGCTCGTTTGGATAATTCGCAGCGGAAATTGGATTTACTTTCCGCTTTGTTTGATTATCGGCTACGGTTTTGCGTGGTTTTCGCATTTTGTCATCGAAAAAAACAAACCCGCGACCTTTAAATATCCGCTCTGGTCTTTTATCTCCGATTACAAAATGATGTTTTATATGCTTATCGGTAAGATGAACTCGGAAGTCGAGCGCGTTTCGCAAAAGTAAAACAAATCCAAAAAAATAAACAAACACCGAGTTGCAAGCCGAAGAAATAAATTCCCGAAGCATTTTAGGATTGTTTTGAGAATCCGACAAAGTTAGAAAACAATTAAGGATTACGAAAAATGCACACGCCGCCGCTGTTTGCAGATTTACTGATTATTTTAATGGTTTCCGTGCCGGTCGCCTTTGCCTGCCTGCGTTTGAAACTGCCGCTGTTGGTTGGTCTGATGTTGACGGGAATCGTCATCGGACCTTACGGATTAGGTTTAATCAAAGAACTCGAAGCCATCGAAATCCTTGCCGAAATCGGTGTCATGCTGCTTCTTTTTACAATCGGATTGGAGTTTTCGCTGCATCGTCTGCGCGAGATGAAACGGCTCGTGCTGGTCGGCGGCGGTTTGCAAGTCGGTTTGACGGTTGCCGCCGTGACGATTGTCGCGGTTCTATTCGGAAGAGAATTTAATCAAGCCTTGTTTTTCGGCTTTCTGGTCGCGCTTTCAAGCACGGCGATTGTGCTGAAAAGTTACGCCGAACGAAAGGAAGTTGACGCACCGCACGGACGCGCCGGAGTCGGGATTTTACTTTTTCAAGACATCAGTATCGTTTTGATGATGCTTCTGGTTCCGGTTCTCGGCGGAAAAGATGCCGCTTCATTCGGTGCGGTTGCCGCCAAGCTCGGCGGTTCTTTGGTCGGTTTGATCGTGATTGTCGCGGCGGCGTGGTTTCTCGTTCCCGTGATGCTCAAACAAATCGTCAAACTAAAAAGCCCTGAAGTTTTATTGTTGTTGGTCGTTCTGCTCTGTCTGGGAATCTCGTTCGTCACGGCGCAATTCGGTTTGTCGCTTGCGCTCGGCGCGTTTATCGCCGGAATGGTTTTAGCCGAATCGGATTTCAGCCATCAGGTAACGGCGGATATTTTGCCCTTCCGCGATGTTTTCAACAGCATCTTTTTCGTTTCCATCGGAATGCTCTTGTCGTTTAGCGCACTGATTGAAAATGCGTTCACGGTTTTTCTGTGGGTTGTTTTTCTCGTCGTCGGCAAGGCTTTAATTGTCTGGGCAGTCATTCAATTATTAGGCTTTCCGCAGAGAGTTGCCGCGATGACCGCGCTCGGGCTGGCGCAAATCGGTGAATTTTCGTTTGTGCTGGCAAAAGCGGGGCGCGTCGTTGATTTACTGCCCGATTCCGATTATCAAAGTTTTCTCGGAGCTTCGATTATCTCGATGATTATCACGCCGTTTATGATTGCTGTCGCGCCGCGTTTCGGTTATTTTGTCCAATCAATTGTGCCTGATAAAAAAGGCGTGGAAACTGCCGAATCCGAAGCCGAAGAAGATTTGCATATCACTTCGACGGGCGGGCTGAACAATCACGTCATCATTGTCGGTTACGGGCTTAACGGGCGCAATCTCGCGAGAGTTTTGCGCGCCGTGACGGTTTCCTACACGATTCTCGACCTAAACGCCGAAACGGTTCGCGAGGCAAAGGAAAAAGGCGAGAAGATCAACTTCGGCGATGCCACGCGGCGCGAAGTTTTGCATCTCGCCGCGATTGAAAACGCGAACGCGCTGGTTCTCGCGATGTCCGACCCGCAAGCCGTCCGGCGCACCGTCAAACAAGCCCGCGAGTTAAATTCAAAAATCTACATTGTCGTTCGCACGCGCTATATTTCGGAAATTACCGAACTGCTCAAATTCGGCGCGGACGAAGTGATTCCCGAAGAATTTGAAACGAGCATCGAGATCTTTTCGCGGGTTCTTTTGCGCTACGGCGTTGACCGTCACACGATTGAAAATCAGATTGAAAGAGTCCGCCGGCAAGGTTATGAGATGCTTCGTTCGCCTTCGATTCAGCGCGTCGAAATGTCGAATTTGAATGCGGCTCTCGGATCGGCGACGACGGAAACCGTCAAATTAATTCCGAGTTCTCCGGCAATCGGAAAAAATCTCGGCGAGCTTAATTTGCGGAATGCGACCGGAGTCACTTTGATTGCCGTCGTGCGCGGCGACAAAACAAAAATCGGTCCCGGCGCAAACTATAAATTGCATGAAAACGACATTCTCATTCTCTTCGGTAAAGCGGAAAAGATCGAGCAAGCCGTTAAGATTTTACAACCCGAGGTGAAAACAGGCGGTTTTAATCCTTAAAGCAACAGAAACCCGCGCGTGAGCAAGGGCGGAATATTCAACGTGATTATCCGCCCTTGCTCACGCGCGGGCTTCTGCTCCTTTAACTTTCTATATGTTCGGAAATCAATTCGAGCGAACGATTTTGGCGATACGAGATATTGAAATGTCCGTCGTCAAACTCTTCGTGAGTATGCGGAATGTCGTAGTTTTTTAGTCTTTCAACCAAAATCCGTGCGCCTAAATCCAACGCGAATTCGTCTTTCGTTCCTGCATCAATGTAGAGCAATTTGAGCGATTTCAAGTTTTCAACAGACTTTTCCACAAGCCGCACAGGGTCGTGAGCGAGCCATTTTGCCCAAACATCTTCACGGATTTCGCCCGTTTTCAAATCAAACGGCAAATCGAAATCCGTATCGTTCGGCGAATAACACGAACTCATTCCGATCATATTCAAACCCGAAAAATCGTCTTTGCCTTTTTTCGCGTCTTCGTTCCAGAATTTTTCGATTAATTTCTGCGGTTCGCCTTTGATGGCGCGGAAAGCCTTTGGAATATCCTGCAAATAACAATGCTCGAAATAAGCGTCGCCGCTCGTCGAACAAGCCAGACCGAACAAATCGGCGTGGCGCAAAGCCATCACGAGTGCGCCGTAACCGCCCGAAGATTTGCCCATCACGGCGCGTGAATTTTTGTTTTTGAGCGTCTGAAAAGTTTCGTCCACGAACGGCACGATTTCCTGTGTTAAATAATCTTCGTAATTGCCCGTCGCGCTCGAATTGATATATTGCGAGCCGCCGTATCGCGTAAAACAATCGGGCAGAACGGCAATCATCGGTTTGATTTTGCCCTCAAAGATGAGTTTATCCATCCGCTCGGCGAAATTCGGCGTAAAAGCCGAATCGTTAAGCATCATTTTTCCGCGTCCGGTAAAACCCGTCAGAACATAAACCGACGGATAAAATTTGTCTTCTTCATAATCGGGCGGCAGATAAACAAAAAGGTCACGGATAAATTTATCGCCGAGCGGATTATTTTCCAAAACTTCGCTTTTGTGCTGTAAGCAAATAACGGTTCCTTGATTCATAAAGAATATTTTCAACGCAAAGTCGCAAAGGTGCAAAGGCGTAAAGAAATTTATAAAAAAAACTTAGCGTCTTAGCGTCTTGGCGACTTTGCGTTAAAATGAATGTTTATGGCAGGCGATTTATTTCCGAATGTTAATTTGCTGAATCCGACGATCGAATTTTTAACGGCGATGGTTACGCCGACTTTGCTTATCTCGGCGACCGGTTCGCTAGTGCTTTCGACTTCGACCCGTTTGGGACGCGTCGTTGACCGCGCCCGCGAACTCGAATCCAGATTGAGCGATTTGATTACGGTCGAAGACAAAACAGCGGTTCCGCTTTACGATAAACGTCTCGACACGGTAGTCAAACTGATGGATAAAGTAACGAGCCGTTCGCGGATTCTGCAGCGGGCGTTGAGCGCGTTTTATTACGGTCTCTGCTTTTTTATTTTAACCAGCGTGACGATTGCCATCGCCGCGTTTTTCACGGCTTACCGATGGATCCCGATTCCGGTCGGCATCATCGGCATTATGTATCTTTTCTGGGGCAGCGTGCAGATGCTCCGCGAAACGCGTCTGGCGACAGCGACGATCAACGCCGAGATGGATTTCACCTGGACGCTCGCCAAAACCGTTGCGCCGCGTGAAATTATCAGCCGCTACACGAAAATTATTGACGACAACATCGAGAAAACGAAAGATTAAGGGTCAATGGTAAATGGTAAATGGTAAATGGTAAATGGTAAATGAAGAAGGATCTAGTATTTACCATTCACCGTTCACCATTCACCATTAAAATTTATGGAGCCGAAATTTCTAGAACTACACCGCACGGGAGAATTAAAAGAGCGCGTCGAAAAACTCGAATCGCTGCTCGAAAGTTGTGTCGTTTGCCCGAAAGACTGCGGCAACAATCGTCTGAACGACGAAATCGCGGCGTGTTATTCGGGTCGTCTGCCGATTGTTTCGAGCTACACGGCGCATTTTGGTGAAGAACCTGTTTTGTCAGGGACGAACGGCGCGGGCAATATATTCTTCGGCAACTGTAATCTGCGCTGCGTTTACTGTCAGAATTTTCAGATTTCGCAGACGCATAAAACGCAGAAGAAAAACGAAATCACGCACGAACGGTTGGCGGAAATGATGCTGGAACTGCAAACGAAAGGCTGTCACAACATCGGTTTCGTCTCGCCGACGCATTTCGCGCCGCAGATGGCGCGCGCGATTTTAATTGCGGCGGATAAAGGTTTGCGCCTGCCGATTGTTTACAATACGAACGCTTACGATTCGGTTGAAGTTTTGAAATTGTTAGACGGAATCGTTGACATCTATTTGCCCGATTTGAAATACGCCGACAACGCCGCCGGTTTCGAGTTTTCAAAAATCCGCGATTACACGACGTTTGCACGGGCGGCGATTAAGGAAATGTTCCGGCAGACCGGCGATAAACTGATTTTTGACGGGAACGGAATTTTACAAAGAGGCTTGCTGATTCGCCTGCTGGTTTTGCCGAATGATTTGGCGGGCATCGAAGAAAATTTGCGCTGGATAAAAGAAGAATTATCGCCGCGCACGGCAATTTCTTTGATGGCTCAATACTACGCGACGAACAAAGCCGCGACGGACGAACGCTATATTTTATTGTCGCGCCGCATCTCGGAACGCGAATGGATTTCCGCCGTTTCCCTGCTGGAAGATTTAGGAATGGAAGAAGGTTTTATG
>JANODL010000097.1:0-60646 GCA_031412675.1 Acidobacteriota bacterium | reverse complement strand
TTCGTTTAAAAATTTTTTTTAAATAAAATGCTTGTCGTTCCTGTTGTGTTTTTTGTCTATATAAAAACTTTTTTTTTTTCCACACCACTCCCTACCCACGACTCTCGACTTCTTAAAATCTAATTTTCATTCTCTGCAAAGTCCGCACGTCTTCGTCGGTCAAACTGAGTTCGAGGTCTTCGGTAAATTCATCAAACTCGCCGTCCATTTTCTGCAAACCGATTTCGAGCTTGAGCGTCAGCACGGGTTCATAGCCCAGTTCGCGCAGATGTTCGATGGCATCATGGACGGCAAAAGATTTTTCGACCGCCGAATTGATCGTTTCGCTCAAACTCTGCACCGCGTCTTTTGCGTTTTGGTCAAGATTCATTCGTTATCTGAAATGCTACGCGAGGCACGGAAAACTTTCAAGTTTTCATAGTGAAAAGTGAAAGTTGAAAGTTGAAAACTGATAGTGCAAAGTGAATAGTTGAAAACATTCTCCTGTATATTTTTTAGAATTCAGGTTATGAAAGTCCGACCGGAAGTTTTGAATTCGGAAGCGATTTCAGTCCGGCGGGCTATAATTGCCCGTAGATGATTTATACGCTTCCGATGTTTTTCCCGCCGCCGCTGCGACCCGACCGCTCCAATTGCTTAGGGTGGTTCAGACGGCTTCGGATTTTCAAAATCTTGCGAGTTCAGCCAGATTCGGCTCTCCTTGGGCAAGAGTTTGAAAGGACATTCAGAATATAACTTTTCGATAATCTTTTCAATTTGTTCGATAAACCGCGCCCCGATTCACGTGCGTGTCTTAGGCATTGCCTTCGACAATTTTTATCTCGTCTGCCGTGAGCGTGTAAAGTTCATAAACCAATTTATCAATCTGACGGTCGAGCGCGTTTGGTCGGTCTAACTATTTTCAGATTTGCCTGAAAATGCTAATATTAATCGTTATGCAAAACGCACAAAATATCTATCAGGAAACAGTTATTAGACTTCCGAATAATGAAAAACTTCGTCTGGCGACATTGATTTTGCAAGATTTGAGCGATGAAAACGGCTCGATAGAAAAAACTTCCGCTTTAGAACTGTTAGATAATCTGCAAGGTGAAAGGGTTTTTAACTCCGTCGCAGATGTTGATGAACATCTGAAAACGGAGCGTGAATCTTGGGACAATTAAGTTTTCCGCCATCTGCGAGAGTTTATCTCGACACTTCGCCGGTAATTTACAGCGTCGAAAAACACGCTGATTACTGGCAAATTCTTATTTCTCTTTGGCAATCGTTAAAAGCGGGCGAAATCGAAATTGCAACCAGCGAACTGACTTTACTTGAAACACTCGTTCAACCAATCAGACAAAACAATCAAATTTTAATTGCGGCTTACGAAACGCTATTGACCCGCACCGAAATCGAACTGTTTCCGATCACGCTCGACGTTTTGCGCGACTCCGCAAACCTGAGAGCCGTCGAAAATCTCAAAACGCCCGACGCAATTCACGCGGCAACAGCCAAGGCATCAAACTGTCAATACCTTTTAACCAATGATGCGGCGTTTAAGCGCGTTCAAAATTTGGATGTCGTAATTCTGAGCGATTTGCTTTAACTATTGCCTTCGACAATTTTTATTTCGTCTGCCGTGAGCGCGTATAAATCATAAACCGATGATTTGCGTTTACTGTTTTCTTTTCTCGTATAGTTTCTCGATTAAATTATCTACGTTTGATTTTATTTGATTAAATTCGGCGGTTTTGTCCGAGATAGATTGTTCTTCTTCGTGTAATAATTGCAGAGCCTTGACTGCTTCGGCAGGAGTTGCCGGAAGCGGTGCATTTTCGGCTTCGGCGGCTTGGAAAGACATATCGGCAGGAAATTGTTTGAATTGTTTTTCAACCCATCTTAAGGCTTCTTCATCTGTTTCTAACGGAAACTCGACGGCTTTTTGATTTTTGCCGCGCAGAAAGATGTTTTCTTTGCGGCGCAGTTCAAACGGGAAAGCGGTCGGCTCAATAATATTCATTTGCCAAGCGACTTTGGCGAGCGCGAGCGGATTTTTTCTGATTGACGGATATTTCGACAAAACGGCGGGCGCGTTCACGCGGTTATCAGTTGTTTTGATTTGCCAGCCGCCGCGTCTGAGCGCGAGAAATTCTTCGCCGAGTTCTAACAAGCGCGTAACCTTTTTCGTGATCGCCGATTGTTCGGCGGTCGTCGCGTTCGGAATGGGAAGTTTGCGGAAATCGTCGGGTTGAAAGCGCGAGCGTCTTGCGCTGACGGTTGTGCCGACGAGAATTTCCGCCGCTTTGGTTGAGTTCATCACGGCTAAAACATATTCGAGTGAAAAGGCTTCGGAAACTTTTTCCAAGTCTTCACGGTTTGCCGCCTGTTTTCTAAGTTCGTTACCGATTGATTTATTCTCCACGCCGCGCAATTCATTCCAGAGCGCGAACAAAATGACCGAATGATTGCAGAACATCCAGCCGTTGCCGATTGCCGTTCCGTTATCGAGCCACGCCGACGAAGTTTCGCCGCGCATAATCTTGCGTCGGTCGTAAAGCTCAGGGAATGTTTGTCTGCGAATTCTTTCAGGAGCGCGAAGTCCTTCGCCGTATTCTAAAAACTTTAATCCAGAAACTTCATAAGCATTCAAATTTTCGCCTTCGATGTAAGAAAACTGATGCGTTTCATCTCTGACGTTTGATAAAAGGTCTTCTTTCTTAAATTCATTCGGATAATTTACTTCGTGCGAATTCAAAACCATTCCGACACTGATATAACAAATCCCATCAAGTCGTGTTGTGTCTGCGTATTTATCAGTTTGAACAGTTTGACGAAAGACTTTTTCGCCGAGTTTGATTTGCGAAACCGTTTCCTCTCTGACGATGCTGCCGATTGTTTGTCCGTGCCATCGTTTCAAGGTTACATCCGTTTCGGTCGCATCGGTTTTCGTAACAAAGAAAACCGTGTTTTCAACCGCCGCGTCTTCAAACAATTTCATCTGCGGGAAAAACGAAACTTCGTCAATGCGGCAAGTATTGAGCATATATTCACGAAGTTTTGCCGCATAAGTTACTTGTTCAATCGCGTTGCTCGTAATCATTCCGAGTCTGCCCGTTTCATTTCGCAAAAGATAAACACCGAGCGCGACAAATGGAATCATCAAATCCCATTTCTTTTCGAGTTGAGCGCGAACCGATTCAAGCGGATGATCGCGTTTGATTTCCTCACGATAAGCCAGCAAACCTTCCGCGCCTTCGTTCGCTTTAACATACGGCGGATTGCCGATGACGAAATCAAAACCTTCCTCGAATTTCGCCAAACCGCCTTTAATTTGTTCCGCCGGTTCGAGTTCGTCGGCGGGAAAAGGCATTCCTTGAAGTCGGTCGCGTGTTTCCGGTTCGTAGCGCAGAGTGTCGGTGTTAAAGATATTAAAACGGTCAAGCGTTACATCGCCGCCTTTTTCACGCGCCAACTTTATCAAATCCAAAACCTGTATCAGCAGATTGGTTTCGGCGAGATAACACGCAAACGGATTAAGCTCCAGACCGAAAATGCTGTCCTTAACGCTTTTTAAGATTTGACGGATTTCTTCGACCGATAAATCCTTTTTCGATTTCCTGTAATGTGTCTTGTAATAATCGAGTTGAACCTCGATTTGTCGGCGGCAAGCCGAAACCAGAAACGCGCCCGAACCGCACGAAGGATCAAGCAGATTCTGCCCCAAAACTTCCGCGCCGCTGTAGCCGACACGATTTAAGATGTATTCGACGACCTCGATCGGCGTGTAATACATTCCGCTTTCGTGTTTGTGTTCACTGCGAACGTAGCCGCTGTAAATATGCCCGATAATATCGCGGTCAATATCGGCGAAATCGAATCCCGCAAGACGGTGAAGCAATCGCACAATCAAATTACGGTCGGCTTTATACCAATCAAAAACAAAGGCATCGGAATAATAATGCGCGTAGATATGCTGTGCCGATTCGTAGGCAATCGGAAGCAGAAAATCGGTGCTGCGTCCTTCGGCGTGTTTCAAATATTGTTCTTCGATTTGATTAAACCAAAGTGCCATACCGCCGTTTGTAAAAATCCGGTTGATTAAATCTTTGTCTTCGAGAATGCGGACAAGCAACATCCGAACAAACAAAACATAAGCCGTCTGCGTCGCAAATTCGCGCTGAAGTTTGCGCTTGTCGCTCGTTTTCAACAGAATCGTCGCAACCTTGTCTTTCCACTTTTTGTAAGCCTGATAAGTTTCGATTGATTGGCGATACTGTGCGGAAAGTCGGGCGCGTTTTTTATGAAACACCTGCCGCAGTCTGCCGATATTATCAACGATTTCGTTAATCTCTTTAATTGCCTTTTTTAATTCCGTATCTTTCTTTTTAAATTTGTCCGAAAGCGAATTATTCTGTTCGGTAATATCGTTGGCAATATCGCGTTTTATATCGTCGAGAACTTCGCCGTTATAACTTAGTCGGAAACTGTATTCGAGCCGCGAGTTATAACTGTTGCGGCGCGATTCGGGAATCTGCCACGCTTGCGCTTTACTGAAAATCTGCGCCCAGAGATTCTCGAATCTTTGTTCAAAAGTATCGGTTTCGCTTGTATAAATATTTTCTTCTATTTCAAATTGTTCGTATTCATCGAGCCGTAATGAAAGCTGCGCTTCAACGTCAAGCGCGATCATTGCAATTATCTCTGCCGATAGTTTCGTCAATTCATCATTAAATTCGGGTTCGCTTTGCTGATAAATTTTGATTCTCGATTCGTCGCGCCACGTTTTGCCGTCCGCATCGTGCGGTTCGCCATTGGTCTTTAAAGTTAAATCTCGAATTAGTTTCGGCAAGCCTTCAAAAACAGATTTATTAAACCGTTGCCAAAAGGCTTTCAGCATCGTGAGATCGTGTTTATCGAAAGTTTCAATGCCGTGTTTATTTTCGCTGAATAAAATCTCGCCGCGCCATTTTTTTATTAACTCGTGAAGAAAAATCTCGCCCGTCAAAACAATTTGTCCGCCGCTTTGTTCGTAGGTCAGAATCGTTTTGCCGTCAATTAACAAGCCGCGTGTCGCACCTTGACTCCGCATATAATCGGCAAGTTGCGGCAGATTTTCGCTCAACTTTTTCGTCGCTGTGTTTTTCGACTCGGCAACAAAACACGGACGCGGATATTCGGCGATGCGAACAGTGAAATCAGTCCGCTTTTTATTAGCTTGCGGCAGATTATACTGAACTTCGCCAGACGAATAACCGAGTGCCGCGATTAACCTTCCAGTGATTTTGTCATCAACAATATTGGCTTCATCATTTGTGCGTTGAGCAATCGGTAAATTTAAATAACTTATCAGCGAAGCAGACTGGTAAAAATTATCGTCGGTTAAATCAGCAAAAAATTGTTCTATAAAAGAATCGAAATCATTCAACATAATTTTTGGCATAAAAATTGAGGAAATTATTTGGCAATTTATGGTAAGAGAAAAATCTTAAGAAAGCAAAATCTCAAGAAGTTTGTCGTAAATCAATCTTTATGAGTTTATCCGCCAAATATGCTAATCTATCGGCGTTATGGCTGAAAGACACGAGAGATTTGAGACTTCTTCGGGCATTGAATTTAATTACTTATTATGAATTGAGGTAAAATAAGATTTGATTTTTGAATGGGACATTGCAAAGTCGGAAAAGAGTCTGAAAAAGCATGGCGTTAGTTTTACGCAAGCCGAACTCGCTTTTGAAGATTTTTATGCAATCGAAGAATTTGACGATGAACATTCAACCGCCGAAGAATTGCGCTTTAAGATGTTGGCAATGGCGGACACGAAAATTTTAGTGGCGGTTTATACGATGCGCGGTGAAAACTTTCGCATCATTTCGGCAAGAGAGGCGGAAAACTATGAGCGAGAACTCTAGGAAAGACAAAGAAGCGCAGATGTCTGAAAAGGAATGGCATCTCGATGTGAGCCGTGAGCAATATGAAGAGTCGAAAGCCAAAGGTTTGGACGAAGAAAGTTTGTTCAAACCCGGCAGACACGTCTTTCGCCGCCGCGACCCGAACAAAATTATCAACCGCGACAATAAAACCGTCGTTCTGCATCTGGACGATGAAACCTATAATTATTACCAACGCCGCGCCCAAGAAAAAGAAGCCGCATCAATCGAGGAACAAATTAAAATCGAACTTCGCACGATAGTCGAAAAAGAAGCCGCCTGAAAATAACTGAAAGTGGATAGTGGATAGTGGATAGTTGAAGAAATGTTTTCAACTATCCACTTTCAGTTATCCGTTATCAACGTGCGGGTTTCCGCATTTTTTGTTAATCTATCGGCGTTATGGCTGAAAGACGCGAGAAATTTGAGACTTCTTCGGGCATTGAATTGCCCAATGATTTTAACCCGGATAATTCACATATAGATTACGAGAATGAGATCGGCGCGGCGGGCGAGTTTCCATACACACGCGGCGTGCGGCGCAATATGTATCGCGGGCGGTTTTGGACGATGCGCCAGTATGCGGGGTTTGCGACTGCCGAAGAATCGAATGCGCGGTATAAATATCTGTTGTCGCAAGGCACGACGGGCTTGTCGGTCGCGTTTGATCTGCCGACGCAAATCGGGCTTGATTCGGATGATTTGTTGGCGGCAGGCGAGGTCGGCAAGGTCGGCGTGGCGATTGACAGTTTGGACGATATGCTTGCGCTGCTCGACGGCATTCCGCTCGATACGGTTTCGACTTCGATGACGATTAACGCGACGGCTTCGACGCTTTTATGTCTTTATTTAGCCGTTGCGCGAAAGCAGAATGTCGCGTTCGACAAACTCGGCGGGACGATTCAGAACGATATTTTGAAGGAATATATTGTGCGCGGAACTTATATTTTTCCGCCAAAGCCTTCGATGCGTCTGATTACCGATACTTTTGCTTTCTGCGCCGCAGAAGTGCCGAACTGGAACACGATTTCGATTTCGGGCTACCATATCCGCGAAGCCGGTTCGACCGCCGCGCAGGAAATTGCTTTTACGCTCGCCGACGGCATCGCTTATGTCGAAGCGGCGTTAAGCGTCGGTTTGAAGGTTGACGATTTTGCGCCGCGCCTGTCGTTTTTCTTTAATTCGCATCTGAATCTGCTCGAAGAAGTCGCCAAATTCCGCGCCGCTCGTCGGCTTTGGGCGAAGATTATGAAGGAAAGATTCAGCGCGAAAGATGCAAAATCTTTGATGCTTCGTTTTCACACCCAGACGGCTGGCTCGACCTTGACCGCGCAGCAGCCCGAAGTAAATATTGTCCGCACGACGATTCAGGCTTTGGCGGCAGTCTTGGGCGGAACGCAATCTTTGCACACGAATTCGATGGACGAAGCGCTTTCGCTTCCGACCGAAACGGCGGCGCGGATTGCTCTGCGGACACAGCAAGTTATCGCGCACGAATCGGGCGCGGCGGACATCGTTGACGCGCTCGCGGGAAGCTACGCGATCGAGGAATTAACGAACCGGCTCGAAGCCAAAGCGGTTGAATATATTACGAAAATTGATGCGATGGGCGGAATGCTCAAGGCAATCGAAACGGGGTTTCCGCAGCGCGAAATTCAGGAAGCCGCTTACGTCTATCAACGCGCCGTCGAAACACAGGATGCAGTCGTCGTCGGTGTCAATAAATTTCAAATCGAAGAAGATACGAAAATCCCGATTCTCCGCGTAGATGAGCAAATCGAACGCGACCAAATCGAACGAACCCGCGCCGTCCGCGCCAAACGCGATGCCGCAAAAGCGGAAACTTCTCTGGCAAAATTATCCGAAGCCGCCAACGGCACGGAAAATCTTCTGCCGCGCATCTTGGAGTGCGTCGAAAATTATGTAACCGTTGGCGAAATCTCGCACAAGTTACGAAAAGTCTGGGGCGAATATAGAGAAGCCGTCACAATTTAGACTAAATTGTGTGATAATTGTTTTGGAGTTTTTATGATTGCAACAGTTTCAAACCCAACAACCTTTGAGTTGAAAACGGCAAATGGTTTTCTACCTTCGTTTTATCCGAATTTCATTCAAAATCCGCAAACATTTAATCAAAAAAGCGAAAAACAATTTGTTGAAATAGAGTTCCCCGATTTTGATTATAAGTTTAGGTTGAAAATTGTTAAGCAAAATAACGACTCAAAAAAAATCGAACAAACGCTGGAACTCACGAAAGATGTCTATGTAAATTTGCAACTTTTTGGGGAACTGTCAAGAAAACCCGAAAGATTTTACATTAACGATGTCAATTTAGGTCTGGAAATGAAAAATCAGCGTCCGATTTCCAATTTCATCGCAAGTTCATTTTTGGCAATGTTGGGGCTTTCAAAAGTTAATCTTTCTTGGATCAATAATGGAATTGGTAGTTTCCCAAAAAGTTTAATTGAAATAAGCACATATTTACAGAATCGTCAGTTTTCATATAGATTGATGGTTATTGAAAAGACACTTAAAACTTCTTTTCTGATTCCGCAAAGAAAAATAGAAAGGCAAGAAATTGATTACATTTCATACTTCTATCATTCAATTGTTGATAGAAAATTTGAATTTGAGGCTGATTCTAAACATGATATTGGTGAAACTGAAACCAAGAATACTGGTGGAGAATTATTTGGAAACAAAGTTGATTTAGGCATTCAAAAAGTTTCAATCGTAAAAAGGGGAATAATGGAAGTTGAATCAATCACCACACCGCATTTGCCAAAAAATGCGTTTAACAAAGACATTCAAAAATTGTTTTATTTAGAGGAAAAACTTGATTCAATATTTATGGATAAATACTTTGATTTAGCCGGTTCGACTTTGGATGGATTGACTGAAGAACAAATTGAGGCAATAACGCAACGCCCTACTTTAGATGAAGAAGCCTTTGATTTCTAAGAAAACATGCCGATAATTGATGCCCCGCCTCAAACTTTACTTGCCTTTGATAATGACGTTTTTACTCATCTGCGAAATAGAAAACCGCATGTACAAGATAGACTTAAAACCTATTTTTTACATACAAGCCAAGTTCCTGCTTTACCTGCAATTACTGTATTTGAGGCAACAAATGGTATTGATATGGAACTATCCAAAAGAAGAATTACTGTCGATGAAGCGAATTTTCGGAAACAACGGATTCGTGATTTAACAAAAGTCCATCAAATTCTCGTTTTCAATGAAAAATCGGCAGAAATTGCCTCATTTATTTGTTCTAAACTGGGCAAATCTAAAAGCAACGAACTTTGGTATGACATTTTTATTGTGGCAACTGCAACATCTCATAATTACGGAGTAGCGAGTTTAAACAAAGAACATATGAAGTTGATTGCTAATCATTTGCCGGATAATTTAGATTTGCGGCTTGCCGTTTGGAAGCCGTAACCGTTTGATGAATAACCGCAATGTTTTGAACCAATTAATCGAAACTTTAGCCCGAATGTTTGATTTGAAGTAATTTTTTTGCTATTGTTTCACAGATGCAACAAATTTTGAATGATTTGGAGAAGGAAATTTATGACAACTCAGGCAACTGCTGAACTCGAAGCAACCGAAAATCAAACTGTCGAACAAAGAAGCGAAATCCGCTCGATCCGCGAAATCGTCAAGGATTTATCAAAACCGATCGCTCAAAAACATCTCCGCAAACGGCGGCAAGGCGGCAAGGAAATTCTTTATCTGGCGTGGCACGATGCCGTCAAATATCTCGACCATTTCGCGCCGGGTTGGTGTTATGAAATTCGTTCGATTGATTCAATCGGCGGAAAACTGATTCTCACGATTAGGCTTTCGATTCCGTCGCTCGAAGGAATTATTTACCGTGAAGCCACCGGACAGGAAGACGAAACGCTCGACGCGTATGGAGATTCCAGTTCTAATGCCGAATCTATGGCTCTCCGAAGAGCTGCCGCAAAGTTCGGTTTGGGACTTGCGCTTTACGATCAATAAGTCAGAACCGCCTGCGGTAGCGGGCGGTTTGAGACTCTCTTTCTGACTTTCGCTGATAAACATAAACCATCCGCTACCGCAAATGGTTCTGACATCTAATTTGCCGCACTCGATTCCAGATTGTTCGCGCCCGTTTTGGCGACTAAGTTCGCCGCGTGAAGCAGACTTTCAAAAGTTCCCGCGTCCGTCCACCAGCCGTCGAGTTCCGCCCAGGTCATCGTGCCTTCGTTGATGAAATGATTATTGACATCGGTGATTTCAAGCTCGCCGCGGTCTGACGGTTTGAGCGTTTTAATCACGTCGAAAACCGTGTTGTCGAAAAAATAAATTCCGATGACCGCCATATCGGACTTCGGATTTTTCGGCTTTTCTTCGATTTGCAGAACTTTGTCGCCGTCGAGTTCGGGAACGCCGAAACGCTGCGGGTCGTGAACCTGTTTGAGCAAAATCTTTGCGCCGCCGCTTTGTTGGCGGTAATCTTCGGCGGCTTTGCGGATATTTCCTTCGATGATATTGTCGCCCAAAACAACGCAGACCGGCTCGTCATCGGCAAAATGCTCGACGAGCGAAAGTGCGTCGGCAATGCCGCCTTCGCCTTCCTGATAAGTGTAGTTCAGATGCTTCAAGCCGAAATCCTTGCCGTTGCCGAGCAATTGCAGAAAATGTCCCGCGTAGTTTCCGCCGGTAACGATCATAATGTCGTCAATTCCCGCATTGATGAGCGTCTGAATCGGGTAATAAATCATCGGTTTATCGTAAACCGGAAGTAAATGTTTGTTGGTAATTTTCGTCAGCGGATAAAGTCTCGAACCGAGTCCGCCTGCCAGTACAACGCCTTTCATATATGTTTTCGAATAATTTATTGTATTAAATCAAAAATATAAGATTACCCGAATCGGAAGCCTGCAAACAAGTCGGCGCGGGATTTATTTTAAAGATCCCGCGCCGGGATTTTTCGACGAGTTATAAATAACCGCTTGACTAAAGGTTTTCTTTCGTTTTTCCCTGAAACCGTTCGGGCTTGAAATAAACTTCGGAATCGGGCAAGAAAATTTCAACGCCGAGCCGTCAAACCGTGAAGCCTTAAAGATGAATCAAGTCGAATTTGAGAATTTTTGATTGAATTATCAAGGGGAACGACTGTCCATTTAAGAACGTCCGTAGATTTTCGCGACATAAAATTTTGGTAGTGAACTGAAAGTAAGGCTGTTTAAGATTCTCTCACGGTGATTGAAAAAAAAAACGTCATTGCCGGGAGCGCACGCATCCGTGCGTGCTGAACGCCGAGCGTTCAAAAAGCCTCGTCGTCAATTCAAGTTGATTTAAGAGAGACGCTTTTATGCCGCTTTGCAAGCGACCTGGCACGCAAGGATGCGTGCGCTCCCGGCAATGACGTTTTTTTTTCAAAGCATTACTTTTAGTTCACTACCCAAATTTTGATTTAACTCACCGGGCAAACCATTCACGCCGGACGATAATTTTTTTCAGTTTGTAAAACGCCGCCGATAAAACGGCGGTCAGCCCTAAAAGCAGCACCGGATATGACGTATCGAGATAACGGGCTTCGGCGAAACGTGCGTAAAAAGCGATCATCGCGATCGAGGCGACGGGAACAAAAATATAGATCACGCTGAGCTTTCCTTTCAGCGTCAGCCAGATAATCGCCGGCAAACCGAGAACCAGCGCGAGCGCGTAAACCGCAAACTGGACGAGTTTAAAAAAAATCTGGTGAGTTCGAAAACAAGGGCTTCCCGCGTGAATCGGCAGATTATAATTATTCGTGTGCCAGATCATAGTTTTCACCCGAATAAACCCCGAGCCGACATAATACATAAAAGGTCTTTCGGCGGCGTAAATTTCCGTCAGGCGGTCAAATTCCCGAACGACTTTCGCTTCGAGTTCGGGCGATCCCGTACGCTGATATTGAATATAATCGGCGCGCACCTTTTCGACTTCTTCGAGCGTGTAGCCTTTGGTGAAACTATATGACGGAAAAGTAAATTTACAGGGAAACGGCGGATCGTAATGAAAATAACACGCCGCGCTGTCCGTGTCCCAAAATGCAAGCTCGCTTCCCCAGCCGGCGGAAAATTTCTCAAAAGCAAGATCGGGCGGCGTGTAATTGTAGCCGGCGAGATAGCCTTCCTGCGTGATGACCGGCTGTCCGGTAACGATCAGATTTCTGATGAGCCACGGCGCGAGCGTCAGCAGGAACGGCAGTCCCAGCAAAAATGTCGTGAGAACGAGTTTTTTTAACTTTCCGGGCGACAGCAGACCTTCGCGGTAAATATATATGAAATAAAAGCCCGCATAAACCGGTGCCAGATAAACTTTGAGCAATACGGTGAACGATAAAAACACGTTCGCCGTCCAGACCGCACGTTTGTTTTCAGCGTTCCAGTATTTTTGAAACGCGTAAAAAAACAAAACCATAAAGCTCAACGTAAAACTTTCGGTGAAAAGCTTGAGCGCGGTCGCAAAGTAATTAAAGCTCAAAAAATATACCGCGAACCCGAACCAGAAGGCGGCATTATTCTTAAAAATATTGCGGCATAATTTCGCAAAATAGACGGTTGCCAGCGTGTCGAAGACGATCTGAAGTAGAACGACGCAATCGCTCGCCGTTTCCTTCTCGAAAAATAATCTAAAAAGAAAATACGGTACGCCGTAATGCGGCATTCTGCCCGAGTACACATTTTTGATGCCATTCCAGAAATAAAATGTCCCTTCGGTCACCAAATTTTCCATCGCGCCGATATAGCTGAAAGTATCGCCCGCCGCTTTGGCTAAATATCCGAGTGAAATATCGGGATTCGTGCAGTAGTAAAGCTGAGAGAAATATATCGCGAGAATAATTTTCAAAACTAACGAGATAAAAAATAAAAGAAAGATCCCGCTTTTGCTCTCAAGGATAAAATTCAACAATCGTTCGTCCTCTCTTTTTAACTGCCAAAACAGATACGGTCGGGATCATCTACCCGGCACAGGAAAAACGGGAGATTTGGATGCGTAATATCACGTTCCGCCTTTTTTCATCGAAATTCGCGGTTACCGACCGCGAAAGAATGCCAAATTAAAAACGTAAACTGTAAAACTCTTCATCCGCGATGCTGCCTTTTTGATCCATTTCGCGCAAATCCTGGTTAATCTATAAAGTGTTGAAACCAAAGTTCCAGCATTAAAAGCGTCCAAACCTGAAAGGTATGGTCGCGCTCGCCGTTCGTGTGTTCGTTCACATATTTTTCAATCATTTCGGGCTTCGCAATGCCGCGCTTCAAAGATTTTTCGGAAAGCAGAACGCCGCGGACGAAATCCTTCATTTCGCCGCGAAACCAATTGCCGATCGGTACGCCGAAACCCATTTTGCGGCGATAGACAACTTCTTTCGGAACCAACTTTGCCGCCACTTTTTTGAGCAAAGACTTAGTTTCAAATCTCTGCATTTTAAGATTTTCGGGCAAACTGGCGGCAAATTCGATGACTTTATGATCGAGAAACGGCGAACGCGCTTCGAGCGAATTTGCCATCGAAGCAATATCAACTTTAACCAGCAAATCGTTGGGCAGATAAGTCATCTGGTCGGTCAGCAGCGTCGCGTCCAAAATGCCCGAACCATTCGCCGCTCCGAACCATTTATCCATAAAAGAGGACGGATTCTGCGCGGCAATCGTTTCGCTGAATTCTCTTGTGTAAAGCTCACGTTTCGCATCGCGATTAAAGGTTGACATCCAGCGAAAATAACGCTCGGTTTTCGGCAAACTCGCCGCCTGCAGAAAGCGTTTTGCGTCGCGCACACGCGATTTTTTGAGTTCCGAGGTCGGAAAAAGATTGATCGGCTTTTCGATCAATAATTTCCGCGCAAATTCGGGAAAGCGGTGATAGATTTCGGCAATTTTCATCGCCGCGTGGCGTTCGTAGCCCGCAAAAGATTCGTCGCCGCCGTCGCCGTTGAGCGCAACCGTCACGAATTTCCGCGTTTCCTTGGCAACATAATAAGTCGGAATCGCGCTCGAGTCGGCATAAGGCTCGCCGTAATGCTCGACTAAAGTCGGCAAAACTTCGAGCGCGTTCGGGCGCACGATAAATTCGTTGTATTCCGCGCCGACGTGTTCGGCAACCCGTTTCGCGTATTTGAGTTCGCTGAAATCCTGCTCTTCAAACCCGATTGAGAAGGTTTTGACCGGCTGTGAACTTTCCTGCGCCATCAGCGCAACGACCGTCGAAGAATCAACGCCGCCTGACAGAAATGCGCCGAGCGGAACTTCGGAAATCAGCCGAAGTTTTGTCGCTTCGCGGACAATGCGCGTCGTTTCTTCGATGGCTTCCGCTTCGGAGATTTTTATCTTTTTGGAAAAATCCGGCTGCCAATATCTTCGCATTTCAATTTTTCCGTTCTTCCAGCGAAGCCAATGCGCGGGTTCTAATTTTCTGATTTGCTTGAAAGCCGTTTGCGGCGCAGGTACGCAAAGATACGAAAGATAGCTGTCAATCGCTTCGAAATCAACCTCGCGCGAAATGCTCGGATGCGCCAAAAGCGCGGTAAATTCAGAGCCGAAAATCAAATCGCCGTTTGCTTGGTGCGAGTAAAGAATCGGTTTTTTGCCGACGCGGTCGCGGGCGAGAAAAAGCGATTGATCGCGGAAATCCCAAATCGCAAAAGCAAACATTCCGCGCAAATACTGAACGCAATCCGCACCGTATTCGTCGTAGAGATGAACGATTATTTCGGTGTCGGAATTCGTGTAAAATTCGTGTCCGCGAGATTCTAAATCTTTTTTGATTTCCTGAAAATTATAGATTTCGCCGTTAAAGACAATGACCGAACTTTTATCTCGATTAAAGATCGGCTGTTGTCCGCCCGCCAAATCAATGATCGCCAGACGGCGCATCGCGAGCGCGACGTTTTCATGAACAAAAAAACCGTCCTCGTCCGGTCCGCGATGAACGATACAGGCGTTCATCCGTTCCAGAAGTTCACGATTTGCGGCGCGTGAGTTTGAATTTACAAATCCGACAATTCCACACATTTATTTAGAATCCCTTTCCCGCTTTTCTCTTAAATGACCTTCGAGCCGTTCGCGGTTCGCCACGCGCATCAGCCTTTTGTTTTCATTTTTCTCCTTTCTGATCGTCCAGCCGACGGCGATGAAGATAAACAAAAACACCTGAATCTGCGTCCGCTGCCGATACGCCGTACCGACGTTGCCCTGAAAAATCGAATAGGCGATGGTCAGCATCAATGTAAAGATCAGAATCGCGACCGCATTCCGCAACCGGTTTCGGATGGTGTATATAAGCCCCATCACGAGCAGCGGCATCGAACTCCACCAAACGATCATTTCGGGAATCGTGATCGCCTGCCGCAGACTGCCGAGCTGCCACGGGAAGGGTGCCAGCATAAGATATGTAAAACCCATGGGAATAACGGTAATCGCGCCATCGGCGGTCGAAACGTCAACATCGCCGCCGAAACCGGAGTCAGCTGATTTCGCCAAATCCGCACGGCTTCGCTGAACGCTTTCGAGAGTTCCCCATTTATCGAAATTCTCGCCCGCCGTCCGTAAAACCCCGAGATAGGTCAAAGCAATACCCATCACAATCAACATAATAAATCCCCGAACGATGGATTTGACCGATCCGCTCTGCCCAATGATAAAGCTTCCGGCAACCGCAATTGCGAGCATATAAAATATATAAAATCTGAGCGACAGAATGCCGAAGAGCGCAAAAATCAAAAAGATGATCGCAAAGTAATTTATCTTTTTTTGAAGATGCAAAACCATCGTCATCGCCAGTACGAGCAGAAAAATAATCAACCCGTCTTTGAGCAATTGTCCCGACCAAATAATAAACGCCGGAAACAGGGCGACCATTGTCGCGGCAATCTTGCCGACCTGCCTGTTTTGAAAAATCTTATACGCGCAGACATAGACCATCGGAGCCGTCGCAGCACCCACCGTCGCGCACATAAACTGTGCCGCAAGGATATTTCGACCGATGATGGAATAGAGAAAACCGACCAGATAATGCATTCCCCATCCCGGAGTGCTGGTGCTCATCGCTTTCTGACTAACCCAATCATTTGACGGGGCATTATAAAACCAAATGTTCACCAGACGCTGCCCGAAGGCATCATACGTGAGCGCGTCGCCGCCGAAAAACGCACGCAACTCAAAAACGTGAATAAACACGCCGAACGCAATCCGCGCCAGTAATCCAGCCAGAAAAATCTTGATTAAAAAATCGCTGTCCTCCGTATTTTGCCGGATCAAGACTATTGTCAGGACGGACAGCACCGCTGTAACAAGAACGGCGATGTTTCCTTCCGGAAAAGTCAGAATAATCACCGTGATGGCGGTCAAAAAACTAAAAATAGCAAGTATCTTATCCATCTTTAAATCTCGTCAGGTAAATCGGGGCGCGTTTTATACTCGGTTAAGAACTTACCCTCTTCGTCCAATCCTTTGACGGCTTTTGCCGGAACTCCGGCGATCAAAAAATATTCGTCCTCAAACTTTTTCGTAATCACCGAACCGATTCCGACGATGCATTTCGGCGGAATCTCGCCGCCCGGCGCGATGCGTATCTCCGAACCGATATAACTGTAATCTCCGATCATTATCGGTTTTGTCTTCTGGCGGTTATGCGTCCACAGAGAAGAATTTCTGCCGCCCAAAATCACGCGTTTGCCGAATTCGACGCGGTCGGTAAAATCTATTTTGTGAGAAGCCGTGATTACGCTTCCGTCACCGAGAATAAAAACCGGCTCGGCAGGCGTAAAGATGACCGGGTCCGGGATCGAATTTATCTCGTTCAAACGGATGATTTCCGTATAGCGTCCGAGTCGCACCTCGTCGCCGCCGCGAATAATGTTTAGATGTCCGATCCGGGTGTGTTCGCCGATCGTGAGTTTTTTGATGCCGATCAGCGCGTTGAGATGCCCGATCGAAACGTCGTCGTCAATCGCGCATTCTCCGGCATCGATTATCGAAAAACCGATTCTGACGCGCTTGCCGATCTTATACCCGAAAAACAAACGATACAGCGGACGTTTGAAAAATGACGGGAAAATTGCAAGCAACATCAATAATAATAATTTTAATTTACTGCTCTTCATTTCTCCCCTATCGCTTGTTTAAGACCGATTTGACGACCTGTGCAAGCTTTTCCGTCTGCATCTCAACCGTAAAATGATCCAGTGCGTATCTTCGCCCGTTTTCGCCAAACCGTTGTCTTATTGTATTGTCATTGAGCAAAACTGACAAATGGCTTTCCCATTCCGCCGGATTCGTCGCCGCCAGGTGCGTCTCGCCGGCAACCCCGATCTCCGCGCAGACACCGATCGGACTGACGATGTATGGAATGCCGACCGACATATACTGAATCGCCTTAAAACCCGACTTGCCCGCGATCCATTCGTCCGGAATTTTCTTCCCGAACTCCATCGGATACAAGCCGATGTCGAGCGACTGGAAATCTTCCGTTTCACGCTCCAGCTTCCATTCGAGATTTTCTACTTCAACCCCTCTGAGGCTTATTTCCTTTTGCCCCGAACCGACGATTTTTAACTTGAATTTATGCTTTTGCGCGGTATTTTCGAGCGCGGGGAAAATGGATTTTAAGAAAGGAAACGTCGAATGTGTCCCGATCCAGCCGACCGTCGGAATTTTATTCGCCTTGTCAACCGGGTGAAATTTTTGCGTGTCCACGACGGTCGGAATAATAACGGCTCGGGCACCTTTTTTCTCGACGTATTCGGCGATGAAACGATTTCCGCAAACGACTGCATCGGCGCGTTTTATCAATTTGTCGGTTTTCCCGAAGAACTTGAAAAAGCTGCCGATTGCACCGTAGGTCGGACTTTTGTAAGAAATATAGGTCGCGTCGTCCAAATCCAGAATCAACGGGATGCCGCCCAGTTTTTGAAAAATCCACTCAAAGAACGCCGGACCGAAGAACATCGCCTCGCGCTGGACGAGCAGCGCATCGTAGCGGCGAATTTTGAGAGCTTCCGAAAGCCGCGCCGGAATCGGTTTCGCCAATCCGAAAAGTTTGCGAACGAGCGATTTGTTTTGATAGAGCTGCGCGAACTGCCGGCTGTCGAGGAACGGACTTATCTCAAGCTCGATGCCTCTTTCCGCCAACGGCGCGACAAACTGCGCCAGACGATAGCGCGTCGCCGCCGATTCGATCGGATACGAACATAGCCCTAAGATACGCATTTCTAATCTTTCGTGAGCAGTCTTTGATAGATCCGCCGATAACGCTCGCCGCCGACATTAAATAAATCGAATCTTTTGCGCGCACTGTCGCGGCATTTATCCGCCAAAACGTCCCTATCTTCCAATAAGTTATCGAGTTTCGTCAGCGCAATCCGGTAATTTTCGATACTGAAATTCTCGATTACCACGCCGGTTTCGTCCGCTTCGGTAAACTCGGTCGTGTCGCCAACGCCGCTGTTGACCACGAGCGGCAAACCACACGCCAGATATTCGGCGTTTTTGGTCGGCGACGAAGCCTGTTTCGAATAACACAGCTTGATAAATGAAACCGCCGCGTCGGCGGCACTCAGATAAAGCGGAACTTCGGCAGGCGCGATTTTTCGAATAAAAAAATCACCATCCGAATAACCGCGCTCGCGTAAAAGAGGCTCGATCATTTCGGGGTTGCTCTGCGTCAACACGAGCGCGAAAGCATCGCTTTTCCGGCGTTTCAGCTCGCCGTAAAAATCTGCGGTTTCCTTGGTCAGATACCAACCGCCGAAGGAACCGACATAGACGACCGCAAAACGATTTCCGATAACCAGTTCCTGCCGGATATTACGGCGTGAATCTTCGGTTGCCGCGTCAAACCTTTTTAAATCCACGCAGCACGGAATAACTTCGACCGGTCGGTCGTGCTTGTCAAACCCCGTCGCCCCACTTTCCGGAAACAAAATTTCCCGCGCTCGTTCGGTCAGAACGACAAAGCCGTCGGATTTTTTCAAAAGCCATTTTTCGATGCGTTTGACGGCTTTATAAAGCCAGCCGTTTTCTTTCCAAACTCCGGCATCGGTGTATTCTTCGGGAAAAAAACCGCGAATGTCGAAAAGCAGTTTCGGCTTTTTTCCGAACATGAACAGTTTTGCCAGCGCACCCATCATCGCCGGCGTATGCACACGGGCGTGGATCACGTCAATTTTCTCGCGGCGCACCTTTTGCCAGACAAAACGTGCGCCGTTCAGAACGTCGAAGGCGGTCGCCGGCACCGTCGGCTGCTTATGATAGGTCAAAAAGTTCCATTCGATGCCCTCTTCGGCGAGTTTTCGTTTCTCGGTTTCGATTTGCTCCGCCGTCCAGCTTTGTTTCGGGTTCGTTTCAAAGGTCAGGATCGAAACGGCGACTCCGCCTTTTTTTATTTCTCGTAAATACGGCAAAACCTGCGTCTGAACCAGTGGTTCGCGCAATCCGAAATAACATAGATAGAGTGTCTTGTAAATAATTTCCTTCACACTGATTCAGTTCAAATCTTGATAATACCAAAGTGGGAAAGATTTTGCTTGAGTGTTTATACTTATTTCTGCAAAATCATGAGAATATTTTTACCGACCGGAAACCTCAAAAAGCGTTCAAACTGTTTCGTCACAGGAACGGCGAATTTGTCGTAAGCCGTCACCGCGCCGCTTTCCAAATTGTCCGATTTCAATAATTTGTATTTGATATACCACGGAAAAATACCGATAAAATCAAAATATTTCGACTTCACGATTTTGAATCCGGCGGCTTTCCCTTTCTCTTCAAGCTCGTTTTTCCGGTAGCGGCGAAAATGTCCGACCTTTTTGTCGAACGCCCCGTAGAGCGACATAAACGCCGGCACGAAAATCAGACAATGACCGCCCGTTTCGAGCGTTTCGTAAACTTTTTCAAGCTCGGCGCGGTCGTCTTCGATATGTTCGAGAACATTGACGTAGATAATCGTGTCAGGCTCTTCGCCGAGCCGGTCGGCGGTTTCGGAGAATATCGAGTTGTGGTAATTGACACTTACCGAAGTTTCGATCTGCGCGATGTTTTCTTCGAGAAATCTAAACATTTCCGATGGCTCGACGAGCGCGAGATTCTTGGGGTTTTCCTTAATCAGCATCTCGGAGAAAGAGCCGGTTCCGGCACCGACCTCAACCAGCTTTTTACCCAGAAAAGGACGGAATTCTTCCAAAATCCATTTGTGATAATTGACGGCAAACGACATCGCTTCAAGGTCTTTGCCGACGTAAACAACCTTTTTACTCATTCGTTTCCAATGCCAGTGAATTAGTTTTTCCGACCAGAGTTTTTTGCGGAATTTCGCGGTAGGAATCCTTTAAATCCGTCAGCCAGTTATATTTCAAAATATAAAATAAAGCCGCGATGCCGTCCTTGAAACCGATCTTCTTGCCCTCTTCGTATGTTCTGCCGTAATAGCTGATCGGAACTTCGTACACCGCGCATTTGAGCTTTGCGACCTTTGCCGTGACCTCGATCTCAAAGCCGAACCCGCTCGAGGTGATCGTCATATTGCGGATGATCTCGCCGCGAAATGCCTTGTAGCACGTTTCGACATCTGACATATTGAGATTCGTCAGGCAATTTGAAAGAAACGTCAAACCTTTGTTGGCGAGATAATGATAAAAGTACAAAACGCGTGCCGCCTTTTTGACCATAAAGCGCGAACCGTAGACAACATCTGCGCGTCCGGTTGCAATCGGATCAACGACATCGGCGATTTCCGACGGGTCGTATTCGAGGTCGGCATCCTGCACGATCACGACATCGCCTTTTGTCAGGCTGAAACCGGTTTTCAGTGCTTCGGTCTTGCCGCCGTTCACGGACTGGCGGACATAGCGCACACGCTTGTCCATTTCGGCGAGCGTCTGACCGATTTCCGGCGTTCTATCCTTTGAGCAATCGTCCACGATAATGAGTTCGAGCAAAAAATCCAGTTCCAAAACTTTGCCAACGATCTGTTTAAGCGTCGCTTCTTCGTTAAAAGCGGGCATCACGACCGACAAAAAGGGTAGATTCGAAAGATTTGTTCCGGACATATTCTATTGAATTTACGCTATTTTCTATTTTTATTCAAAATCGTCCGAATCACCGAAATATATTTCCGGCGGATTCGGGATGAAATTTTCGATTTTCGGAATATAATCGTCGGCAGAACAGAAACCGGCGGCGGGCGCAGGTCGCAATCTCGAATCTTTGACGAACGTCGAACGCGCATCCGGCTCACCGGTCGTTGTGGTGAACCAAAAAGGATTTGCCGCCGAAATGAAATTCCCGATAAGACATTAAGGTAAGCTGCGGATTGGCTTCGAGCCATTCGGCGGTCGCTTTCTGCTCGCCTTTATCGGGTCGTCCGTTAAAACAATACCAGTCATCAAAACAAATGACCGCGCCGTCCGCCAGTTTGTCGGTCAGCCAGTTGAGTACCGGAACCGTTGATTCATATAGATCGCAATCAATAAAGACGACGGAAAACAAACGGTCGGTGTGGGTTTCGGGCAATGTTTTATCGAAGTAGCCTTCGACGATATTGAGGCGGTTGAAATCAACTCCGTAACGGTGCAGACGGTCTTCGTAATTTTTACGCGAGTTGCTGAACTCCTGTGTGTGAAACGGTCCGCCGGCATCAATTCCCTTGACGGGCGGCAAGCCCTCAAACGAATCGAAAAGCCAGAATTTCATATCCGTTAAGCCGTGCCGGTGTGCGGCTTTCCAGGCTTCGAGCGTTGTTTTGCCCTTAAAAACGCCGAATTCCGCGAAATCACCCTTTAAATGATTGTTTGAACAATAGCCGAACGCGGTATTTATCATCTGACCGTTTTCATACATAAATCCGTCGGCAACCCTGGTTTGATAGGACAATGGCATCGAGAAAGGACGTGCCAGACTGGTGGGTAATTTCCAAGCCAAGTAATTACCAAGTTTTAATAACGTGTTTCGCATAACATCTTACCTTCTGTTTATTTTGTAAAGCCCCTGAGGTTTGGATTATAACTTAAACCGAACCGAATATTTAACTTACCTAAAAATTATTCGTAAAATTATTCGATCAGGCGACGGCGGCGCACGGAAACCTTCATTTCGATAACGCGGATAATGCCGCTTCAATGCCGCCGCGCATCAAAATCAAACTTGAATTTGAATCGAAATTACGAATATGAGTTATCTTAACCGCCAATGAAAATCACTCCGCCGGCTGTTTTGCGACCGCCAACACCGCTCCGCCGTGTTTATGAGTTTCTAAAACCACCCAACCGTTTTGCTCTAACTGCTTGATGAGTATATCACGAGTGTATTCGCGAACATGGTCACCGTCGCTGAAAAACGGGCAATTTTGTTCGAGCCTGATCCAGTTCAGCGGGTCATGCTCGAAGTCCGGAACTTCGATGATCAATGTATTGGCGACATTTTTCAGTTCCGTAAGCAGTTTGTCGGGGTCTTCTATATGTTCGATGATATGTGTTAGCAGAGAGACATCGAATTTTCTTCCCGCCACATCTTTGGTCGCGTCGCCGACGATGAATTCGATATTCTCCGCCGAATTTTCGCGCGCTTTGGCGATCAAAATCTCGTCGTAATCTATCCCGACGACCGACTTCGCGTATTTTGACGAAACATAGCACCAGCGCCCGACACCGCAGCCAATATCAATCACCGAGCCGCCTTCGGGAATCCATTTCTTCAAAATTTCTTCGTTTAAGGCTTTGGCGTGATTATGAAACTTCGCGCCATACAGATCGCCTGCGAGTTCAAAGGCGAAGCGCCAGAACAATCGTGAACTGTTCAGGCAGAAGCGTAATATCTTTTCTTTTCCGAAAATCTTCTTAGCAATGAATATTAACCGATAAGCAATTGAAACCGAAAGACTTCGCGGTTTTTTACGGGTCATGGAAAGCTGTTCTTCCAAATTCTTTGTGTTATTATTCGGCATCAATTGTTGAAGCTGATAAAGATTTCCCGTATCAGCGTTTCATATAATTTCAATTTTACTGTTATAGGGTAATCGTCAAGACTTATTATGTAGCAGACGAAGAAATAAAACAAACAATTTTGAAAATATATAATAGAGATTTTTGAAACTCATCAGCAGAAAGAAATTTTTGCGAAAAATGTCCGCCGCTGCCGAAAATGACGGATTTTCGTTTTTCAGCAGATACTGAATCACGATGTCCGAAATATGATTTGCCGCCAAATGATTGATTTCTTTCAACTCTTCGGCATTCGGCTGCATTTTTTCGGTGAATTTTCTTTTGATTATCTTGAATTGCGCGATGCTTTCCGCGAGCTCGAATTTGCTGACATTTGTTTCCTGCCGGTTAAAAACCAACTTTTTAACATTGTCCGGCAGTTCAATGTCGAGAAAATTTCTTAAATTTTCGACGGCGTTGAATATCATATTCTGCGATTGAATATGATGAAATTTATGAGTCGTGTTTTCTGAAAAACTCCGGTATTTCATCAGGACTTCGTTCATCACTCTGGTTTTGATGCCGCCGAGAAGCATCCGCGACCACAAATCGTAGTCTTCGATATGTTTGGTCGTTTCCGTAAATCGGTAGTAATATTTTTTGACGGTCGCGGTGCGCATCATCACGGTCGGATGCCCGAACGGCGGACCGAAAAATGATTCGAACAGGTTGCTTTTCGTCGTAAAGGTGCGCGGCAGATTTTTATGAAGCGCGCGTCCCTTTTCATTGATTACAATCCAGCGGCACGAAACGAGTTCGAGTGTTTCGTCCTGACGAAATTCAGCCAGTTGTCTTTCCAGTCTTTGCGGCAGACAAATATCGTCATGATCCATTCTCGCGATAAATTCCCCGTGCGCCAGGTCAATTCCCTTGTTTAAAGTTCTGATCAGTCCCAGATTTTCGGCGTTTCTGACGACCTTCAAACGATCGTCTTTTTCGGCAAACGACTGCAGAGTTTTCAGGGTTTCATCGGTCGAGCAATCGTCAATGGCGATTATTTCAATATCGCGGTGTGTTTGATTGATGACGCTTTCGACGGCTGACGAAAGATATTCTCCGGCATTGTAACACGGTATTATTACAGAAATTAGTGACATTTCGATCTATCGCGATGCGGAGTTATTGAACCACTCTATCGTTTTCTTAACTCCCGTTTCCAAATCCGTTGCGGGTTTCCAGTCGTATTCATTCGCAAATTTCGAGTTGTCGAGAAAAACATTCCGGACATCAAAATCGAACGCCGGCATATTTTCGAATCCGATGCTGTAGCTGAGATTAGCCTCGAAGATCGAAATTATCTCGGAGACGGAATTGGATTCGCCGTAAGAAATATTAAATGTTTCGCAGAGTGCCGGTTTGGAGATGACCCTGACCAGCGCGTCGGTCAAATCGTCAATGTATAAGTAATCCTTTTTCGCGTTTCCGTCGCCCCAAACCTTAAAAGTTTTCCGGTCGATGAACGATTGCGCGAGCGCACTAATGATGCCCTGCGGCTTGACATTTTTCTGACCGATGCCGTAAATATTCGAGAGCCTCAAAATATCGTAAGGCAGTTGGTGATTGTGATGAAAGAGCTTGAGGTAATTTTCGATCGTGTATTTCGATAAGCCGTAAGCCGAGATCGGCGACGGCAGGGATTCTTCGGTCATAATTCCCGGATGATTTCCATAGACGCTTCCGCCGGAGGAAATGTAAATCACGCGGATTCTTCGTTTGGCAAACAACTCGAACAAACCGATGGCAGTGAGAATATTTTGTTCCGCATCCTTGTAAACATTCTGCATTGACGAATACGGAACCGAACTGTGCGCTAAATAAACGACCGTTTCAACGCCGTCGAGCAGTTTATCGTCCGCCTTTATCGAACCGATGTCGGCTAGAATTCTATCGGGCGGATCGGCGACGATGTTGTTTGAAATAATTCTGTGTTTGATATTTAGTTTATCGAGTCGAACGGAAAGCGCATTGGCGATAAACCCGTATCCGAGAAAAAGTATCATATTATTTTAATTCTGAAGCAAAGCCGGAAAATCGCTCCCCATCCATAATCTTCAAAGTCGTAATTTATTTTAATGAATCAACTATGAATTTACAAAACACCGGTTTTTGCCGCTAATTTTCCGCATCTTTACCGCAGAAGTTTCCGGTAGATCGCCAGATATTCATCGGTCGTGCGGCTCGCGTTCATATAATCCAAAATGTATTCGCGTCCCTTTTCCGCGCGCTCCCGCGCCTGCGGAAGGTCGGCGATGATTTCTTCCAGAGCTTTTTTGAAAGCGGCTGAATCGGCGGGCGGAACGAGCTTTCCGTAATCTCCGTCGTGGAGCGTGTCCGCCGCACCGCTGATGTCGGTCGCAATGATCGGGCGTTTCAACATTAAAGATTCGATCAGACTTTGCGAAAGCGCGTCCTCTAAGGACGGGTGAACGATGATGTCCGCCGCGCCGATGATTGCCAGCACGTCCGCCCGCCAGCCGAGAAACACGATATTTTCAAGAATGCCGAGTTCTTCCGCCTGAGCTCGCAGCGTTTTTTCGTAATCGCCCGTTCCGGCGAGGTAGATTTTCACCTTCAAGCCTTCTTTAACGAGCGGCGCGACGGCTTCGAAAAGATAAATATGTCCTTTACGATTGAAAAGCCGCGAAATGCAAACCAGCGAAAGCTGTTCATTCATCCCGAGTTCGGCGCGGGTTTTCCCGACGATCTCGGACGTTACGGCATCGAACCTTTCGGTGGTCTGCCCGTAAGGAATGACCGAAACCTTTTCCGCGGGCGTGCCTTCCCATTCGACGACGCAATCGCGCACCATCCGCGAGGGCGCAATGATATGGTCTGCCAGACGGTTGTTTCGCCGGTCAATCGTCAGATAGATTTCCCGTCTCGGTTTTGACGCGAGCAAATGCAGCGCATCCGAATGATGCCGCGTCAGGACGGTTTTCCGCTTTTGCCATTTGGCGAATGTCAGCGCGACCGCGGTCGGATTAAAAAGATGCGTATGAACGATCGAAGGATTTTCCTTCTTCATAATTTGCCAGAGCCGGTAAGCCGCTTTCGGCAGTCGGCTTTTTTCCAGCGCGTTCAAAAAATAGACGTGACAGCCCCGCCGCTTCATACTTTCGGTAAAAGTGCCTTCGGCGGCGAAAGTCAGAAAAGCATACTCGAATTCATTGCGGTCAGTAAAATCGACCAGATTATTAAAGTAAAACGATTCTTTTTCAAAATCTATGAAATGAAAAACTTTTGTTGGTTTCATTACTTCCTAAACGGTACCGGAGTTTGTAAGATATTCTGATAACAAGCACGTAAGCAAAAAGCGGGGCGGTCGTTTTTTTCATTGAAATTATCATTTCCGGTTTCTATTTTGATTTCTCTGTTCGGTTAAATTTACCAAACAAATTAAAAACCGCAAAATCCCGCCGCTTTGTCCACCAGATCGGCGACGCGGAAATTATCTTTCAAATAATCCGTGTGCCGCTGTCCGCAAAATTAACTCCGCCCTTCAATGCACGCTCAATTACAACTGCAGAATTTCATCAATCGCGCTCCGAAACTCCTCGATGCCGAGTTCCTTGCTGTATTGAGTTTCCATAACTTCCCGACCTTTTTCCGAGATCTTCTTTTTTTGCCCGACGGGCAGATTAAAATACGATTCGATGGCGGCGGCGGCGGCGGCGGCGTTCATCGGTACGACGAATTTTTCTTCGATTTTATTAACGACTTCCTTCGTTCCGGTCAGGTCGGAAACGATCGTCGGCAGTCCGGCTCTGATCGCTTCGAGCGACGCAATCGGAAAGGCATCGCCGTTCGTGATATGGACATACAGATCGGATTGTTCAAAAAACGACATCAGATCGTTCTGCAGCCCGACAAAATGGATATTCTCCCGCGTGTTGCCGGTTTTGACGAGCAGTTCGTCAATATAATCCGTGTCCCAGTTTCCGATGACGGTCAATTCGGCATCCTGAAATTTCTGAACAATTATTTTGAATGTTTCGAGCAGAGTTTCGATCCCTTTGTAATAACCGCGCCAGCCGGATGGACCGTGCGCGATAAAAAGAAGCTGATGCCCGTTTAGTTTGGGCAGTTTATCGGGACTCGGCATAGGTCGTTCACCGGAAATGATCTCGTGTCCGGAAATTATCTTCGGCATCTTTTTTTGACCGTCGAGGATTTCGTTTGCCAGTTCGGTCTGAAAATCCGACAGACAAATAAGTGAGTCATACTGGCAAAGCACGTAGGTCAATAATTTCTGGGTTTTCGGCGAATACCATTTTGTATTTAAGAAAAATAAAAATTCATCGCCCATCATCCCGGCAATTTTCTGATCCCGGCGCAAAACGCGCAGTTTTTTCATTAATACCGGCGGCAGATGCATCCCTTCCGAGAGAATTAAATCGTATTTTTTGACATTTTCAAAAAAGACGCTGTTGACCAGCCAGCTGGCGTATCTTCGAACCTTTCCCGCGTTTTCCAAATCGTGGTAACGCAACAGCCGGTCAACATATATGAAATCCGCGTTGACCGAGTCGGCAAATGCCGCATGGGTTTTATGAGGTCCGGGTCGCCCGTGGATAAAAGCAATTTTGGCGTTGGTGTAATTTTTTTTCTGCATAATAAACCTGTGCACTAATTGTGCTGCCGGAGTAATTTTCGACAATCTTTAATGCTATTTAATATTTCGCGGCAGTTAAAGTCGAAAATTGCACTTTTGATGAATGAAAGCAATTTTGATCATCAGAAAACATCTTGAATGCCGCTGCCGTAACCCCCCGGAAAATTTTATTTTTTGTTGATTAAGTCTTCTGAATAGAATTGTTATGAGGTTTTCGCGCGACCGTCAGATGATTGAATGACATATGATTCGAGGGAATGATGTAATCCATCAGCCAGCCGGCAAAATTGATTATCAAAATCAGTATCCAGATGACGGGGCGAAACACGACACCGATCGGATAAAGCCATTTTGTCCAGAGAAAGCCGATGTCGAAAATATAAATATTCAGCATCACCGCCAGCGTAATGCCTGTTCCCGAAAGCGGGCGCACTTCTTCGACCTCGAGCCCGATGCGTCTCATGATGACCGCGATGCCTTCATGGGTATAGCGAAAAAAATCAAGTTTGTCGTGAATCGGATAAACGAAAGGCGCGGTCGTGATGACGATTCCGCCGGGTTTCAGAACGCGCGCAAATTCCGCGATGACCTTTTCGGGATTCGTGACATGCTCCAGGACTTCGGTGCAGAGAATCGTGTCGCAACTTTCATCGGCAAACGGCAGATCACCCGCATCTGCGGCGATGTCCGCCCGGTTGCCGCGATAGCCGCTGTCGGTCGAATATTCCAAACCGATATATTTATCAACATACGGCATAAATACCGGCTCGTAAGGCTTCGAGCCGCAACCGATGTCGAGTAAAATGCCGTGCGCCTTTTTCGCCTGCGATTTGACAGCCTGATCAATTCTCATCCACACCCAGTAACTGTGATGAAATGGTGTTCTGCCTATATATTTATCAGTTAAGGAAATATCCTTTCGATGTATTTTCTTTATTATTTCCGACACAGATTTATTTTAACTATATAATTCAAAGCATTCTAAACATTTTTAATTGCTTGTCTTAGTAACTCCCGTTCTTATGCGGTCGGTTTTTAGTTTCATTCTTTAACGACAATACATAAGTTACCTGATTTATAAGTCGTGCATATTTTAAAGGACAACTCATTTGCCGCTTTTTAACAAACCCCGTAAAGCCGCCTGAGAAAGATCGAGCTTTAATATTTATAAAATTATTAACCGGCGACAACTAAACTATGACTGGTTAACTTGCCCCGTGAATGTGATATATAATGTTTTAACGGCACAAATGTATCCGTTAGATTTTAGTTTGAAATTTACTAAATAGAGATTATACAACAAAAACGAATTCTGAATTTAAAAAATAAACACAAAATGAACGAAACAATTCTATCGCCGCTGACCTCTAAAAATAATATAGCTGAAGCGGGTTCGGTAAAATCCGAAGAAATAATATCCATTTACAAAAAACAATACGATTTTGACATTTCTGAATATTTTAAGGGTATCGAGGAAGTAAAAATTTACAAATGCCTCGATACGGAATATATGTTTTATTATCCTTTCAGCACGGAAGGGGATGAAAAATATTATGCCCGGATGAGTCAATTCGAATGGTATTACAACCCTTTGAGATGGGAACATACCAAAGCCTTCGAGTTGATCGAAAAAGGCGCAAAGGTTTTGGAAGTCGGCTCGGGTTCCGGTTTTTTCATCAACGAATTAAAAAAGCGGGAAATCCGCGCAACCGGTCTCGAATTAAACAGCCGCGGGATAAAAGAGGCGGAAAAAATCGGCGTGACATTATTGAAGGAAACAATCCAGGCGCACAGCGGGTCGAACGCAAACACTTATGATGCCGTCTGCTCGTTTCAGGTTCTCGAACATATTTCTCAACCCTTGAGCTTTTTGGAATCGAAAATCAAGTGCCTGAAAAAAGGCGGGAAACTTATTATCGGCGTTCCTAACAACGATTCTTACCTGAAGGACAACAAAATGGATAATAAGGTTCTCAATATGCCGCCGCATCACGTCGGTCTGTGGACTTTGAATTCACTGAAATCACTCGAAAAACTTTTCGCTATCAAACTGGAGGACGTTTACTACGAACCGATGATCGGCGCGAATGTGTCGGTATATGTCTGGAACAGAGTGAACTCTTTCTTTTTCGGAATGACGTTTTTCAACCGTGTTTTCTGGAAATTGAAGCTCGATAAACTTCTGACTCAGATGGTCCTGAAAAATTCGGCTGAGGTTGTCGGCAATTCGATGGTCGTGGTCTATACTAAAAATAATTAAATGCCGCTTTTAGTTTAATTATCGAGAATCGTTTCGTAGGCGAGTTCGTTAGCGGCGGCAATGTTTTTGCTTCCGAAATGATTCTCGACGGTTTCTCTCGCTTTTTCTCCCAACTCGTTTCTCAATCCGGTATCTTTTAAGAGAACTTTTATTTTTTCCGCCAGATCGTCAATGTCGCCGCATTTAAAGACCAAACCGTTCACGTTATGTTCGACAATGCTTGTCAATTCCGGTATGTCCGAAGCGATAACGGGCAGTTTCATCGCCATTTTTTCGAGCAGCGAGATCGGAAGTCCTTCCTTATGCGAAGGAAAAACCGCAAAATCGCATTCATTTAGAATATCGGCGACTTCATACTGCGCCCCCATAAAAACGACCGAATCGTCGGAAACCAGTTCCGTTGCCAGCATTTGGATTTGGTTATTCATCGCGTCGGGTCCGATTAGAAACAATTTTTTAGGAATCGGTTCGTCGGTCAGTTTACTCCAGGCGCGGATCAAATCGTCGTGGGCTTTCGGATGTCCGATGCGGGCGACATAGACCACCGAAACGTAGTCTTTCGGCTTTTTCGGCTTTGGATTGTATAAATTCAGGTTGAGTTTATTTTCGATCAAAAAAAGCCGCTTGTTTTTTCCCAGCAGTTTATGCGCTGAAATATCGGCTTCGATGCCTTTGGAAACCGCAATGATGTTATATTTTCGATAAGTTTTTCTAAAAATCATCCCTAACAAAGTGGCACCGATCTTGTTCAGATTCAGTTGGCGCATATGTTGCGTCAGGATTAACCCGCACTTTATTTTTTCCTGAATTAAAATGCCCAGATTCAGCTCTCGCGGGTGAATGTGACAATGCACGATATCCGGTTTGTCCTTGATCGCCGCGTCAATAATGTCCTGCGCTTTTTGTGAAATTACGGATTTAAAAAAGGTATGTTTAAAGTAGCCTTTGAGCGTAAAATCGTCGTCGTAGTGATAAGCAAAAGTCTTGATTTTGATAGACGGGTCGAGCGAATACGTCGAAACCAGATCGAGTGCCGCGCCGAGACAGTAGATCGTGATTTCATAGCGCGTCAAATCAGCCGACGAACAAATGTCCAAAACTACTTTCTGAACGCCGCCGATGCTTAAATCATTAACCAGATGAACAATCTTTACTTTGTCTTTTTTCTCCATTGACGGGAATTAATGAGCCGGCATCCGAAAAAAATTTTGCCGGAAAGTAATCAAACAGAAACCTGTAAAGATTATGAAAGTGCTGAAAACTCCCAGCTGCATTCCGGATAAGCATTTCCTAAGACCGACGACTTATCGTGATGTTTTTCCGACATATTGACAACATCGAAGGTTAAAATATCCTTTTTGCTGAAATAATCGTCAACTCCGTTACCGAACCAAATTGATAATTTATATGCACCGTTGAGCAGTTTGGGCTGACTGACAAAAACCTTCGCTTCGCCCTTTTTGACCGGCGTATCGAGTCGCTGTGCATTATCTATCTTCGGGTTGGTGCCGCAAACCGGAGAACCCAAATGGTTGGTTATACAAAATCCCAAATTCGGCAGGGTTAAAGGAGTATCAACCTCGAATTTCACGCTGATCTCGATAACGTCACCCAACTGCTGAACCGCCGCATACGTCACGGCTTCATTTTCAAAATGAGCTTCCCAGGTTTTCCCTTCACGCAGATAAATCTCGATCGCCTTGTTAATCGAGCCGGAATATCTGATCTGCCCCTTTTCGAGCAAAATCGCTTTGCTGCAGATATTCGAGATCGAAGCCATATTATGGCTGACGAATAAAACCGTCCGCCCGCTTCGGGCGACATCACCCATTTTACCGAAACATTTGTTTTGAAACTTATCGTCGCCGACCGCCAATACTTCATCAACCGCCAGTATCTCGGTTTCAAGATGCGCCGCGACCGAAAAAGCGAGGCGCGTGTACATTCCGCTTGAATATCTTTTGACGGGCGTATCGAGAAAATTTTCGACTTCGGCAAAATCAACGATTTCATCGAATTTCGCGGTAATCTCTTCGCGCCGCATTCCGAGAATCGCGCCGTTCAGAAAAATATTTTCACGTCCCGTCAGTTCCGGGTGAAAACCCGTTCCGACTTCCAACAGCGAGCCGACTCTCCCGAACAGCTCGACCCTGCCTTCGGTCGGTTCGGTAATGCGCGAAAGAACTTTGAGAAGCGTTGATTTTCCCGCGCCGTTTCTGCCGATGATGCCGACGACTTCGCCCGGCAGGACTTCAAAATTTATATCCTTCAGCGCCCAGAAGCGGTTGTCGCCGTTTCTTCCATCGAAGCGTTTTAATATTTTGAGCGGGATCTGCGTGAAGTTGACGAGCGTTTCGCGAAAGGTCGAGTAAGGCTCCTGTTTACCGCCGATGGAATATTGTTTACTAAGATTTTCAACTTTGATAATAGGTTTCATTTTAATGGTCAGTATAAATATATAAATGCTTCGGGAGAAATATTTAAGTTATTCGAAACTATATTTTGTCCCCGAACTTTTAACGTCGCTGTATTTATTTTTGAGTTTTAAGAAAAGTTTCTCAAAATAATTATACGAAAGATACGCCGCGAATATCGTCAGCACAAAAATAACGGCATAAGTCGCCACATACTTGACCGGCGCATAAATGTCCAATTCCTTAATAGAATATGATAGCAATAAAACGATCAAAGGATGTATGACATATATCCCATAAGAGATTTTACCTAGAAAATCACAGATAAAATTATCTAAATTAATTATATTATTCCGCTTGGTCGCTTGTCCGACAATTAAAAAAACCGTTAGCAAGCTGATTATTTCGTTGTCGAGAAAAGAAACGATGTGAAAGCTGTTAAAAGCTGTGAGGACTAACGCCGTCCACGAAATCAGTTGAATTAAAATTCTCGTCGAAAGACGCAGAAAGATTTCATTGCCGGTGTAATAGAGATAACCGCCCATCGCGCCGATCAGCATACACTGAAATCGGGTAACGTGAATTATGTTATACGGCAGCGAATAGCCGTATTTGATGTCGATCAAACGGCAGATGGTTTTTATGACTATCAACAGGAGCGTAAAACCGACCAGCGTAAAAAGAACATTTTTACTGTGTTTAACGATCCACGGATAGAAAATATAAAACTGCTCCTCGACACCTAAAGACCAGTAATGCCCGAGATACGGAATCTCGTTTCCCGTAATAAAAGGAACATTTGCAGCAAAAAAAAGGAAAAAAATTATTTGAGCGGCTGGATAATTGATCCCGAGCAAATAGAGTACCGGTAAAGTAACGAATAAATAAAGAAAATACAGCGGCTGGATTCGAAGTATCCGGCGGACGTAAAACTTTTTTACATTGATCGGCTGTTTTTCTTTTTCAAGCAGTAAAAGATAGGTGATCAGAAATCCACTTAACGAAAAAAAGACGGAAACACCGAAACCGGCAAGATGCATTCCGCGGACTATGCCGTCCTGCGAGTAACCGAATATCGAGGCATCCAAATTAAAGCTCGGCAGCGAAATCGTGATGTGCGCGAAAACAACCGCCAGTGCCGCAATTGCCCGTAGACCGTTGAGCCCGGTTAAATGAATGACCTTCTTCGACATTATATTTTTTAGATAATGTCGGCGAAGCTTTTTTCCATTCGCTTAAACATAAATGCCGCATAAAACAAGATGACAAGGGTGATCGCCGCTGAAATTCCGAGTGCCGTCCAAGGGATCGGCAAGCCGAAAAATACGGCGCGGTAGGCTTCGATCTGTCCGGCGAGCGGATTCAGGAACAACAGCCACCGCCATTTTTCCGGCACCAGGCTCGACGGGTAAATAATGGGCGTTGCAAACATTCCCAGTTGAATGAGAAAAGGCAACGCATAGCGAATATCGCGGTATTTGACGTTCAAGGCGGACATCCACATTCCGACACCGACCGCTAAGAGCGTCGTCAAAAGCACCAGCACGGGAAGCATCAAAATGCTCGGCGAAAGTCCGACACCGTAATAAAACATCAGAATCAGAAGCAGACCGAAGGCGACGGCGAAATCAACCAACGCCGAACCGACCGATGCCATCGGGATGATCAATCTCGGGAAATAAACCTTAGTAATCAAATTAGAGTTGCCGACCAGCGAATTTCCGCTGTTGTTGACGGCGTTTGAAAAGAATGTCCACGGCAATAGTCCGGCATACGCGAAAATCGGATACGGAATGCCGTCCGAGGGCATCCCCGCCAATCTTCCGAAAAAGAGCGTAAAGATGAGCATCGTAAAAAGCGGCTGGATGATTGCCCAGGTCGCGCCGAGCGCAGTTTGCTTATAACGGACTTTGATGTCGCGCATCGTCAAAATGTAAAGCAAATCGCGATAGTGCCACAGATCGCGCAGGTTGACCGGAATCCAACCCACACTCGGCTCGATCACGACAATCGGCTTTTCCGGTAAAGTGATGTTCCCGGGCGCGCCGGAAATCTCGTTGTTTGTACCGGATATTTGAGCTTGGTTAGTTGACATTTCTTTTGTTTCGCTTACTGCTGAGTTCATTCGGGCAGGATTTTTAATTGATTCGTACGGCAAATTTGAATTTTAAGTTGCCGGGCGGGTTTCGTCAAATGATCAAAAAATTTTCGGTTGCGGACTTAAGCATCCGTGCGAAATATATTCTCAAAGTTTCAGTCGCGAATAAACGCCGACGGACGCAAATTAAAGTATGAATTACGAAAATAATTCCGCGTCCGTCGGCGGCACATTTCTTCAAGTCTGCTTTTCGCGACCGGTTATCTTCCGCCCCATTCTTTCCACTAATGCCTTAATTCCCGAGGAAAATCTTTTTATCTGTCCTTTCAACCCGTGCGTATTGACATAAATCGTGTTGTGTTCAGGAGCAATTTCCCGCGATTGCCGGGTCTTCGTATAATAATAGGTGGCTAACGATTTTCGGGTCACTTCATTAGGCGTGCGTAACGGTTCCGGATGACCGTGATAGGAAATCTCGTTTGTTTCAAAGATCACGCAGCGGTTAAACGTCGGCGCGATTTTGGTCAGTAAATTGTTGTTTCCGTTCGCCATATCCCACAATTCGAGATGTCCCTGATACTCGTCTTTCCAATCCTTATTGACATAAACCAAAAGATTCAATCTGCGGTGATATTTAGTTTTGGGATGCACATTATAATCAATATGGACATTCAAAAACGCACCTTTGATAGATTGATGAAGTCCGCCGCCGAAAAGCTCCCGGTCTTCGATGATTCCTTCTATGCCTGATAACTGTTCGAGGAAACGGGTGAATGTTTCCGAGTTGAGTTCTTTGAATACCTTGTCAAAAAGGCATTCTTTGGCAAAGGTCGTTTTTTGAAATTTGTTTTTCTGGTCAATGTAAGTCGTGTGGTCCCAAACTCCGTCCATAATTGTCGGATAGTTCTGAAAAATTTCTTCGGCTTTATTCTCGTGAAAAAAATTTTCGATCACAACATAGCGAAAAGGCTTTTTCGATTCAAAATCCTCTTTGATCCGTGTTATTTCTTCGTTGAGATTTTTAAGGTTAATGTATTCCATATTACTTATGCCCGTGTTCATAAAATTTTATACTCCAAAGCGTTTCAAGAACTTTCGGCATTTTCAGACACTTCTGAACGCCTACTTCTGAAAGTACAAACGCAACTTTCTGCCTTGTTTATTTATTTGTTTCCAGTCTAACACTAATAGCTTGAGAAGTCGCGCAAAAATATCACGGATCAGGATTCGGAACAGATAAAATCTTTCGGCACTCGGCTTTCTCTTAATATCAATGGCAAAATTCAATACTTGATTTTAATCTTACGCACTTCTTATAATGGCTCACGCCCGACAGCATATCTCTAAAATAAACCGTAAAAATTTATTGGAAACAAATAAATCTATTCATTATTCAAAAGTTATGTTTATTAAACCACCCTAAAAATCAAAATTCAACCCGAAGTTGCGTCCATTTTAAAGCCGTTCGATTAAAAAACACCTACTGCTTTATAGCCGGAAAAGGTGTGTGATTTCAATTATTTAACTGATTTTACCGATTAAAATTTTAATTTCTGATGATAAACCTTTCAAATTATAATGGTTAAAGTAAGAACCGGTTAATTTGAAAGTAAAGCCGGTTCTGCCGTAATGTGTCCTTTGCTCGATTTTCGCGTCAAGCCCGCCAAGTTCCGCCTATTTGATGTTCGCAATCAATTTACTAAACCACGATTGAGAATGAGGAGCGGATGTTTTCATCGGCGGAAAATCGGCGGGGGCTTCGCGCGGTGCGGCGTGCGCGTCTTCGATTGCTTTCGCGAAACAGTTTTCGTAAGTTTCGATTAATTTTAGAACATCTTCGCGTTTGTCGCCGGTTTCCGTTTCTTCATGGGAAATCCACTCGACGCGCTCTTTTTCGATCACGCAGCCGAGAACAAAGCCGACGCAGACTTCCGGTGTCGTCCCGACGACGCGCGTCAGGAACGAGCGGTAATGGCGCACCGGAGCATAAAAGGTTTCCGAATCGGCATGACCGACGGCGACCGTCGCAATGTCCGGGTGAAGCTGCGGCAGAACCGTCCAGCCCGTTTCTTCGGAAGTCCAGATCAGGAAAACATCGGGATTTAGCTTATTTATCCGGTTCACCAAAACCGGCGCGGATTCTTCGACCGAAACATCTGCACGCAATTCACTGTGATGCAGAAACTCGTTTTTTTGTCCGAGCCGCCACACTACTTCTTCAGGCGGCATTTCTCTCGATATGAGGTGAACTTCATTGCCTTTTCCGGTTAAACTTCTGATAAGCTCCGGCAGAAAGGCGCATGCTTTGCCGGGAAGCAGGTCTGTTAAACTCGTATCAATGACCGCAATTTTCATTATTTTCAATCATACTTGCCGCCCGCCGATTCCGCCAAATTTGAGTTGCCGAAATAACCGGTTCGGCGCGCGATAAGATCATCAAAACTTCCGAGCATCTGACAACCTCTTATTATTCATCTATAATTGGAGTCTGTAAAAAACGTGTCTCAAGAGCCGCGTGATCCGACAATTTATTAAACAGCCCGATTATCAAAAGGAGATTATTAATGCATAATTTTACTTTCTACCGCATATTGCTTTTTGCAATTACGACTACTTTTTTATTGAATAGTTTTATGAGCTTAGAAACCAATGCCCGCGCTTCTGAAACAAACGGCGAAAGCGCGACAGTTATTGATGAAACCAATCCTTTACTCGCGGATTGGACGGGTGCATTTGGCGGCACACCGCCTTTTGACAAAGCGCAGATCGCGCATTTCAAACCCGCGCTCGAAGCCGCGATGACGGAAAATCTCTCCGAGATTGATAAAATTGCGAATAACCAAGACGCACCGACGTTTGAAAACACGATTGCCGCAATGGAACGCACCGGAAGCGCGCTCGAACGCGTTTCGACCGTCTATGGAATTTGGGTTGGCACGATGAGTTCGCCCGAAATTCGCGTGGTCGAACGCGAAATGGGACCGAAATTTGCCGCGATGGGCGATAAAATCACGCAGAATTCCGCGCTTTTCAAACGCATCGAAGCCGTCTATAATTCGCCCGAAAAGTCGAAATTAACGTCCGAACAGCAACGCCTGACGTGGCGTTACTACACGAATTTTGTTCGTGCGGGCGCAAAGCTCGGCGCGGCGGAAAAAGCAAGGCTTTCGGAAATCAACCAAAAACTCGCAGGACTTTATACGAATTTCAGCCAGCATTTATTAGCTGACGAAACCGATTTGTTTCTCGAACTGAAAAACGAATCCGACCTTTCGGGACTTCCCGCTTCGCTCAAAGACGCGGCGGCAAATACTGCCGAAGCGAAAAAATTAAAAGGCTCGTGGGTGATTGCCAACACGCGTTCGTCGGTTGATCCGTTTTTGACCTATTCGGACAGGCGCGACCTGCGCGAAAAGGTTTGGAAAATGTTCATCAATCGCGGCGACAACGGCGACAAGAACGATAACAACGCGATCATTTCGGAAGTTTTACAGCTTCGCGCCGAACGCGCCAAACTGCTCGGTTTTCCGACGCACGCGCATTGGCGGCTTGAAAACACGATGGCGAAAACGCCCGAACGCGCAATGGAATTGATGGAAGCCGTCTGGAAACCCGCCGTTTTGCGGGTCAAAGAAGAAGTCGCCGATATGCAGAAACTCGCCGATAAAGAAGGCGCGAAAATTACCATCGAGCCGTGGGATTATCGCTATTATATGGAAAAAGTCCGCAAGGAACGCTACGATCTCGACCAAAATGAAGTCAAGCCGTATCTCCAACTCGACAAACTGCGCGAAGGAATGTTTTGGGTCGCGGGCGAGCTTTTCAATTTCAAATTTTCGCCCGTGACAAATGTTCCCGTTTATCACGCAGACGTTAAAGTTTGGGAAGTTACCGACAAAACGAGCGGCAAACATATCGGACTTTGGTATTTCGACCCATATGCCCGCGAAGGCAAACGCTCGGGCGCGTGGATGAACGCCTATCGCAGTCAGGAACGAATGGACAAGCCGATTACGACGATTGTTTCCAACAATTCAAACTTCGTCAAAGGCAAACCGAATGAACCCGTTTTGATTTCGTGGGACGACGCGACGACGCTTTTCCACGAATTCGGACACGCGCTTCACGGTCTTTCGTCAAATGTAACTTATCCGTCGCTGTCGGGAACGAATGTGGCGCGTGATTACGTCGAATTCCCTTCGCAACTGCTTGAACATTGGCTTTCAACGCCCGAGGTTTTACAGAAATTCGCGCTTCATTACGAAACCGGCAAACCGATTCCGCAGGCTTTGGTTGATAAAATCAATAAGGCGGCGACCTTTAATCAAGGTTTCGGAACGGTCGAATATTTATCGAGCGCACTCGTTGATATGAAACTTCATCTCGCGGGTTCGCAGAAAATTGACGCGGACAAATTCGAGCGCGAAACTTTGGCAGAACTCGGAATGCCGAAGGAAATCGTGATGCGTCATCGCACGCCGCAATTCGGTCACGTCTTTTCGTCGGATGGTTATTCCGCCGGATATTACAGCTATCTCTGGTCGGACGTTTTGACTGCCGACTCGTTCGGCGCATTCACCGAAGGCAAAGGCGCGTATGACAAAACGGTTGCGGCGCGGCTCGTCAAAAATATTTTCTCGGTCGGCAATACGATTGATCCGGCGGACGCTTACCGTGCATTTCGCGGACGCGACCCGCAGGTTAGCGCATTGATGAAAAAACGCGGCTTTCCCGTCGCGCAAAAGTTGTCAAAAGTAAAGACAAAACCCAAGAAAAAATAATGTATTAAAAGAGATATATTTGAAGGCTGGACATAATTCAACTGACTGGAGCGCAATCGGCTCGATTGCAACACCGCCGTTTTTTAGCGGTGTCACGGCGTTGCGGGAGAAATCAACTTAAATTTATGCTAAATCTTCGACACCGCTGAAAAGCGCAGTGTTGCAATCGAGCCGATTGCGCTCCAGTCAAACGCCCGTTTTTAATAACTTTGAATTATGTCCAGTCTTCCTATATTTGTGAAAGAGCGCGGAAAATCATTAATTTTTTCGCGCTCTTTCACGTTACTTTCGCAGGCAACATTCATTTTGAAACCAGCTCCATTCGGAAAGTTGTCGTGATAGATTTCCGCAACTGTCGGTAAAAAAAATCTTGTGGTTTCAGGACATTTCGGATTACAATAAAACGATTTCAAAAAAAAATTTAAGACTTCGGGGTAAAACGTATGAAGAGATACCACTCAAATTTTCTTTCTTTTCGGCATTGGGCAAGTATTTTCGGCGGATTATTGTTAGTCGTTTTCAGCGGCGTTCATTTTTTTAATGTTTCCGCCCAAACAGAGGATGTCAAAAATCCTGTCGCGCAAAATCTTGTCAACGGCAAAATTGCATTTACACGGAGGCTCGCCGGACCGACTGCACCTGAAGGTCGAATTCTTACCGCCAACCCGGACGGTTCGGGTGTTGTTTGGCTCGGAACTCCGGCTTCGGAGGATATTACCCAACCGGCGTGGTCGCCCGACGGGACGAGACTCGCTTTCACCTCGAGGCAACAGAACCAGGATTTATATGTGATTAACGCTAATGGAAGCGGATTGCTGAATTTGACGAATACGGGATTTACTACCGGCGAAGCTAACCCGTCGTGGTCGGTGACGGGAAAAATCGCCTACGAACAGACTAACTCCAGCGGAGGTACCGCGCAAATTTGGGTAATAAATCCCGACGGTACCGGTAAGGCTCAATTTTCCGGCATCACGCAGCCCTTTCCGAACGCTCCGTCATGGTCGCCCGACGGCTCGAAGCTCGCTTTTGTGAGCGGCACCGAAATTTGGGTCATCAACGCAAACGGCACGGGCGAGCAGCGCGTGACAACCAATTCGACCAGCGATGGCGACCCGACGTGGTCGCCCGACGGAACGAAAATCGCTTTTAGGAAAGGAAATGACATCGCCGTTATCAATCCGGACGGCACGAACGAAACGATTGTGACCGCCAACGGCTCCGCTCCGTCATGGTCGCCCGACGGAACGAAAATCGCTTTCAGCCGTTCCGGAACAGGCAACGGAGTTTTCACGATGGATGTGAACGGCACAAATCAGGTCAGAATTGCCACCAACACAAGCAGCTTTCCGCTGTGCTGCGACGTAATTTATGAAAATCCGGCGTGGCAGCCTTTCGCACAAACGCCGAACACTTACAGTATCAACGGTCGCGTGACGTATAATAACTTGCCCGTGAGCGGCGCAACCGTCAATTTAAGCGGCACGACAACTGCCACCACGACGACCGATGCGGTCGGCAACTATCAGTTTTCCGGTCTGACGGCAGGCGGAAATTACACCGTCACGCCGTCTGTTCCGAATTATCTCTTTACGCCCGCCAACCGCACCTTTAATGCTTTGAATTCTAATCAAACGGGTAATTTCGAAGTTCAAGGAGTTTGTATAAACAGTAACAGGTGCGTGAGAAACGGTAAGGTCGCTTTTGTCTACAACCGTGATATTTACACGATCAACCCGGACGGAACGAATCAGGTGAACATCACGAATAATCCGGCGGTTGACGGCGAACCGAATTTCTCTCCCTTTGGTTCAAGCATTATTTTCACCACCGAACGTGCCGGCAACAATGAGATTTATCGAATGAACGCCGACGGCACAAATCCCGTGCGTTTGACAAACAATTCCGCTTCTGAAACTTCGCCTTTTTATTCGCCCGACGGCGCATCAATCGTTTTTGTCAGCAATCGCGACGGCAACAGCGAGATTTACAAAATGAATGCCGACGGCACGAATCAAGTGCGTTTGACCAATGAGCCGGCGAGCGACATTTATCCGGCGTTTTCACCTGACGGACAGAAAATCATTTTTATTTCCAGACGAGCCGGAGGATTCGAGAAGGTCTTTTCGATGAACGCCGACGGCACGAATCAACAATTGCTTTCGGAAGTCACCGGTTTTGCCCCCGGTTATAATCGTCCGACTTATTCGCCGGACGGTTCTAAGATAATTTTCGGCTTTAGTCCCGATACCGGCACGACACATCCGTCTGTTTGGACAATGAATTCGGACGGGACTAATCGCACACAGATTGGTCTTGGTCGCTTTCCTTCCTATTCGCCTGATGGAACAAAGACACTATCCATTTGTTGCTACTACGAACCGAATTTAGATCCTGCGCGCCTCCGCGTCTCCGGACAGATTTTATCGCAAAGCCAGCTAAACTATGATTTCTCGTCTGCCGACTGGCAGGCGATTCCGCTGACGCGGCACACGGCGTTTGATTATGACGGCGACGGTCGTTCGGATGTTTCCGTTTTCCGTGCTTCCGAGAATAAATGGTATATCCTCCAAAGTTCGACCTTAGCGCTTCGCGAAAGTGTCTTTGCCGTTGCGGGTGATATTCCCGTGCCTGCCGATTATGACGGTGACGGCAAAACCGATCTTGCCATTTTCCGTCCTTCGACCGGCTCTTGGTGGTATCTTTCGAGCATCAACAACGCGCAGGTCAATGTTACTTTCGGACAAGCGGGTGATATTCCGCGACCGTCTGATTTTGACGGCGATGGCAAAACCGATTATGTCCTTTATCGTCCGTCAAACAGCGTCTGGTATCGTTACGGCACAACGGGCATCACGTCGGTTCTCGCGTTCGGAATTGCCGAAGATAAACCGCTCGTCGGCGATTTTGACGGCGACGGTAAATCAGATCCGGCAGTCTTTCGACCTTCGACGGGCGATTGGTGGTATGCCAGTTCGATCAGCGGACAATTTGTCACGGTGCATTGGGGCGCGAGCGGCGATATTCCGGTGCCGGGTGATTATGACGGCGACGGCAAAACCGATTTCGTTGTTTTCCGACCGGGTGACGGCGGCTGGTATATTCTTTACAGCACAGGCAGTTATACGATTGCAACTTTCGGCACGGTCGGCGACAAACCCGTCGCGGCGGATTACGACGGCGACGGGAAAGCAGACATCGCAGTTTGGCGACCATCCACGGGAACGTGGTATTTGCTCCAAACGACGAGCGGCTTCGGCGCAGTCAATTTCGGCTCTTCAACCGATATTCCGACCGAAAACGCTTTTCTTCCGTAAGTTTTCGGGATGCCTCGCAACATCGAAAACCGGACATAATTCACACGAAAAACACGAAGGAGAAAAATAATTTAATTCTCCTTCGTGTTTTTTTGCGGCTCAAATCCTAGAAACTGTTTGAAAACTCGAAACGATTGCGGGGAAAACCGATTTATCAATTATTTATTATTTTTTAAGGTTAATATACGATTATTACCTCTGAATTTAATTGCTAATTGATAATTGACAGTTGATAATTCGGGATTGTTAACCGTTTTCGAGTTTTCAAACGGCTTTTTAGTGATGCTCCTTCGCCCCATCAGGCAAATTCCTTCGTCTTCTTCTTTTTTGGTTTTGGCATCGGCAATTCTTTTAACGAAATTCTAACCAATTCGCTTAACCAATCTCTGTCCTCAAGTTTGTCCTCAATTAGAAAGCTCGGTTTTGCTCCCTCGTATGGCGGTGCTTCAACCACATCGCCGATAAATTCTCGTCCAGATTTTGTTGGTTTTATGAATAATTTATTGTCGCAAATTGACCCAAACATTTTTCCGTCCGAGTAAATTGCATATTCGCCAAACATCTTTTTAACAGTTATTTCTCCGGCATTTTCAATCTGTTCCAAGACGAAATCTACAAATTTTTGCTTTGAAGCCATATTTTTTAATTGTTTAGTTTAAAATGCGGGTTATAAATTAGACCAATAATGTTGCCGAAAGGGTCTTTGACGGTGGCTGTCATTAAATCGCCGCCGACGTTATACGGTTTTTCATTTTCGATTGCTCCTAAGCCAATCAATCGGTCGTACACTTCATAAATTTTCTCGACTCCCCAATAAGATATAACACTTTCAACCTTATCAGTTGTCGGATTCTCTTCAGGTTGAAGCCCTAATTCGTATCCGCCAATGTTGAATCCAACATAATAAGGCTCATCAAAATATGGTTCGATTTCAAATGCTTTTGAATACCAATCCGTTGCTTTTTTAATGTCGCCAACTTTATAAATAATTGTTCTTAGTCCTAGCATAATTCTCCTTTTTGCTGTTTGTTAATATGCTTACCGCTAATGTTTTAGGGCTTATCAGGTAAATCTCCCAGATAAATCTCACTTCCTTTATCAACAAATTCCTTTGCCTTTTCCGCAATTCCGACGGCTAATGCCTTTGCTCTTTGGCAAATTTGTGTTTTTACTTATAAATAATATTTGTCAGTTCGAAAGTTGTGTTATTTTCCAAACAGTTTTGGCAGTTTTAGCTAAATTCTCCTGTCTTGACCTAATTTGATTTGCAGTCCATTCGGGATAATCAATTTGCTGCGTCATTTGATATTGACTTTGTTGATAGATTATCTGCTTTTCTGGAAAAGGTTTTGTTCCGCAGTCATTATTTTTCGCCGATTCAAGCAGCGTCAGATTTCCTAATCTGTAAATGTAATTTTCTTGATCTTCTTGGGTAAAAGAATCTTCCCATTCAATTGGCGGGTTTTCAGGCAAAATATGTTCAATAGTTGCCGTTTCGTCTTCAAAATTTCTTTCCGTTCCGGCAATCTGGTTTTCAAGCGAATACAAAATGTATCGCGCAAGTTTCTTTTTGCTTTTTGTATTTACTTGTTTTGTCGAGAAGTCATTTTCAAAAATCTCATCATCTATGTAAATATTTTTCAGTTCCTGAGCAACTTGCGAACTATTTGTAATTGCTTCGGTGAAAAGTTTCTTGGAGGCATTATGAAATGCCAGTTCCTGTCTTTTCGGATCTAAATTACCGATCACGTTATAGCGGAAAGCAATGACCGTACAAAATCTCAAAACATCTTCAAACTGAGAGATCGGAAGTTTGAAAAACGCTTCCAAAAGCAGCGGATACGGTTGGGTAACTCCGAATAATTTTAATTCGTTGACTCGCTTTCTAATTTCTTTATTACCTTGCCATAATTCATCGTTTGGATTTTTCAAAGCTGAATAAACAGCCGCATATTTTTCTAAATTGTCGAGTAACTTAAATGTATCTTCTTTTGTTTCAACAACTTTTCTTAAAGCCTTGAATAGCTGTTCTTTACGAATAGTTTCATATCGGGAGTGCCAAAAATACCGTAAAAAAGTCGGGAACTTATCTAAATCCGTTATCTGAATAATACTTTTCCATTGTTCTTTAGCTTGATGTAAATCTTCTTCACTTTGGGCTGTTAAGGAAAGCAGATAGTTTTTTAATAAATCCGAAATGCTCAATTCGATTCCGCGAGCATTGAGAGTTTCAAAAACCGTATAAGCATCGAGATCGTTTTCAACCACTATTTGAATAAACAATAATTTTTCAGCCAATTGATTTTGAAGAAATTCCGCCAATTCCTTGCCCTTTGGTTTATCACCAAAAAGATTACGGATTCTTTCATAAAAAAACTCGAATGCTTTTTGCAGAAGTTTATTTGAAGAAGGAAGTTTTTGCGGATTAATCGGTTCACGCAATTGAACTAAAAAACTTCGATAAAACGAGTCATTATTTTCATTCAACTTTAGTTTATTGGAATATCGTAACGAAACGCCTTCTTTGGAACCGATGAACTGTTCCATATATAGTTTTTTACGTTCCTCATTTTCCTCAACCTCAATACCTGAATCAATCAAATATTGAATTCTTTTAATGATGGCAAGAACAAGAATGCTTAGTGTGGCTAAACGCTGTTGACCATCAATTATTGAATATTGTTTATTATTGAGGTTTTGGAGAACAATCGCTCCCATATAATGAACACGATTTTTTATGTTTTTAACGTCTAAAATATCCATCCATAAATCGTCCCATTGCTCCTCATTCCACGAATAATCTCTTTGATAAATAGGCACTTTGTAACGTCTGCCATTCGTGAAAATGTCGTTTAACGCCACTGTATCGGTGTCTAAAAGATTATGTTGTGCCATAGTTTTCTCTCACTTCAGATAATAAACCAAAAGCAGAGTTTCACAAATCATTGCGAACTCTGCTTTGTGCTTCAAACTATTATTAAGATCAATGATGATCGTCCACACCGTCAGGCTTCCCGTGATAAATTTCGCCGCCCGTTGCGACAAATTCCTTCGCCTTTTCAGCCATTCCGACTGCTAAGGCTTTTTCGGCTTCGATATTTTGCTCTTTTGCGTATTCCCTGACATCTTGCGTGATTTTCATTGAGCAGAAATGCGGTCCGCACATTGAGCAGAAGTGGGCGAGTTTGGCACCTTCGGCGGGGAGGGTTTCGTCGTGGAATTCTTTGGCTTTTTCGGGGTCTAAGCCGAGGTTGAATTGGTCTTCCCAGCGGAACTCGAAACGGGCTTTCGACAGTGCGTTGTCGCGGTATTGAGCCGCCGGATGACCTTTGGCGAGGTCTGCCGCGTGTGCCGCGAGTTTGTAGGTGATAACGCCTTCTTTGACATCTTGTTTGTTGGGCAAACCCAAGTGTTCCTTTGGAGTTACATAGCAGAGCATCGCGCAGCCGAACCAGCCGATCATCGCCGCTCCGATGCCGGAAGTGATGTGGTCGTAACCCGGTGCGATGTCGGTCGTCAGCGGTCCGAGCGTGTAAAAAGGTGCTTCGCCGCAGACTTCCAACTGCTTGTCCATATTCTCTTTGATGAGGTGCATCGGGACGTGACCGGGACCTTCGATCATCGTTTGGCAATCCATTTCCCACGCGATTTTGGTGAGTTCGCCGAGCGTTTCGAGTTCGGCAAATTGGGCTTCGTCGTTGGCATCGGCAATCGAACCGGGACGCAATCCGTCGCCCAAACTGAACGAAACATCGTAAGTCCGCATAATCTCGCAAATGTCGCGGAAATGCGTGTAGAGAAAACTTTCTTCGTGATGGGCGAGACACCATTTCGCCATAATCGAGCCGCCGCGTGAGACGATTCCCGTCGTCCGTTTCGCCGTCAGCGGAATGTAGGGCAGACGAACGCCCGCGTGAATCGTGAAATAATCAACGCCTTGTTCGGCTTGCTCAATCAAAGTGTCGCGGTAAATTTCCCAAGTCAAATCTTCGGCTTTTCCGCCTGTTTTTTCGAGTGCTTGATAGATCGGCACAGTCCCAATCGGCACAGGCGAATTCCGCAAAATCCATTCGCGTGTGGCGTGAATATTTTTGCCCGTTGACAAATCCATCACCGTATCCGCACCCCACAGAGTCGCCCAACGCATCTTTTCGACTTCCTCTTCAATCGAAGACGCAATCGCCGAATTTCCGATATTGGCATTGATTTTAACAAGAAAATTTCGCCCGATAATCATCGGTTCGGATTCGGGATGATTGATGTTGTTCGGGATGATTGCCCGACCTCGTGCAACTTCTTCGCGGACAAATTCGGGCGTAACGAATTTCGGAACGCTTGCGCCGAAAGATTCGCCTTTGTGCTGATGATAGAGCGACGAACGGTCGTTTTCTAAACCCGCCTGCATCGCCTCAAACGCGATCTGGCGACCAAGATTTTCACGAATCGCCACATATTCCATCTCCGGCGTGATAATTCCCTTTCGCGCATAATAAATCTGCGTAACATTCGCGCCCGCTTTCGCTTTCAAAGGCGCACGTTTCAAACCCGGAAATTCTTCGAGCTTGCCGCTTTCCTTAATTTTCGCAATATCTTCCGCGCCTTTGGTCAGATAACCGTTATCCTGCGGCAAAATCGTCCGACCTTCATATTCCTCGACATCGCTGCGCCCCAAAATCCATTCGCGTCTTAACTGCAGCAAACCTTCGCGCACATCGCATTTGATCGTTTCATCCGTCCAAACGCCGCTCGTATCATAAACCCGCACGGGCGGATTTTCTTCCAAATTCCCGTCAAAATCCTTCGACGGACTCAAAGCGATTTCCCGAAACGGAACGCGCAAATTTTGTTTTGATTGATTGATGGTAGAGCCGTTAGTTTCAACGTAAATCTTACGCGAACTAGGCAATTTAACTTCGTCGCTGGTTTTTTCAATTATATTTACACTCATTTTATTTCTCCCTTCGTCGGTGTTAGCCGTAGCAGGTTCAAAGGATAATGTCCGTCACAGACAAATCTCAGCTATTCGTATAGCTCTCCTGAATATTGCTCAAAACGAGTGTATCAAATCCAAAGCCAGAAATGCGACTGTCAAAGAGATTGGTTCGCGAAAAGAAAAAAATGTCTGAAATACTGGTAAAAGTTATTTTTCCTCTAATGTTTTCGCCGGAATTCCGATAGGCGAACTTCAATTATGTCTAACAAAGCGGCGCGCGGGAATAAATCCCGAAAAATTCAACATAATCATATATTCAGCCGGACTATAAAATGTGTTCTTAGCTGAAAACGAATCCAAAAGCCGGGCGAAGGCGAATTAAATAGACAAGTAAAAGATTACGGGAGAAAAAATTATGGATAGACGAGAATTTTTAAAATCAGGCGCGATGTTCGGGACTTTATTGGCTTTAACGGGCTTTTCGCTGAATGCCGAGGCTCAGAAAATGAATGATTTGCCGTTTAAGAAAATCATTAAAACAAATGCCGAATGGAAAAAGGTTCTGACTCCCAAACAGTACCGGATAACGCGCGAAGCCGGAACCGAAACGCCTTATACGAGTCCGCTCACCAATCTCAAAGCGAAAGGCACTTTTGTCTGCGTTTGCTGTGAACTGCCGCTTTTCAGCTCGGCGGCGAAATACGATTCAAAAACGGGTTGGGCGAGTTTTTATGAGCCGATCAAAAAAATCAACGTTTTGGAAAAAGCCGACAACAGCCTCGACGAAACGCGGACGGAAGTTTTATGTAACCGCTGCGACGCACATCTCGGTCACGTTTTCGACGACGGTCCGAAGCCGACCGGTTTGCGTTATTGTATAAACGGTATCGCGCTGAAATTTATCAAAGCCGTTTAGCTTGCGCTTTATCTAAAAGCCCGCGTGTTGAACCACACTTTTAAGTTTAATGGTCGCTAGGCGACGAGAACATTGAAATTACGAATTAAGAATTAAGAGGCAGAAACGTCATTTTACAGTCGCGTTTCTGCCTTTTAACCGTGTAAAATTACAAAAAGCAATGAAAAAAGCGGAACAGATTGAAAATTTGGCGGAGACGAAATCGTTTGACGCGCCGATTTATGCGGCGTGGGTTGTTGCACTCGTGGCGACGGTCGGGAGTTTGTTTTTCAGCGAGGTGATGCAGCTGCCGCCGTGCATTTTGTGCTGGTATCAGCGGATTGCAATGTATCCGCTCGTGTTTGTGATCGGGGTCGGGATTCTTTTGGGCGATAGGCGCGTCAAGTTTTATGCTCTGCCGATTTGTCTGGCAGGTCTCGCGGTCGCGGTTTATCATAATCTGCTCTATTACGGGCTGATTCCCGACAGCATCACGCCCTGCACGCAAGGAATTTCCTGCACTTCGGTGCAAATCGAATGGCTCGGGTTTATCACGATTCCGCTGATGTCTCTGACGGCTTTTGTCCTTACGGCTTTGTGTTTATTGTTTTATAAATCAAAGGATTAGAGGCAGAAGCCCGCACTTTAGTAAGGGCGGATTTTCATTCGCAACATTTCCGCGCTTACTAACGTGCGGGCTTCTGCAAAATTGAATTATTTTATGAAAAAAGAAGTTAAGATTTTAGGCGCGATTGCGATTGTCGTAGTTATCGGCGCGTTGATCGGCGCGAATTATTACCGAAATTCGGTGCAGAATGTGCGCGTCACAGGCAATACGAACAGCAGCAGCAATAAATCGGCGGCGGTAAATCCCGAAATGCTCGTGCGTTCTGATAGTCCGACGCTCGGCGCGGCGGATGCACCCGTTACGCTGGTCGAATTTTTAGACCCCGAATGCGAATCGTGCGCGGCTTTTTCGCCAATCGTCAAAAAGATTATGGCGCAGTATGACGGCAAGATTCGGCTCGTCGTGCGTTATATGCCGCTGCATCCGAATTCGCTGCGCGCCGCGACTTTGACCGAAGCGGCGGGCGAACAGGGCAAATATTGGCAGATGCAGGAGATGCTTTTTCAGCGGCAATCCGAATGGGGAACGAAACACGGTCCGCCGACAGCCGCGCCGCCGCCCGACCTCAACGTCTTGTTTGATAAATACGCGGCGGAATTGGGGCTCGATATGGGACGGGTCAAAGCCGCGACCAACGAAAACCGCTTTCAGGCAAAGCTCCAGCGCGACCTGAAAGACGGGCAAACGCTCGGTGTGCGGCAAACGCCGACTTTTTTCGTCAACGGCAGAAGACTGGCACGTTTCAGCGAAGCCGATTTGCGGGCATTGATTGACGAAGAGTTAAGAGTGAGAAATTGAAGTCATCGGCTTGGCAAAAAAGTGCTTATATTGAACAACTTTTGGTAGTCAACTAAAAGTAATGTTTTGAAAATTACTTTATCCAATATAAAAACGTCATCACAGGGAGCGCACGCATCCTTGCGTGCTGAGCGCAGGGCGCGAATAAAGTGTTGAAAGTAAAATCAAGATTGAGTAACGCTTTTACGCCGCTTTGCAAGCGACGCAGCACACAAGGATGTGTGCGCTCCCGGCGATGACGTTTTTTGTATAATCAATGGATAAAACCTAAAATCACGAATTATCACCAAAAACCACGAAACAATTTGCTCTTTTTCGTGTTAATTCGGGGTTCCAAAATGTTTTTAAACACTTTTGAGTCAAAGCCGAAATCATCTATGAAAAAATCAATTTTCGCAGTTTTTATAATCATCGCAATGTTTGCGTCTTTTTCTTTCGCGCAGACCAAAAAACGAACCGTTCGCAAACGAACGACCATTAAAAAGAAAACAACTATCAAAAAAATGACGGAACCAATCAAACAACAAGCGGTCACGACCGCTTCGGGCTTAACTTATATCATTACCAAACGCGGCGACGGCGCACCGATTAAAAAAGGCGATAACGTCATTGTCAATTACACCGGACTGCTCACGAACGGCGCGAAATTTGACAGCTCGCTCGATAGAAACGACACTTTTTCGTTTCCGGTCGGCGCGGGAATGGTCATCAAAGGCTGGGACGAAGGCTTGCAGAAATTGCGCGTCGGCGATCACGCGACACTTATCATTCCGCCGTCAATCGGCTACGGCGCAAGCGGCGCGGGCGGCGTGATTCCGCCCAATGCCACGCTCATTTTTATCATCGAAGTCGTCGGCGTTAAATAATGATGAATGGTGAATGGTGAATGATGAATGAAAGATTTAATTCACCATTCATCGTTCACCATTCACTGTTATTTTAATGAATCGTTTTTTAATAATAACCTCGTGGGTTTGCACGCTGCTTTCGCTCGGTTCGGTAATCTGGATCGTCGTTCCGGCTTTGTCAGCGTATATCTGGCTTTACTCGGTCGCGGTCAGCGAATGGAGTTTGTGGTTTACGCTGCTTGCGCTCGTCGGAATTGTCTGCGCTCTCGGCAATTATTTTTACTATAAAAACGGTTTTCCATACGCGGTGTTGGTCGTCGGATTGATTGCTTTTCTGCTCGCGCTTTATCCTTTTTTGACCTCGCTCGCGGCGGCTCGCGAAAAAAACGTCGTGCTTTCCTTTAAACAATATTTCAGCGGCTTGACGAATTCTTACCGGGTTAAAAATGCGCCGCAAACATTTGTTTTCAAGCCGGACGGTGATCTTAAGCTCGATGTTTACGCGCCGCCCGAAGGCGTTTTGCCGAACGGCGCAAGCGTTATCGTAGTTCACGGCGGTTCGTGGAACGGCGGCACGCGCAGTGATTTTCCGCAGTGGAACGAATGGCTCGCCGCAACCGGCTACACGGTTTTTGATATTGATTACACGCTTGCGCCGCAGCCGAATTATCTGGCGGCAATCGGCGATGTCAAATGCGCCGTTAGATGGGTCAAGGAAAACGGCGCGAAGTTTAACATTGCGCCCGAAAAGATCGTTGTTCTCGGACGTTCCGCCGGAGCGCATCTCGCGCTGATTGCCGCGTATTCGGCAAATGACGCAAGATTGCCTGCGTCATGCGGTTCGGGTCAAAGAGATGAAAGCGTCCGTGCTGTCGTCGGGTTTTACGCTCCCGTTGATCTGGTCTGGGATTACGAAAATCCGTCGAATCCTTTCGTGATCCATTCGCAGAAAACGATCGGCAATTTTATCGGCGGAAGTTTGCACGAATCAGCCGAGATCAACGAAAGATTTACGCTCGCCTCGCCTTCTGCTAACGTCAATTCAAACACACCGCCGACTTTTTTACTTCACGGCGGACAAGATCAGCTCGTCAAAAAAGAAAATCTCGAGATTCTCGCCCGAAAGCTCGCCGCACAAAAAATTCCGCACGAAACGCTTTATATTCCATACGCGCAACACGGCTTCGACTACAATTTTAACGGTTGGGGTTCACAAATTGCGAAACCGTTAATCCTCGATTTCTTAACTAAGAACACACGGAATTAACAATTACGAATCTATTTTACGAGCGGTTTTGAATATTTATTGATAACTGCCCAGGTCGTTTTATCGCTGTCAAAGACGGTGTTCAAGCCTTGTTCTTCCATCGGCGGGTCGCCCATATAATCGTCGCCTTTTTTCCAGAAGATTTGATTTTTTACGGGGCGCGATGTGCCGCCGAATGCCCAGAAATTCGCTCCGGCAACATAGCCGTTCGACTGTTTGCTCTCAGCGACGAACGCGAACATTTTTCCGTAATAGTCATCTCTCAGTGACGTTGAAGAAGCGATGTCGAAAGATTGCGCGTTGCGCGGCAAACCGAATTCTTCGATGACGAGCGGTTTGTTGAGTTTTTTGGCAATGGCGAGATGTTCGTTGACATAATTGGTCGCTTTTTCGATGACGTTCCCGTAGCCTTCGGCAACTTTGTCGCCCTGAAACCAGCCCCAGTTTTTCGCCCAGATGTGAATTGTCAGGTAATCAATGTTTTTGTCATCGTGAATCTCCTCGAACATTTTCATACTTTCCGTGCCGATCGAGCCTTCGTGTCCGATCACGACAAGATGATTTTTGTCCTTCGATTTAATCAACGCGGCAACGTCCGCAATCCATTTTTTATAATCTTTTTCGGCAGAAGCGCGCATCGGACGCGGTTCGTTCGCCAGTTCCCAAGCCATAATCGCCGGATCGTCAACGTATTTCTTTTTGCTGTATTTGTTCGTGCGGTTCATGACGAGGCTGAGTTGTTTGTTATAAGCCGTTTTACACGGCGCACACGAATAGAATTTACTGACAATATCGCGCTGTTCGTCCCACGTTAATTTTCGCGTTTCCCGGTCTTTCGGGACGAGATTGTTCCAGCTCAGATATTGCTGAAAACCGCCGCTCCATTCCCAGTTATTACTGAAAAAGACGATTGCCTTCAAATCGCGTTTGCCCATCTCAAAGAGAACCAAATCCAACCCGTCGAGAACCTCCGTGTTGAATTTTCCCTGCACGGGTTGCAAGGGCGGACCAACTCGCGTGACACCGTTAATCAACCCCGAACCTTCCGCGCCCGCCAGAATTCGTAAGTTAGTCACGCCGTTTGCTTTCAAGAAATCAAGCTCTTTACGAAGCCGTTCCACGCCGCGATTTTTGTCTTTTTCGAGTCCCAAAAGCGAGCCGTACCAGTAATTCGTGCCGATAAAATAATAAGGCTTATCGCCGATCAAGAATTGATGGTTTTTCACCTTCACAAACGGCGATTGGGCAAAACACGCCATCGCAAACAGACCGAGAACGAAGAAAACGAGCGTAAATTTTTTGATATTCATAGAATTTATTCGGGCTTCAGAACAAATCGTCAAACTTGATTTCAATTTCGGGAAACGCAACTAAATTTAAACTGTCGCCCTTGCGGTAAGTTCTTTTTGCGCCGTAACCGTCGGCATTCGGTTCGCGGTAATCTTCGAGAGTTTCGTTTTGCAGATTGAGCAAGAGATATTGCCGGATGCCGTTGCGCGAATAGGCTTTGGCTTTATCGTCGCGGTCATACGCCAAAGTCGTGTCGGAAATCTCCATTACAAGCAAAATGTCGGCTGGTGTCGGGTGGTTTTCGGCGTATTCTTTGTCGTCCCAATTTGCCAAAACAATGTCGGGTTCCGGCTGGGAAAAATCGTCTAACCGAATCGGGTCTTGACCGCGAACAATAACTTTTTCATCAAACAATCTAATAAAAAATCTGATGATTTTGGAATTAGCCGATGTGTGCTTTGGTCCTTTGGTCATAAGTTCAATAATCTCTCCGTTAAGCAATTCGATACGGTCGTTTTCGGTATAGATTCCGGCTTCAATCATTCGGTCGTATTCCGAAACCGTGATTAAGCGCGGCTTTACGCCATTTGTTACGGTGTTTGAAATTGTTCTCTCTAAAACTGCGGACATAATTTTTACCTCTCTCAAGATTTTACAAGACTTTTATGAAAATATCTAAAATTTATTTCCGCGCTCGAAAAAAGTCGAATTTGGCATTCCGAACAAAATTTCGGTAAAGTTAAAGATTATTTTATGAACATCCTTTCGCTGGAAAATGTCAGCAAAAATTACGGCATCAAACCGCTTTTCGAGAACGTGACGCTCGGTTTTGAAGATTCGGACAAAATCGGCATCATCGGCGCAAACGGTTCGGGCAAAACGACTTTTCTGCGTGTTGTTGCCGGAACGGAAACGCCCGACACGGGACGCGTCGTTCGCGCAAGCGGTCAGACGCTCGCGTATTTATCGCAAAATCCGCAGTTCGATGACGAAAAAACGGTGCTTGAAACAATCTTCGCATCGAGTTCGGGCGTGATGAAATTGATTGCCGATTACGAAACGGCTTGTCACGATTTGGCGTTGGACGGACACGACGCGAAGCTGCTCGAAAAAGTTTCCGACTTACAGCACGAACTCGAAATTTCGGGCGGTTGGGAAATCGAAACGAATGCACGGAATGTTCTGACGCGGCTCGGAATTACCGATACTTCCCTCAAAATGAAAACGCTTTCGGGCGGACAGCGCAAACGGGTCGCGCTTGCCCACGAATTGATTTTCAAACCCGACATTTTAATATTGGACGAGCCGACCAATCATCTCGACGCGGACACGATTGAATGGCTCGAAGATTATCTGCGGCGTTATACGGGCGCGTTGCTTCTGGTCACGCACGACCGCTATTTTCTCGACCGCGTGACGAATCGGATTTTTGAAATCGAGCGCGGCGGCATTCAAGCCTTCGCGGGAAATTACGCTTATTATCTGGAGAAAAAAGAAGAACAGGAAACCTTGCGCGCCGTCGAAGGACACAAACGCGAACAGCTTATCAAAAAAGAACTCGCGTGGCTGCGGACAGGCGCAAAGGCGCGGACGCGCAAATCGAAACACCGCATCAACGCCGCATACGATTTGATGGCGCAGCCGAAGGAAAGAGCCAAGTCGGAAATTGACATCGCCATCGGCTCAAAGCGTCTGGGAACGAAAATTGTCGAAATCAGTAATCTTTCAAAATCTTACGGCGACCGGAAATTGATTGACGATTTTTCGTATCTTTTGAAACGCGACGACCGCATCGGCATTATCGGCGAAAATGGTTCGGGCAAAACGACACTTTTGGAAATGCTGACCAATCGCGTCAAACCTGATTCGGGCGAAATCGAAATCGGGCAAACGGTTGCAATCGGTTATTACGATCAGGAAAGTCGTGCGCTCGATGAAACACAGCGCGTGATTGATTACATCAAAGAAATTGCCGAATATGTGACGACCGCCCAAGGCAATCAGATCACGGCTTCGCAGATGCTCGAAAAATTTCTGTTCGCGCCCAATACGCAATATTCGTTTATCGCCAATCTTTCGGGCGGCGAACGGCGCAGGCTGTATCTTTTAAGAATCTTGATGGCTCAACCGAATGTTCTGCTGCTCGACGAACCGACGAACGATTTGGACATTCCGACACTGATTGCTTTGGAAGAATATCTCGACGATTTCGCGGGCGCGTTAATCGTCGTTAGCCACGACCGATACTTTCTCGACCGCACGATTGATAATGTTTTCAAATTTGAAACGGGCGGCAAAGTGCGCGAATTCGCGGGCGATTATTCGGCTTACTTAGAAACCATCGAACGCGAAGAATCCGACAAACGCTCGGAATCCACGATTCAGCGTGTTTCCGAGCAACCTCCTGCACCAATCGAAACGGAAAAGTCGAAAGCGCAAAAACTTTCGTTCAAAGAACGCCGCGAATTTGAAACGCTCGAAACGGAAATTGCCAACTCCGAAAAGCGTCTCGCCGAAATCGAAAAAGAATTGCACCAATTTGCGACCGATTCCTTCAAGCTCACAGAACTTTTCAAAGAACAACAAAACCTCAACGAAAAACTCGAAAACGACACCCAAAGATGGCTCGAACTTTCGGAACGCGCAGAGTTGTAATAGACAGCTTTTCATTTTCGCGGTTGAATTTAGTGTGAAACAAAACCGCGCTGACTGCCGTCTAACTTAAAAATAGAGCAAGGTGGTTTTATGAAAAAATTTGGTTTGATATTTATTATTTTGGTCGCAATCGCGGTCGGTTGCGGTCAAAAACCGAAAGGTCTGGTTGAAAACGAAATCGTTTCGACGCAGAAAGGCGATGTAAAATTTCGCGTCGAAACGGTTGTCGGCGGTCTGGAAGTTCCGTGGGGAATTGCGTTTCTGCCTGACGGAAATCTGGTTTTCACCGAGCGTCCGGGCAGAGTGCGGATTATCGAAGGCGGAAAGCTCCGCGCCGAACCCGTTTTCAAAGTCGCGGATGTCGAACCTTCGAGCGAAAGCGGTTTGATGGACGTTTCGATTCATCCGAAATTCGCGGAAAACAAATTCGTCTATCTCGCCTACGCCTATCGCGGCGACGGCAAACAGGTCAAAGTCGTCCGTTATAAATTCGACGGCAAAACTTTGCTCGAGCCGAAAATCATTGTCGAAAATATTCCCGCCGCGCCGAATCACGCCGGAACGCGGGCGCGTTTCGGTCCCGACGGCAAACTTTATGTCACGACGGGCGATGCGACCGATTGGAATCTCGCGCAAAAGACCGATTCGATTGCCGGAAAAACTCTGCGTTTGAATGATGACGGCACAATTCCCGAAGATAATCCGTTTGTTGGCGACAAAAATTATCGCCCCGAAATCTACACCGTCGGGCATCGCAACGCGCAGGGTTTGGCGTGGTCGGCGGAAGGTTTGATGTTTCAGACCGAACACGGTCCGTCGGGTTTTGAGGGCAAAGGCGGCGGCGCGGATGAAGTGAATATTGTCGAACGCGGCAGAAATTACGGCTGGGCGGAAATCTACGGCGCGATGAAAAAAGACGGATTGGAATCGCCGCTTTTGGAATATTCGCCGGCTTGTGCGCCCGCGAGCGCGATGTTTTATAACGGCGCGGTTTTTCCGGCGTTCAAAGGTAATTTCTTTTTCGGCTGTCTGCGTAGCGAGAAAATTATCCGCGTCGTTTTGAACGGTCGAAACGTCGTGTCACAGGAAGATTTACTAAAAGGAGTTTACGGCAGAATCCGCGAAATGGCGCAAGGTCCCGACGGATTGATCTATTTTTCAACGTCGAACCGCGACGGACGCGGAAGCGCGGCAAAGGACGATGACCGCATTATGCGAATCGTGCCGATTAAATAATCTCAGTTTGAGATGTCAATACAAATAAACAAGAGGGAGAAAATATTATGAATAATTTCGATGAAATAAAATTACAACCTGACGAACCGGAAAATCCGTTCACCGAACCGAACGAGCCGGAAATTCCCGTTCCGCCGCCGGTCGAACCCGATCCTTACCCGGTGAGCGATCCGATTCCCGAACCGAATCCCGAACCGTTTCCGACACCGCCCGAACCGATTCCCGAATATCCGCCGAATGTCATTTTTTAATGATTTGCAAAGCCTTTCTCAAGCAGAAAGGCTTTTTCATTTGACAACTATTTACCGTTTTAGCGAATCTATTGAAAACAAATCTCAAATCAAAACGAGGAAAAATAAAACATTATGAGTAAAAATAGGGGAAGGTCTGTGCTTGAATTGCGAAAAGCAATGTCCGTAATGCTCGTCAGCCTTCTGATTTTCGGGCAGATTTTTGCCCAAACGGTCGCGCCCGCCAAAGCCGTTCTTTCGACCGAAGAACGGGAACTCACGGCAAAAATTGATATTCAGACGATTAAAGACGGAACGGCGACGCTTTCGTCAGCCGAAATGGAAGGACGCGGAACGATGCAGCCGGGCGGCGACAAAGCCGCGAATTGGATTGCCGACCGTTTCAAATCGCTCGGCTTAAAACCGCTCGGCGACAAAGGTTCTTATTTGCAGAAGGTTGATTTCAAGGAAATTGTCCCGACCGCCGAAACCGCTCTGACAATCGGCGACGAAAAGCTCAATTTCGGCACGGATTTCAGCGTTCTGCCGATGAATAACGGCAACAGCGAAGTCAGCGGCGAGATGGTTTTCGTCGGCTACGGCATTGTCGTCAAAGGAATCAACCGCGACGATTTGAAAGGCGTTGACGTGCAGGGCAAAATCGTCGTTATGTTTAACGGTTATCCTGCGGGCATTACGAAAAAAGACTGGAGTGACAATAAAGCGAGCTACCTTTTCAGACAAAATCTGATTCAAAAAGGCGCGGCGGCGATTGTTTATGTCGGAAACGGCACGGAAGATTCGATGACCGAAGAAAGCATCAGCTATTTCAGCCGCCGACAAATCACGATGCCGAACGAAGAAGGCTTTCCGACAGGTTATCCGCCATTTATATATGTCGGCGCAAAGGCGGCGGAAAAACTTTTTGCCAAATCGGGCGTAACGCTCAAAGATGCGGCGGCGCAGGCTGAAACAAACACCTTCAAAGGGTTCAAGCTCAATCAAAAAGCCAAGCTCGTCGCCAAATATAAAGCAACGAAAGGCGTTTCGAGCAATGTCGTCGGCTACATCGAAGGCTCGGACGCGAAATTAAAAGAAGAAGCCGTTTTGTTTTCGGCGCATTACGACGCATACGGAAAGGAAGGCGATAAAATCTATCACGGCGCGGCGGACAATGCGCTCGGCACGGCGGAAATGCTCGCGGTTGCCGAGGCTTTTTCAAAATCACCGACAAAACCGAAACGCTCGTTGATTTTCTTGGCGGTTACGGGCGAAGAATACGGGCTTTACGGCTCAAAATACTGGGCAAAGAAACCGACTTGGGATATTAAAAAGGTCGCGGGTAACTTAAATCTCGACGGCGTTGGCACGGAAGTTTATGGTCCCGTCAAAACCATCGTCGGCTACGGCGCGGAACATTCGACGCTCGGCGCGATGATGGCGGATGTTTCGGCGGCGATGGGCATTACGGTCGCGCCCGATCCCGTCCCGGACGAAAACATTTTCTACCGTTCAGACCATTATTCGTTTGTCGAACGCGGCGTTCCCGCGCTGATGCTGATGGGTGCGCCCGAAGGCGATATTCAGAACACGATGAAACGAATGAAAGAATGGGAAAAAACTGCTTATCACCTACCCGCCGATGTCATTCAAAAAGACTGGTCGTGGGAAGGCGCGAAATCCGTCGCCGATGTGATGGGAATTATGGGCTTGCGTCTGGCAAATGCCGATACGATGCCTTCGTGGCTCGCATCTTCGCGTTTCGCCAAATTAGAGCGCGGAAACACCAAAGAACTTCCCGAAGAGAAGTAGTTTCAAGGCAAAAGGCAAAAGTAAAAAGGCAAAAGTTCGGAAGATTAATTCTTTACTTTTGCCTTTTTACTTTTTACTTTTTACTTTTTACTTTTTAAGTCTGCTGACAAACTGTTTTCTGAACTTCGCCACTTTCGGCGCGACGACTGCGGCACAATACGGCTGTGACGGATTATTGGCGAAATATTCCTGATGATAATCTTCCGCCGGATAAAATTTATCGAACTTCGTCACTTCCGTGACAATCGGCTTGTCATAAATTTCCGCTTCCGTGACTTCCTCGATAATCTCTTCGGCGGTTTGTTTCTGCTCGTCCGAATGATAAAAGATCGCCGAACGATACGAACTGCCGACATCATTTCCCTGCCGATTCAGCGTCGTCGGGTCGTGAACCGCGAAAAATACGCGCAAAATGTCGGCAAACGAAATTTCTTCGGGATCAAATTCTATCTGCGTAACTTCGGCGTGTCCGGTCGTTTCCGAACAGACTTCCCGATAAGTCGGATTTTCCGTGTGTCCGCCCGAATAGCCCGACACGACATCCGTGACACCTTTCAGATCATCAAAAACCGCTTCGACGCACCAAAAACATCCTGCACCCAGAGTTGCCGTTTCTAAATTTGTAGTTTCCATAAATTTATTTCACCACAAAGAAAGAAAGGTTTCAACGGCAGAATTTATTCCAATTCATTAACCGGATTTAAATATCGAGCGGACTTTTGACGAATGATTTATTTTTTAGAACGTGCGTATAAATCTGCGTTGTCCGCACGTCTTTGTGTCCAAGCAGTTCTTGAACGGTGCGGATGTCGTATTGATTTTCGAGAAGATGCGTTGCAAAACTATGGCGAAAAGTGTGGCAGCTTCCGTGTTTATCAATGCCGAGTTTTCTAACTGTTTTTTTAACCGCTTCCTGAATCGTGCTTTCGGCGGTATGATGCCGACGCAGTTTTCCATCTTCGCGGGTCGGTGAAATTTTAGTTGAAGGAAAAACGTATTGCCACGCAAATTTTTTGTCTGCGTCGGGATATTTTCGGGCAAGTGCGTACGGTAGAAAAACTTCGCCGAAACCTTTGGCTAAATCTGTGTTATGTAGTAATTTGACTCGTTCCAGTTGAATTTGTAAATGGGCGGCTAACGAAGTCGGCAGCATTGTTACGCGGTCTTTTTCGCCTTTGCCGTCGCGCACCGTAATTTGCATCATTTCAAAATCAATATCCTTGACCCTCAAGCGCAGAACTTCCGTCAAACGCATTCCGCTTCCGTAAAGCAAACTGACAATCAGATGAGTTGTTCCTTCGAGTTCGGCAATAATTGATTTGGCTTCCTGCGGCGTAAAAACGGCGGGCAGATGTTTCGGCTTTTTGGCACGCAACACACCGTCAATGAGTGGCAGATTGATCTCTAAAACCTGTTTATAAAGAAATAAAATGGCATTAAAAGCGACATTTTGCGTCGAAGCCGCGACGTTTTTCTCAACTGCCAAATGCGTCAGATATTGCCGAATCTCGTCTACTCCCATTTCGTTCGGATGTCGTTTATCTTGAAACAAAATAAACTCCCGAATATAGGAAACATAAGCGCGTTCGGTTTTATGGCTCAGATGCCGCAGACGCATCAAATTTCGCACTTGGTCAAGTAATTTTGGCTTTTGCATAAATTTGGGT
>JANODL010000096.1:0-54247 GCA_031412675.1 Acidobacteriota bacterium | reverse complement strand
TTGAGAAAAGAACGTCATCGCCGGGAGCGCACGCATCCTTGCGTGCTGAACGCGGAGCGTTCAAACATCTCGTTATCAATGCAAGTTGATTTCGCAACCAACGCCGATGCGCCGCGAAGCGCGACTTAGCACGCAGGGATGCGTGCGCTCCCGGCGATGACGTTTTTCTCTTTTTAATCACAAATTGAGAATTTCAAAGAGCCTTACTTTCTGTTCACTACCAAATAGTCAACCGAACCATTTCGAGCGCGATGCGTGAATTTCGGCAGAAAACGGCGATCCGGCAATCTTCTTTTGGCGCAATAGTTTCGAGCAAAGTTTTTCCTTCGCTTTGTAAAATCAATTTTTCGCCGAATTTTATAATGCGAAATTGGCGTAAGTCAGCATCGTTTATGGCAGCGGACGGTTGAAGGTTATCAATTTGACGTAAGTCAGAACCGTCTGCGGTAGCGGGCGGTTGAAGATCATCAATTAAACAATTTGATAAAATTCCGAAACGACGAGTTAAACCATCCGCTACCGCAGACGGTTCTGACAAGAAAAAACCGAAATCTGCGTCTGCACCGAAACTTTCAACCAAGCGAATATTCGCCGCAAATTCAAAATTTTCGTGCGCCCCGCCTTTCCACAAAAACACATCTGTTTCGCTTCGGTTTTCCAAAATTAATTCTTGTCTTTCGATAAACAAAACAGCTTCGTCGGAAGATTTACGCCAGCCGTGCCGTTCGATTTCCGTATCGTTCCAATCGAACAAATCTTCAAAACCTTCGGTCAAAGCGAATCCCGAAAACGCCGCTTTTACATTTTTTACCGTGAGCGCGATTTGACTTGAAACTTTTTCCAACATTTCGTCAAACAACAAATTTTCATCGAGCGAAACTCTTACGCGAAATTCGTCCGCTTCGACGCGCAAGAGATGAATTGCCGAAAAGCTGAGATCGGCGGAAAGTTCAATAATTTGTTGTCTGCCGAAGTTTATAATTGCTTGATTAACAGCCGGCAAAAGCGAAAAATTCAAACTCGTCTCGTTTTCATTCTTCAAACAAAAACCGAAATTGCCGTCATCACCATTATTTTCGACAAGACGCACACTGAATTCACATAAAAAACTCGCCGCGTCGGAGGTGTAAATCAATTCGCTTCTGCCGGAAATTTCACAAATCGCTTCACTTTCGGCAAATGTCCAAATTCCGTCTTCGTTTTGGCTTGTTGAGGTCGAATCAGTTAAACCACCCGTTGCCGCAAGCGGTTCTGCCAAGAAATAATCAGATATTGTCGGCGCGAAAGGCGCGATTTGGGCGGTGTGGCTTGCGCCTTCGATGAAAATTCGGTTTCCGGCAAAATCCATTCGATCAATCGCCAAAACTCTGCCTTTTTCCGTCCAGCGGTGATAAATGCAGAAAAGTTCGCGGTTGTTCGGTCCGCGCACGACGCTGTTGTGTCCGGGTCCGATGACCAAATCGGGCAGCGTCCGCAAAATCGGAAAAACCTTTTCGCCGTCGGAAAACTGCGCCCATTCTTGCCTGTTCTCGATGTCGTCGGTTACGGCAAAGCTCACACCGTAAGTAATATTTTGCCAATTTCCGCCGCTGAACATTTCAAAATAAACGCCTTTTCGTTTCAAAACAAACGCGCCTTCGACCGTGTGCCAGCGAACGCCGCCTTTTTCAATTCTGTTTGCATCGTAAATTTGCCAATCGTATTTTGCCCGCGTAACGGGGCGCGGATTGCCTTCGAGCGTGAAAAAATCAAGCATTTTATCAACGACCGTTCCCGTGCCGATGTGCGAATGTTCGAGAAAATCCGTCGCGTAAAAAAGACATTTTTGTCCGTCCGTATCGGTAAAAACGTGCGCGTCAATTGCAAACTGTTCGGTTGTTAGTTTTTTGCCTGAATCAACAAAACCGCCGTCGGGACGCTCCGAAACGGCAACGCGGATTTCCATATTTATTTCGTTGCCGACGCTGTAATAAAGATAAAATTTGCCGTTCGCGTAAGTAATTTCAGGCGCCCAATAAAACGGCGGGTTTGTTTCGAGCGGCATCATCGCGCCGCCGATTTCCGTCCAATTTACGAGGTCGCGTGAACGCAAAACGCCGAAAACTTTGCCGTCGCGCCAAAAATCCGTGCAATATGCAAAATATTCACTGCGGAATTTAAGGACAAAAGGATCGGGAAACGAATATGGAAAAACCGGATTGAGATAAGTTTCAAAATCGGTATCTTTAGCGAACATAAAAATCGAAAAAATTAAGCAGCGGTTTTTGCCTGTGCTGATTTTGATTGAAGTGATGAAAATTTTGCTTTTATATGAGTCAGATTTCCCTCGAAACACTGCCGGTGATTGATGAGATTTTCGTGTTCCGAGAGTGCAAAAACCAAAAATCCATCTTCGCCGCCGGACATCACTTTTTGAATCATACAAAAATCCATTAATGGTGAAAGGGCTTCAATCAGAACGACTTCGGGACAAAGGCGAACCGTAAAATCCGAGATCTCCTCCATTGCTCGAACAGCATCCGACACTATGCTCACTGAAAAGCCGGCTTCTTTGAGCCAGTTTTTCAACGAATTATTTTTATTCGACTCTTTGTTCAATAAAAGGAAAATCGGTTTGTTTTTCATCATATAAAATACTACTTAGCCCTATGTTAAAATAACGGTTATTGTATAATTTCAATACTTTAAAAAATATTAGTGCAAAATTGGTGCCAAACACTTAATCTTCCGCTCAAGCTATGAAAAGCAAATTTTTTGTGAAAATAAAAACACACGCCGCTTTGGAATAAAAAAAATAATTTGAGAAATTTTATTTTTTGCTAAAATTCGTATATTTTGGTTTGAGTGAAAAATCCGACTATGAGAACTGAAATTTACGGCAAGCAGATTATGCTCAAACGCTACGAAAAATCGTTTGCCTCGCTGCTGTTTGAAGCCGCTGCGGAATCGCGCCAAGACAGTCAATTTGCATACTGGATGCCCTGGTGTCACGCTGATTACACGATTGCCGAAAGCGAATCTTTTATTGCAAAAGTCGCTGAAAACTGGCAGGACGAAACGCAGTTCGGCTACGCGATTTTCGATACGAAAAATGGCGATTTTCTGGGCGGTTGCGGATTGAATCAGCCGAATAAGATTCATAAATTTTATAACCTCGGCTATTGGGTTCGTGTTTCGCGCCAGAATCGCGGCACGGCAAGCGAAGCGGCGCGGATTCTGGCAAAGGCGGCATTTGAAGATTTACCGATTAACCGCCTCGAAATTCTGATCGCGGTTGAAAATATTCCGAGCCAAAAAACCGCCGAAAAAGCCGGCGCAATCCGCGAAGGAATTTTGCGAAAACGGCTCGTCCTCAGCGGCAGAATTCACGATGCCGCGATGTTTTCGTTCGTGCGCGAAGACTTTTAAAACTGACTCGAAAAGTAAAAATTAACCGATGATAAACGCAGGCGAACTCTTTGGCGACATTGATATTTATTTGTTCGACCAAATTTTGAAAAACCGTTTCTCTCCCGAAATGAAAATTCTCGATGCGGGTTGCGGCGGAGGACGCAATCTCGTGTATTTTCTCCGCAACGGTTTCCAAGTTTTCGGAATTGACCGAAATGCTGATGCGATTGAATACGTCCGCAGTCTTGCGAAAATGCTTGCGCCTGACGTTCAGCCTGAAAACTTTCGGATTGCAAATGTTGAAAAACTGCCTTTTCCCGATAAAAATTTCGATGTAATTATCAGCAGTGCGGTGCTTCATTTTGCCGACGACGAACAACATTTCGACCGAATGCTTCGGGAAATGTGGCGCGTTCTGAAACCTTCGGGATTATTTTTCGCGCGGCTGGCTTCGACGATTTCCATTGAGGAAAAGATAGAAAAAATCACCGAACGCCGATATTTTTTACCCGATGGAAGCGAGCGATTTTTGGTTGATGAAGAAATGCTGATCTCGATGACGGAAAACTTAGGCGGAATATTTGTCGAGCCGATCAAGACGACCAACGTGCAAAATCTGCGCTCGATGACGACGTGGGTCATTCGCAAAAATGCTTTTTAATTTTTGTATTCAATCGGGTCTTTCTCGCCCGCAATCGCAAATCCGCGCAGACGCAAAGCGCATGAATCGCACGTTCCGCAAGCCAAACCTTCGCTTTGATAACACGACCAACTAAGATGAAGAGGCGCGTTTAATTCGATTCCTTTTTTCACGATTTCGGCTTTTGAAAGATGAATGATCGGCGTTTTGATTTTGATATTCGTGTCGGGTTTCGTGCCTTTTTCGATTGTCTTTTCAAATGCTTCGTAAAATTCGGGACGGCAATCGGGATAACCCGACGAATCTTCGGCGACCGCGCCGATATAAATCTTTTCCGCACCCAAAACTTCCGCCCAACTCGTCGCAATCGCTAAGATATTGGCGTTGCGGAAAGGAACATAACTCGTCGGAATTTCCGTGCTTTCGAGATTGGCTTCCGAAACTTCGATTGATTTATCGGTCAAACTCGAGCCGCCGATTCGTGCCAGATATTCAATCGAAACATCGAGCCTTTTTTCGACACCATAAAAATCGGCGATGTCATTAAACGCTTGTCGTTCGCGCCGTTCGGTGCGTTGCCCGTAAGAAACGTGCAGAAACGCGATTTCGTCCGTTTCGCCTTTCGCAATCGCCGCCGTCACGCACGAATCCATTCCGCCCGACACAAGACAAATTGCGGAAGTTTGATTTTTATCTATCATCGTTATCAATTCCTTTGCAGAGAAGTTTAGCCATTGGCTTACTCAAAACAAACAAAATTAAGCTGAATATAAAGTAAAAAATCGAAGCATAGAAAGATTCCGCCGCTTGAACTGAGTACGAATTCTCACTCAACCGAAACAAAATCGAATAACCAAATCCAATCAGGCTAAACAAAAAACCAATCAGGCAAAGAATTCTGATTAAAAGCGCGGCAATTTTTTGATAGTGTGTCATAAATTAAACTCCGTGAACGTCTGCGCCCCAGATATATTTGTGCAGTTGCAGATTCAAACGAACTTTCAAACCGCTTCTTGAAACGGTTTCGGCAATTTCCTGTAAGTTTTCAACGCCGAAAACGGGCGAAATTAAAATCTCTTTCGTTTTGGTTTGCAAATCGTATTTTTCGATGATTTCACGCGCAAATTGCCAGTCGTTCAGATCGGCGATGACGAATTTTACTTCGTCTTTTTCGGCGCACAATCTTTCGAGGTTTGCCCAATGATTGCGTTCCGCTTCGTTTGAGCCGGGACATTTTACGTCCAAGATCAGCGCGGCGCGTGGATCAACTTTTTCGGTCGAAACGTAGCCGCCCGTTTCGATCAAAACTTCGTAGCCTCTGTCGCAAAGTTCGGTAATAAAAGGAAAAACCGCTTTTTGCGCGAGCGGTTCGCCGCCCGTTACTTCGACCAACTGACAGCCGAAATCTTCTAACTGCGCGAAAATTTCGTCGAAACTAAAGCGAGTTCCGCCCGTGAAAGTGTATTCCGAATCGCACCACACGCAGCGCATCGGGCAACCCGTTAAACGCACAAACGCGCACGGTCGTCCGGCGTGTGAAGATTCGCCTTGAATCGAAAGGAAAATTTCGGTAATTCGTAAATCCATAAGAAAATTGTCCACAGATTAACACAGATGAACAGAGATAAGAAAAAAGAAAAATCTATGTTTTCTGTATGTATCTATAGACAATTTTCTTAAAGTAAGCCGAACCAACTATAAAAATTGTTCATCTGCAAAATCAGTTGCCGGTTTACGCATAAACCGGCAACTGATTTTTGTCGCGTTACTTCAATTAACGGTTTTGCGGTGAAATAAACGTCACGGCTTCGAGTTCCGCGAGCATCGCCAATTTTTCAATCGCAATTCGCCCGACAACGGCGTTTGCCGATGACAGTTCGGTCAAAACCTCGAAACCGAGTTTTTTCAGTTCCTCAACCGTTGCGGGTTTGAGTTCTTTCAAACGCACGGTGATTTCGGCTTTGCCGTCGCGGACAAATTTTGCTTCGTCTTCACTTGCCGCCGCGCCTTTTTCCAAACGCTCGACCAGTTTGAAAACCGAATCGGCAGTTTTGATTGCCAGCCGTCTGAGCTTTTCTTGCTCGGGTGTGAGCTTGACGGCAAAACCGTTTAACGCGACGGTCGCCTGCGGTTTGTTGTCTTTGAGCGTGAAATTGTAGGCGATCACGCCGACGATTTGGACGGGATTTTCCTTCGTCTGCTTGATCTTGAATTTGGTTTTGAGCGCGGCTTTTTCAGCGGAATCGCGCAAAACCGCATTTCCGGTTTGAGATTTTGCCTCGACGACTTTGCCCGTTTCGTCAACCGTTACCAAAACATTTACCAAACCGTCCGAGCCGTCCCATTTAAGATTCGGCGCAAGCACGGGTTTCGGCAATTTCGCCGCTTTGCCCTTTGCCGGAAGCCGATTCTTCTCATTGAGCGTTCCCGTGCGGAAATTATCTACTTCCTGTCCGTCAATGACAAAGACATTTTCCGAACCCCTTGAACCGTCAACCTGAAATCTGCCGCCATTAAAATCATCCGGTCGGATTGTTGTCGTGACCGATGAGTTTGTCGTATCAATGACTCCCAAAGAATCTGAAGATACGCTCACTGTTTCAGCAGTCGAACCCATTACTAAACCGGGAGATAATCTCGCAAATTGCGTAAATCTTCGACCATTTACCGGAAGATTTTGGATTGATTGTTGAGAAACCATTTCACGGCTAACACCGTCGGGCAGTTCGACCGGAACTTCGATTTTGCGCGGTTGTCCGCCGTCTGTAACAACGCGTTCTTCGACCGCGACAAACGATGTAAATTGCGTCAGAAGGCGAAACTCGAGTCCGAGATTCGTGATTTGTTCTTTAATTTCAGGCTTATTGTTTTGATAATCCTGTTTAGTCAGATCGTCAATTCGCGTTCGCGCCCAGAGCGTTGCCAGAACATCGTGATCGGGTTCGTTTTCGGGAAGATTGACGGGAATTTCGCGCACCGTTTCGCGCCCGAAGGATTTGCCTTTTAATTTAATCACGCCATTTCCTGCTTTGGTAAAACGCCCGTGAATGATGATGGGTTTCGCGCTGAAAAGGTCATTGATTCGTTTCGGATAAACATCGGCGACTTGTAAATTGCCGAAGTCGAGCGAAATATCGGTCAGAAGCGGACTGCGAACGCGCTCGTGAAAGCGTTTGGCGGCTTTCGAGCCGTCGTCGTTCAGCGCAACGTATTCGACTTCGCCGCGACCTGTCTCAGCCATTTTGTCGAGCAGCATCCGATTAACCGAGCTTCCGATCCCGAAGCTGAAAATCCGCGCGTTCGGATGTTTTTGAATTTCCGCCAAAATTTCCGCTTCATTGCCGACATAGCCGTCGGTCATAAAACAGACGATTCGCAAATGTTCCTGCGAATCGGTCGGGTCGAGCGCGGCTTTGATCGCCTTCATCATTTCCGTTCCGCCGCCGCCTTGTCTCGATTCGAGAAAGGCTTGCGCTTTCTGCATATTTTCAGCGGTTGCCGGAACGGGTTTTTCAAACAAAACGAAAGTATCGCCCGCGAAAGTGATGAGATTAAAAGTATCCTGCGGATTGAGTCCCGCAAGAGCCATTTTCATTGATTCTTTGGCTTTTTCAATCGGAAAACCGGACATCGAACCCGACGTATCAAGCACAAAAACGATTTCCTTCGGCGTAATGTCTTCAGAACGCGGATTGTCGGGCGGCTGAAGAATCAGCGTAAAATAACCGCCTTTTCCGTTGCGATGCGTTAAAACCGCGTCTTCGATGCGTTTGCCCGAAACGTCGTAGCGCAAAATAAAATCTTTGTTCGGAATCGTTTTTTCGTCTTTGAGTTTGACTCTGTAACTGCTTCCCGAAAGCATCAATGATTCGACCGCGTGCGATTTCGATTCGACTTTTTCGATTAAAACGCCCGCGTCCAAGGTTACTTCGACCGAAATATCGTGTCCGGCGCGTGTTTCCGCAATTGGCGGCGTAATATTTTTCGCATCCGCAACCGAACCCGGAATGTAGCGCGGTCCGACAACCATCGGAAAGACGAATTCATAGCTTCCGTCCTCGTATTTCAAGGTTTCCACATAGCTGATTTCGATAATAATTTTTTCACCGGGCAAAATATTAGCGACCGACTGCGTGAAAATATTCGTGCGTTCCTGATCTAAAAGACTCGCGACTTGCCCGTTCGATCTTGCCGCTTCATAGACTTCGCGGGCTTCTTCGCGCTTCATAATCCGTCCGCGAACAACTCTTTCGCCGATTCGCATTGTCATATCGTCAACCGCCGCATTATTCGGCAGCGGAAAAACGTAAACGGCTTCGATTTTCTCCGCGAAATTGTTTTCAAATTCCTGCGTAACTTTGACCCGCGACAAGAAACCGGAAATTTCCGCCTTCACGTCGGTCTGTTTGAGCGGACATAAACCGAGCGTTTTTCCGCCTGCACCGACGGCATTCAGCTCGCCCTGCGTAACTTTTTGCGCCTGTATTCCGAGTGCGAAAAACAGGCAGAGAAAGACCGGAAAGATAAATCTTTTCATAACTTTACCTCAATTCTGATTGTGTTAAATTTTTACTTCCCGCGAGAATTACAATTACTTCGTAGTTTGAAACTCTCAAACGGTTGCTTTCGGCTGAAAATAATTTAAAACAGACATTCTGAGAACGCGGAAGGAGCGTTCGGCTGCGGACAATTTTTCTTTAAACCGTTGTTGCGTTAAACTTTTGGCTAGGAGAATTTATGCGAAAACAACTGAAAGATTTTATCGAGCAAATCGGCAAAGACGCGATTGCCATTATTCCTGCCGCGCACGAGATGACGCGCAGTTACGACACGGAATTCAAGTTTCATCAAGACCCGGATTTTTATTATTTGACCGGATTTCCCGAACCTGACGCGATTGCCGTGATTGCGCCGTCAAACAAAAAACACCCGTTCACGCTTTTTGTCCGCCCGCGTGATCCGCTCATGGAAACTTGGTACGGACGGCGCGAAGGTGTCGAAGGCGCGAAGAAACATTACGGCGCGGACAAAGCCTTGCCGATTGAAAAATTCGAGAGCGAATTTGCAAAGCTCGTCAACGGTCACGAAAAACTCTATTACCGTTTTGGCGTTGACACTAAATTAGACCAGACGATTATCGGCTATCTTTCGGCGCAAAGATTCCGCCGTCTGAAAACCGCCTATCCGCCGCACACGATTGTTGACCCGACGATAATTTTGGGCGAAATGCGTCTGCACAAAACGCCCGAAGAAGTCGAATATATGCAGAAAGCGGGCGACATTGCCGCCGAAGCGCACGTTTTGGCGATGCAGAATTGCCAGCCCGGAATGAACGAATCGCAAATCGAAGCGATGATCGAACATCATTTCCGAATGTCGGGCGCAAACGGCGCGGCTTATAATTCAATCATCGGCGGCGGCGACAACGCGACGATTCTGCATTACGTCGAAAACAACGCGCCGCTCAAAGACGGCGATTTGCTGTTGATTGACGCGGGCTGCGAATACAAAGGCTACGCCTCAGACATCACACGGACATTTCCCGTCAACGGCAAATTTACGAAACCGCAGCGCGAAGTTTATGATGTCGTTCTCGAAGTCCAAAACGAATGTATCGAAGCGACGAAAAAAGGCAACACCGTCCGGCAGCGTCAGGATTTATCAATCGAACTCTTGACGGAAGGTATGAAAAAACTCGGACTTCTGAAAGGCAAAACCAAGGATTTGATTAAAAAGAAAGAGTTTATGAAATATTATATGCACGGTGTCGGGCATTATTTAGGACTTGACGTTCACGACGCGGGACGCTATTTCACCGAACAACAAGCGAAAAACTCGCGCCCGTTCGCGCCCGGAATGGTCTTAACCGTCGAACCCGGACTTTACATTCCGCCCGACGATAAAGACGCTCCATCAAAATATCGCGGCATCGGCATCCGCATCGAAGACGATGTTCTCGTCACCGAAGACGGAAACGTCAATCTGACTTCAAAAGTGCCGAAAGATGCGGACGTAATCGAAGAATTAATGAATTCGGCAAAAGCCTGAAACGTATGAAACTTACAAAAACACTCTTGCTAATCTCGATTTTCGCGGTCGGTGCGAATCTGTTTGCACAGGTTCAGCCGACACCGAGTCCGTCGCCGCCGACTTTGGAGTCGGAAATTCTGCAAACTTCAACAAAGACGAAAAACGTCCAAATCTCGGGCGTTTCCGCGCAAACCGGAAAGGAACTTGCGGCGGCGATGAAGTTGATGGAGGACGGAAAACACGAGGAATCAGTTGCCGCTTTTACGAAGATTATCAAAGCCAATCCGCAGATTATGATTGCCTACAACAATCGCGGACATTCATATTCGGAACTCGGCAAGTTTGATTTGGCAATTGCGGATTTCAACACCGCGCTGAAATTGTCGCAGAGTTCGATAATCTACAACAATCGTGCAATGACTTTTTTAAAAAAAGGCGATCTTACAAACGCCATTGCCGACGCATCCAAAGCAATCGAGTTAAATCCGCGAGATTCGCTGGCTTATAACAATCGTGCAATCTTTTATGCTCAAACAAAAAAACTCGACGCGGCTTTAGCCGACGCGAATAAAGCGGTTTCGATGTTGCCGAAGGAATCGAATTATCTTTCAAACCGCTGTTTTATATATTACAGAATGGGATTGTCTGAAAAGGCAGTAAAAGATTGCAGCGACGCAATTGCCATAAATCCGAAAATTATTACTGCTTACGGCACACGCGGCGCGGCGTATGTGCAGCTCGGAAAATATGAGTCGGCGTTGTCCGATTATGACTCGACGATAAAAATTGACGATTCAAATGCCGAATTCCGTGTCAGCCGAGGACATGTTCTGATGAAACTCGAACGCTTTGAAGAAGCGGTCGCCGACTACACTAGAACGATTAGCCTAAAGCCGACGGCAGTCGCCTATCTCTATCGGGCAACAGCTTATTCAAAACTCGGTAAATCCGATTTGGAATTGGCGGATTATAACAAAACAATCGAAATCGAGCCGAAAAATGCCATTGGCTACAATAATCGCGGCATTTATTATGTAAAAAATGAAAATTACGATGCCGCGTTAGCCGATTTTACCAAAGCCATTGAATTAGACCCGATGCTTGCGACACTCTACAAAAATCGAGCCTACGTCTATATGCAGAAAGGCGAAACAAACAAAGCGCAAGCCGATGAAAAAACAGCCGCAACGCTTGAAAATCAGCCGATAAATTAATCTGAATTATGCGGAAAAATGCTGATCTGATTTAACAATTGACGGCAAAAACAGCGCGGAGTCATTTTGCCTTTCTGCAAATCGAATCCGCGCTGTCCGCGAAGTTTTATAATTTCGTGACGGTAAAACTCGCCGTGTAGCCGCTCGGATCGATGCGGATATTTGAGCGCGGATAAGGCGTAACATCGCCGAGTTTGATTTCGTAGCCGTCGAATTTGACGGATTTGGCATCGAGATTGGTGTTCAAATCAAAGGTTTTCGATTCGCCGCGCCGATTTGTAACTTTGACGGTTACTTTGGCGTTTCCCGCCCAGACGCAGTTCACGTCCTGCGGACATCGCGAATCTTCGACTGCCACGAATTTTATCCGCAAACGGTCGCGCATCACACTCTTTTGCTTATTCACGCGCAAGCTGACTTGCTGCGTTGTTTGTGCGTTGGCAGTAATCACGCCGCCGAACATTAAAGTTAAAATCAAACCTAAAAATATGTTTTTCATAATCTTTCTCCTCTGGTGCAATCGAACCGGTGACGATTGCGTTTCTTTGAAGATAAATAAACGGGCGGCGTTGTCAAAAAAATTAATGTGTCGAAATAAACCTCACGGAGTCAACCATTTGGTGCATAGTTCTCCGTTTTCGTGCCATGTAAAAAGCGAACGGCGATGTCCTTTGACATTCAATTCAAAACAATCAATTTCGTCAATTGTCGAAGCGACGACGACGAAATTAGCTTTTCCGACTTCCGATTCTTCATGCGTCGGATTACGGTCAATCAAATCTTCGGGCAAACCGGAAGTCGGTTTGCGGCTGACCTGCGTCGGAGCCTCGCCGACGTAACAGCGGCGCGAAAAAAGTTCGGTCGCAAGCCACTGTTCTTCGTGAAGTTCGCCGTCGGTGTGAATCGTCGCCGTGCCTTTGATGCGAATTTGAAATCGTTCCTGCGGGTGATAAAAAAGCCAGTAAACATTCGGATTGGCGCGAAGCTGATTGATTTTCGCGCTTCCGATGTGCGCGTGAAACGCAAGCCGCGGCGGTCTGCGCCAGAAACGGCGTAGGACAACCATCCGCAAATCGGGCGCGACATCGCAAACCGTCCCGAAGACGGGCGTGTGAAACGGATGTTTGCGGTCAAGCGTTCCCAAATCCAGATTCTTCCAAATCATCTTCAAAATTTCGCCGTGTGAAACCGGTTTATTCCAAATATTTTTCGCCTCTTGCATAGTCAAAAAGAAATTCAAACAGGATTTACCGAGATTACTGAATTTTTGTCCCGTCTATCCTGTCTGATTTCAATTCTAAAATTATTACCGCATTTTATCTATAATCGCCGTTGCAAATTCAGAGGTCTTTGCCGTGCCGCCTAAATCCTTCGTGCGAACATTTCCTTCGGTAAAAACTTCCATCATCGCTTTTTCAACACGGTCAGCCGCGTCCATTTCGTTCAAATGTCTGAGCATCAAAATCCCCGACATCAAAACCGCCGTCGGATTGGCAATTCCCTGTCCCGCAATATCGGGAGCCGAACCGTGAACGGCTTCAAAAACCGCGCCTTGCTCACCGATATTCGCGCCCGGCGCAAGCCCGAGTCCGCCGATCAATCCGGCGCAAAGATCGGAAACAATATCGCCGTAGAGATTTTCCAAAACCATCATATCGAACTGCTCGGGACGCATTACCAATTGCATACAGGCGTTGTCAATGATCTTGTCGTCCGCTTCGATTTCGGGAAATTTTTTGGCGACGTTGTAGAAACATTCGAGAAAAAGTCCGTCGGAAAGTTTCATAATGTTTGCCTTGTGCATCGCCGTCACCTTTTTACGACCGTTTTTGACTGCGTGGTCAAAAGCGTATTGCGCGATCCGCGTCGAAGCCTTTTCGGTAATGATTTTGATACTTTCAACCACACCCGGCACAACCACGTGTTCCAAACCCGCGTATAAATCTTCCGTATTTTCGCGAATAATCACCAAATCGAGTTCGGGATAACGGCATTCGACATTCGGCAAAGCCTTGATCGGACGAACATTCGCGTATAAATCCAGAGCCTTTCGCAGACCGACATTAACCGATGTAAAACCTTTGCCGATCGGCGTTCCGAGTGGTCCTTTGAGCGCGACTTTGTTACGTTTGATTGATTCAGTAGTTGATTCGGGAATCGTCGTTCCATATTTTTCCAACGCCTGTGCGCCGATAATATGCGTTTCCCATTCGATGTCCACGCCCGAAGCCTCAAGTATCCGCACGGTCGCCGCGACAATTTCAGGTCCGATGCCGTCGCCGGGAATAAGTGTAATTGTGTGTTTCGTCATGTGCTTTTGTCCTCAGTGGTAGCTTACTATTAATTTCTAATAATATAACAAACTAAATTAACCACCGCATAATGCCTAACTTATCTAGACAAATTTGGCTTTTCTTTGTACAATTCCCGGTATACCCAAAACTAAATCTACCCTTAACAAATAAATTTAGGAGAAATAGAATGAAAAAGTTTTTTTTATTGTTTGTGTTTCTGACACTTTTTGTGTTTTCGGTCAAACTCTCTGTTCAAAACGCCGCGCCCATCAGAAATACTTCTGTTACCAGCACGATTTCTAGCACTGACTCTAACGGAGTCTCTTATCGTATTCAAAGCGATTCGCTCGGCGCATACAAAAACGGGGTCGGGTCGGTTGTTTCAATAGTTCAGGGAATCGGGAACTGGGAACTGGATTTGCTTAATTCGACGACCAGAAAAATCTTCGTGGATTTAGGCGACCCTGTTCCGAATACAAATCCGAATAATCTGCCGCCGCCGTTTCCGACTGCCGTTGTGCCGGCACGCTTTATTTCAAAATGCGTTACCAATATCACCACGCTCCCGACAGGTGCGACGACGCTTTGTCCTTTGGCAATCGCGATGGACTACAGCGGACAGCGTTATGCGCTTCGGATAGAGAAGAACAATTATCCGGGAACGCAGGAAGTATTATGGACGTGCACGTCGACGGCAAGCGGTATATGCAGTAGTTGGAAGATGCAAAGCGATCCGTCGGGACAAGGCAAAGTCGCCGCTCAATTGCTGAAAATCTCGACCGTCAGAGGCAAAACGGTTGAAGAACTGCGCGGGAAATACTATATTTCGTTCTCGGTGAACGTCACTAATCCGTAATTCGATCCGGAGTTTTCCGCAAGTTTGGCGAGCAAGGCTTAATATAATTCGTCATATTGAGCCTTGCTCGTCAAATCTATCGCAAAGCCCGCGAAACTTTGATAACCAATAAATTTTGATAATCAAAATTTATTCCCGTCATCTACCGCAAACTCATCATTTCTCTTTTCATTTTCCATTTTTTGATTTTTTGCCGCCGTTAATTGAACAGTTCTGCGTTTCGATTTATGTTTACTTCGTCAACGGCGCGATTCACACAATAAAGCTGTTGATAAACGGAAACCGTCCGGCTGAAAGAAGCAGTCGAATACGTGTTTATAATCAAATCCTTTTTCGTTTCAACCAAACCTAAAAATGCTTCGTCAACCAAATAAACTTCGACTTCAGGCGAGTGGTATTTTCAAGATTTTGACTAAACCAAAAGCCGGAATTCTGATAGTTCATTCGATTGAGGTCTGACAATCTTTACACTTCCAAATTTTTATTTGGTTGTTTCTTGCTTCTCCGGTTGTTGTTTGTCCAATCTAATTTCTATAATTTACAAACGGACAAAAGACAAAAGGTATTTTAATGAATTCAGACATTTTAATCATCGGCGGCGGTTTGATCGGTTTGGCGATTGCCCGCGAGCTTCATAAAAAAGGAGTTCAAAAAATTACGATTTTAGAGCGCGGCGAGACTGGCAAAGAAGCCTCACACGCGGCGGCGGGAATGCTTGCGCCGCACGCCGAAACCGATAAACTGGACGATTTTTTCTTTTTTTGCGACGAATCGAACAAACTTTATCCGAACTTTGCCGCCGAATTATTCGACGAAACCGGCGTTGACATCGAACTCGACAAAAACGGGACGCTGTATCTCGCTTTTACCGAAACTGACGCAAAGGAAATCCGAAATCGTTTTGAATGGCAAAAAGGCGCGGGTTTGCAGGTTGAACATCTTTCGGCGCAGGAAACGCGGCAAGCCGAACCGTTTGTTTCGCCCGATGTGCTGGAAAGTTTGTTTTTTCCGAACGATTGGCAGGTCGAAAACCGTCAACTTATTCACGCTTTGCAAAAATTCGCTGAATTGAACAATCTTGAAATCCGCGAAAACACGGAAGTTGCGCGGCTTCTGACCGAAAATGGTAAAATTACGGGTGCAGAAACAAAAGCGGAAAAGTTTTTCGCCGAAAAAGTAATTTTGGCGACCGGCGCGTGGACTTCGTTCATCAAAACAGATAATTTTGCGATGCCGCAAGTTAAACCGATTCGCGGACAAATGATCGCTTTTCACACCGCAAAACGCTTTTTTCAGAAAGTGATTTACAGCCCGAGAGGTTATCTCGTGCCGCGTTCTGACGGCAGAGTTTTGGCGGGCGCAACGATGGAAGATGTCGGCTTTGATAAAAATACAACCGAAAGCGGCATCAACTTTTTACACGAAAACGCTTTGGAAATCGCGCCGAGTCTTGTAAATTTGGAAGTTGCGGAAAAATGGGCGGGACTTCGCCCGTTTGCGGCGGACGGCTTGCCGGTTTTGGGAAGTTTTCCATCGGTAGAAAATCTGTTTCTGGCAACGGCGCATTACCGTAACGGGATTTTGCTCGCGCCTTTGACCGCTAAAATTTTGGCGGAAAAAACACTCGAAAACAAAGACTCGAACTATCTGAGAGTTTTTAGTCCAAACAGATTTGCGCCCAACGGCTTGCGAAGTTTGAATATTTCGGTTTAATTTTTTAACTTATTTTTTATCAAGAAGTTTTCTGCAAAGACTTAGAAGTGTTGAGTTTTTATGCGTAGTTTGATTATTTTCACGTTATTGTTTTGTGCGTCTGCCGGATTTGCTCAATCGGGTCGCATAAATCCGTCCAATCCTGACGAGCCGCAGATCGAAAACCGCGCCGAACTTTCCGCCGAACAGCTTTTTGATGAGGTGAACACATACATCAAAACAAAATTCACCGAATTTACTCAAAAGAAAATTCCTTTTAACGAAAAACTCCGCCTGCAAACCGTTCAGGAACAAAAACAACTGGCGGCGAAAAATGCCGCTATACTTTTAGCGCAAAACAATCCGGCGGGTGAAGATTTTTATTTTCTCGGACGGCTTCATTGGTTTGCCGAAAATTCTGACGGCGCGGACGAAACTTTCAAAAAATATCTCGCAAGTGAAAAACCCGCTGACGAACGCGCACAAACGGCGCGTTATGTGATTATCGTAATTTCAGCGCGACGGAAAAATTTTGACGAAGCCGAAAAACTGCTCGTCGAATATCTCAGCAATAATCCTGTCAATCCGGGCGAACGGCTCGAAATGGAAAGTGAATTGGCAAAATTTTACCGCGCGGAAAAAAACTTTGCGAAAGCCGCCGCACACGCCGAAGAAGCATATCGCGCCGCGAAAGTTCTTTTTTCCAAAGCGTCGCGTGTTCGCGGGCTGAACGATTTGTTTGATACGGGACTCAAAACTTTTGAAATTTACCGCGAAGATCGGAACATCGAAAAAGCCGAAAAAACGCTCGATGATTTGCAGAGAACGGGCGCACTTGTCGAATCAACGACTATTTATTACGTTGCCGTTAATGAACGAATCAAGTATTTGATTGAAACCGGACGCAAGCCTCTGGCGATGCAGTTTTACAAAGATTCGCTCGGGCAAGCGGCAAATGATTTCAAAAATAAAGATTGGCGCAGCGACATTTTGAGCCGCTTGAAACGCCGCGAAAAACATTATCAAATGCTTGGGCTGTCTGCGCCCGAATTGACGAGTGTTGACCGCTGGTTTCCGGGCGAGGCGAAAAACCTTGCGGATTTGCGCGGAAAAGTCGTGCTTTTGGATTTTTGGGCAACGTGGTGCGGTCCGTGCATCGTAACTTTTCCGTCGCTGATTGAATGGAATCAAAAATTTAAAGAAGACGGACTCGTCATTTTGGGTGTCACGCGCTATTACGGTAAGTCGGCGAGTAGTGAGGTTAAAGACGACGCGACGGAAATCGAATTTTTACAAAAGTTCAAAAAGGAAAATAATCTGCCCTACGATTTTGTCGTCGGAAAAGATATGACAAACCAGATAATTTACGGTGCAACGAATCTGCCGACGACTGTTATCATTGACCGCAAAGGTGTCGTTCGTTACGCCGAAGCAGGCGCGGGCAAAGAAACGGATATTCAGAAAATGATTGAAAAACTGCTCGCGGAAAAATAATTTCAGATGCTTCAAAAAGGAAAGAAATCGAAAACTCAAAATTTCTACGACCGCATCGCCGATGTCCATAATCTTGCGTTAAAAATTAACGGTTATCGCCAATCGGTCGAAAAATATCTCAAATCGCTCGACCTGAAAATTGATGAAAATTCGCTTGTATTGGATGCGGGAAGCGGCACCGGAATCGTCACGCTCGGTTTTCACAGCGCGGGTTTTCATCCGCGAAAAACCATCACGCTCGATTTGTCTTTTAATTCTTTGAAGGTTTCGCGTGAACAATTTGAAAAAGATAAAAAAACCGATGATAAACGCATCGCGGCGGTTCAGGGAAATGTTTTGCATCTGCCGTTTGCCGATGAAACCTTCGATTTGGTTTTGAGCTGCGGCGTATTGGAATATGTCCCGCTCGACGAAGGCTTGCGGGAAATGTCGCGGGTTTTAAAAACCGGCGCAAAACTGGTTTTTATTCCCGTTAAACCGTCTTTTGTCGGCTCGGTTTTGGAACTTTTATACAAATTTAAAACCCATCCGATAAAAAATGTCAGAAAGATTTCACAACAATATTTTAATATCGTCGGCAGACATAAATTTCCGATTACCGAACCGATCAGCTGGTCGAAAACGATTTTTTTGCTGGAGAAAAAGTAAGAAATCAACCTACGAAACACACGAAAGAAACGAAAAAAGAAGTAATTAAAATTTTAGGCTTATTTTCGTATATTTCGTGTATTTCGTAGGCAATTGTTTTATGAAGAAACCTTTGATTATCGCGCATCGCGGCGCGTCGGCACTGGCACCCGAAAACACTCTCGCGGCTTTTAAGAGAGCGATTGACGACGGCGCCGAAGGAATCGAATTTGATGTTCGTTTATCAAAAGACGGCGCAGTTGTCGTTTTTCATGACGCGACTCTCGGACGTTTAACCGACCGCAAAAATCTCGTTTCGAGCTTGACCGCCGCAGAATTGCAGAAAATTGATGTCGGTTCGTGGTTTAATCGCACCAAACCAACCCATTCAAACGACCTTTTTTCAAACGCAACAATTCCGACGCTCGAACGGGTTTTGGAGTTTCTGAAAGATTTTCAAGGTTTGATTTATATCGAACTCAAATGCCGCGAATCGGAAGTCGAAAAGCTCGCCAAAGCCGTCTGCGAATTGATCGCGGATTCGCAGTTGCTTCCGAACATTATCGTCAAAAGTTTTCAGCTTGAAACGATTCCGCACATTCGCCGCAATTGCCCGAAGGTCAAAACCGCCGCGCTCTTCGCGCCGAAAATTATGACGCTTCTACGCAAGGAAAAACGGCTCGTGAACATTGCCCACGAACTCGGCGCAGATATGATTTCGGTGCATTTTTCGCTCGCCACACGCAAACTGATGAAAAAAGCCGCGAAAAAAAATCTGCCCGTCACGATTTGGACAGCAGATAATCCGCTTTGGATAAAACGCGCTTTTGATTTAGGGCTTTTCGCCGTCATCACCAATAATCCGGCGCGGCTTTTGGCGAAACGACAAGAATTTATTGCCCACGAAAGACCCGAAAAGAACGAAAAGTAAAAGCAAAAAGATTTTCATAATTTTCGCATATTTCGTGTCTTTCGCGGTTAAATCTTTTTTCTTCGCTTTCAATTTTGCAAGGCGCGAAACTAGGGCTAAAATTATAGCGTTATAACCGAATTTTTTTAGGAAATCTTTTAAATGAAAACTTACGACAATGTTTTAGGACTGATCGGCAACACGCCGCTTGTCAGAATCAACAATTTAACTAAACAGTATGGCATCAAAGCGCAGGTTTTTGCGAAACTCGAAAGCCTCAATCCGGGTTATTCGGTCAAAGACCGCATCGGCATTTCGATGATTAACGATGCCGAGGAAAAAGGCATTTTAAAACCCGGCGGAACGCTCATCGAAGCGACTTCGGGCAACACCGGAATCGGTATGGCACTCGTCGCTGCCGTAAGAGGCTACAAATGTATTTTTGTGATGACGGATAAAGTTTCGGTCGAAAAACGCCGTTATTTAAAGGCGATGGGCGCGGATGTCGTGATTCGTCCGGCGGCGGCAAAATACGGTTCGCCCGACCATTACGTTTCAACTGCCAAACGAATTGCGAAAGAAACGCGAAACTCGTTTTATCCCGACCAATACAATCATCCGGCAAATCCGCTCGCGCATTATCGCACGACCGGACCCGAAATCTGGAACGACACCGACGGCAAAATCACGCATTTTGTCGCCTCAATCGGCACGGGCGGAACAATTACGGGAACGTCGCGCTATTTAAAGGAAAAAAACCCGAACATCAAGGTCATCGGCGCAGACCCATACGGCTCGATTTTTAAAACTTACAAAGAAACCGGACAAGTTCCCGAAGCCACGCCGTATTTAGTTGAAGGAATCGGTCAAAACATCGCGGTTGCCAATGCGGACGTGAAGATCATTGACGAAATCATCAATATCACCGACCGCGAATCATTTGAACTTTCGCGCCAGCTCGGCAAACAGGAAGGAATTTTCTGCGGCGGTTCGACGGGAACGATTTTCGCGGGCGTGTTGAAAGTCGCGAAGGATTTGGACGAATCGGCAGTCGTCGTCTTTATCGTCTGCGACACGGGCGAGCATTATCTGACAAAACATCATTCGGACGAATGGATGAAGGAAAAACTTCTGCTCGAACCGCAAAAAATTACCGCCGGATTGATTGCCGAAACAAAATCGAACGGCGCACCGCACGAATTGATTTTTGTGACACCTGACGAAACCGTCAGCGAAGCGTTGACGCGAATGACTGACGCAGGCGTGACGCAAATTCCGGTTTTGGCAGCCAGTGTTTCAGTCGGAAGTTTGCGCGAAAGTCATATTTTGACCAAACTTCTGAAAGACGGCGAATTATTGAGCGCAAAGGTCGGCGACGTGATGGACAAGAGTTTTCCGATTGTTGATATGGACACGGGTTCGGACGAAATCAAAGCGAAACTGCAAAAATCTCCGGCGGTTTTAATCGAAGATTTCAAAAGAATTACGGGCATTATCACGCGCTCGGACGTGCTTGACTTGCCGAAGTAATTCACAATAAATTTAGAATAGAGTTGAAACGGAAAAAAATACGGGTAAAATAAGTTGAAATTTCAAAAAGAAACCTACGACGGAGGTTTGTCTTTTTGGATTCTTTTTGGCAAAAATTTGATTTGGAGAAAAACAAATGAGCGATAATCCGAAAGATGACGATTGGGGAATGACATTAACGAATGTGCCGCTTAATCAAGAAAAGAAAAAAGATGTGCCGCAAAATTTTCCGCCGAAAGCAGAATCAACTCCGAGTTTGCCGCCCGCCGATGACTGGGGAATGACCACGCCGAACGTCAATATTCCACACAATGCCATTCCGCCGCCGCCGAATCAGGCTTCGAGTTCGCCGATTTCGGATTTCGACAAAACCACGCCGAATATCAATATTCCGCAACAGTTCTCCAAACAGCCGAAACAATCTTCAGCGTCAAATCAGCCGTCGGATGATTGGGAAATATCGTCGGGAAATATCAATGTTCCGAAAGAAAGCCGAAAGGACGATTGGCAAATGCCGACACCCGTTTTTCGCAAATCCGAAGGCGAAACACCGAGTTTTGATAAAACCACGCCGAATTTTAATCTGCAAAATCTCGACGGAGATTTCGGCTCGCCCTACGCAGAAGAAGAGGTCGGTAATAAAACCACGCCTTATTACCGCTTGCCCGAAAATCAAGCCGAATCAAGCAATGCCGTCGAATCGCCGTCAGTTTCCGAACCATCTGACGATAATCCGCCGGAAAAACCTGCCGTCAAACAGAAAAGCGGAAATATCAAATGGGTTTTGCTGCTCGGCGGACTTTTCGCGTTCTTTTTGCTGACAACTGCCGCGCTGGTTGGCGTTTATTTTCTCTATTTCAACACGCCCAACACGGTCAAAAGCGCGGCAAATAAATCAACCGAAACCGCGCCGACCGTTGCGCCAAGTGTCGCGCCGACTGTTGCCGTCACAAGTAATTTACCCGTGACCGTCAATTATAAAAGCGATATGGTTTTGGTCGCGGCGGGCGAATTTACGATGGGTTCGGACGCGGGCGGCGACGAATCGAAACCCGCGCATAAAGTTACCGTTCCCGCGTTTTATATTGACAAAACGGAAGTCACCAACGCGCAATACAAAGAATTCTGCACGGCGAACGGCAAAACTGCGCCGACCGATCCGTTTTGGGAAAAAGGCTATTTTGAAAATCGTCCGAACGCGCCCGTTTTAGGCGTTTCGTTTAATGACGCGCAGGAATTTGCAAAATGGGCTGGAAAACGTCTGCCGACCGAGCAAGAGTGGGAAAAAGCCGCGTCGTGGGATGCGGCAAAACAGAGCAAACTCGAATTTCCGTGGGGCGAGTCGTTTGAAAACGGCAAAGCGGCTTTCGGTTTGGACACGCCGAAAGATGTCGGCTCGTTTCCGTCGGGCGCAAGTCCTTCGGGCGCGATGGATTTGGCGGGAAATGTCGCCGAATGGGTTGATGCGTTTTTTCAGCCGTATCCAAATAATATCGCTTCCAATCCGAATTTCGGCGAAACAAACCGCGTCGTGCGTGGCGGACATTTCGGCTCAAAAAGCAATGATTTATTAAAAACAACGAAGCGAATTTACGTTCCGCCGGGCGTGGCTTCGGGCGAGGACGAAGAAAAACTTTTCGCGGCGGCAATCGGTTTTCGCTGTGCAGTTTCGGCGGACGATGGGCGTCTTCAAGAATTTTTAAAGAAATAGCACAGCAAATAAACGAGTTTTAAGCGTCAGAAAACTTACGAGGAAGATTGAGAATAAAATTTATGACAGGAAAAAAAAGACTCAAATTTACAATTTTCGCCCTTGGCGTGTGGATTTTGCTCATCGGCGTTTCGGGCGCGTTCGCACAGGTTGACGACGTAATGGTCGTCCGCCAAAAAGCCAAAAAGACCATCCGCCCGAAAGCCAAACCCGTTTCAAGCAAAGTCAATATCACGCGCAAGGTAACGATTGTTCGCGTCGAGAAAAAAAGCCGCCGAAATTATAAAAAAACGACCGTCAAAAAAGTTGTCAGAACAATCCAAGTTCCGCTTCTCGCGGCGCAATTGCGGCTTTTGAGCGTTGACAAAGAAGGCAAGGAAACGGAAGTTGCGCCGTTTGTGTCTTTTACGCCGAACGACCGTCTGCGGATGTCAATTAAGGCGAATCAAACAGGCTATCTATACGTTATTCGTCAGGCTTCGCCCGAATCGGACGGCGAAATTATTTTCCCGACCACGTTGGTCAATAACGGAAGCAATCTCGTCAAAGCCAATATCGAATACATTTTGCCGAGCAATTGCCCGAAAGAATACGTTCCCGAACCGCGTGATTGCGCGTTGACGCTTTTTCCTTACGACCAATCGCCGGAGGAATATTTTACGCTGATTTTTACCCGCGACAGCTTGATTGATTTACCGAATGATGTCAAAAATACGCGGGTTAGTCTGGCAAATTTGATGAGTGCGGGGAAAATTGAGTCGAAAACGATGGTTGCTTTGATTGAAGATTCGGGACAGGATTTGGTTTCCCAGCAAGGCGATACGGCGTATGCCGTGCGGATTGTCAACATCAACCCGAAGGACAATGAAGAAATTATTGAAACATTCGTTCTCAGTAAAATGAAGAAGTAATAATTTAACCGCGAAACACGCGAAACACGCTAAAATAAATCTTAAATTATTTCGCGTCGGTAAGCGTTTTTCGCGGTTAAATCTTTTGAAATATGGCGCGAGCGATTCTAAAATTTGACGAAAAGGAAACGACCATCGGCGAGGACGCGACTTCGTTCGGTCGGACGACGGACAATACGTTTTCTTTTCCCGACAACACGAATATCTCGCGCAATCACGCCCGAATCGAGTTTAAAGACGACGCGTTTATGCTGACCGATTTGGGAAGCAGTAACGGAACGACCGTCAACGGTCAGAGCATTGTCGGTGAAACGGCTCTCAATGACGGCGATTTTATCACCATCGGAAATTCCGTCATCGTTGAATTTATCCTTGATGACGACACGCCCGAAAATGCCGAAGATGCTTCCGAATCGGTTCAATCCGAATCGGTCGCCGAAGCCAAAACGGCGGACGCGGCTTCAAAATCAAAATTTCCCTTGATTCTCGGCGTGACGGGCGCGATTTGCGGTTTAGCTGTAGTTTTCGCGGTTGCGGCGGCATACATTTCGTTTTCAGGCGGCGGAAATTCGCAATGCGACGCAACGGCGCGGATTGTCAGTCCGACCAACGGCGAAATTCTTTCGCAAGAAACCGAAATTAGAATTGACCTGACAAATTCGGCGTGCGTCAGTGTCGTTCACGTGATGCTCAACGGCAAATCAATCGCCGATTTGAACGTCGAGCCATACACGACGCAGATTGACCCGAAAAATTTCCCCGAACTCGCCGACGGCGGACTTTATGCTTTGCAGGTTGTTCTCGAAGATTCCAAAGGAAATATGATTCCGCAATCGCGTGAAATCGCGCTTCAGTTTGAAACAAAGGAAGTTGCCACGCCGACTCCGCTGCCCGGACCGAGCGTCACGCCGATTCCGACAATCGCAGGCGGAAAACAACCGACGCTGATTGATGTTCAAAAAATGACGGCATCGGTGGTCGGAAAATTCACGGGCGGAAGTTTTAAATATAATCTTTCAAATCCCGAATTTTTAGTGGAAGTACGCAAAAGAACTGCCGAATATTCAACCGCCGAAGGTTATTTCGGACGCGCAACGACTTACAAAGACATCATCAATCAATCTTTTGTGCGCGATAAATCTTTGGACGCATCGCTGCCCTACATTTTAGCGATGAGCCGCAGTAAATTTAATCTCGAAAAACAAGGCGCGAACGAAGGTTTGTGGCAAATGTCGAATGATTTTGCGACCGCCAACGCTTATAATGTTGTTTGCACAAATGCGAATTTGTCCGAACCGACGCAAGATTGTGCGGCAAAAGTAACCGCGCTTTATATCGAAGATTTAGTCATCAAAACTTTCGATGGCGATATTATTTTTGCGGTCGCGGCTTTCGGCAAAAATTCGCAGGAAGCACTTGGCTGGAAAGCGGGTTTGCCCGCCGACCGGGCGGACTTTTGGAAAGTGATTACCGATTCGGCGCAGCGTGAACAGGTCGCCAAATTTTTTGCCGCCGCGATTGTTGCCGAAAATCCGCAAAAATTCGGACTCAAAAAAGAACGTCCGATTTCGGAGCTTTATCCGACAATCGGCAAATAAAAATGCTCGAAGTGATTCTGACATATCCGACCGACGAAGGCTCGCGGGAAATCGCGCTCGAAGACGGCAAAGTTTCGTTCGGGCGCGGCAGCGAAGCCGATTATCGTTTTGACGATGACGGTCTTTCGCGCCTTCACGCAACCATTCACCGCGAAGGCGAAAATGTCTGGATTCTCGATGAAAATTCGACCAACGGCAGTTTCGTCAACGGCGAAAAAGTTAAACCGAACGGAACGATTCTCGACAACGGCGACAAAATAAAAATCGGTCATTATACGACGCTGACCATCAAAATCGGCGACAAACAAACTTCGCCGACAAAGAATTCCGCCGAAAAATCTAAATCAGTCGCGGCTTCCGGCGCGGATTCACAAGGTTTTCCAATGCTCATTCCGATTGCATTGGCGGGAATTGCGCTTTTAGTTATCAGCGTTTCGGCAATTCTCATCGGCGTTAAAGTTTTCGGCAATAACAACGCGGAAATCGCCGAAGAAACGCCGTATGAAACCGAAACGCCGGACGATTCGGAAACTAAAAACGGCAATAAAAATTCGAGTAAAACCCCGAAGCCAACGGCTACAACCGCGAGTTCGCCGATTGACGGCGGTAATACGGAATCAATCGAGAATAAAACGGTTGAAACAACAAATGACGGCAAGACGATTGTTTTGCCGAAAGGCAAATATCAGGATATGTCGGATGACGACAAAAACCGTTATATTGCCGTTAAGGCGGAAAAAGTTGCGCGAATCATCGGCAACCAGAAAAGCGACCCGATTCCGCCGGAAGCCGTTAAGGAAATCAAGCTGTATCTGAACGGATATGTCAGCCGGCTCGGCAAAGCAAAAAAAGATTCGTGCGAGCAAAAAGGCTGGGGTTCGAGCGATTTTACGAGTGTTCTAAATCGTGCAACGCGCACGAGTCCGATGGTCGTCCGCAGTTTTCGCGCCCAGGGCATCGAGCCGCAAATCGGAATTTACGTTGCGATGATCGAAGGCGAACATTGTCCGTGTTTGACCAGCCCGACCGGCGCACAAGGAATGTTTCAGTTTCTGGCATCTTCGTGGGGCGATTACGATTCCGACAAGAATCCGGCTGACCGCTGTAATCCCGAAAAGAGCGCGAATGCCGGAGCGAAATATCTGAAATCCCTGATTACCAGATACGGAACCGCGCCCGACAGCGTGCCGTTGGCAATTGCGAGCTTTAACAGCGGACAAGGAAATTTGAGCAAAAACCTCGACACGGTTTTTGCCGCAACCGGCGGACAAAATCGAAATTTCTGGACACTCGCGGCGAATAAAGGTATTTTGCAGGGCGGCGCGGGCAAACAGTTCAATGCCGAAAATATCAAATACGTTCCGAAATTTTTTGCGACCGCAATTATCGGCGAAAACCCACAGGATTTCGGCGTAACTTTGCAACCGCTTTCGACATACACAAAATGAGTGGAGAGTAGAGAGTGGAGAGTGGAGAGTCAAAAACCTCTGAACTCTCTACTCTCTACTCTCTACTCTTTACTCTCTACTCGAAAATGACCGAACTTTGGCTCAAATTTAAGGATGAAAAAGGCGAAGACCGGAGAGTTTTGGTCGAAGGCAAGAAATTTGTGATCGGCAGACATTCGGAAAATAATTTGAGCATTCCGAGTAGCAAACTTTCGCGTCAGCACGTCAAAATCGAAACATTTGCCGAAGTTTTTGTCGTTTCCGATTGCGGTTCGAGCAACGGAACTACGCTTAACGACGCAGATTTGCGCGATCCCGTCGCTCTTAATGACGGCGATGAATTAAATTTGGGCGGCGGTGTGGAAATCCAAATCGAAATAATTTCCGACCGCCCGAAAGCCAAACAATCCGACGCGGATGACGACGATGAAGATTCGGATGATTTTTCGGGTGGTTCGGGCGGTTCAGGCAGTCAAAGTTCGTCGGCTTCCGTTTCATCAAACGGTTCATCAATTCCGACCGGCGTTTTTATCGCCGCACCGATTCTTGTGATCGTATTTTTGCTTTGCGGCGGCGGAGCAATTTTATTTTTCGGCGGAAACGGCGCAAATAATAACCGCAGTAACAACGACATCGGTTCATATTATCCAACGCCCGACGAAACGCCCGAAAGAACGCCGCAATCGTCGTCACCGAAATCTTCTTCAACCGTCGGCGGCGGGACAACATCACCATCGCCCGACGAAACGGTCGTGCCGGAAGTTTCGGACGAAAAGAAAAAAGTCGAACAAAATGCCGCCGCTTTTTTACAGCGCATCGCGCTCAACGACCCGAGTGCTTTTCTAAAAACCTCGCAAATTGATTTAGTCAATTCAAAAATTTCACAATTCAAAAGCTCGAGTAATCTCGCCGAAAACCTCAAAGCGGTCAAAAGCAACGCTTCGCAATTTCAGACTTTGGCACAGGCGAAAGGCTTGAAACCGCAGTTTTTGGCAGTTGCCGCACTCGCGGAAATCGGAAATAATCGCGGAAATCCGCTCGAAGTTGCCCAAAGAATGCTTCCGGTTTTCAGCGAATTGAGAATCTCGCTCGCCAACAATCTGGCGGACGATAATTTGATGATGATTGCCGCTTACGACCAGGGAAAAGCGGGAAAATTCAAGGATTTACGCAATATTCTGGAAGCGTTAGCGAAAAAAAATCCGAGTGTCAGTCCGCGTGAAATCCGCACGATTTGGTTTCTAAAACAGCAAGGCAAAATAACGGATGCCGACTTTGAATTTGCGCTCCGCTTTCTGGCAATCGGCACGATAACGCAAAATCCGAAGGATTTTAACGTCAATGCCGAAGCCGTAATTTTTAACTAAAACTTTCAGGTCTGAAAACGCAATAAATTAAATATTGTCAGTCCTCCTAATTCATTGACAAAAATTAAGATAAGGAACAAAATCGTAATAACCGTTTTCAATAAACAAAAACCTGATTTGCTAAATTCTATTCGCTATACTTATGAGCAAATACCGCAAAATTGTCTGGAATGAAGGAATGCTTCTAACGCCCCATCATTTTCAGCAGTGGGATAACTATCACGAAGAACTTGTAAATTCACGAGTGCGCTCGGTTCTGCCGTTTGAATACGGCATTCTCGATTTGCAAATTAACCGCGAAGCAATCGCCAACGGAAATTTTCAGATAATCAATTGCCACGCTGTTTTGCCCGACGGTTTGATGATTAATGTGCCGGATGCCGAAGCCGTGCCGGATTTGCGCCAAGTCGGAAATCATTTTCACCCCGAAGCCGAAAAGCTCGGCGTTCATCTGGCGATTCCGGCAAAGAAAATGGGCGAGGCGAATTTTCAGGGAAACGGTGTCACATCCGGTGCTAACTTAAGATTTTTGCAGGAAGGCGCGCTTGTTAAAGATGAAACGAGTGGTTCAAACGAACAACCGCTCGCTTACGCCAAAAGCAATCTGCGGATAATTTTCGACGACGAAGTGCGCGACGGTTTTACGTCAATGAAAATTGCCGAATTGATGCGGACACCGACCGGACAACTGAAAATTAACGAAGATTATATTCCGCCTGTTTTAAAATCTTCAGCTTCCGAATGGCTCGTAAATATGCTCCGGCAATTGGTCGAAATCTTAAATACGAAAAGCGGAAGTTTGGGCGAACAACGTCGCCAGAGAAATGCTTCTCTGGCAGATTTCACGACTTCGGAAGTCGCGGTTTTCTGGCTTCTGCACACGATCAATTCGTGCATTCCGACGATGGCGCATTTTTTCCGTTCGCCGCTGCTTCATCCCGAAAGACTTTATCTCGAAATGGCGGAAATCGTCGGCAAACTGATGACGTTTTCGACCGAACTTTATCCGCGTGACATAGTTAGATATGACCACGACGATTTGCATTTCACGTTTTACAATCTTTCGGCGCAGCTTAAAGATTTGCTCGAAACCGTGATTCCGAGCCGTTGTGTTCCGATTGCGCTCGAAAAAACACGCGATACGCTTTATGTCGGTCGCGTCGAAGACGAAAGACTTTTGAAGGAAGCCGGATTTTATCTGGCGGTTCACGCCCAGATGCCCGAATCGAAACTGATCGAAGGCGTTCCGCGTGTGATCAAAATCGGTTCGCGTGATGTGATTGACACGATTATCAATTCGGCTCTGCCGGGTGTTGTGCTGACACACGCTTCTCCGCCGCCCGCACCGATTCCGGCGCGTGTCGGTTTCCGCTATTTTATGCTCGATACGATTGGACCGTATTGGGACGGCATTAAAGGCTCGAAAGTTATCGCCGTTTATGTGCCGGACGATATTCCCGACGAAAAATTGGAAATGTATGCCGTGAAGCCTTAGTTGGTTTCAGGTTTCAAGTTTCAGGTTTCAAGTTGTTTTGGTGATTTGTAAATTAAACATTTTACTTAAAGGAGAAAGAAGAGATGCCGACAATTGAGAGATTTGAAGATTTGGAAGCGTGGAAAATTGCGAGAGAATTAACAAAGGAAGTTTATCGCGTTTCTAAAAATGATTTGTTTATCCGCGATTATGGCTTGCGCGACCAAATTTGTCGGGCTTCGGTTTCAATAATGTCAAATGTTGCCGAAGGATTTGAACGCGATGGAAATAAAGAATTTGTTAATTTTTTGTCAATCGCCAAAGGTTCGTCGGGCGAAGTTCGTTCGCAACTTTATGTTGCGCTTGACCAAAATTATATTTCCGAAACCGAATTTAATTCGATTTATAACAAAGCAACGCAAAATAGTCGCGTAATTTCAGGACTAATGAAATATTTGAACCAAACTGAAATTAAAGGAATCAAGTTCAAATAACTTGAAACCTGAAACTTGAAACCTGAAACTTTTAGATATATGAGCGAAAAAGCAAATCCAAATGATTTAATCGCCTTTGCCGGACCGGTGTTCGATTTAATTCTGCGTCTGAAAGCCGGAATTGTCGCGCCTTCCAACGACTTACGCCCGAAAATCGCAGCGATGCTCACGGATTTTGAAAATCGCGCCGAGCGTTATCGTTTCAGCAGTAAAATCACACAGGTCGCCAAATTTGCGCTTGCCGCGTTTGTTGACGAAACCGTTCTCAGCAGTAATTTCAATCTCAAGGATGAATGGGAAAAAAATCCTCTACAGCTTGAATATTTCGGCGAATCATTAGCGGGCAACAAATTTTTTGAAAAGCTCGCGGCGATGAATAAACAGGTTGACGTAACGGCGGACGCGGTCGAGATTTATTATGTCTGTATGCTGCTCGGGTTCAAAGGCAGATACGGCGTTTACGAAAAGGAAAAACTGCTGACGATTATGCAGGAAACGGCGAATGCCTTGGTCAGAGCGGGAAAAATCCGTCCCGTCGAACTTTCGCCGCACTGGTTGGCAAACGACCAGCCCGAACCGCCGAAACCGCGAAAAATGCCGACTTGGGCAAAGATTTCGGCACTCGGCGGACTCGGTTTCGCGTTCATCATCTATTTGGTGATGTTTCTGGTCGTCTCGAAATTTTTGCAGGACGCGATAAACAAACTTCAACTTTAATAAAGATTTGATTGATTTAACCTATGAATTCGTGGCATTTCCAACAACTTAAATTTGCATTCGGCATCGGCGGTTTTATGTCATTCTACGGCATTGTCGGTCTGCTGACGTGGTTCGGCGGCGAAAAACTGGGTTTGCCTGTCAACTCCCGCATAATGGTGATTGTCGTTCTTCTGCTCACTCTGCCGTTTGTTTTTATAATCGGTTATGTAGCAACGCGACGCTCGAAAAAGAAAGCGGAAGAAGCCAAAAAGGAAGCCGAAGAGAAAGCATCGGAAAAAGCCGAAGGAAAAGTTACAAACGAGAGCGGTGAAAAACCGCAAAAGGTTGCCGCGCCGAGCGGAAATTTAGGAGATTTGCCAAGCGGTGCGGAAGAAGTCGTCAAATTTCTGCAAACTTCAAATCTCGGCGGCGCAAACGGCAAAGACGCAATTTACGCGTTGCCTTGGTATATCGTCGCGGGAACTTCAAAAGCGGGCAAAAGTTCGCTGGTTTTGGGTTCAAATCTGAACTTTCAAACATTGCCGAGCCAGCGTCAATCCGAACAAAAGATGATTCGTCCGACCAGAAACATTGACTGGCGCGTGACGAGCGACGCGGTTTTTGTTGACACGGCAGGACGTTATCAAGCGGAAGGTGCGGACGAAGACGAATGGAATTCCGTGCTTGAAACCATCAAAAAATATCGTTCAAACCGTCCGATTGACGGAATGCTGCTCGTTGCCGACACGGAAAAGATTTTAACTTCGGACGAACGCCAAATCGAAGAACTCGCCAAAGTAATGCGGACGCGGCTCGACGAAGCGATGCAGAAGTTGAAGGTGCGTTTTCCGGTCTATCTGGTTTTTACGCACGCCGACGCGATTGAAGGTTTCCGCGATTCGTTTTCGACCTCGAAAAAAGAGAATGAAACGCTCGTTTGGGGCGCGACGATTCCGCTCGAAAAAAGCGAAAATGCACATTCGCTCTTTGATGAAGAATACGGTCTTTTGCACAATTCGGTGATGAAACGCCGTTTGATGCGCCTGAGTGCGCCGTTTCCACCCGTGCGCCAACTGCGGATTTTCAACTTCCCGCTTCATTTCGGTTCGGCTCGGCGCAAGCTCGGCGCGTTTGTTTCCGCGCTTTTCCGTCCGAATCCGTTTAGCGAAAATCCTTTTTTGCGCGGCTATTATTTCACCTCGATTCCGACAAGCCGTCCGCAAGTTCAACCCGATAAAACGATGAGCGGAGCCGCTCCGCAAACCGTCGGCACAACGTATTTTACCGAGAAATTTTTCCGCGATGTCGTGTTGCGCGACAAAGATTTGGTCAGAACTTTTCAGGAACAGCGTCAAAAACCGCCGATTCTAGGCTGGCTATTGACGCTCTTGGGCGCGGCTCTCGTCCTTATTTTATTAATTTTGGCGACAGTTTCGCTGGTTAATAATCAAAAACTACTTAATGCCTCGGCAGAAAAAGGAAGCGCAGTATTGAATATTGCTAAAGCCGACGGCAATATCAGCCCGCTCAGCAAAGCACCGGACGCGGCAACGAGAGAAGTCAACGCGATTGAAGATTTGCGCGTTTTGATGGTCGAACTCGACAATTACGACCGCAACAGCGCGCCGATTAATCTCGGAATGGGTTTGTATTCGGGAAACACGATTTACAAAGGCGATAATAAATCAAAAGGCTTGCTCAACATTTATTACAACGCGGTCGGACGACGTTATATGGATCCGACCGTCAAGCGCTTGGAAGACGAATTAAGAAAATTCGCCGCCGCACCGCCGATTGTCAACGTCAATGAACTTAAACAGCAGGAAGAAGATAATTTGAGTCTCAATTACGACCGTCTGAAAGTTTATCTGATGCTTTCGGACAAATACCGCGATAAATCAACCGATACGGATATTGTTAATGTTTTGAAGGAATTTTGGTTTGTCGAATCAAAATTGCCTGCGAGCTTAAAGGACGACGCGGAAAATCAGTTGAAATTTTACGCCAAACAAGCTGACCGTTTTGAAGGTCCCGACAAATTTCCGCGTATTCAGAACGATGCGAATCTGATTACCGAAGTCCGTAAAAAATTGCAGGCTTTTCCGCCTTACAAACGCTATTACAAACGCAAAGTGACCGAGATTTCCAAGGAAGTCGAAGCCAAATACGGCGAGATGACGGTTGACGCGATTTTACAGCGCAACGGCGGCGACGGCGGATTTATGGAAGGTTCGGTCGCGGTTCCGAGTGCCTACACGGTCGAAGGCTTTAAGTTAATGGACAAAGCCATTCTGCTCTCCGCCAAAGAATTAAGCGAAACCGATTGGGTGATGAGCGACGATAAATCGGTGACGGAAAACATTACCGACATATCAAAAGAATCGAATAAAATCCGCGAGCAGTATTTCCGCGATTATGCCGACAAATGGCGCGAATTTGTCAAAAGCGTCAAAGTTAAGCCTTACCGCAAGGATAATGACAAAGACAACACAAAAGTTTCCGCCAAAGATGCGCTTGCATCGTTTGCATCAGCCAATTCACCGATGAAGGTTTTGCTTAGAGAAATTGACAAAAACACGAATCTTTCGGCGAAACCGAAACCGACCGGCTGGTGGGAAACCATCAAAGGCTGGTTCAAATCCGAGACGCTTCCCGACACGGGCGGCGCGTCGCAGGTCGAAAGAGAGTTTCGTCCGCTGTTCAGCTTTGTCGAGGATAAAGGCGACAAGGCTGCGAAAATTCCGATTGACGAATATCAAACGGCAATCAGCGATGTTTCGTTGAAATTTAACGGTTTTACGGATAATGAAGTCAACGAACTGGCTTCGCTGCAAGATGATGAAAAGAATAAAAAATTCCCGCAACTGAAAGGCGCAACGGGCAAGATAGACAGTCAGACAAAACCGTTCAAAGACGCAAAAGATGCGGCGGTCGGACCGTTTTTCGCCGACCTTTTGAAACAGCCGATTGGAAATCTGAGCGCATTGCTCGGCGCGGACACCATCAAAACGCTCGGCGAAAAATGGGCGACCGAGGTTTTAACCGTCGCGCAAACCGCCGAACAAGGCTATCCGTTTGTCGAAGGCGACAACAACGCCGATTTTGCTAATTTGAAAAATTATCTGGGACCGAACAGCGGTAAATTGTCGCAGTTCTACGAACAGAATCTGAAGAAATATTTCGACGGCAATCCGGGACAATTAAAACTGAAAGACCCGAATACCGCGCCGTTCACGCAGGATTTCGTTGATTATTTGAACAAAGCCTTTACGCTTCGTCAGGCACTTTTCGGCAAAGGCGACGACGTAAAATTCGATTACAATTTCGAGTTGACCAATCCGAAAGACGCGCTCGTTGAAATGACGATTGACGGAATCACGCTTTCTTCGGCGGATAAACCGTCCTCGCCGATTAGTTTTCCGGCATCAACCGGCGGCGGCAACGGTGTTTTAATTAAACTTCTTTCGACCGGTGCGACTGTTTCGACTTCCGGCACACCGACTACGGCAAATACTTCGTCGTCTTCCGTCAATTCAAATAGCTCGACAGTAACGACACCAACACCGAAGCCTGTGCAAAACAGCAACATCAGCAGTTCGACTGACGAGAAACAGTTTTTGGGACCTTGGGGATTGTTCAAGTTTTTCGATGCGGCAAGCGGACAGAAACAATCGGACAATTCGTATTTATTGTCTTATAAACTAAAGAGCGGTAAAACTTTAACGGCAAAAATCACGCCTTCCGGTGTTGACCCGTTCAACAAGGAAATTTACAAATTGCGTGCGCCGAAAACTATTTTGAAATAAAAAAGGTAAATAATGAACGAAGCAAAAACATTACTTGAAGCGGGCAATTTAAGCGGAGCAATCGAAGCCGCGCTGGCATTCGTTAAATCAAATCCGACCAATCCTTCGGCGCGAATTTTTCTGTTCGAGCTGTCGGCTTTTGCGGGCGATTGGGAACGCGCCAAACGGCAACTCGACGTAATCGGTCATCAGGATACGACCGCGATGATCGGCTCGAAAATTCTTGAGCAGTGCGTTATCGCCGAAAACAAACGCTCCGATTTTTTCTCGAAAGGCACAAAACCCGAATTTCTGGCAACGCCGCCCGATTATATTTACGGAATCCTCGCCGCAAACAATAAAGTGCGCGAAGGAAACCTCGCCGAAGCGCGGGAACTTTTAGATAAGGTTGACGAACAGCGTCCGGCACTCGCCTGCAAAGTCAATGGCGAAACGGCGGAAGATTTTCGTGATTACAACGATTTAACTTCGGCGATTCTCGAAGTAATTATCAAGGACAGCTACGTTTGGGTGCCATTTGAGCAAATCGAAAAAATCACTTTCAACGAGCCGAAATCGCAACGCGATTATTTTTGGCGGCAAGCGACGATGGAAACCGACAACGGCACGAACGGCGAAGTATTTATCCCGACGCTTTACAACGATTCGTGGCGCAGCGGCGACGACCTTGTGCGGCTCGGCAAAGTGACCGATTGGCGCGACTTCGGCGGAGATATTTACATCGGCGAAGGCACGAAACTTTTCGCGGTCGGCGGCGAACATAAAACGATGTTCGATTTGCAGACGATTGAATTTACTAAAGAATAAATAAGGAACTTTTTCAATGGCAGATATTGAATCAAAACCATCCGTAATCAATTTTGAAACTCTACTGGCACCTGTTTCCGAAGAAAAACCGTCGGGCGAATATCTGCGTTATTCGGGAATTTACGACGAAATTTCCGACGCGCGGCGGGCTGATAAAGATGTGCCGCAGGGCGAATGGCAAACTGAAATAAAGGTTGCCGATTTTCGTAAAGTTATTAGTTTAGCCGTTCCCGCGCTCGAAAAAGATACCAAGGATTTGCAGATTGCCGCGTGGCTGTCCGAAGCGTTGGTCAACGAACACGGCTTCGTCGGCTTGCGCGACAGTCTGAAATTGATGAGCGGTTTTCAGGAAAACTTCTGGGAAACACTGCATCCCGAAATTGACGAAGGCGATATGGAAGGACGCGCCAACGCGATTGCCTGGATGGAAGAGCAAGCCTCTTTTGCGCTCAGAAAAGCCAAAATTACGGGTTACACCGGCTACAGTTATATTGATTTTGAGGATTCAAAACGCTTTGATATTCCCGATAATATCGAATCGCTCGATTCGACCGAACAGGCACGCTACAACGAACTGCGGACGCAAGCCGAAAAAGAAAATCGCGTCACGGCGAATAAATGGCGGGCGGAAATGGCACAAATGCGCCGCGCATTTTATGAAGATTTAAACTTTTTAATTGACGAATGCTGGGCGGCGTATAACGACATCAATCGCGTTATCGAAGAAAAATTCGACCGCAATCAGGCGCCGGGTCTGAACAATCTGAAAAAATCTCTGGATGAAGTTCACAGCCAAGTCAAAAAGATTCTGGAAGACAAACGCGCCGAAGAACCCGACGAAGCGGACGAAACAGTCGAAGGTGAAACCGTTGAAGGCGAAGGCGGCGCAATAATCAAAGTTGCCGGAGTGGCGACCGCGAGCGGCGCGATTCAAAATCGGCAAGATGCCTTGAAACGGTTGGCGGACATTGCGACGTTTTTCCAGAAAACCGAACCGCACAGCCCGATTTCATATCTCGTTCAACGTGCCGTGAAATGGGGCAATATGCCGCTTGAAACGTGGCTGCAGGATGTTATAAAAGATGAAACCGTGATTTTCCAACTTCGTCAGACTTTAGGATTTAACACTAATTTACCGACGGATGAGTCTTCTTAAATGATGTAAAAGAACTATTCAAAAAATAAGTTCTGAACTTAAATAAAAACTAAAACGAAAGGAGCAAACAATAAATGGCAAGTAAAGAAAGCATACAACATAAAATTGATCGTGTTCGCCCCCCGCGTGTCCAGATCACATACGATGTGGAAGTCGGCGGAGCAATTGAGTTAAAAGAATTACCATTCGTAGTCGGTGTAATGGGCGATTTCGTCGGAAAACCCGAAGAGCCGTTACCCGCTATCAAAAACCGCAAGTTTGTTGAAATTGATCCCGACAATTTCAATCAAGTGCTTGCCGGTATGAAACCGCGTGTTGCCTTTTCGGTTGACAACAAATTGCAAGACGACGGAAGTAAGGTAGGTGTTGACCTGACATTCAATAATATCGAAGATTTTGAACCGGATCAAATCGTGCAGAATGTCGAACCGCTTCGCAAACTCGTCGAAGCACGTCAGAAACTTTCCGATTTACGTTCAAAAATGGACGGAAACGAAAAATTGGAAAATATTCTGAACGATCTTATTGCGGATACGGACAAACAGAAACAGATTAGTGAAGCACTTGGTAAGAAGGAGGAATAAATTATGGCTGATAAAGCAAAACAACAAGCGGAAGCCCAAGTCGAAGAACAGGTGCAGGAAGTCAGCCTTCTTGACCAGATTTTGACCGAGGGCAAAATGGCTCGTGACGATTTTCAAAAAGAACAAGCCAAAGATATGATCGGCGAATTTGTTAATCAGGTAATGAGCGGCACACTGACGATGTCCAAAAATATGGACGTTGCAATCAATGCCCGCATTGCCGAGATTGACCGCCTGCTTTCGGCGCAGATGAATGAAATTATGCACCACGAAGAGTTTCAAAAACTCGAAGGTTCGTGGCGCGGACTGCATCATCTCGTCAAAAACAGTCTGACCGGCACGATGCTGAAAATTCGTGTGATGTCGGTAACGAAGAAAGAACTTCTCAAAGACTTTGAACGCGCACTCGAATTCGACCAATCGGCGATGTTCAAAAAAGTTTATGAAGAAGAATACGGAACATTCGGCGGTGCGCCTTACGGGGCATTAATCGGCGATTACGAATTCGGCAATCATCCGCAGGATTTGGCTTTGCTCGAAAGTCTTTCGCAAGTTGCGGCGGCAGCCCACGCACCGTTTATCAGTGCGGCTTCGTCGGAAATGTTCGGTTGGGACGAATTCTCGGACATGACCGAAGTCCGCGACATTTCAAAAATCTTCGACCGCACGGAATATGCCAAATGGCGCAGTTTCCGTGAATCGGAAGATTCGCGTTATGTTGGCTTGACGCTTCCGCACGTTCTCGGACGCGTTCCCTACGGCGCAGCAACCAAACCGACTGAAAACTTCAATTACGAAGAAGACGTTGACGGCACGAACCACAAGAAATATCTGTGGAGCAATGCCGCTTACGCGATGGGAACGCGGCTCACCGAAGCATTTTCGATGCATAATTGGTGCGTCGCGATTCGCGGTGTCGAAGGCGGCGGTCTCGTTGACGGACTTCCGACCCATACGTTTGAAACCGACGAAGGCGAAGTCGCGATGAAATGTCCAACCGAAGTGGCGATTACCGACCGTCGTGAAAAGGAATTTTCCGACAATGGTTTTATTCCGCTCGTTCATTGCAAAGGCACGGATTATGCAGCATTTTTCGCTACACAGTCCTGCAATAAAGCGAAAAAATATGATACTGACTCGGCGAATGCCAATGCGCGTTTGTCAACGCAGCTGCAATATATTTTCGCCGTTTCGCGGTTTGCACATTATTTGAAATCAATGATGCGCGACAAGATCGGAAGTTTCATGTCGCGTCAGGAAGCACAAATTTTCTTGAATCGTTGGATTAGCAAATATGTTCTCGAAAACGATGTGGCGCCGGCATCGCAAAAAGCGAAATATCCGCTGCGCGAAGCACGCGTTGACGTAACGGAAGTTCCGGGCAAACCGGGATGTTATCGGGCAGTGGCGTTCCTGCGTCCGCATTTCCAATTAGACGAGCTTTCGGTTTCGCTCAGATTGGTTGCGGATTTGCCGCCGCCGGCGAAATAAGCGGAATTCATAAAAAAATTACGATTTTTTTGAAAATTTCGCAAAAGGAATCTTTCGATGCGTCTTAGTTAGGAAGCGAGCAGTAAAGACTCGAAAAGATCGAAAGAATATGAAGGAAAGGTTGTTTGGCTGAACAGTCAAACAACCTGATAAATGAAGAACAGTTATTTTGAAAGGAGCAAATTAAAATTATGGCAAGTGCTGATTATTACTTGAAAATTGATACTATCGAAGGTGAATCCGACGCAACGGGTTTTGAAAAACAAATGCAAATCGAATCGTGGTCGTTCGGTGCGAGCAACAGCGGTTCAGCCGTCCAAGGGACAGGTCTCGGTGTTGGCAAAGTTAGTCTGCAGGACTTTCACTTTGTCGTCCAGAACGGTAAAGCATCACCGCAACTCTTCTTAGCGTGTGCGAAGGGCAACCACATTCCGCAAGCTATTCTGAGTTGCCGCAAAACGGGCGGCGACGGCAATCCGTTCACCTACACGAAAGTGACGTTCGGCGACATCGTTATCTCGTCATTCCAAACCGGCGGAAGCAACGGAAGTTCGATTATGCCGATGGAACAAATTTCGTTCAACTTTACAAACATTACGTTTGAATATTTCCAACAAAAATCTGATGGTTCGGTGGCTTTGACCAACACGACCAGCTACGACATCAAGAAAGTCGAAGGCACAGGAGCCTAATTTTCCGAGAATGTCATAAGGTGTCCGCCAATGAGTTTTCGGCGGCGGACATTTTCAAAGAAATCAAAAAAATCAAAATACCGTCATCTTCAAAGTGGCGGTATCTTTTCTCTTTTTAAATAATGTCACGGATTGATAACGAAATTCGCATCACGCCTTCGATTTTAGACCGACTGCTCGATTTTGAGCCGGATATGTCGCGTGAAGCACCGAAATCGCGTTCAAAATCGCTTCGTGAATTAAAACTGTCGGTACGGCGCGATCTGGAATGGCTTTTAAATTCGCGGTGTTTTCCCGAAGAAATTGACGAGCGTCTGGAAGAAGTCAAAAAATCGGTTGTCGTCTATGGCTTGCCCGATATTACGGGAATCAGCGCGAAAAGCCACGTCGAACAAAAACGCTTGGCGGACGCGCTCGAAAATGCAATCAAAATCTTTGAACCGAGATTTTTAAATTTGAAGGTGACGCTCGAACCGGTTAACAACATTGACCGAAAGTTGAAATTTCGGATCGAGGCGAGTCTGAATGTCGAACCGGCACCTGAACCGATTGCCTTTGATACTGTTCTGCAACTCGGAAGCGGCGAATTTGAAGTAAAGGAAAAATGAGGAGGATAAAATGAGACTTGACGTAATGCACATTATGCAGGAAAGACAGATGAATTGCTGGCATGCTTCGGCAAGAATGTTATACGGTTATAGAAGATCGGCTTGCATCAATCCGCTTCCGCAAGAATACGAAGATAATCAGGGAATCGGCGCGGAAGAATTTATCAATCTGGCTCGTGATTTGGGATTGGAAACATTGCCGCAGGTAAATCAAAGTTTTAGCTGGCGTTTTATTGACGATAATTTAAGAGCTTACGGACCGATTTGGGCAGCCGGACAATGGAACGGTGTGAACCATATTGTCGTTATCTCAGGTGTTGATGAAGATGGAACTCTTTATGTCAACGATCCGGCGTTCGGCTCTCCGGTCGTCCGCGATATGGCTTGGTTTAATGCCAGAATTGACAAAAATGTTTCGATTCCGATGATGTATTTACCATAGAGTAAATTTTAATTTCTGACCAAACAAAAAACTGTCTTTTAGTTAAAAAATCTTAATGCGCGACGAACTTTTAGGTTACTACGAACGCGAACTCATTTTTCTGCGCCGAATGGGCGCGGAATTTGCCCGCAAATATCCGAAAATTGCGGCACGGCTTCTGCTTGAAGAAGAAAAAATCGAAGACCCGCACGTCGAACGAATCATCGAAGCTTTTGCTTTTTTAACGGGCAGGATTTCTCTAAAACTCGACGACGAACTTCCCGAAATCACCGAATCTTTTCTCAATGTTCTTTACCCGCACTACCTTTCGCCGATTCCTTCGATGGCGATTACGCAATTTTCCTTCGGTTCGCCGAACGATAAATTAACGGCGGTGCAGATGCTCGAACGCGGTGCAAAACTTAATTCGCGTCCGGTTGACGGAACGCCGTGTCAATTTCGGACAGGCTATGACGTTCAGCTCGTGCCGATGGAAATTCAATCCGCCGCGCTCGAATCAAACGCCCCGAAAGACGGTCGCGGAAAATACGCCGAAAGCCATATTCGCCTGAGTATGCGCTGTTTCGGCGATTCAAATTTGAACGAATTTAAGGTCGGAAGCACGGCTGAGCCGCTGAAATTTCTGCGTTTTTACATCAATGGCGACCCGCAGCTGATTTTTCCGCTCTACGAGATGATTTTCAATCAGGCGACAAAGGTCGAGTTCCGCGCCAAAGAAGCGCCAATTGGCAATAAAACCTTAAAAACTTTAACCAATATTCAGCTAAAACTTCCCGATCCGGTGATTTTGTCTGCCGAAGACGCGATCAAACAAGTCGGTTTTACCGAAGAAGAATCACTTTTACCCTACACGAAACGCTCGTTTCAAGGCTACCGTTTGCTGACCGAATATTTTGCCTTTCCGTATAAATTTTTGTTCTTCGATATTTACGGAATTGATCAGGCAATCTCCAAAAAGTTCGGCAGTCATTTTGATATTCTCATTCATTTGAAAAATGTTACGCCGCCGAAAGCACCTATTACAGCCGATACTTTTCGGCTCGGATGCACGCCGATTATCAATCTTTTTTCGCGGATGGCTGACCCGATTTATCTTTCCCAGCAAAAATACGAATATCACGTTGTGCCGGATGTTCATCGCCAAACAACGACCGAAGTTTATTCGGTTGACGACGTTATCACAACCGATCCGAAAACGAATACGACCCGCGAATTTTCGCCGTTTTATTCACTTCGCCACGCTTATGGTGAGCAGATGGAAAAATCTTTCTGGTACGCTTCGAGGCGCGATTCACAGCGCGAAGAAGACGAAGGAACGGAAATATTTGTGTCCTTGGTAGATATGAATTTTAACCCGTATGTTCCGGCGGTCGAGGTTTTGAATCTCAGAACGACCTGCACGAACCGCGATTTGCCCGCACGTCTTCCCTTTGGCGGGCGCGAAGGCGATTTTGAGGTCGAAGGAAGCGGTCTGCTTTCAAAGGCGCGATGTTTGACGAAACCGACGGAAACGCTTCGTCCGGCGCGCCGACGTGCTTTGCAATGGCGTTTGATTTCGCATCTGAATTTGAATTATTTATCAATTATCGAAAGCACGAACGGAACGCCCGAAGCATTGCAGGAAATTCTGCATCTCTATAATTTTGCCGATTCTTCAGCGACACGCAAGCAGATTTTAGGGATTACGGGAATCTCCAGCCGGAAGGTTGTGCGGCGGATCGGCGAACATATCGGCGCAGGTTTCGTGCGCGGGTTGGAAACGACTCTGACAATGGACGAAGAAGAATTCGTCGGCAGCGGAATGTTTCTTTTTGCCTCGGTTCTGGAAAGATTTTTCGGACTCTACAGTTCGCTTAATTCTTTTAATCAAACAGTTTTACGAACAAAACAGCGCGAAGAAGATGTGAAAATTTTTGTTCCGCGAACGGGCGAACAAGTTCTTTTATAATTTCAAATTTCAAATTTAAGATTCCAAATTAGCATTTATGAATCTGGAATTTGGAATTTGGAATCTTAAATTCACAATGGCAGAAAAACCTTTAAATCAAAAACTTGCCGAAGAGCCGTACCGGTTTGAATTTTTCCAAGCCGTTCGGCTTCTCGAAAAAGTTTTCCCGGAGCGCAAAGCCGTCGGGCGCGATGCCTTGCCGCATGAAGAAATTGTCCGTTTTCGCTCACGAATGAGCCTGAGTTTTCCCGCCAGCCAAGTTCACGAACTCAAAGAATCTTTTGACGAATTTACTGAACAGCAAAAGCTGGAAATGTTCATCAATTTTATGGGAATGGTCGGTGTTTCGGGTGTGATGCCGATTCATTACACCGAGCTTATCATGGAACGCATCCGCTACCGCGACACGGCGATGTGGACGTTTTTGGATATTTTCACGCATCGTTCGGTTTCGATGTTTTTTCGCGCATGGGAAAAATATCGCTTTCCGATCGGTTATGAGCGCGGACAAGACGATTTTACCGCCTTTCTTTTCGACATTGCCGGACTCGGCACGAAAGGTTTGCGCGGGCAGATGAACCTTGAAGACGAATCGCTTTTGCCTTACGGTGGTTTAATTGCTCAAAAACCTCATTCGGCAACTGCGCTTGGCAATATCCTGAGTGATTACTTTCGCGTTAAAGCAAAAATCCTGCAATTTTTCGGTCAATGGTTGGATTTAGACAGTGCAAGCATAACAAAACTCGGTCAGGCAAACAGCGGACTCGGCACAACTGCGATTATCGGAAGCCGCGTTTGGGAACAGCAATCAAAGTTTCGGATAGTTTTAGGTGCGCTTGCCTTTAACGAATTTCAGGCGTTTTTACCAAGCGGAACAGCTTATAAACCATTGAAATCAATCGTGCGGTTTATGAACGGTCTGGAGTTCGATTTTGACGTGCAGTTAATTTTACAAGCAAAACAAGTTCCCAGTACGATTTTGACGACCCGCGCCAAACGCCGTCCGATGCTCGGCTGGACAGCATTTTTGAAAACGAAACCGTTTACCGGAGACGATGACCAGGTTGTTTTAAATATGGATAATTAGAACCGTTTCAAATGTTTAAGGAGAAAGAAAAATGAATGTAAATTTAAAATCTTTAGTCGGCAGATTAAACGACACGTGTCGCGGCGCGTTGGAAGGCGCGGCGGGACTTTGTCTTTCACGCACCAATTACGATGTTGAAATTGAACATATTTTAGCCAAGATATTTGAGCAGGAAGACACGGATTTGCATAAAATCTGTCGTCATTACGAGGTCAATATTGACCGTTTGAGCAAGGATGTTTCGACCGCGCTCGACCGTCTGAAAACCGGAAACACGCGCACGCCCGGACTTTCCGACCGTCTTCCGCAATGGTTTCAGAATGCGTGGCTCGTTGCTTCGGTTGATTTCGGCGCGGCGCGTGTTCGTTCGGGACACCTTATTATGGCTTTGCTCTCGAACGAAAGCACGGCACGGATTGCGCGTGATGTTTCGCGTGAATTCAGTCATATTTCGGTCGAGGCTCTGCAAACGAAGCTCGAAGAAATTACAGGCGAATCATCAGAAGCGCGTGATGCTGTCGCACTCGGCGAAACTGCCGGAAGTTCTAACGGTGCGCCGGTTGCTTCGGGCGTTCCGGGCAAAACAAAGGCTCTCGACCAATACACCGAAGATTTGACGGCAAAAGCGGCGGCAGGAAAAATTGACCCGATTCTCGGGCGCGATTTTGAGGTTCGCCAGATTGTTGATATTTTAACGCGCCGGAGGCAGAATAACCCGATTTTGACAGGCGAAGCCGGCGTTGGTAAAACGGCGGTCGTCGAAGGTTTCGCACTCAGAATTTCGCAGGGCGATGTTCCCGAACCGCTCCGAAACGTGACGGTCAGAACGCTCGATTTAGGACTTCTGCAAGCGGGTGCAAGCGTCAAAGGTGAATTTGAAAACCGTCTGAAAGATGTCATTAATGAAGTAAAATCTTCGCCGAAACCGATTATTTTGTTTATTGACGAAGCGCACACGATGATCGGCGCAGGCGGCGCGGCGGGACAAAACGACGCGGCGAATCTTTTAAAACCCGCACTCGCACGCGGCGAACTTCGCACAATCGCGGCGACAACCTGGGCGGAATACAAAAAATATTTTGAAAAAGACGCGGCTTTGGCAAGACGTTTTCAAGTCGTCAAAGTCGAAGAACCCGACGAAGAAAAAGCGATCGGAATGATGCGCGGACTGCTCGAAAAAATGGAAGAGCATCACAATGTTCGTATTTTGGACGAAGCAATTGTCGAATGCGTCAAACTTTCAAACCGCTACATTACAGGTCGTCAACTTCCCGATAAATCGGTTTCCGTTCTCGACACGGCTTGCGCGAAAGTCGCCATCGGACAAGGCGCGACACCGGGCGCGGTCGAAGATGCGACACGGCGGATTCAGCATCTGACTTCGGAAATAAATTCGCTCGAACGCGAACAGGTGACGGGCGCGGATCACGACGAACGCCTCGACGATTTAAAAGCAAAACGCGCCGCGACTGAAGAAGAATTGGCAAAACTTACCGAACAATGGGAAAAAGAAAAAGATTTAACCAATCAAATCCGCAATATTCGCCTCAAACTCGAAATGTCGCGGCTCGATCCGAAGTCAGAACCATCTGCGGTAGCGGATGGTTTAAGCGCAGAAACTATTGACGCGCCCGAAACAGCGGCAGCGGCAACGGCTGAAACTGATTCAGTAACCGGCGACGCAGCCGCAACCGCACCCGCGCCGGAAGTAAATAAACCGGTTGACACGGAATTTTTGAAAGGCGAATTAAAACGTATGAACGCCGAATTAAAGGAACTTCAAGGCGAAAATCCTTTGATGTCACCCGTTGTCAACGGTCAGATTGTCGCCGAAGTCATTTCGGGCTGGACGGGAATTCCAATCGGAAAAATGGTCGCGGACGAAATCCAAGCCGTTTTGAATTTGCACAAAACGCTCGGCGAAAGAGTTCTCGGACAAGATCACGCGCTCGAAGCGATTACGCAAAGAATCCGCACGGCTCGCGCCGGACTTACAGACCCGAAACGTCCGATTGGCGTGTTTCTGCTCGTCGGAACTTCGGGTGTCGGTAAAACCGAAACCGCGCTCGCGCTCGCCGATTCGCTTTACGGCGGCGAACGCAATTTGATTTCGATCAATATGAGCGAATATCAGGAAGCGCACACGGTTTCATCACTCAAAGGTTCGCCTCCGGGATATGTCGGTTATGGCGAAGGCGGTGTTTTGACGGAAGCGGTGCGCCGCAAACCGTATTCGGTCGTGCTTTTGGATGAAGTCGAAAAAGCGCACCCCGATGTGATGGAATTATTTTTCCAAGTCTTCGACAAAGGCGTTTTGGAAGACGGCGAAGGACGCGTGATTGATTTCAAAAACTGTGTCATTTTGCTGACTTCAAACGTCGGCACGGATACCATTATGAAGCTCTGCGCCGATCCCGACACGAAACCCGAACCGGAAGGATTAGTCGAAGCCATTAAACCGGAACTCGTCAAAGCCTTTAAACCTGCGCTTTTGGGCAGAATGGTAACCGTTCCTTTCTATCCGATTTCCGACGATATTCTGCGTTTAATCATCAGATTACAGCTCGGAAAAATCAAAAATCGCATTATGGATAATCACGGAGCGCAATTTTCTTATGATGATTCCGTCATAGAAACTGTGGCGAAGCGATGCACCGACGTTGACAGCGGCGCACGCAACGTCTACAACATTTTGACCGGAACGCTTTTACCCGAAATGTCAGGCGAAGTTTTATCGCGGATGGCTTCGGGCGAAGGAATCAAAAAGGTTTATGTAGCGGTCGGCGACGGTGAAAAGTTTGTTTATGACATTAGTTAAAATTGTGGGCTGGAAATAGGACGAGTCGGTGCGGTTTGAAGACGTTTTCTCTCTGCGCTGGCTCGTTTCCATTCTGTTTTTAACTTTGGAGTTTGATTATGGGAGATTATACGAAACTGATAAAACCCGAAGGGCAATTCGACAAAAACGCCTGCTGGGCGGCTTCGATCGCCTGGTGGACGGCGGCAATGTCGCAGATTTACAAGCGCAAAACGATGTGGCAAAGCGAGCTGATAACTAAATTCGACCATCTCACCAAAGAGGACGGCTCGATGCCGATTCCGGGAATCCGCACGGTCTGCGAATCGGCGGAAATTCGCGCCGAGTTGAAATATATCAGTCCGGCGAAGCTGAAAAGCGATTACACGACGATTGATACGCCAATGATTATTATTTTCAATTACCCGAAAGTCGGCGGAACGCATATGAATGTTATTTTTGACCGTAAGGACGACACGGTGAACTGTATGGAACCGTATCATCCGTTTCCGGGTAAAGACGGACAGCGAACCGGTGTTTATGTTCGCCGTCCGCTTAGTTTCTTCTCAGGCAGTCAGGAGGTCGGAATCGGATATCTGCCGCTTGCCGACGCGTTTAAGCAAATGCAGTAGTAGTAAGTTTCGTGAGAGTTTAATTATTTGTTTGGAGAACCGGAATAAAATGGCAACGACGCAAGACAAACGACTGATGAGTATTTCAACGCCTTTGGGCAAGGATTATCTGTTGATCAACAGATTCACCGCGCACGAAGCACTTTCTCAGCTTTTTTCATTCGATGTTGAACTCTTGCACGAAGAGAACGAGGTTAGTTTTTCGCCGACGACGGTTGACCCGAAATCATTGATCGGGCAAGGCGTGACGATTTATATTTCGGCGGACGACGGTTCAAAACGCGAATTTACCGGAATGGTCAATAAATTTTCGCAAGGCAACCGCGATGTTCGTTTCTCTTATTATTACATCTCGGTCGTTCCGCACATTTGGCTTCTCACGCAAAAAAGCCAGAGCCGAATTTTTCAGCAAATCAGCGTGCCGGATATTTTAAAGAAACTTTTCGCGGGATTTCAGGTCAAATACGAATTACAGGAAAATTACGAACCGCGCAATTACTGCGTTCAATACCGCGAAACGGATTTCGATTTTGCGTCGCGGCTGATGGAAGAAGAAGGAATTTATTATTACTTCGAGCATTCGGACGGAACGCACAAGATGATTGTTGCCGACACGCCGCAATCGCACCGCGATTGCCCGGGCAAATCAACGATTCCGTTTTTCGTCAATGTCGGTGAGGATGCAGATTTTATCGGCGCGGTCAGCACATTTTTAAGCGATTACAAACTGCAAACCGGAAAGGTCACGCTCTGGGATTATAATTTTCAGCTTCCGACCAACCGGCTCGATTTGGAACAGCCGAGCCGTTTTTCGTTCGGCGACAGCCTGAAACTCGAAAGATATGATTTTCCGGGCGGTTATGCGCGAAAATACGACGGCATAGACAAAGGCGGCGGCGAACAAGCGGGCGAACTGAACAAGGTTTTTAACGACCGTCAGTCAACCGTCAAAAAGATGATGGAATCGCTCGACGCACAGGTCACGACGGCGACTGCTAATTCCGATTGCTGTTCGATTACCGCCGGATACAGATTTAGTCTTTCACAGCATCCGAACGCCGATGCCAACAAAATGTACACCATTTTGACGGTCACGCACGAAGCCGAACAGAATCCGAGTTACGTTTCAAACGAAGGCGCGACCGACCCTTATACAAACAGTTTTACCTGCATTCTGCACGGTGCGGGTGCGCCGGGTTATCGTCCGCCGCGCAGAACGCCGAAACCGATTGTTCAAGGCAGTCAGACGGCAGTTGTCGTCGGACCCGGCGGCGAAGAGATTTTTACCGATAAATACGGACGCGTCAAAGTCCAGTTTAACTGGGACCGCGAAGGAAAGATCAACGAAGCAAGTTCGTGCTGGGTGCGTGTCGCGCAAACATGGGCAGGCAATAAGTGGGGAACGATGTTTATTCCGCGCATCGGCATGGAAGTTCTCGTGCATTTTCTCGAAGGCGATCCCGACCAGCCGATTATTACGGGTTGCGTCTATAATCCGCAAACGATGCCGCCCTACACTTTGCCGGACGAAAAGACGAAATCCACGATTAAATCGAACTCGTCAAAAGGCGGCGGCGGTTTTAACGAATTTCGTTTCGAGGACAAAAAAGGCTCGGAGCAGATTTTTATCCACGCCGAAAAGAATCAAGACATTCGCGTCAAAAATGATTGTATGGAAACAATCCTGCACGACCGTCATTTGATTATCGAAAACGACCAGTATGAAAAGGTCAAAAAAGATAAACATCTAAAAGTGGACGGCGATCAGAACGAACAGATTGACGGTACGATGTCGCTCAAAGTCGGCTCGGATTTGCAGGAAAAAGTCGGCAGTAATTACGCGCTCGATGCGGGAATGGGCGTTCACATCAAAGCAGGAATGAGCGCGGTGATCGAAGCCGGAACACAGGTCACGATGAAGGTCGGCGGAAATTTTGTCAGCGTCGGTCCGGCAGGCGTAACGATTTCAGGCACGATGGTCATGATCAACAGCGGCGGCGCGGCTGGTTCGGGCGCGGGTTGTAGTCCCGACACGCCGAAACCGCCGAAAGAAGCCGACAATGCACAGCCCGGACAAAACACGGCTATCAAACCGCCGAAACCGCCGCCGAATCCGAATAGTTATAAATCTTTGTCGGGAACAATGAGCGGAAAGAAGAAAAAAAGAACCAGTCCGAAGGCGCGAGTGCTTTACAAAGGCGCGAAGAATGCAACGCCGTTTTGTGCGGTTTGTAATGCAAAATGATAAGTGGGTTTTAATATAATGGAAGCACAAAAACTGAAAAATTATCTTTTTTCGGAAACAACCAGACTCTACTGCATTCTGGACGGCGCATCGGTCGAAGACCTGCCGATGCGTCTTTACGAAACGAACACGCCGAATTACTGTCTGTTTCGCGGCGAACTCGAACCCGATGTTCTTTATGCCGCGCCGTATGTCGCCATTCTTTTGCCGGGTTCGTCTTTTTCGGAATGGGTTTTCAAGGAATGTTCGGGCAATCATTGGGGAATTTTCGCGCATTGCCGTTATTCGCTTAAAGAAATGCGCCGCCATTGTCGTGCTTTGGTCAATGTTTATGACGAAAAGGGCAATCCGATGATTTTTCGTTATTATGACCCGCGTGTTTTACGGAAATTTTTGCCGACTTGCACGGACGATGAAATCGTCACGCTGTTCGGGAAAATCGAGACATTGTTTGCCGAAACCGAAGACGGAAACGCGCTGACCGCCTACCGTCTGGAAAACAACGAATTAAAACAAACGGATTTAGTTTAAGGAGAAGAGAAAATGCCGAAAGGACCAGCCGCCCGAATTTTAGATAATGTTGCGCATCCGCTGCCGCCCGTGCTCACGCCCGGACCCGGAAGTTTGAATGTTTTGATCGGCTTTCTGCCCGCGTGGCGCGGAATTCCGCTCGCCGCGGCGGCGGCACTTCAAGCCGCTAAACAGACAGCCGATATTGCCGTTCAAACCGCGGTCACAGCAACGGCGGCGGCGGCGGGAACGCCCGGCGCACCGGCGGCTTATGCGGCTGAACAAGCCACTAAAGGTGCTGTTCTGGCTTCGATGTCAAGCGCAATTTCGGGCGCGGCGGCTTCGGGCGCGGACATTCACGCGTGCGTTACGCCTTCGCCGGTTCCGCCGCACGGTCCGGGCGTGGTAATTGACGGTTCGGCAACCGTGCAAGTCAATTTTCTGCCGCAATGCCGTCTCGGTGATACGATCCTCGAACCACTCGGACCGCCGAATAAAATCGTCAAAGGCGAAATGACAGTCATTGTCGGACCCTAAAAGATTTTTTTTAAAAAGGAGATTATTGATGCTCGTCATCAGACAAGAACAAATTGACGCTTTGATTAAGGGAACGGATGAAGAATTCGTCGAATTTCTCGTCGGACATGCCAAAGAAGAATTTCCCGAAAGAACGGCGGAACGCGATGACGAAACGCTTCGCATAATGGTCAGAGGCGGCATCAGACGCGCCGAAAGCCACGGTTTTACGACCGCCGAAGACATCACGGCGTTTATCTCGATCATGTTCGAGATTGCGCCGAATTTCGACGAACAGCCGGAAATCAAAACCGTTTTGGACGACGAAAAATTTCCGCCCGAAGACCGCATCGAAAGACTGTGGTCGCCGCTCGTCACCGACGAGGCTTGGGAAGAAGCCGAAACCGCTTATAACGAAAACGCTTGGTTTTCTGAAACTTCAAAAACCGAAAACTAACGTATGGGAAAAGGATTAGATTCCAAAAAGAAAGCCAAAGCGGCGGCAAAGGTCGGTGCCTTTAAAGCAAAGGGTGTGGGGGTCAAACTTTGCGCCAGAACGCCTGAAGGAAAAGCGCAAAGATGGAAAAAATATAAAGAGCGCCGAAAAGCAATGGGCGCAAAAGCTCAACCTTATGAACAATGGAGCAATGTTTATGATGCCAACATGGAAAAAGCCAATAAGGCTAATAAAGAGGTTACGGCTTATCAAAAGGTTTTGGGCTGGGGAGAAACAGAAGTAACGGTGAAGGTCAAAAAAGGAGTTTACAGACGGCTGGATATTGCCGATGAAGATTCCGACCCACCGAGAGGCGTTGAATATAAAGGCGGTAAATATACTTCTCACTCGCCCGAAATAACGTCGGAAGTCGAACGCGATGCACTATTAGTCAAAAAAGGATGGCAAATAACCTGGCATTTTGCAGGAAATGCCTCGCAACCATTACTTGATAGTTTAGATGAGGCAGGAATTGATGTTACTTTCGGTTAAATAAAGGCTTTGCACAAAAACTTTGCGCAAAGCCTTTTCAAATTTCAGACAATTTCACCTTAACCGAGAAACGATTCTTCTGCGCCTTCCCAGATTTTCGCGCCTTTGAATTCTCCGAGTGTTTCCGCCGCTTCCAGATAATCGTTAAAATAATACATATCTTCGTCTTCGTCCGCCGAGATTTCCAGACGAATACTGCAAGCGGCAATTTCATCTTTATCGGCGCGTTTGGCGGCAAAGATTCGCGCCAAATCCTTTGATTCCTCGATGACATACGGATTGGAATTAAGGTCAACATACAAATTCCAATCGTCAATCGTCATCGTCAGACGGTTTTCGGCGGTCTCAAAAAAAATATCCCGATCTTCGTCGTCGGAAAAGTAAATTTCAAGTTTCCGGCGCGCTCTTTCAATTGTCGCGTCGCTGTCCGCAGGTAAAAGGATAAATGCTTGGTATGCCATAAGTTATTTTCCCTAAAGAGATTGGAATTCAAGTTAAAAACGAAACGATTATACCAAAAAAAGACGCTCGCAAAAACATTACTTGCCGTTAATTTTCAGATAAAAACTGCGCGGAAAAGCCTTCGTGATTTTGAATTTACGCCGACACGAACGATAATAGAGGCAAAAAATCTTTGACGAAAATTTATAAGCGATGAAAAAATCTGCAAAACCCAATTCAAACCAACCGAAACCGTCCGTCAAACCCAAAGCCGCCAACAGCAAATCCGCGCCCGCCGCTTCACCCGCCGTCAAACTAAACCACGCCGAACGCGCCCGCCAACGCGTCGAATCATCGCGCCAAGCCGCCCTCAACAAAGTCGTCTCCCAATCGCCCGAATAAATATTCCGATGTTCGACAAATTCATTTCCGGCATTCACAATTACTGCGACCGCTGGTGCGAACGATGCACATTTACGGCTCGCTGCCGCGTGGCTGAAGCGGAAAGCGAAATGTCTGACGAAGAGCGTGACATCGAAAATGAAGCCTTTTGGCGCAGAATCGCTGCCAATTTTGCCGAAGCGTCAATGATGCTCAAGGAAATGGCGAAAGAACGCGGCATTGACCTAAATGCCGTCAACAGCGAAAAATTTGCTGCACATCGCGCCCGCGAAAAGAAACTTATAAAGAATGAAGAATTAACCGAACTCGCCGAAAAATATTGGAAAGACACACGCAAAACGCTTGAAGAAAAAGATGACTGGCTGATTTTCTCCGCGCTCGATGAAGATGCGCAAACCGAAATGCTCGAAATAATTCGATGGTATCAATTCTTCATTTCCGCCAAAATCCAACGCGGTTTTCACGGACTTTTAGATTTTGACGGCAACACGGACGAGGAAGCATTAAACGATTTGCAATCAGACACAAACGGCTCAATCAAAATCGCGCTCATCGCCATCGAACGCTCCGTTATGGCGTGGACTGCGCTGATGACCGACGAAAATGCCCCAACCATCAAACCGCATATTTCCCTGCTCGAAAACATCAAACAAAAAACCGAAACAAAATTTCCGAAAGCCCGCGATTTCATCCGTCCGGGTTTTGATGAAATCGAAACCGTGATGTAAAAAAGTTCAGAGTTCACGCTTCAGCGTGCAACCGCCAGCGAAGCGCGGCGGAACAAACTAAAGTTTGAACTCTGAACGCTGTCCAAACTTGCCTGAAAAACATAAATCAATTAACTTTAGGGAATATTATTTTACACATAGAAATCATGAAAACTTTTCAAAAAATCTTTGACTCAAAGTTAGATGAACTTAAGTCTATGAAAACTCTCATTCGTAAAGTTCTTAGAGCTAAGTTAGATGTGTCTGATATTGAAATTGAGACAATAACAAATAAATTTGTAGAATTCATTGAAAAAAATGATGATACCGCCACAATGGAAATCAATGATGGAACAGATAAAAAAATTGAAATTACGGATGAAGACATAGAAAAAGTTGGTAGAGAAATTACGGATAATTTTGAGAAAGCATATCCCAAAGTAATTAAAGAAACTTCTAACCACGTTCTCAAAATAATAGATAGAGATTCACCTTCAACTCTTAAATTACACAGAGAAGACCGAGAAGGATTTGAAAATCGTCTTAAAGATACATGGAAAAAAGCATTTGATGTATTTGAGTCTTTCTTATTGCTGGTTAATGATTCTGGAAGAGAATTCAATGATGAATATCGTCCAGATGCAATAATTGAAAATGATGTTGTCTTTGACACTTTAATTAGACTCCATGTAAGAGCGTGTCAAATTGGAAACGAAATTTTCACCTTAATACGAACCGGATATGCAGATGGATCACACGCCAGATGGAGAACATTACACGAAGTAACAGTAATTGCTATGTTTATAAGTAAACATGGTAAATACTCTGTTTTTTAAGTTTCTTTATACTTGCTGTTTTCAGAATTGACATTTTCATAATGGCGATTTAGTTTCTTTCGAGCCTTCCCGATAGAAAACTGCCATTCAATTTTGATTTTCTTCTCAGTTCGTTCTTTGACAATCGCTAAGACTTCTTTTTCCAGTTCTGTTTGACTTGCAATTCTTCTGTTCAAACACTGTCTTGAAAGAGCCGAAAATTCAATTTCAATCATATTGAGCCAACTCGCTTTCGGCGGCGTATAATAAAATTCAAATAGTTGCGACAGGCGCAGTGCCTCGTCTGCTGAAAAAGTTTCGTAAAAAGAACTCGCGTTATGCGTGTTCAAATTATCCAAGACCATTCTGATACGCCCTGCTTTGGGGTAATGAGCGGCAACCTTTTGGCAATGCAGCGCAAACTCCCGTTTCGTGCGGCGGGCAAAAACATCGGCGATTCTCTCTCCGGTCAACGGCTCAATGGTGGCAAGCAAAGCGCATGAGCCTTTCTTTTCATAAGCATAGTTTTCTTTCGCCGCCTGCCCGCTCTTCATCTCCAAACCCTTGACTATTTCGGCAATCAGAAAACACGGGCGTTCATCGAAGCAGACCACCGGGTAAAGTTCATCCAAAGGCAGCGCGTAAAGCCACAAAATTCTTTCCATCCGTGATAAGAACAAAGCGTCCATTTTGCCAATACACCACGTCTTTTTCAAATGTGGTTGCAGTTCGTTTTTTTTAAGATCTCTCGAACTTTACTGTAAGACATACTTTCCACCAGTTCTAATTCGACGGCTTTATCAGATAATAGCCGCAAACTCCACTTGGCACGTCCTTCGGGAGTATCCGAACAAGCCAAAGCCGTGATTTTGGCACGTTCTTCTCCGCTAAAAACAATCGGGCGACCACTTCTAGGTTTTTCCTCCAAACACTAAACGCTATTTTCCAAGTAGTTCTTTTTCAAGTTCACCACACTCGGATAAGCATAATCCAAAGTTCGGGAAACTTCTGCCATCGTTTTTCCTTGATCGAGTAACAAAAGCGTCATTGCCCGCTTCATTTTTCGAGCTTTTAGTTGACCTGAAGTCGTTAGTGTTGTCAAATAACTATGTTCTGAATCGGCTAATTTTAAGTGTTCTTTTCTCATAAGAGATATAAACACTTATTTTGTTAAAAAATTTAAAAAACAGAGTA